>CAVXCK010000005.1:0-243543 GCA_963760315.1 uncultured Chloroflexia bacterium
CCAACTTTTCCACCAATTGACGGGTAGTGTCAGCCGTGCTATTATCCATTGAATTTATTATTTGATTTATTTGAGAGGAGTTATCTATTATGAGCGCTGACTTTATTGTTCGAATTATTGGCATGGCAGTTTTCGCAATTGTGGGGGTTTACGTTGGGAACGGGTTGTCAGTTTACAACCCCGAACAGCAGCTTTTCTATACGATCACATTTACCTTGATCGGCGCCCTGCTTGGCCTCATCCTGACGCCTTACATTACCACCCGCCCCATCCGGGCTTTACGAGCCGTTTTAGGCCGCCTGGCTGCAGAGACTCTGTTCTCGGCCCTGATCGGGTTGTCAATCGGCCTGCTCACTGCAGCCTTGTTGGCTTTCCCGCTATCCCTGCTGCCCGCCCCTCTTGGGAAAATCATGCCTTTGGTTGGAGTGGTACTCTTCGGTTACTTCGGCGTAGCGGTTTTTACCACTCGCCAGGCAGATATCGCTAATATCTTGAGCGGGTTAACCTCCCGCCGGGAGGAAGGCCTCAGCGGTGGCGGAGTTCCTGACAAATCGGACCATCCTGCTGGATACCAGTGTCATCATCGATGGGCGCGTCGCAGATATCGCCAAGACGGGATTCCTGCCCGGCACTTTACTGATCCCGCGCTTTGTACTGAACGAACTCCAATACATCGCCGACTCACCGGATAGTCTGCGCCGGCAGACGAGGGCGGCGAGGCATGGAAGTGCTGGCGGAATTGCAGAAAGCATCGGCGGTGGTCGTCCGTATCAGCGACGTGGATGTGGAAGGGGTTCGGGAAGTGGACGATAAACTGGTCATCCTCGCCCGGCAAATGAAGTGTCCCATCCTGACCAATGATTTCAACCTGAACCGTATCGCTGAATTGCAGGGAGTGCTCATCCTGAACATCAACGAATTGGCAAATGCGGTCAAGTCGGTTGTTTTGCCTGGTGAATTGATGTCGGTCAACGTCATCCAGGAAGGCAAGGAAGTCAACCAGGGCGTCGGTTACATGGAAGACGGCACGATGGTGGTGGTGGAAAACGGCAATAAATATCTAAATAAGGAAATCACCGTCACCGTGACCAAAGTCCTGCAGACCGCCGCCGGACGGATGATCTTTGCCCGACCTGAGGGAAAAGAGTAGTATTCCAAATTATACACCTCTCAAGGCGCGGCTGCAGGCCGCGCTTTTATTATCCATCGATGTGTGAATTTGGATATTTCCATCGTCTTTTCCAGTGGTATCAGTAGTTTATAATAGCTCAGAAATATCATCAGGAGATTTACATGCTGCGCGTCTACAACACTCTCACCCGCAAGAAGGAAGAATTCCAGACCCTTGAGCCGGACTGGTCAAAATGTACGTCTGCGGTGTAACCGTCTATTCCGACGCACACATCGGTCATGCCATGTTTGCCCTTGGTATTTGACATTGTCCGTCGCTACCTGACCTATCGCGGCTACGAGGTGCGCCAGGTGATCAATTACACCGATGTGGACGACAAAATCATCAACCGCGCCAAATCCCTGGGAGTGGATGCCTCCGAACTGGCTGAAAAGTACATCCAGGAGTTCCGCCGCCAGATTGAAGTCCTAAATATCTTGCCTGCCGCTGTCAACCCGCGCGCCACGCAGGAGATGCCCCAGATCATCCGCATGATCAAAGGGCTGATCGAGAAAGGCTTTGCCTATCCTGCCAAAAACGGCGACGTTTACTTTCGCGTCACGAAAGACCCGGATTATGGCAAGCTATCAGGAAGAAAAATTGAAGACATGCAGGCCGGCGCGCGCATCGAAGTTGGCGAAGAGAAGGAACACCCGATGGATTTCGCCCTCTGGAAAGCCTCCAAGCCCGGCGAACCAGCCTGGGACAGCCCGTGGGGTAAGGGTCGCCCCGGCTGGCATATCGAGTGCTCGGCCATGAACCTGAGCCACCTGGGCGAGCAGATTGATATCCACGGCGGCGGCAACGACCTGGTCTTCCCGCACCACGAGAACGAGATCGCCCAGACCGAATGCTTCACCGGCAAACCATTCGCCCGCTACTGGATGCACAACGGCATGCTGCAGTTGCAGGGCGAGAAGATGTCCAAGTCGCTCGGCAACCTGGTGACGATTGACGAATTCCTTTCGAAGCATGAGGCGGATGCCCTGCGCATGATGATCCTGAACGGCTCCTACCGCGCCCCGCTCTCTTATTCAGATGACATCGTGGACGCAGCCGAACGCGGCCTGGACCGGCTGCGGTCTGCCCTTAAACCGGCTCCATCCGGATGCCACCGGCGCTTCCGCGGATGTGCGCGCTGCACTGGACAAGCAGACTGAGACGACCCAGCAGACCTTCGTCGAGGCCATGGACGATGACTTCAACTCTTCCGGTGGGCTGGCGGCGCTCTTCGAACTGGTCCGCACCGTCAATACCGCCCGTGACGCGGGCGCCTACCGACGCCGAACTCAAACCTGCCCAGGATACCCTGCGCACGCTGACGGGTGTGCTCGGGCTTGCGCCTGAGCGAAAAGAAAGCCTCTGGCGGCGACGCTGACAAGTTCATCGCCCTGCTGGTGGAGGTCCGGGCCGAGATGCGCAAGCAGAAGAACTGGGCCATGTCGGACCTGATCCGTGACCGGCTCAAGGAACTGGGAGTGGCTATCGAAGATAGTAAGGATGGCACGACCTGGCATTGGTAAAACGTAGAGGATGTACTTGATGTACCCACTCTTTTCAGAGCAATAATAAAACTTCCGGGATTATCATCCCGGAAGTTTTCGTTTCTCTATTCTCCCAGCGGTAAAGTAATCCGCATGGTCGTCCCTGCGCCGGGAGCGCTTTCGGCGATGATCGTCCCGCCATGGGCTTCGACCAGGTGACGGGCAATCGCCAGCCCCAGCCCCATTCCGCCTGAGTCGGTTGATTTGTAAAAGCGCTCGAAGACGTGCGGCAGTTCGTCCGGCGGGATGCCGGGGCCGCTGTCCTGCACATCCAAGTTGGGCCTGCTCTTCCGCCTGCTGGTAGTGGACGCAGATCGTCCCGTCCGATGGAGTATAGCGCAGGGCATTCGCCACCAGGTTCGAAAGCACCTGGCGGATGCGCCCGGGGTCGAGCTCCAGCCAGGGCAGGTCGTCTGCAGTTTCAACGGTCAACGAGACACCCGCTGTGTCCGCCTTGGCTTGGAAAGCCACCAGCGTATCATGGATCAACATGGAAAGGTCGGTCGGCTCTTTCTTCAACTGGAGTGTGCCACTCTCGGCCAGCGCCAGCGTCCGCAGGTCTTCCACCAGCCGTGCCAGGATGTTCGTCTCTTCCAGTAACGAACGCAGGTTGGCTTCGTCAGCCGGATAAACGCCGTCCAGCATGCCTTCCAGGTTGCCCTGTACAACCGTCAGCGGGGTGCGTAGTTCGTGGGTCACGTCGGCCAGCAGTTCCCGGCGCTGTTCGTCCGTGATGTGCAGGCGGGACGCCATGGTATTGAAAGCGCGCGCCAGCGAACGCACTTCGCGTGGACCCTTCTCCGGCACCCGCACCGAGTAATCCCCCTGCCCCACCCGTTCGGCGGCTTTGAGCAGGTCGTCCAGCGGGACGACCAGCCGCCGCATGCCTAACCCACCCAACCCAATGACAAGCACGACAAATAAGAAGGCGCCTACTTCGATGGGAATCAGCCAATGGCCGGGGTTAAACGGAAAATTCACCAAGCCCAGCCAGCGGGAGACGAGCAGGATCACACCCGCCAGCAGCGCCAGGCTGAACAAGTTGAACAAACTAAATAGGCAACCTATCCGGCGGGAGACCGAGTGATGGCGCATTCTGCGGACGGGTGGCCAGGGTTCATTCTCCGGCCACCAATGCGGGCGTCGGCGGGACAAGCGTGAGGAACGGTAGGTTTTCATCGGTCGATGAATTTGTAACCCACACCGTAGACCGTCAGAAGATAGCGTGGTTCGGGTGGATTAGGCTCAATTTTATGGCGGATGTTTTTAATATGCGCGTCAATGGCGCGTTCATATGACTCAAAAGCCACACCATGCACAGCATTCAGCAGTTGGGTCCGGGTGAACACCCGCCCTGGATAGCGCGCCATCTCAGCCAGCAGGGAGAACTCAGTGGGGGTTAGTTCTTCTATCTGGCGGTCCTCTGCCGTGACGCGCATCCGCGGTACATCGAGGGTCAGGTCGGCAATCCGCAGGATTTCCTGGTTGTCACTCGAATAATTTTCCATGCGGCGGAAGACGGCACGCACCCGCGCCACCAGTTCTTTGGGGCTGAATGGCTTGGTAATATAGTCGTCAGCGCCCAATTCCAGCCCGATGAGCTTATCGGACTCTTCCGAGCGCCCTGTCAGCATGATGACGGGCACATTTGAGATGTTTGCGCAGTTCGCGCGTCACATCCAGTCCATCCATTTGCGGCAGGCCAAGGTCAAGGATGACCATATCCGGTTTTTCTGTGCGTACCAGCAACAGCGCAGACTTCCCATCCACAGCTACACGCACGCCAAACCCAGCGCGTTCAAGGTAATCGCGCACCAGTTTAACAATCTTGGGTTCATCGTCCACAACCAGGATGGTTTTCACCTGGACTTATTATACGCCGACAGTCCATTGTCAGACACTGGCTTCTCGCACACGGTCCTGGCAGTCTGCGACTTTGGCACATAGATATACTCGATAGCCCCGCTCTTACAGGCGCGCACGCACTTCTTGCATCCGTTGCAGGCTTCCATGTTCCGAATGATCACATGGCGATGCCATATCATGTCAATTTTGCCAAGCACCTGCTTCGGGCAGGCTTCGATGCAATCCCAGCAGGCGTTACATCGTCGGGTATCCAGGCAGATAAAATCGTTTTTTCTTCTACGGGATAATTCGTGAGAATTCATATTGTCCATTATTAAGGATTGGGTGGACAGGTTGCCCTGTCCACCCAAATGGATCGTTATTTCTGGTTCCCTTCAGGAGGGTTGTCCAACTCGGGAGCTGCGTGTGCCCGGCGGTGCATTTCAGCAAACATGGGCGGGACACCTTCGTTCCATGGACCATGCTCCATGGGACCATGGCCCATGTGCCGCATACCCCAGCGCGGTCCCCAGATCATGCGGCGCATCGCGCCAAAAGCCAGGAATAAAAGGAACAAGCAAAACAGCACGCCGAAGATTCCTAATCCCATGAAGGGATGCATCCCAAAGTGCGGGTAGAACCGCATACCACTTTCGGGGTTCGGTAGTTGGATATTCGCGGCGACGCCATGGGCTACGCCAGCCTGGTAGGCGAAGAAACCCACTCCTGCGATGGCAGCCAATAGAACCAATCCTGCGATGATACGGAAAACAATGTGTTTGTACATAGTCATACTCCTTTATTGATATGACCAAAGTATAAGAGCCGGTTGTGAACTGAGTGTGAAGGCAATGCGGAGATTCTGTGAAGGCGATTTGCTGTAAAATGGTCGGAATGAGAACTCCGAAGAAACCCTTCCCTGCATCCGAGTTCAATGACCGGAAACCACAATTGTGTGTCTCGTCGTGTTAAAATATATCAAATGAAAGAATTCATCTATGGACGTAATCCGATCTACGAGACACTGCGCGCAAGACGGCGAGACGTCTTTCGCCTGCTAATCGCTGAAGGTGTTCAGGATAAGGGCCGCCTGACTGAGATTACGGATCTCGCAGCCAAACGCAACATCCCGTTGGAACGCGT
Source organism: uncultured Chloroflexia bacterium (assembly GCA_963760315.1). GTDB lineage: Bacteria > Chloroflexota > Anaerolineae > Anaerolineales > Villigracilaceae > UBA877. The sequence goes on from CAVXCK010000005.1 coordinate 5,704, forward strand.
GCCACGCTCCCGGCTGGACAAACTCAGCGAAAGCCATCAAGGCATGGCGCTGGAGGTCAGCGCTTATCCCTATGTGGAGCTGGAAGACATCCTCGAAAATGCTAAAACGCGCAGCGAACCGCTCTTTGTGCTGATCCTCGACACTCTGCAAAACCCGCAGAACCTGGGCACCATCATCCGCACAGCGGAAGCGGTCGGGGTGCATGGTGTGCTCATCCCGACCCACCGGGCAGCAGCGATTACTCCGGCAGTCGTCTCTGCTTCTGCAGGAGCCACCGAACACATGCTGGTGGTGCAGGCCAACCTGGCCCAGGCCATCGTTGAGCTGAAAGAAGCCAACGCGTGGGTCGTCGGCCTGGACGAAAGCCCGGAGTGCAAAGACTTGGCTGAGGTCCGGCTTGAAGGCGCTCTGGCGGTGGTGGTGGGCAGCGAAGGGGAAGGCATCCGTCCGCTGGTCCGCCAATCCTGTGATTTCCTGCTTCGTCTCCCGATGCAGGGACAGATCGAATCGTTGAATGCCGCAGCGGCAGGGTCCGTAGCCCTGTACCTGGCATACCTTGCACGTCATAAATCGTAATAGAAAGAGCCATCGTACCCCTATAAAGTTATCGAGGAGATAACCATGCCATCAGGTTCATTCCATTTCCCCAAAGGCTTCCTGTGGGGAACAGCCACCTGCCTCACACCAGGTGGAAGGTGGCAACACCAACAACAACTGGTACAAGTGGGAGCAGGATGGACATACTGCCCACAAGTCCGGGTTAGCCAGCGACTGGTGGGGAGGTCGCTGGAAAGAAGACTTCGACCGCGCCGCTGATGCGGGTCAAAATGCCCACCGGCTCTCGGTGGAGTGGAGCCGCATCCAGCCCACCCCCGACAGCTGGGACGAAGACGCCCTGGAGCGTTATCGCAATATGCTGCGCGGCCTGCGCGATCGGAACATCACGCCCATGGTCACTCTGCACCATTTCACCGATCCCCTCTGGCTGGGGGAGTTGGGAGGTTGGGAAACCGATGCGGTCGTGCCTCTGTTTGAGAAGTTCACCCGTAAAGTAGTGGAAGCGCTGAAAGAGTACTGCTCACTGTGGTGTACCATCAACGAGCCAAACGTCTACATGATCGAAGGTTATGTCCGCGGCAAATTCCCTCCTGGTAAATCAGCCCTGAAACTGGGTATCCGAGTGGAAGCGAATATGGTGCGTGCCCATGCTGCTGCATATCGTGCCATCCACGAACTCCAGCCCGAGGCACGTGTTGGCTACGCCCTGCACTTCCGTCCGCAGGAACCGGCTCAGCCATGGTCTCCACTCGACCGGTTGATGCGGAACATCAAGTTCGAGGTCATAAATATGGCCTTCCCGTCAGCAATATCGACCGGTGTGCTGAAATCACCATTGGGCAAGATACCTGTCCCGGAAGCCAAAGGGACGCAGGATTATTTCGGCCTGAACTATTATTCGGTGGATACGGTGGCTTTCGATCTGCGAAAGAGTAACGAATTGTTCTCACGCTCGTTCTTCCCCAAAGGCTACCGACCTGGCAGACGCTGGGATGAACTCCAACACCCCGGAGGGCTTTTTCTCGGCATTCAAGTGGGTCGTCAAGACCTATCCAAACCTGCCTATCCTCGTCACCGAGAATGGCATTGAAGACATCACCGACCGCATCCGCCCGCGCTACCTCGCCCAGCACGTTCACGCCATGTGGCGGGCGGTCAATTTCAATTGGCCGGTCCGCGGCTACTTCCACTGGTCACTGGTGGACAACTTCGAATGGGAGCGTGGTTGGACTCAGCGATTCGGCTTGTGGGGCATAGACATCGAGACCCAGCAGCGTACCAAACGCCCATCCGCAGACCTGTATGCGGCCATCTGCAAGGAGAACGGACTCACATCCGAGATGCTGGAGAAATATTGTCCCGAGGTGTATGAGAAGTTATTCCCCGGATAGATCAATGCAATCTGACGATTGACATTGGTCGAATGTCCATCGTCTCTTCCCCATCTTTAATTCATTCCCCACGGATAAACATGAATCCCATACTTGAAATCATCTTCCACCGTCGATCCATCCGAAAATACACCGATCAGGCGGTGGAGCCAGAATTACTCAATTTGCTGTTAAAGGCTGCCATGTCGGCACCTTCGGCGATGAATTGCAAGCCGTGGGAGTTCGTGGTTGTCACCGATCCAGAAAAACTGACCCAACTCCGCAAACGTCTCATTTTTGGCAACCGCAACGCTCCAGCAGCCATCGTCGTGTGCGGCAACCCATCTCTTTCGGCCAATCCCGCCGCACGGCTTTTCTGGGTACAGGATTGCAGCCTGGCTGGTGAGAATATTCTCATCGCAGCCGCAGGGCTAGGATTAGGCACAGTCTGGATTGGAATCCACCCGGTGGCGGAGTTTGTCCGCGTGGTGCGAGAGATAATCAACCTTCCGAAGCACGTCACGCCATTGGGGTTGCTCTTTGTTGGCTACCCAGCGGAAATGAAACCAGCGCGGACTCAGTATGATGCTAGCCGCGTCCACATTGAAACCTACGGCAAGAAAATAGTCTCGTGAACCTCAACCTTCCTCCCGTTTTTGTCAAGAACGTAACCCAATCCTTCGCCCCGCAAGGGGAAATATGGATACTGAACCTCCCCAATCTCATCGCTGAAGCTCCGCGTCGTTGGAACCTGACGCTTGGGGAACCGTTTCTGCTTTCTTACAATTACGTCTGCGCTGTCACAAAGGCTGATGGCACGCCCGCCGTACTCAAACTCGGTGTGCCCAATCGCGAGTTGAGCAGCGAGATCAAAACCCTGCGTTTCTACGCCGGACAGGGCGCCTGCCACCTTCTGGAAGCAGATGCTGATAAGGGGTTGCTCCTGCTGGAGCGCCTCCAGCCCGGGACGATGCTGGCCACGCTCGAGGATGACGACCTCGCCACCGAAATTGCCGTGGACGTAATTAAGGCCATCCAGCACCCAGTCCCTAAAGGGGATGGATTTCTATCCGTGCGCGAATGGTTCGCTGAATTGAAGAACCTGCGTCCACGATTCAGTGGTGGGACGGGTCCTTTCCCGGAGAAGACAGTCGAGTTTGTCGAGGGGTTGATTCGTGAGTTGTTCGCTGAAGACCATACACAAGTGCTGCTGCACGGCGACTTTCAGCATTTCAATATTCTCTTATCCGAACGCGGCTGGTTGGTGATTGATCCGAAAGGCGTGACCGGACCGGCAGAGTACGAGGTTGGGCCACTGCTGCTCAATCCATGGGGAAAAGTCCCGGATGAGGCGGAAGCTATTCGGCGGACACAGCGGCGGATCGCCATCCTAGCTGAACGGCTGGGATTCGACCGTCAGCAGCTATGGGCGTGGACTGTTTGCCACAGCCTGCTCTCAGCCTGGTGGGATATGGCTGATGATGGTTCGGGGGGTGAATATTCCCGCGCCTGGACGGAGATATTACTAAGGACACGGATATGAGAAAAAAGGCGGACCCTGCGTCTGCCTTTTACTCTCCTAATACTTTAATTCCTTGATCTCTTTATCCGCAAGCAATTTCTCGGACAGGCAGAAATGATCACGGACGCGGCCTTCGAGCTCCCAAACACTGACCATATCCCCATTCCGTTTCATGCGCTTACGGTTCCGGGCTCGCGTCCGGCACTCATCGAACAGGGTTTCCAACTCCTTGTACTTTTCATCGCGTGTCGAGTAGACAATTTCGTAGGTACGCGTTTCCCGGCCATAACGGTCCACCATCTGATCTAAACGGGCAAAGAAAGCCAGGACGATGATAACGATGATCAATGACGTAATTGCCAGGACATATTCGCCGATCCCAACGGCCATCCCCAGGGCAGCTGCCACCCATATGGACGAGGCTGTGGTAAGACCTTTGAGTTTGCCTTCCGCAAACAAAATGACCCCTGCACCCAGGAAACCAATACCGGTGATAATGTTGGCAGCAACACGCGAAGTAGCAGGATCACCAAATTTTACTGACAGGATATTGGATTTCGTCCTGTAACCAATCCAATTTTATTGACATCCTTCACCTCAATTCGCAAATAATCACACCCTGCCAAAGAAGGGCATCTCCTTGAGATTAGGAGATGCCCATAAATTATTTTCAATAATTTATATATTTTACATCCCATAAATCTCGATTATCTCTGATTCAGTTTTACCGAGGATCTTATATTTCTTCCCGATCTTGATAAACGCCTCAAGAGCTTTGTCGAGGTGGTGTTTTTCATGACCGGCAGAAAGTTGCGTTCGAATTCGAGCCTGTCCCTTGGGCAACCACAGGGAAGAAGAATCCGATGGCATAAATACCCTCCTCCATACAAATCCCGAGAGAAATCCTGCGCAAAGTTTGGCATTGAAAAGCATCACCGGTACAATCGGCGTATCCCCTTTCTTCAGAATAAATCCGGCTTCGGTGAGACCCTTCCGCCAGTAGCGGGCATTCTCTTCCAGTTTGTCACGCAATTCCGTGTTTCGCTTCAAGATTTCAAAGGCTTTCAGCACACCGGAAATAATCACGGGCGCCATGGCGTTGGAGAATAGATAGGGACGGGCTCTCTGCCGGCACATTTCAACGATCTCACTCCGCCCGGAAACACAACCACCCGAAGCACCTCCGAGAGCCTTCCCAAAGGTAGTCGTGATGATGTCCATCTTTCCGACGACACCGCATTTTTCATGCGTTCCACGACCGGTTTTACCGATGAAACCGGATGCATGCGAATTCGTCCACGAACACCAATGCATCATAGGCTTCCGCAAGCCGAACGATCTCATCGAGCTTGGCGGTGTCACCATCCATGGAATAAACACCATCATTAATGATCACGCGCAGGCGTTTATCTTGAAACTGCTGAAGCTTCTTTTCAAGATGATCCATGTCTCCGTGTTTATAGGTATCGTGCTCGGCGCTGCACAGGCGCATCCCATCGACGATGGAAGCATGCACCAACCGATCGGAGATCATGATATCGTCCTTGGTCAGGATTGCTTCAAATACTCCAGCGTTGGCGTCCATGCAGGATGGAAATAGGATCGTATCCTCAGTGCCTAAGAATTCAGTGACCACCTTTTCAAGTTCCCGATGGATATCCTGTGTGCCACAGATGAAACGCACCGAAGACATGCCATATCCGCGCTTATCCAACCCCTCGTGGGCTGCTTTGACTACTTCCGGGTGGCTGGAGAGCCCCAGGTAATTGTTGGCACATACATTGATTACCTTTTTGGATATTTGCCCTGCCGGGAATTCAACATCAATATCTGCAGCCTGTGGGGAATGGATAAATCGTTCTTGTTTGAACAGACCGGCCTCTCGAATATCATTTAATTGCAGTTGATATACGCCACGCATGCGTTCACTGTAACTCATTGCTTTCTCCTTCTGTCGCTTATTCCACTGAACAGCATGCAGAACGATCGCTTTATGAAACTGTTATTCAAGAATATTTATAGGTTGAGGATCAGGATGTGAATCGCCGTACCAGATCGGCAATTTTATTTACACTATCAAAAGCTTCTGGTGAGGCATCTTCATCCGGGATGGATATCTTATATCTTACCTCCAGGAAGCGTTTCAGCGATACCATGGAAAATGAATCCACCAGACCGCTTGAAATCAATGGGGTATCGAAGGTTATTTTATCATCTTCATCTGCATACTCCTCGATCACATATTCCAGAATAGCATCTTTCAACTCGTCCATTATTACTCTCCTTTTCATTTATCGGAGGAAAATCCAAGGGGCATCACATCCTCCTGCACAGCCAGTTTAACCTGGTTAACCTAATCGTTTTCGAGGGTTGAGGTGTCACCAATGTCCTCGCCCCATTCTTTTGCATGAAGCAAGCGACGCATAATCTTCCCGCTACGAGTTCTTGGGAGCGCATCAACATACTCTATCTCTTGTGGCATTGCCAGGGAGGAAAGTTTTTTACGGATGAAGTTCATGATATCCAATTCCAGTTCATCGGTGACAGAACAACCCGGCTTCAAGGTGACAAAGGCTTTGACAACCTCCATGTTAATTTCATCTGGTTTGGAAACCACCGCTGATTCTGCAACCGCAGGATGTTCCAGTAACGCCGATTCAACTTCAAACGGACTGACAAGATGTCCGGCGGTATTGATAATATCATCATCCCGCCCGACGAACCAGAAATAGCCCTCGCCATCGATCCAAGCCCGGTCTCCGGGCAGGTACCAACCGTTCTTGAATTTGCCTTTGTAGGTCTCCTCATTCCTCCAATAAGCTCTCATCATGGCAGGCCAGCCAGGGCGAAAAGCAATCAGGCCTATTCCTCCCGGTTCATTCACTGGCTCGTAGGTTTGTGGATTTACCACTGTGCCAATAATTCCTGGAAATGGTTTTCCCATCGAACCAGGTTTGATCTTCATCCCTGGGAAATTGGTAATCATAATCGAACCGGTTTCAGTTTGCCAATATGAATCATGAAAGGCAAGTCCAAACACCTTTTTCAGACCAGACAACTGCTTCCGGGTTTAGAGGTTCACCGACGCTGATCAAATGGCGCAAACAGGATAAATCAAATTGCGTAACTATCTCATCGCCAGCTTTCATCAAAGAGCGGATCGCAGTCGGTGCTGAATACCAAACAGTGACCCGATACTTTTGAATGAAGCGATACCAGGCTTCAGCTGAAAATCCGGAATCAAGGACACATTGGGTTACTCCCAATGCCCAAGGTGCAATAATACCGTAAGAGGTCCCGGTAACCCATCCTGGATCCGCAGTACACCAATAAATGTCATCATCGGTGATATCCAGCACCCATTTTGCAGTCAGATATTGGGAAATAAGGGAGTAATGAACATGTTGTACACCTTTGGGTAGACCCGTTGTCCCTGAAGTGTAATGCAATAAGGAAGGAGATTCGGCTTTTGTTGGGAAGATTTCCAGTTTTTCTACTTTTTTTGCTTCCATTGAAAAAGCAATTTCTCTTTCTTTTAGATCTCTTTTACCATCATGATCAACGATAATGATGTATTTCAAGTTCGGCAACCGGTCAATGATCTTACGGACTTTGGATACATGTTTCCTTTGGGTAATGATGGCAGACGTACCGGCATTATCCAAACGTACAAAAAGGGATTCATCGCCAAATGCTGAAAACAGAGGTTGTGCAATCGCCCCAATTTTCAGAGATACCAACCAAGCCGATATACAATTCAGGAATGCGATCCATAAAAAGGCATACACGGTCCTCGTTTTTCAAGCCCAGGTTCCGGAGAAAGGCGCCAATCGTGTTGCTGTATGCCTTGATATCATTAAAGTGTAGCGCTTTTCTTCTCCCACAGCATTTTCCCACAGGAGCGCCAGTTTCTCCCCTTTGCCCATCCCGCAGACGCGGTCCGAGCAATACCAACCAATATTGATTACATCACCTGCTTTGTAGGCAAGTTCTTTCTCTGAAATTGACCAATCAAAATTCTTAAGTCTTTCCTCATAGGATCCAATATTCGACATAAGTTGGTTTTCCTCTTATTTTTCCAGGATTACAACGGCAATCGCAATTTCTTCGATATGAGATAAGGATATTGATGTTTGCTTGATCTGATGACTGTCAAAACGAGTTCTTACTTCACCATGCAGAAGAACTTGAGGTTTACCCAGTTCGTCGTTGACAATTTCAATGTCAGAATAGGCAAGGCCGTCACGCCTTCCGCTGCCAAGTGCTTTCAGAAGAGCCTCTTTAGCGGCATACCGTGCAGCATAATGTTCAGATTTTCTGGCTCTGGTTTCACAATAATCCATCTCTTTTTCAGTAAATATAGTTTCCAGATAAGGCTTCCCCTCCGCAATCAGCTTCTCCACCCTTTCCACCCTAATAATATCTGTTCCAATTCCGAAAATCACGCCAACACCTTGCCACTAGACAATGTAATTTCAGTCCAAAGAAAATACCTTGAATAATCAGTTACTCTTATCATTTCAAATTAACACGCGTTTTCGCAATTTTAAGTGGGATATAGTAACCTGGCAAGTCGTTTCGCGTCGAAATTATAACCCACCTGTACAGAAAAAACATAAACGTGACGCAAAATGAGCGGAAATCGACGTGAATTCACTGTTTTTACGAATACCTTTTTTGTCATGCCAAATAGAAGATTTCAGAATTACCAAACCGATATACTGGTTTGACCTGTTCCTGACCCCTAAGAGTCCGTTCATTTAGACGACCTTGTGGACAATGCCGCCAAAATTCCCCAGTGATTCATAACCGGATGTTCAGTATCTTCAATGTCGGTGTTTATCACGAATACGCCAATCCAGCCTCCATCGTTATTGGACGCAAACAACGGCGCCCCAAAGGAGTTCTCACCTGTCCCAACCTGGTGTAGATAATCCGATCATATGTCCACCGAATAATTAATCCGCATTTTCGCAACAAACCGGTGGATATATCCAGAACGAACATTCAATTATCCTTCTTCGATATCCTCCGCTAACAACCCCAACTCAGCCAACGCTGCCAGCACTTTGGATTGCGCCCCTGGCTTGACGATGACCGTTACTGGTCCGAGACTTTCACCCAAGTAACGTCCCGCTTTCGATTTGCGTAACTCTTCCAGAACATCCGGTCGGCTGACCCTTAAGACAGCCTGGACTTCCACCCGTGCTTCGGTGCCGTTAAGCTCCCAGCGTTTGAGCGCCTTGCTAAAAGCAGGAGGGATTTCCGCAGCGGCGTTCTTCGCCAGCAGGTTTAATAGTTGATTGACCTTCAGTCCCTGCTCTCCGGCTTTTTTCAAAGAACCGGTTGTAACATGGTAACGGTACTCTTCCGGCTTTTCTTCATCCCATCCGCAGAAGCGGGCAATCTGGTATCTGGTTGCGCGTGGGAACAGCCTCGGGATGACGATTTTTCCCTGGGAGGAAACATGAAGCTTGCCACTCTCGTTATTCGCTATTCGAGGCTTGATATTCACGGAGCGGAAAGCGCTAACAATTTCGCTGCCTGCTGGAGTTGCCAGTTCCACCTGCCCCAACCAATAGAGGGGACCGGTGATCAAGTAGCGGATTAATGCGCCGTCTACTTCATCCCAGGAGATCAAACCCACGGAGATATACACCGTCGGCGATGCGCTTGATGAACCAGGAATCGTAATCCCCAGCCGGGCGTTGGAAATCGGGATATTTCTCCTTGATGGCGCGGATAAATACTGGGAGACTCCACCATTTGTTATCGGGGACCGCTTCCAGCAAGTTGAGCAGAAATTCGCGAGTTGCCAGAGGCTGATTATCCCATTCGCCTTCACAAACAAGACTGGGAATCTGGCGCAGTTCGTTGAAGTTGTTGCTCTCCAGCCATGCATTGAACAATTTATCTTCGCGCGTCTTTGCGCGAGGCTTCCAGGAAAAGGCGTACCGGCTCGATTAAGGGGACTCCACCTATTACCCTTCTCCCACGGAGAGATGGGCGGATAATCTTCGCCGCTGAAAGAAATTCAGTCAATACACTTGCCGGGATGAGCGTCTCAGGGGGTGGGAGTCCCATTCGCATGGCAGCGAGGAGGGTGGTGGCATCGTCGATGAGACGATCTGAGTCCGGGATCGGATGCTCGCGTTCCTTTGGCGAGGCCAGCCGGCCGAGAGGCTCATCCCCCTGCATCCCCGTTAAGGGGATACGAGATAAGTCAGTCTTCTCTCCTTCTCCTTTAAGCCATTCATGTCCCTTGGGGTGAACCAGTGGAATAAAATCATCAGGAATATAAGCGAATTCCTGCGCGCCGGCAGGCATATCGAAGAATGCTCTTGCCAGGAATGCCCGGTAGAAGAGCACTTCCGCGGCAGAGATCGGTTGCAGGTAAATTTGTTCCCGGTCACGTCTGCCAGGACCGGCTTCACGGATTTCGCCAAAGCGACGGGCAAAGGCTGCCCAAGGAAGCTTGCCGCCTGCTAGTATCAGTGCATCGAGCGCGGAACGGGCGTTGGGGGGAGCGAGTCAACGATCTCGGCGACGAGTTTCGAGTCGAGAAGCGCTGCATGAAGGTCTTTCAGAACTGTGTCTGGGTCAGTCGCGACCAAGTCAATCCCCCACAACCGGGCGACGATACGCAGATGACCAATGTCGCGACCATGGAGACTCTGGATGATGTCAGGCATAGGTAATCGGAAACGAGAAACGAGTACACTGCTATTGTACTCGTTTCTCATCAGCCGTTACTAGTTCTTTGTTCTCTACAAATCGCCTTGGGATGGTTTACGAAGTGGGCTTTACTGGGTTTCAATACCTTTTCCCTATCCTTTATCTTTTCAATCATCGGATTCCCGAATCAAATAATGCGTCCGGGAGCTAATTTCAGGAGTCAGGTGGTGGAAGTGCACCAGTCCCAAGCCTGCCCTGGATGATCTCACCGCGCCGGTGGCGTTTAGCGCGGTAAAGCGCCTCATCGGCAGAGCGTAACAAACCAGCTGCACTCTCTTGCATGTTGTGGGTAGACTGCCACTCCGCCAGTCACACTCAGATTGAACTGCTCACCGCTGGGCTTTTCGAAGAACAGCTGGCGCAATTCCTGTTGGATCTTATTGGTAACAACCAATACCTGCGGCCAGTCTGTTTCGGGCAGGATGATAGTCATTTCGTCTCCGCCATAACGCGCCAGAAAATCGGTGGCACGCAAGGCTTTTTGGAATGAGTGTGCAATCGCGCGCAGCACTTCGTCGCCGACTTCATGCCCGAGCGTGTCGTTGATGATCTTGAAACCGTCCAGATCCATCATGACAACCGCAAAGGGCTTTCCCGACCGTTTTGAGCGGTTGATCTCTTCGTCGAGATGCTCGTCCAATGATCGCCGGTTTGGCAAACCAGTCAATGAATCACATCGTGCCTGCTGGCTGACTGCTTCATGCAGGCGAGCGTTGAGAATAGCAATGGCAGCCTGGTCAGCCAGAAGGGTTAACAGGCGGATTTCAGCCTGGTTGAATTCCCCTGCGCTTGTACGCGCCAGATTCATGACCCCGATGACCCGCCTGTCCATCATCAATGGAATACCGATGATTGAACCACGCCAGGTTTTTGGAGCACCCTTGTAGTTGGGGGGATTCGCCATGCCTTCGACGATGATGGTCTTTTTCTCGCGAGCCACCATACCAGTTAATCCATCAGGACCTGGCTCAGAGTTTTGAATATTCTTATCGCCATTATTCTTCAGAGAGGCGCCAAAGACCAGTTTTTCATCCTGGTATAAGTAGATATGAGCATCCTGCGAGTCTCTTACCAATTGCAGGGCTTCTTTGACTACACTATCTAGTACGGTTTGAAGGTCCAGGCTGGAGGTCAGATTTAAGGTAATACGCTTGATAGCGTCCAATTCCGCCACCTGGCGTTGAATTAACATCAGAAGGTTTCCATTATCAGCCATCACATCCACAAGGTGCTTGGAAAAAGTATCATTCTCAAGCATCTTTTCATTCATGGTGGTCATTAAAAGGTTCAATAGTTCAAGGAAACGTTCCTGTGTATCAACAGGAATATTATTCTGTTCCATACGATGGCGAGCTTCGCGTAAAATTCCGGTGTGCGTTTTCATCCCAATTCTTCCCGCCGCTAATAATGAATACAATAGATTAATATATTACACTATTATACATTTTTCTCATAACCGCGCAAGAACAAGACCACTGGAAAATGCTGTACGATATTTCTCAAAGATGAAACAGTACATTTTGTGGTGATAGACAAGGGTAACTTGGAGAAAGTCCCAGATCATTGGAGACGACCGTTAAATTGGGGGATATTTGGGTATCTGCTGAGGGCGAATATCCTATGCGGGGACGAAGAACCCTGAGAGGACGATTTCTCTTATCGGGGCAAACTCCGGTTTGATCTAAAGATGGAAATGTTCTGGCAAACCCCCGCGACCCAAAATAGCCAAACAATTTCGCATACGGGTTGATTTTCAACATAGTAAGAATATACTTCCATGTTCGAAACCAATAGGTATAACAGGCTAATTGACATTTTCCATTAAATTCTGTACACTAAGAGAAGATTTCGATAAACAAGATCCATTCAGGAGGAATCATGGCTGCTCAATTTCAGTTCGTTATGCGCTCCGGACCAGATACCGGAAAAATCTATCCGCTTGAAACGCCCGAAATCATCATCGGTCGTGAGGCGAGCAACGGCGTCGCCATCAATGATGCCGAAATCTCGCGCAAACACGCTAAACTGAGCCTGCATGGCTCCGCTTACGTGATCCAGGACCTCGGCTCGACAAATGGCTCGTTTGTTAACGGACAGCGCCTCACCGGCACGCAGGTGCTGAATCCGGGCGATACGGTCTCATTTGGTGAAAATATTGTGATGGTATATGAGGCAACTCAAGACCCGAACGCGACGGTCATTTCTTCTGCCCAGGCGCCCAAGACGCTTGCGCCTGCCCAAAAACCGGCTCCTTCTTCAATGCCCGCTCGTCCACCCGTCCAAGCCCAGGTTTACTCTGGTCAGGTGCCAGCTGGACCCGGGTCAACCGCAGTTGCCCCGTCAAAGAAGAAATTCCCGATATGGTTAATTATCGTGATTGCATTATTAGTGGTCATTTGCGCTTGTGTGGCCTTCTTCGTGATCATTGACCAACTCAATCTATGGTGTAATGTCGTTCCTTTCCTGGTTCCGATGTTAGGCGGGACTTGTGTGTAGATTTCTCTTCAAGGTTGCAGATTGAGAATCAAATCAGGCAGCAAAATAAGCCGCCTGATATTTTTCTACGGGGAAACAAATCTCAATAACCAATCTGTCCATCTTAAGGTGCGTTCTGCGGTTTTGTAGTCCCCACAGAATAATTCTCTTTGAGAACGGATAAGCAAGGATTCTAAGAGCCAATTCTCCCATCCTTCTGGATGGCGCAGGAAGTCCGCTACGATACCGCGTTGACGCATGGTTGAAGCATCGGGCAACCAGGCGGTCAGGAAATAGGCGGATGGGTCGAGATCCTCCTGATAGTGGCGGACGGCATCAAAGAAAGTGACCGTTAGCTGCAGGTCGGTCCTCACCACCTCTGTGACGGGTTGAGATTGCAGGTAAGCAAGATATGCAGTTTCCAGGTCTGCGAAAGAGATGCCGAAGCTGTCTTGCAAAGCAATTTCCATCACAGCGGAATCCGTCTGGTTTTCAGGTAAAGGAATGGTCCGGTAGAACTCATTGAATGCACCCCAGCCATAGGTTTCGACCAGGTACTGCACCAGCGCCCCGGCTTCCAGATAGCCGATATCATGCTGTTCCTTGTAAAAGTTATCAGCAATAGTGGTGAGTGGCGTGTACCAGTCCAAGTTGAGCAAAGCTGCGGCGCGCGGTCCGAGCAGTTCAGGTTTGAAGTGTCCACCGGTCAGATAGACTGCCAGCCCTTCCTGTAGGATGACCGGAAGATAACTGCCCCCCTGCGCTTGGTCATAGAAGTGGACAAATTCATGGTGTAACAAGAAGGACATATCGTTGCCGATGTAATTGTCGTCAAGGTAAGAAGTGTAGATGCCACTCCAAGTGAAACCGCCGTGACCGACGACGCGAGACATAAAAATGATGTTTATGCGTTTGTTGAGACTGGAACCCATTTGAGACGACACGACCGTTGATTGTTCATCGGCTTCCTCGCTGAGGGTAGCAATATCACGTTCAGCAGCAGTGCCTGTGATGTAGTAGAGATTGCAGCAGGTAGTGGTGGTTGACACCCAGTGTGCGTTGGGTTCCGGAAATGGGATCAGGTCTGCCGGTTGGAGTGAGAAGGTTTTGGTCCAGGTGGTGTTTTCCGGGAGACGGGTGAAAGTTAGGGAGTAGCTGCCAGGTTTCAGGTCGCGTGTGTTCCATACCCACCATAGCGTAGCCTGATTGCGTCTACCTATGCCGTAGGGAGCAAATCCGGCACTACCGATTTCCTGACCATCAAACCTCACTTCAATGCTTCCGGTTTCATCGCCCTTCGCGGCTGGGATCAAGACCTCGAAACTGACCTGGTCGCCGACATAGAGCGGCCCGTCGGGGTGAGGGATGAAAATAATCTTTTCAGTGGGCAGGATGGGTACGCAAGAGGGTAACAGAAGAAATGCGAGGAGGATCAGTTTTAAGTGACGCATGGATGTAATTATAAGCGGACGCTAGTTGTTATTTCCTCCTCTTGACGATAGAATATACTCAAGGAGTGTGATTATGGAAAAGACTTAGCCTCCCTCCTCGCCGCGCTGGGGAGCCATGGCCAAACTTGTAGTGACGTTGACCCTGGTTGTCGTTATTGGCGCTCTGCTGGTGCGCTTTAAATTCATCATCGGCCCGGTACTTATGGCGTTCATCTTAGCCTATCTCTTATTGCCGCTGGCCTCGTTGATGAGCAAGAGAACGACTCTCTCCTGGGTCGTGGCGGTCAATCTCATCTATCTGGTATTTGTTCTCATCCTGCTGGCGTTGCTAACCTGGGGCGGTGTGGGCCTGATCGGGCAGGTGCAGAATTTGATCACTGCCGTTCAGAATTACGCCAATCAATTGCCAGCTTTTATTGAAAGCCTCTCGCATGATGTATACGTAGTTGGCCCTTTCAAATTCGACTTCTCCACTATTGACTGGCAGACCATTGGCCAGCAGATTCTTTCATACGTCGAGCCTGCCCTTGGAAAAGTAGGCGGTCTGGTCAGGACCCTGGCAAGCAGCGCAGCCTCTACACTAGGTTGGACGGCGTTTGTGGTCGTCGTCTCGTACTTCTTCTTGCTGGAGAGCGGTGGTTTTCGAACTCGTATTATACAGGTGGATATCCCTGGTTATGCCGAAGATATCCGCCGCTTGAGTCACAAACTGGGAAATATCTGGAACGCCTTCCTGCGTGGGCAGATCATTATCTTCTTTTCGAAGGTGATCTCGTATATGGTTCTTATGAGCATTCTAGGAGTCCGCTATGCCATCGGGGTGGCACTCATCGCTGGATTTGCCAGCTTCCTGCCATATGTTGGTCCAGCCATCAACTGGATTGTTCTTGGCCTGGTCACTTATTTCCAAGGGAGTAACCCGTTCGGGCTTTCACCGCTGGCCTATTCGGTCGTTGCCATTATTGTTGCTCTGGTCATTGACCAAGCTTTCGACAACCTGGTAGCCCCGCGCATCATGGCGAATACGTTAAAGGTCCATCCTGCCTTCGTGCTGATTGCTGCCATCGTCGCCGCCAATCTGATTGGCATCCTGGGTATTATCATTGCCGCGCCCCTGCTGGCGACCTTGGAACTGGTCGGCCGGTACACCATGCGGAAACTATTGGATAAGGACCCATGGCCACTGGAAGAAGATATCCTTCCATCCCCGCAAGCGCCAAAATGGCTTCGGAAATTCCGCGCCTGGTGGCGAAAGCGTCATGGCAGGGGATCAAACCTGTCAAAAGTTGAATCACCAAGTCTCGAAACCACCAAGAAGGCTAAGTGACTTTGTTATTGTTTCTCAAGAATTTATCGCAGTGATCAAACAAAAAGAGATTGTTGGATTGGCGAAACTCACTTAACTCCCTATATCTTCCTTACTATAATAGAATAATCTACGAAAGTTCGTTCTTTGATGTCCAATTTGGTCAAGAAGTCCGTATAATATAAGTGTCGAAAAGGAGATTTTTCATGCCCAAGGATGCCCCAGAACCCAAGACCGATACCCTGGCCGAGACCGAAAACTACCTGGCCTGGAAAGCCGAAGAACCCGACGGTGAGACCACTTATCACATTGAACTGGGCAACGTTACGCTGAATTTCTTTCAAGAAGAATGGGAAGAATTTCTTGATTATGCAAAGGGTTTCAAAACGGCGAAACCTGACGAGGATGGTTTCTTTTCTATAGAATTTTATAACGTGGGTATTTGGTTGGATAATGAGGACTGGTCGGATTTCAAGACCTTGATTGATTTACTGAAGAATGGCTAGAATGAAACGTTTCAATGCAATTACCGACATCCCGGGGATTGAAATCGGCCAGGCTCAAGACGAGGAAGCCCTCACCGGTTGCACAGTCATTCTCTGCCGAAAGGGAGCCGTCGGTGGTGTGGACGTGCGCGGTAGCGCCCCGGGGACGCGTGAGACCGACTTGCTGAATCCCATAAACCTGGTGGACAAAGTACACGCGGTGGTTCTGGCGGGCGGCTCGGCTTTCGGGTTAGACGCGGCTTCAGGCGTAATGAAATACTTGGCTGAGCAGAAAATTGGATACGGATTGGGTTCCTCGCGTGTCCCGATTGTCCCAGCGGCGATCCTCTTTGACCTCGGCCTAGGAAAATCCGCCCGCCACCCAGACCTGGAAATGGGTTACGCTGCAGTTTCCGCTGCACGACCCGGACCGGTAGCCGAGGGTAACGTGGGCGCGGGTACCGGGGCTACACTTGGAAAAATCTTTGGAATGGCCGGGGCGATGAAATCCGGCCTCGGCACCGCCAGCATTGAGGTCGGCGGCGGAGTGATGGTCGGAGCGATTGTGGCAGTCAACGCCTTCGGAGACGTGCTGGATCCGATGACAGGCCAGATCGTCGCTGGGGCGCTGCCTGCCAAGCTTGGGCCGGTGAAAATGGGTGGTTCAGGACCATTCGCCGACACTCTGAAGGTTATGCAGACCCTAGCCGGGAGGACAATTTTTAGGCTGGCCACCGGCGGAAACACCATCATCGCGGTGGTGGCGACCAATGCCAAATTTAACAAAGCCAAGGCCACTAAAATAGCCCAAATGGCACACGACGGACTGGCACGTGCAGTACGACCCGCTCACACTATGCTGGATGGCGATACGATTTTTGCTCTTGCCACTGGTGAAAAGAATGCCGACGTTAGCATAGTGGGGGCATTTGCCGCTGAGGTGCTTGCACAGGCAATTGTGAGGGCGGTGCAAGCAGCAAAACCAGCAGGAGGATTGCCGACAATAAGCTCGTGAAGTCTCCTGAGAGGTTTTATCACATTGCAAGCGAGCAATTTCAAGAACCTGTGCAAATATGTGAACTGCCGGGATTTGTGTAAATATCCAAACCAAATCTCCTAGAATCAGTCGCAATTTAATAATTGAGAATTCAGTCATTTATGCAAGATGCATTAAATCCGCCTATATCCATCCCATCCACGATCTCCACGCTCTATAATCCAGTGATTGCTCAACGTCCACCTTTCATGCGAATATATCGCTGTATGTCGGATTTTCGATTGTTGACTTTACTCCTAATATTATCTATACTCAATATATGCTCGCGCGTGTTTATTCCTGTGCAATGATCGGCTTAGATGGAGTAGTGGTCGAAGTGGAGGTGGATTACACCTCCGGCTTCCCCGGCATGACCATCGTTGGATTGCCGGACGCAGCCGTCCAGGAGAGCCGCGAACGAGTCCAGGCAGCGGTGCGCAATGCTGGTGTGCCCTACCCGCGCAAACGGCTTGTGGTCAACCTGGCCCCGGCCTCGGTCCGCAAGGAAGGCCCGGCCTATGACCTGCCGATAGCCCTAGGTGTACTGATTTTCACCGGCATGCTCCCACCTGAAGTCGCCGAAGGAATGATGGTTGTGGGCGAACTCTCGCTGGATGGAACCGTCCGCCATGCCCGGGGGGTCCTTCCGATGGCTGCGACTGCCCGACAGGCCGGCTTCAAGCGGATTGTTGTGCCGGAGGCAGATGCCGCTGAAGCAGCCCTGATCCCCGATCTTGAAGTCATACCCATTTCTTCTCTGGCCGTTCTCTACAATCACCTAGTGGGACGCAAGCCTGTCCCGGCTTACACCCGGCTTGAAGTGGAAGATGCCCCGCTTTTCCCGCTGACCGATTTCGGTGAGGTCAAAGGCCAGGAACACGTCAAGCGCGCACTGGAAGTAGCCGCCGCCGGAGGGCATAACGTACTGATGATGGGTCCGCCGGGGTCAGGTAAAACCTTGATGGCGCGCGCCCTGCCAGGGATCCTGCCGAAAATGTCCATCGACGAGGCACTGGATGTAACCCGCATTTATTCCGTAGCTGACCAACTCCCGCCTGAAACACCACTGCTGCGCAACCGTCCGTTCCGCGCCCCTCACCACACCATCAGCCATGCTGGATTGGTGGGTGGTGGAAATTGGCCTCATCCGGGTGAAATCTCCCTGGCACATCACGGTGTTCTATTCTTAGATGAATTACCTGAATTCGGGATGCGGGTGCTGGAAGTGTTGCGCCAGCCAATGGAAGACAAGGTGGTGACCATCAGTCGGGCACAAGGCTCGTTGACCTTCCCGGCCAGTTTCCAACTTGTAGGCGCGATGAATCCCTGTCCATGTGGTTATTATGGCGACCCAGTGAAACCTTGCACATGCTCCTCGATGGTAGTGACCAAATACCAGAAGCGCATTTCGGGTCCGCTTCTGGACCGAATTGATATCCACGTCGAAGTGCCGCGCAGTCGAGTATGAGAAAATATCTGAGACACGGCTAGGAAAGTCATCCGCTATGGTGCGTGAACGGGTCGAGAAGCGCGCGACCGACAACGGGTCCGGTTCACGATCGATGGAGGTGCCCATGTTACGTGCAACGCGGATATGCGTCCGCAGGATGTCCGCAAGTTCTGCAGTTTGGACGAGGCAGGGCAGACACTGATGCGGACGGCTATGAACCAGTTACAATTTCAGCACGCGGCTTACCATCGCGTTTTGAAACTGGCCCGCACGATCGCCGATCTTGCTGGGAGCGAGGACATTGTCCCGGCGCAACTTGCGGAAGCTTGCAATATCGGCCACGGATGAACATGCTGTAGGTGAGCTATGAAAGATGGAATGTATCAATTCATCGTGGGAGTATTGGATTTATTCCTTTGGGGTGGGGAATTGATCGGGGAGGAAAACCTGCCCCGGCGTGGACCAGCGGTTTTCATTTCCAACCACCTGGATGCTACTGGCCCAATTGCGGCAGCCTGTTCGATCCCGTTGCGGATCCATCCATGGGTGATCGCAGACATGATGGATAAAGATCTGGCACCTATCTGGCTGCAGGCTGATTTCGTTGAACGCCAATTGCATTTCAAACCCCCCGTCAGCCGGTGGTTAGCCCGGGCGATTTGCAGAATTAGCGTACCGCTTTTTTATTCACTCGGTTGTATTCCGGTTTACGCCCACGATTACGAGCGGATGCGCGAGACCCTGGAGATGAGTATGGGTGTCCTGCGGGAAGGAAAATTCTTACTGGTCTTCCCGGAGGATTATCGCCTGCCTAAAGACCCGGTGACAAAGATGCAGCCCTTCCAACATAGTTTTGTCCGCTTGGGAGAGAGGTACTACGCGGAGACCGGAGAACGCCTGGAGTTCTACCCTGTGACGATCCACGCGACGGGACATCTGGTGATGGGAAACCCGGTCGTTTTCAATCCGCTTAACCCGGTGGGATTGGAACGGCGGCGGTTGAAGGAATTGATGGAAGATACCATCATAGCAATGTATATGCAAATGGAAGGAGGGAACGCATCCGGTGAGTTGACAGTAGAAGGAAAATAGAGTTCACCCGCGATGAATCAGGAAAGCAGGAGGCAGGATAAGTCTGACTAATTTGCTCATTACTGATTTCAGGTCTTTTTCTCATCAGGTCATCAACTCCTTATTTCTCTCCAACCATCAAATCCATAAAGGCTTTCACAACCTTTGGGTCGAAATGCATTCCGGATTGTTCGCGGATATATTCCATCGCTTTCTCGCGCGTCCATGCCAAGCGATAAGGACGATTGGAGGTCAGAGCGTCATACACATCCACAATGGCGAAGATACGTGCCACTATCGGGATTTCTTCGTCCTTTCAGGCCACGTGGGTAGCCGCTGCCATCCCATTTTTCATGATGGCACCATGGGATGTGGATCGCCGGGCGCCAGATAGGTAATCGGAGACAGCAAATTATAGGCATATTGCGGGTGCTGGCGCATCACACTCCACTCGTGTTCATCGAGCGGACCAGGCTTTAGCAGGATACTATCGGGAATTGCAATCTTGCCAATGTCGTGCAAAAGGGAACCACGCCGGGCATGTTCTATTTCCACTTCTTCAATGCCCATGGCTTGGATCAGGCGCAGGGTCAAATCGGTGACGCGCAGGGTATGGCCCTCCGTCTCTTCATCGCGCAACTCCAACGCCTGGGACCAACCTTGAATGGTGGCATCGTAGGCCAGATGTCAGTTCAAGGTTGGATATGTTGCAGATTCTCAAAGAGATGGCCATTATCAATGGCAATCGCGGTTTGCCCAGCCAACATCTCAAAGAAGGTAATCCATTCCTGGTCCACCTGCATGGGAGTGCGCCGGAAGATTTCGAGCACACCTTGTATCTGTCCTTTGGCGATCAAGGGGATGGCATGGTAGGAAACGAAATTTTCTCCCTCGAGATATTGCAGCGGTACCGAGGCGGACCCGGAAACGGGAATGCTCCATCACCTGTTCCACCTCATCGGCGTGACGGAGGTCGGTAATGTTGATGGCGCGACGCTGCAGCGCGGATTGGCCAGCCAATCCTTCTCCCAACCGCGAGCGTATTCCCTCGATGGTATGGACGCGGAAGCCGCGCCCGGCGGCATATTCAAGCATCCTGGTAAGCGGGTTGAACAAAAGCACTGCCGCAGCATCCGCCTTTAATTCCGTCATCATGTGTTCCAGCACAATGTTCAGGGTGACATTCGTATCCACGCTGGCGCCGATGGCGGCGTCAATCGAATGCAGGGCGGAGAGGCGGTGCAAGCGCTGCTGGGTCTCGGTAAAAAGGCGCGCATTTTCAATGGCTACAGCAGCCGAGGATGCAAAAGTAACCAGCAGGCGCAAGTCAGATTCTGTAAATGCGGCTTTTCGCGAAGCATTGTCAAGAGAAATAACACCGATCACTTTCCCCTTGGCGATCAAGGGAGCTGCAATTCCACTTAGCACTTCATCAATCTCTTCAATCATCCCTGTATAGGGGACTTCATACTCGGCATGGGCGTCATCAATTTTAATGGGGCTTCGTTCTCGGGCAACACGCGGCAGCAATACCCAATGTGGCTTGGGATAACCAAGCCAATTAAACGAGGATCAGAATAACCAGACACGGCATGAATGCGAAGTGCACCTTCCATTTCTGTGAGCAGTATTGTTCCTTTTTCTGCGGCAGGAATTGCATTTCTTGCACCTGCCAGGATATTCTCAAGAAGAGGTTGCAGGTCAATTGCACTCATTAAGGAGATACTCACCTGTGAGAGAGATTTCAAGTTCGACAAGGCGGCGGTGGATTTCTTCAAACAGCCGGGCGTTTTCGAAGGCAACGGCTGCTTCGGAGGCCAGGGTCTCCATGAAGATCTGGTCTTCAGTAGTATAGACATCCGGCTCGCGACTCTGGGCTGATATCACGCCGATGATTTTATCCTGCGCGAGCAACGGTACGGACAAGACCGCCCGGGTTGGTTCCGCTTCGCCAACCATGATGGGTTTCACCCCCCTGGTTTTCTGCACATCCTTTAATCCGTAGCGGCTTTTTGCTTTTTATCACGCGCCCGGTAATACCAGCCTTCACAGGCAGCCTGGTATTGGGGTGGCGGATACCCCGGTCAAACAAGTAGGGAGCTTCAACTTCACGGCCATCTTCGGTGATGAGAGAAACAGTAAATACTTCAGCTGGCATAACTTGCTGCAGCTGCATGGTGCAGGGCGAGACAAAGTGCTTCAATATCCTGACCGGCGCGAACGATTTCCAGACTACCTTGATGCAGGGCGGCCTTGCGTTTCGAAGCGCTCACGGCTTCCTGGTAGAGGCGGGCATTCTCGAAGGCAATGGCCGATTGTGCCGCAAGCGTTTGCAGCAGGCGCTCATCTTCTTCAGCTGAACCGGTCTGCCTGCCGGCTTTCCACGGCGATGGAGCCAATGGCCCGTTCCCCAATCATCAAGGGGACATAAAGTCCGGAGCGGATATCCGGGAAAGCTGAAAAGTAACGCTCATCCGCCTGCACATCCCCACTGCGGATCGTCTTGCCATGTTTGATACACCCAGCCGCTCAATCCCAGGTTGGGAGAAGTGAATACCTTATTCAAACGGTCAATTTCTGCCTGGGTCTGATCAGGATCCAGATCGGGTTCGTTGAGAGCCAGCAATTCGAGATGCTTGGTTTCAGGATGGTACAGGCGGATGGATGCATGGTGCCAATCCAGTTTTTGCGACAGAATTTCGATCATCTTCTGGGCAATTTCTTCTGGCTCCAACAAGACGCTGATACTCAGGCCGTTTTCATAGAGCACTTCCAGGTCGGCGACCCGGTGGCGGATCTCCTCTTCCGCCTGTTTCCGCTCGGTGATATCGTGCATGTTAATGACCAAGCCCATGAACGGCGGATTCACCGAGCAGGTTGGTGGCTGTGGCTTCGATCCAACGCCAGGAACCATCTTTATGCTGGTTGCGGAAAGTGGCTATGACCGATTTCTCCTGGATGCTGGACAAGCTCATTGAGTATCTGAGCAACGGAACCTCTGTCTTCCGCGTGGATATACTCAAAGCCGCTCCTGCCAAGGCGTTGAGCCGATGGCCCGGCCCATCATCCTGGCATAGGCCGGGCTTTCATACAGGATCATACCGCGCGGGTCAACCAGGACAACAGCATCGGTATTGTTCTCGATCAAGGCGCGGTAAGTATTTTTCACTATTCTGGAGTGCTTCCTGGGCGTTCTTGCGCTCGCTGATATCGCGCCCTGAACCCAGGATGGCAAACGGCTGCCCCTGGGGGTCACGGATGAGAGTGAAGGTATTTTCGCTCCAAAACTTCGTCCCGTCTTTCTTATAAAACTCCAGTTCAATGTTCCGGGAAATAGGCTGGTCGGGTTGGGCGAGGTTTTCGGGGGACAAGATCTCAGCAAACAATTGAAGAGCGCGCTGAAGCGAATCGGGGGGCATTTGCTGGTCGAGCGGGATCATGTTGAGTTCGTCGAGCGTAAAGCCGCGCAGACGTGTCACCGATGGGCTGATATAGGTGGTGCGCAGACTCAAATCCATCAGCCAGACCGTATCGCTCATATTCTCGGCCAACATGCGGTAACGCTCTTCGCTGAGACGAATCTGCTTCTTCGGCCTGCTTGCGTCGGTGATATCAGTGAAGACACCCTGGTCATAGAGAGGTTTTCCGGATGAATCACAAATGGTCACAGCTTCATCGCGCAACCAAACAATGCGGCCATCACGTGCCTACAAGGCGGTAATCAGATTTAAACGGCTCACCTGTTTCGAGATGGCTCTTATTTTCTCCCAATACACGGGTGCGATCATCAGGATGCAATATTTTGATCCACAGGCCAGGGTCAGCCACCCATTCGTCAGATGCGTAACCGGTGATATCCTTGATCTGTGGACCAATAAAGAGAGTTGAAGCATTTTCATCCAACGCATCCCGATAGATGACGCCGGGAATTTGCTCGACCAATTCTTGATAGGATTGTTGGCTCTCCTTGAGCGCATCATCCGCCCGCTTGCGCTCAGTGATGTCGCGCACCACCCAGAGGGTGCTGTTATCCGTCATCGGCGAGATGGTTGTCTCGAACCAAACAGTTCGGTCACCGATGATGAGGTCATATTCAATCTGTGCGGTTTTTTTTGTATCCAGGACCTGCTGTAAAACCCTAATAAAGGTTTCTGCCTGTTCAGCCGGGAAAACATCCCGTAACGATTTGCCTAGCAGTTCTTCCTGTGGTTTGACCAGCAAGTTGGGATTGGTGGGGGCGACCTGAAGGTATACTCCGAAGCGGTCAATCATCAGCACAACGTCATGCATGGAGGCGAACAAGGCACGTAGTTCAGCCTCAGAAGCAGCAAATGCCTCTTCTGTCTGCTTGCGCTCGGTTATTTCCTGTTGAGCCTGTTCGTACAGCCGGATGTTCTGGATGGCGATGGCAGCCTGATTGGTAAAAGCTGCAATTGCCGGATTATCGGCAGGGGAAAGGTCTGGCCCGGTGACGGCCAATAAGCCAATCGTCTCATCGCCCACCTTTAACGGGGTAAAAATGCACTGATCTAATTTGAACAGATCCGATACAATCCGAGCCACGGAGTGTAATCTCTTCGGTAAAACATCCACAACGGGACGTGGCGGATCTTCGATGAAAATAGTCTCGCCTTTGACTATGACGCGGTGATAAATAGTACCTTCTCTCAAGGTGAAACGGAAATCACTCAGCGAAAGGCCAGTCACTTTTTCTGCCTTGCGCACCAGATCTGCCTTGTAATTGATGTAAACAATGTGCAGGGTCTTACTATCCTCTGAAAGTTCGAACCCCGTGGTGAGATAACCCAATTGGGTTAACTCGGTTCTGGATGGCGCCATAAGCCTCTTCGGTAGTACGGCTGCGCTGCACGGCTTGTGCTGCCTGGCTGAGAGCCAGCAGCAGGCGGTTGGCATGGGCGGTCTCTTCCTGCGAGTGCTGCAAATCTTCTTGCGCCTGCTTGCGGGTGGAGATATCACGGAATGACCAGACCCTACCTTGCAGTTTCGTCCCATGCAATAATGGATGTGATAGCCGCTCAAATACTCTTCCATCTTTGAAATCCAGCGTATCGAAACTTTCTCCTTTCGACTTGTATAATGCCTGGACCTTTTTAAGGAAACTCTGCGGGTCGCTCAGTTGATCTAGGACATGATGAAGAAGGACTGAATCATCCTTGCTGGCCATCACCGCCTGCGGAATCCGCCACATATCCATAAAGCGTTCATTGGCATAAAGTACTTCGTTCTCAATGCCGACGGCTAGAATTCCATCAGCTGTGGATTGTAGAACCGCTTGTAAAGATGATTCGCTGGTCCGTAACGCTTCCTCGGCCTGCTTGCGCTCGATTGCCAGGGATACCTGCATACTGACTGAGGCGAGGAATTCCAGATCACGCTCCGAGTAACAATCCGCATCTACATAATTCTGGACAACCATCACACCAATGGTCTCACTAGGGGTTTTGAGCGGTACTCCCAACCAGGAAGGAGAGTTGGTACCTACGAGATCCACTTCTCCGCGTGCAACTAATTCCTCAAACCTCGCCTGGGTCAGTAAAAGCGGTTCACCGGTGCGGAAGACATACGAGGAGACGCTCTTTTCAAGTTTGGAGGGAGCCATAGGCGCATCGTGCTGATCCACCACATAAACCACTTCGAACAAGCCACTTTTGTTATTATGGAAGACAATGAAGAAATTTTCGGCGTAGATCACTTTAGCGATCGAATGATGGATCAAATGGAGAAATTCTTGCAGGGTTTTTGTCGCCACCAACCCTTGCATGATCTCCAGTAGGGCTTGCCGTTCCTTTTCCGCTTGACTACGTTCGGTGATGTCGAGTAACATGCCTCGAGTTCCAGCTACCTTGCCCTTTTCCATGATTGTATGAGATTTGACTTCGACAACAGCTTTCGTTCCATCAGCTCGCACGACTTTAACAATTATCGATTCACGAGAGTGCCCGGTGTTAATTGCCTGTTTAAAGTACCCGGCAACCTTATCCGCTACAGTTGGCTCAACGAAATCCAAGAAGTTTCTACCTACTATTTGACTTGGATTTTCGAAACCCATCATGCGGGCAAGGGCAAGGTTTGCAAATGTCAGCACCCCGCGATCATCAGTGAGGAAATATCCTTCGCTAATCTCAGTAACCAGACCGCGGTATTTTTCTTCACTTTCCCGCAACGCCTCCTTCGCCCACTTGAGCTCGGTGATCTCGTGGGTGAGGGGAAAACCGGTTTGGGGGAGGTCACCTTTTGCGGTCGATTGTTTCGTGTTCTTTGACTTTACAACGGGTTTCTTTTGGGTCACCTTTAAACTCCTATCGGTCAGAACCGAAAGCCTTGATTAACGATCATATTCTCGCCACGGCGTGTAGACCAAACGATAATTCTTATGATTGTTTTTATTATCAGCATTTGCGACAGTATTCATTCCCGAGGGCTTTTACAGGAAGAAGATTTTTCCTCGGGTGAATGAAGCTAAATATTCAAGCCTTGCTTTGTACTTTGGTTTTTATCAATAATGCATTCCTTCACAAAATAATACCGGTGAGTGTTCCTCTCAACAAAGAGATATATATCCTGGTGTTACCCGCTATAAATCCCACATTTGTCTCATCGGCACGGCGATTCCCGGAGAACCACACACGAACAGGTACGCACGCAGTCTAATTATACATCCGGAGTGTTTATTATTCCCTTGACATTGCATGGCAGCCATGATAATCTTGCGCCCATTGTGTGCCAGACTCGCCGGAAGAGGGTGGGTACGGGCACAAAAAATTTTATGCAGGAGAAAGAAAATGTCAGAAGAACGTCATGTCGGTACAGTCAAGTGGTTCAATGCCACCAAGGGCTTCGGCTTCATTGGCCGTGAGGATGGCGAGGATGTATTCGTGCATTTCTCGGCCCTCCAGATGGAAGGCTACAAGCGCCTGGAGGAGAACCAGAAGGTTGAGTTCTCCATCGAACAGGGGCCAAAAGGACTGCAGGCATCCAACGTTATTCCCATCGAGTAGTCGCATCATTTCCACAGATGCCGGGTCTCGAAAGGGACCCGGTTTTTATTTCCCTATGCAATATCGCAAAGATATTAACTTTGTTCGTCCCAATAAAATAGAGTAAGATTGTCCAACTTATGGGTATTCAAATTTCTTTGAGTCGACGAATATCAACGCCGGGAAGTCCTGGTTACCGGGCATGTTGTCCCAGAAGCAGGACGCTGCGTCCAGTGTGGGATCTGTTCCTTTAACTGTCCTATCGGTATCGATGTGCGTCGGCATGCCTGGCTGGGGGAACACATCGAAGACTTCCCATTGCCTGACCTGCGGAGAATGCGTACAGCGTTGTCCTCGTGGAGTGCTGAGATTTGAAAGAACGGAACTGTTCAAGAAGGGGGATAGAATGACCCGCTACGTAATCGTTGGTACTGGCGTGACCGGAGTGGCGGCCATCAGTACTTTGCGGACCCTGGAACCAGTCCGCTGAAATCACCATGGTGGGGGATGACCCGCATGGGTTTTACTCGCGCCCGGGCATGGCCTACTATCTAAATGGCGAGATCCCTGAAAAACAACTCACCATTTTCTCAAGAGAAGATTGGAATAAACTGAAAATTCGTTATGTCAGGGGAATTGCCACCCGATTGGATCCCCAGAAACACCAGTTGGAGATCGGTTCCATCTGGCATGTTAAAATATGACCGCTTATTGCTGGCAACCGGTTCGACCGCTGTGCCACTCACTATTCCCGGCGCGGAGTTGAAGGGAGTGGTTAAACTCGATGATTTTGAAGACACCCGCCGCATACTATCACTGGCACGGCATGCCAGATCTGCAGTTGTGGTTGGAGGTGGCATCATTGCTGTCGAAATGGTGGAGGGCTTGATGGCGCGAGGCCTAAAAGTACATTACTTCCTGCGCGGTGACCGTTATTGGCCAAACGTGCTGGATGAGAAAGAATCACGATCTACTGGAGCATCGCCTTGCCGAAGAGGGCGTAATTCTCCATTTCCATACTGAAGCCGCCGAAGTACTGGGCAAACGCGGTAAAGTAGTCGGCATGCGTACCAATAAAGGCGAAACCATCCGTTGTGAGATGGTGGCCGTTGGCATAGGGGTAAAATCGCGCATGGAACTGGCCAAAGCCGCGGGTTTGGCTACCGAGCGGGGTATCCTGGCGGATGAAACGCTGCAAACCAGCGAACCCGATATCTTTACCGCAGGGGACGTGTCCCAAGATGCGTGACCCGTTGAGCGGGAAGTCATTCATCGATACATTATGGTATCCAGCCCGCGAAAAAGGTAAGATTGCTGCCCTCAACATGACCGGCAAGAGAAGTATATATAAAAGAAAAGTGGCTGTTAACGTTCTGCGTCTGGCCGGGGTGATGACTACCATTATCGGCGCCGTCGGAAGCGGGGTTGATGATGACCTGGTCAGTGTGGCACGCGGCTCCAGCGATACCTGGCAGCAGTTGCCGAATACCATATCTTTGGAAAGCAACTGCGGATGTTAACCATTTGCGCTTGATGATCGGTGAGAAAACTCTGCTCGGTGCAATGGTCATGGGTGAACAAAAACTCTCCCTGCCTATTACAGGAGATAATCTCTTCACAAGTAGATATTACCCCCATCCGGCGTCTGCTCCAGCCCGGGGCGTCGTTGGGACAGATTGTGATGGATTTCTGGGAGAGCACTAAAGTTAGCGATGGAGGATAAGGTCAGCACCAGAGTTGAAGTAAGCATTAACGGGTGAAGAAAGCATTATAGGCAAAGGAGGAATTCATGGCGCGATACCTGACGCAATACAGATGTAATAAGGAATTTTGGCTTTCATTGTTAGCCGTCATCCTTATCACTGCTGTCTATGCCTTCGTAGTCTGGTGGACGCGTGCAATCCCCCCAGCTGGAGCTTTCTTCGGCCACCTATTGGGTGTATTGGGTTTCATCCTCATATTGCTTACTGAAACCCTGTATTCCATCCGTAAACGCAGCCATACCGCACGCTGGGGAAGTATGGCCTCCTGGCTCCAGTTCCACATCTTCACCGGCTTGGTTGGACCTTACCTGGTGTTGTTGCATACCTCCTGGAAATTTAACGGCCTGGCCGGGGCCACCACCCTCCTAACCATCATCATTGTCATAAGCGGGTTCATCGGACGCTATATTTATACCCAGATCCCGCGCACTTTGGATGGCGTTGAAATCGAAACCCCCTCTACAAAGTTCCAAGCAGCCACCTTGGCACGTGCCCGCCGGCTGATGGCGGTTTGGCAGGTTATCCATATCCCGATCGGGATGGCACTCTTCACTGCCGCATTTATCCATATCGGCGCAGCATTGTATTATGCAACCTTGCTACGTTAGGTGAATTATGAAGAATACCCGTCTGGGTTGTTTTACCCTCTCTGGTCTCATGTCTGCCGTTTTGACCGCCCTTCTCATCACAGGGTTCACCCTCGTTTCGGGCGGTATGGTATTTAGTCCCGGAGCGCTTAATGCACAGACCGGTGCACAATTAGGCGGCGTGAGTTCCCATGCAGACATCGCTGGCCATTGCAACCTTTGTCACGCCCCTTTTTGGGGTATTGCCACCATGGCTGACAGGTGCGTGGTCTGCCACACCGACGTGGCAGTTCAGCGGCTGACTTCTTCCCCGCTTCACGGTGTACTTCCCAACCTGACCTGTTTCAATTGCCACCCTGACCATCGCGGTCAAAATGCTCCGCTGACAGCCATGGATGCCGCTCAATTTCCTCACAATTCGGTGGGATATTCACTAACCGCCCACCAACACAAATCCGACAGTTCTTCCTTCAGTTGCAAGGATTGCCATACGCAGAACTATGTCCCTCCTTTTGACCAGAACATCTGCACTAACTGTCATACCCAGATTGACGAGGTCTTTGTGCAGACCCATTCACTCGATTTCGGCAGCGTCTGCCTGGCCTGCCATGATGGGGTCGACAGCTATGGCCGCAATTTCAACCACAATGGCGTACCTTACCAGTTAATCGGGAAACATGCCCAGGTGGCGTGTGGACAGTGCCACGTCAATGCACGCTCTATTGTGGACCTCAAATCCACCCCGCAAGACTGCGCCTCCTGCCACGCCAGGGATGATAAGCACACTGGCCGTTTCGGCACGAATTGCGGTGGTTGCCATACTTCCAATGGCTGGCTCCCGGCCTCCTTCGACCATAATCTATCAACATTCAAATTGACAGGTCAACATGTCCATGTATTATGCGGGAATTGCCATATCAACAATGTCTACCAAGGCACACCCACTGATTGTTATTCCTGCCACCAGAAGGATGACAAACATAAGAACCAATTCGGAACAAACTGTGCCGCCTGCCACACCACAGTTGGCTGGTTACCAGTCAACGTTGATCACAATCTGTTCGCTTTCAAATTGACCGGCAAACACACCACGGTTACCTGTGAGAACTGTCATATCAATAACAACTTCCAGGGCACTCCTACAGATTGTTATTCGTGCCACCAGAAGAATGACACTCATAATGGCCGGTTCGGCAAGAACTGCTCCGCCTGCCATTCCACCAGCGGCTGGCTGCCAGCAACATTTGACCACAATCTTTCGGGATTCCCGTTGACTGGTGCGCACGTCAGCTTGAACTGTACACAATGTCATACCGGTGGCGTTTACAGCAGGCTCTCGACAGCATGCGCAGCCTGCCACGCCGAACCGGCGATCCATGCCGGGGTTTTTGGCACAAACTGCGCACAGTGCCACAATTCCAGCAATTGGAATGCAACCTTCTCGCATCCTGGCGGATGCGATGGAAATTGTATCAACCATGCAGGAGCATCCTGCACGGATTGCCATAAAGTCAACTATTCCACTGCCACCTGCACCAAATGCCATGACAGCAACACACCCGGCGGCGGTGATTAGCTTCCGGAACGAAATGGCCATATTTCCCAAGACGGTCTGACTTAATACTATTCTTTTAGTCTCGAGTAGAAGGAATCCTATGCCTGATTTCGACACTTACCTTTCCCCTTTTACTTGGCGCTACGGTACACCAGCCATGCGCCGCCTATGGAGCGAAACCAACAAACGCCTGCTCTGGCGCCAGCTCTGGGTGACCCTGGCTGAAGTCCAATCAGGGTATGGATTAGTGAAACCGGAACAGGCTACCGATCTGCGCAACCATATGACTGAAGTCAACCTGCCGCGCGCCTTGGAAATCGAGGCCGAGATCCAGCACGACTTGATGGCTGAGGTGCGGGCATTCGCCGAGCAGTGCCCAGTTGGCGGCGGGATCATCCACCTCGGTGCGACTTCGATGGATATCGAGGACAATACCGACGCCCTGCGTTTACGGACCGGTCTCGAACTCCTGCTCCAAAGCCTCTCGTCCCTTTTGCGAACTCTGAGCCTGCTCATCGAAAAATGGGCCGACACGCCGGTGATGGCATTCACCCACCTCCAACCTGCCGAGCCATCCACTCTTGGCTATAGGCTGGCGCTCTACGGACAGGATTTGTTGCAGGATTATCAGGTGATGAAGAATCAGGCTTTAGGGATTAAGGGGAAAGGATTTAAAGGCGCCGTCGGCACTTCTGCCTCATATGCTGAATTGCTGGGTACAGACAAGCTGGCCGAATTCGAAGGGAAGACTCTCCAACAAACTAGACTTGTCGTTTTTTCCGGTCGCTTCACAGGTATATCCTCGCAAACAGGATTATGAGGTTATCTCGGCCCTGGCTGGTCTGGGTGCCTCTCTTTATAAAATTGCATTTGATTTACGCCTGCTGCAATCCCCGCCCATTGGTGAACTGGCCGAACCATTCGGAGAGAAACAGGTTGGTTCGTCAGCCATGCCTTTCAAGCGGAATCCGATCCATTCCGAAAAAATCAACTCGCTGGCGCGCTATTTGGCGTCCCTTCCGCGGGTCGCTTGGGATAATGCTGCCCTTTCCATACTTGAACGCTCCCTGGATGATTCTGCCAACCGGCGGATTTTGCTCCCCGAAGCCTTTCTCGCTACCGATGAGTTGCTCCACACCTCGAACAGCATTTTCGCCAAACTGCGCGTGGATGAGGCCGCCATCGCCCATAACCTTTCAGTTCATGGACCTTTCGCAGCTACAGAACGGGTACTTATGGCATTGGTCAAAGCCGGTGCAGACCGGCAGGAGATGCACGAACGCATCCGTGGCCACGCCATGAAAGCCTGGGATACGGGACGCTCCAGCGGCGACAATTCCCTTGTTGCGCTGCTTTGCCAGGATGTAATCCTGACGGGATTTTTATCGAAGGAAGATATCCATCTTCTGATGGATGCCCGCTCTCACATTGGGGACGCGCCGCAACGGGCGCGGCTGCTTGCAAAAGCCATCCAGGAAATCATAAAGTAAAAGGTATCTTAATTCCGAAGAGCGGTCAGTTAGACCGCTCTTCGGAATATTCTTTATTAGTATTAATGGGTGGTTTTTGTCTTCGTTCTTGGAGAACGTTGAGAAGAATCCATGTCTGGTTGGCCTGGCAGGAGGGGGATGACACTCAAAACGATAAATAGCACGGTCAAGATTAGAACGACGATGATCGTAAACGGTGACATGGGCTTCTCCTTTCTCTCAAATCTAAACACATATATGTGGGCAGGATGCTTTTGGTTCCCTTAATATGATTAAACACGGGTAATCTTGAAATCGATGCTTGCAGAATCCTAACAAAAAAAGCGCGACTGCCATGCGGCAGCGAGCTTTTTAGGTTTGCTCCATCTCAACGAGGTGGCAGGTTCTTAATCTCAATATCCCATCGCGGTGAACATCTCATCGTTTGATGGGAATTTGAAATCCTCAACGCCACGCTTTTGTGCTTCGGCTTTTTCAGCTTCTTCCAGTTTCGACAAATGTTTTTTATCCACCAAGCGCTGGTGAGTCTCCTCCAGACGCTGCTCGAATTTCTCCACCACATTATCAACATCGCGCATTGGGGACCGGGTCTGAAGATACGCAAGCACCGCTTCAGCCGCGTTCTCGCCGTCCCGGCGGGCGTAGCCAACCAAGCCTGTACTTGCCTGCCGCGCCCAGCCAGCCAGGAACACACCCTCAATTGGCTGGTTGGAATCCGGATCGAAGGCTTCATAGGAAAGATTATCAACGGGGAAACGCGGTTCTTTCACAGTCACATAAGCGTCGTTGTAGATCGGCACACAGAAGTCCCTGTCCACTGTATCACCAATGGCGAAGATGATCGTATCGGCTATAATCTGGTGGGTATTGCCGGTACCGCGCGCCTTGACGTTGCCATCAACAGCCGTCAGCAAATTCTCTTCCACTTTCAAACCGGTAACTCCGGTCATCCAATCTCCCATAATACGGACGGGAGTTGCCAGGAATTCGAAGTGAAAGCAGGTTTGGGAGACGGGTTCAAGGGCCTTGGGCCGCCCGTCGGTAAAAGCAGCCTTGGCCGCGACTGGGTCCTGACCGGCAGCCTGCATGATGGGAGCAACGCGTGTGAACTCGGCATCCAGCGCAGCTGGATCCAGGTTAGCAGCAACACTCTCCATCTCTTTCCGGGTAAATTTCACATCTGCCGGACCCCGCCGTACTATGGCAATCACCTCATCCACCTTGCAATCGCGGATGAGGTAGTGGGCGATATCCATCATCACATTCCCCGCGCCCACCACGGCGACCCGCTTGCCGAGTAAATACTTCTTACCACTGAATGGCGGTAACAGGTTATAGTGAAAAACAATATTCTTTGCATGATAAACACCGGGCAGGTTTTCACCCGGCAGGCGCAGCCACTTGGTGCCCTGCGCACCCGTGGTCACCAGCACGGCTTGGAAACCGGAATCGAGCAGGTCCTGAAGAACGATATTGCCGCCACAACATACAGTCACGTTTCCATAATAGTCAATCAGCGGTAATGCCAGGATTTGCTTGAACTGGTTGCGCAAACCCTGCCTCATCTTGAATTTGTCCCAGTAAATTCCATATTCAGCCAAGCCACCGGGTTTAATATCGCGGTTGAATAGCACTACCCGCGCCCCTCCTTCGGCCAGCTTACGGGCGGCATACAATCCTGCGGGTCCGGCACCGATCACAGCCAGCATATATTTCAAATCTTCCATTCAGTTACTCCAGATCAAGTATTACAGGAATTATAGCCTTTGGTCAATTGGTGGGCAAGGAGAATAGTCGTACTTAAAATTCGGTTCTTCCACCGTCCCGCATTTTTCAACTCTATGCTATATTTATATAAAATCAGGAGAAGAACCATGTCACCGATAAACTTCAACAAATCACTCGAAGAGGACAAAAACGGGTTAAATCCGGATGCGAAAAAAAAGCCGTCTTTTGAGACAAAACGTGTCGTCCACCTTGCAAAAAAACTCTCCCCTTCTAGCGAAGGAAGCCCGCGTCCTGCCTCGCTGCCGGAAGCCAGAAACCGGCCTGGGTTTCCTCCAACTGACCAGCCCGAAACAAACTCAGAGAAAGTAAAGTCCGAAGGATTTCCAGCTCGCGGCGACCAAGCAGTATCACCCCGCAAAAGCAAAAGCACCAACCCAGGCCTGCGCCTGCGCGCCCTTGTGACTGCGGGCAAGAAACCACCGGCGCTAAAACCTCAGGGAATATCCCGCCTGTTCATCGGGCGAGATCTGAACCGCCGCTCTTTCTTGGACGTAGCCACCATTTGTTCCCTTGTCCTCAATGTCATCCTATTGGCCATACTGCTGATTATGGCCTTTCAAATAAGAAATTTGAAGACAACGATGAGCGGGCTTCTTAGTGGACTATACGGAAATTTCGTCGAAATGGACAAAACCAGCATCACCACCACCATCACGGTGGATAAGCAGGTGCCAATCGATTTCATGCTGCCAATCCAGCAAAGCACAGATGTAACCTTAACTCAGAGTGTTACCATCTCCAATGCCCATATTGTCATCAACTCCGGGGGTTTCACTTTCAATGGCCCCGCCAGTATCACATTACCAGCTGGAACAAATCTGCCGCTAGCTTTGAATATGGCAGTTCCTGTCCAGTTCAGTGTCCCGATCACCTTGCAGGTTCCAGTGAATATTCCACTGGCACAAACTGAATTGCACCAACCATTGACTGGCTTGCAAGATAGCATTCGCGCGTATTTCTGCAAATTCGACAGGAATGCCCAGTATCCGCAAGGTGTCTACATCTGTGACGATCATGATGTTCCCACTGCCATACCCAGTATTCCATGACCAAACCCTACCGCGAATACCTTCTGGCAAATGGTCTAAAGGTTCTGCTTAAGGAAATCCATACCGCCCCCCTGGTCAGTTCATGGGTCTGGTACCGGGTTGGTTCGCGGGATGAGATCACCGGTCATACCGGCATCTCGCACTGGTGCGAGCACATGCAGTTCAAAGGCACGCCCCAATTCCCATCCAGCGTACTTGACCGGGCTGTCTCGCGTGATGGCGGCATGTGGAACGCCTTCACTTACTTCGACTGGACAACTTATTTCGAGACTATGCCCGCCGACAAGATCGACCTGGGACTGCGCATCGAAGCTGACCGGATGGTCAACAGCCTGTTTGACGAGAAAGAGGTCGCTTCCGAACGGACAGTGATCATCTCTGAACGTGAAGGAAGCGAAAACGAACCCTTCTTTCTACTCGGCGAGGCTGTCCAGAACGCGGCCTTCCGTATCCACCCATATCATCACGAGGTGATCGGCGACATGCCAGACTTAAAGTCCATGAGCCGCGATGATCTCTACGGTCATTACCGCACCTTCTACACACCGAATAACGCCGTCATTAGCGTTGCTGGGGACTTTAAGGCGAATGAAATGCTGGCCCGCATTCGTGAATTCTATGAACAGATTCCTGCCGGTCCCACACCGCCTCGCCTATCTCGTCCCGAACCCGCAGCCTGCGGCGAACACCGCCTGACGGTAGAAGGACCAGGGGAGACAACCTATCTCGATATTTCCTACCATGCCCCGGCGGCTAACGATCCAGACTTCTTCCCGGTTACGGTTCTAGACAGCCTGCTGGCAGGCCCAAGCAGCCTCAACATGTTCGGCGGCGGAGGTATATCCAATAAAACCTCCCGCCTGTATCGGTCCCTGGTCGAAAGAGAACTGGCAGTGTCCGTCAGCGGCGGGTTGAGCGCCACTGCCGATCCATTCCTTTACAGCGTTGTTATCACCGTCCACCCGAAGCAGAAACCGGAGGAAGTTCTGGCGGCTTTTGACGACGAAATCAAGCGCATCCAGGATGAGCGCATTCCGGATGCAGAGATCACCCGCGCCATTAAACAGGCACGCGCCCTGTTTGCCTATGGATCGGAAAATATCACCAACCAGGCTTTCTGGCTGGGTCATGCTGAGATGTTCGCCACTTATAACTGGTTCCTGACCTACCTCGAGAAACTGGCAAAAGTCACCCCATGCCGACCTGCAAAGGGTTGCCCAGAAATATCTGCGTCCGCAGAACCGGGTCGTGGGCACTTACATTCCAGCCAAGGTGGAAGGTGCAGGCATGAAATCTGTCAACGAGCACTCTCTACCCGGCCCGGACGATATTACCCGCGTTGTTCTGCCTAATGGCATCACGATCCTGGCACGCACCAATTTCAACAGCCCATCCGTGGTCATCGGCGGCTATCTCCCCTGCGGCAGCCTGTTTGACACGGACGAAAAACTCGGCCTGGCTGACTTCACTGCAAGCGGTTTGATGCGCGGCAGCGAGAAACGTGAATTCCAGAAGATCTTCGATGACCTGGAATCCGCTGGCGCCAACCTGTCCTTCAGCGCCGGAGGCCATACCGCCGGGTTTACCGGCCGTTGCTTGTCTGAGGATCTGCCACTCCTGCTTCGACCTCCTCGCTGATGCCCTGCGCTGCCCGGTCTTTCCCAGTGAACAAGTGGAACGCCTGCGCACCCAATTCCTGACTGGTCTGGCCATCCGCGCCCAGGATACCGCCGAGATGGCTTCCCTGACCTTTGACCAGATCGTGTTTGAAGGTCATCCTTACGCCCGTCCCGATGATGGCTGGCCGGAGACGATCCAGGCAATCACCCGCGACGACTTGGCAGATTTCCACCACATCCATTACGGACCACGAGGGCTGGTTCTTGCCATCGTCGGTGCGGTCGAGCCAAAAGCCATCGCCGGGCAGGTTGCAAAGGTACTTGGTGATTGGACCAACCCGTCCCAGCCGGAATTACCTGCACTGCCAGAACTCAAACCTCTGAAAGAACACTGTCACCCGAAAGGTCAAAATCCCCGGCAAATCCCAAGCTGATCTCGTCATCGGGACCTCTGGTCCACGCCGCAAGGACCCGGAGTTTA
The DNA here is from genome assembly GCA_963760315.1 of uncultured Chloroflexia bacterium. Classification (GTDB taxonomy): domain Bacteria; phylum Chloroflexota; class Anaerolineae; order Anaerolineales; family Villigracilaceae; genus UBA877. The sequence goes on from CAVXCK010000005.1 coordinate 42,494, forward strand.
TGCCTGCATCGCTGGGAAACTCGGTGCTTGGTCAATTCGGTATGGCCGGGCGAATTGGCGAAGTGGTTCGCGAAAAATCCGGGCTGGCATACTACGCCTCCTCATCCTTAAGCGCCGGGATCGGACCTGGCGCGTGGGACGTCAGCGCGGGTGTCAATCCCGACAACGTCCAGAAAGCCCGTGAGCTGATCTGCAAGGAAATTGCACGCTTCGTCGAGAAGGGTGTCACCGCTGAAGAACTGGCCGACAGCCAGTCCAATTTTATTGGCCGGTTGCCGCTCTCGTTGGAATCCAACGCCGGAGTGGTCAACGCTCTGTTGAACATCGAACGCTTTGACCTGGGCCTGGATTATTACCGTCGCTACCCAGACCTGGTGCGGGCTGTCACACCCGAAGATGTATTGGTAACCGCGTGTAAATACCTGCATCCCGATAAACTGGCGGTTGCAATTGCAGGATCCTGAGAAGGTTTTATCCGACTCGGGTCATTGCCAGGATAACCATGATATTGAAAACCGGAATTGATATCATCGAAATCCCCCGCATCCAGACTGCCCTTGACCGTCACGGTGACCGCTTCCTGCAACGGGTTTTCACCGAGGCTGAGATCGCCGAATGTCACGGACGAGCCGATGCGCTGGCTGTTCGCTTCGCGGCCAAGGAGGCAACGACCAAAGCGCTGGGAACTGGGATCGGCCCAGTCAGTTGGCGTGAGAGTGGAGACGTTGCATAAGCGCAGCGGGGAACCATACCTCATCCTGCACGGGCGGGCGGAGAAGGTGGCAAAATACCTGGGTCTGACCACCTGGGCGGTCAGCCTGAGTCACAGCCAGGAAAATGCCATCGCAGTGGTCGTGGCGATTGGTGATTAAGACAAAAGTCTCCGCACTCCTCGCGTAGAACTTTTTTATTCAGGAAGGTTTCCCCCATATGTAGAATGGGGTTTAGTTTTATCCTCAGTGCCGATCCACAGATGGCCCGGCAGGATGGCGCGGTTCGGGCGGACTGCAACCTTCCCGGCTCTCCTTCGACCAGATCGGGGCGATCACCCAGCATGGAAGGGTGAACCAGGCAAAGGTCCGGGACAAGGCCATATTTCTGCCGGTAATAATCGGCGGCGCGATTGACTTTTGCAGTCAGCGCAGTGCGGGGATCATTGTCAAACCACAACATTCCAATGTTCATGGCAAACTCCTTGAGGGGTTTTGAGAATTCCCGTGGTAAGGGAACTTACGTTATTCGATGGAAGTAGCCAAAATATCTGCAGACCTTCCGGGTGTAAAAGACCTAATTGCCTGTCGGGCAGCAACGCAGCAGCCGCCAAGAGTTCTTCCCTATGGTAATGTTTTGCCTTGATTTCCTGTAAAGCCCGGTGGTCATAGTGATACTGGTCAGCTGTTAATATGGGTCCTTATTATAATCAGAATTTCTGTTCTACATCAATAATAGCACGTATGTTCTATAATGTCAAGCGTTTTTATTACAATTTTATAAATCCCCATATGAACAAAAAAGGACGGCAGGATGTACCTGCCGTCCCAACTTGCTTCTTTTCCTACTTCTTGCTTTTCTCTTCTTCTTTCTTCCCCTTCCCCTCTTTCGTCTTGAACTCCAAGCCACTATCGTCAGCACTGGTATCCACAATCACAGACACGCCACTGGGGATCTTCCCGCCCAAGCAATTCCACCGAAAGCGGACTCTCAACATATTTCTGTAAGGCACGCCGCAAAGGACGGGCACCAAAGGCCGGGTCATAACCGGTCTTGGCCAGCCATTTACGAGCCGCAGCGGTCAAATCAACTTTGACGCCAAACTCGGCAAGGCGTTCCTGGATTTCCTTCATTTGCAGGGAAACAATCTTCTCCATCTGTTCCACCGTCAAGGGCGAGAACATGATGATCTCGTCAACACGGTTAAGGAACTCGGGCCGGAAGGTACCTTTGAGCGCTTTCTCAATTTTATCGTGAGTTTCCGCGGTCTTCGTCAGTCACAGTCGGCTGGAGGAAGCCCAGGGTGCCGCCCTTGCGCACATATTCAGTGCCCAGGTTCGAGGTCATGATGAGCACCGTGTTGCGGAAGTCCACCACATTGCCCTGACCATCGGTCATGCGCCCGTCGTCCAGGATTTGCAGGAGCGCATTCCAGACTTCGGGGTGAGCCTTCTCGATTTCGTCAAACAATAGGACCCGGTACGGGCGGCGGCGGACAGCTTCGGTCAACTGGCCACCTTCTTCATAGCCAACATATCCGGGTGGCGCGCCAAACAGGCGGGATACCGTATGCTGTTCCCGGTATTCAGACATATCAATCCGCACCAAGGCTTCTTCATCGTCGAACATGAACCAAGCCAGGGCTTTCGCCAACTCGGTTTTGCCCACGCCCGAAGGACCAATAAAGATAAACGAACCAATGGGCCGGGATGGGTCTTTCAGACCAGATCGGGCACGCCGGATGGCATCCGAAATGGCGTGGATGGCTTCGTCCTGACCGATAATTCGCTCATGCAGGCGTTCTTCCATCTGTAGAAGTTTCGCCGACTCGGTTTCCATCATCTGGTTGACCGGGATGCCGGTCCACTGGTGGACAACTTCAGCAATGTCGTTCACATCCACCACTTCATCGAGGTGGTGCTCGGATTCCCACTTGTCGCGCTTTTCTTTGAATTCACCTTCCAAGCCGCAAACGGTTGACCTTGATCTCAGCAGCGTGCTGGTAATCGCGGGCGTTGGAGGCGGCGTCTTCTTCGGCCTGCAAATGGTCAATTTCGGTTTTTGCGGCTTTCAAATCATCAGGCAGGGAGTAAAGCGCCACGCGCAGTTTTGCGGCGGACTCGTCCATCAGGTCAATGGCCTTATCGGGCAAATGGCGGTCAGTGACATAGCGGTCAGCCAAGCGGGCAGCAGCCACCAGCGCCTCATCCGAAAAGCGGACTTTGTGATGCGCCTCATAACGGTCGCGCAGGCCTTGCAGCATTTTGATGGTGTCGTCCACACTCGGCTCTTCCACATAGACCGGGGCAAAGCGGCGTTCGAGGGCGGCATCTTTCTCGATATATTTGTGGAATTCGTCCAGCGTGGTGGCGCCGATACATTGCAATTCGCCGCGTGCCAGGGCCGGCTTGAGCATATTGGAGGCGTCCATCGCACCCTGCGCCGCCCCCGCACCGACCACGGTATGCAATTCATCGATCATCAGGATGACTTCCCCGGCAGGAGCGCTGGACATCTTCGATGGCCGACTTCAAGCGTTCCTCGAACTCGCCGCGGAAGCGCGAACCTGCAATCATCGCACCCAAATCAAGCGAGACCACCCGCTTGCCGGAGAGGATTTCAGGCACATCGTTGGTGGCGATTTTCTGCGCCAGCCCTTCGACAATGGCCGTCTTGCCGACGCCAGCTTCACCGATCAGGACCGGGTTATTCTTGGTGCGGCGGGAAAGGATCTGGATGACACGCATGATTTCGTTGTCGCGCCCGATGACCGGGTCCAGTTTGCCTTCACGCGCCAGTTGGGTCAGGTCGCGTGAATATTTCTCCAGAGTGCGGTAACGTGTCTCAGCCTGCGGGTCGGTGACGCGCTGCCCGCCACGCAATTGCATGATCGCATCCAGCACCCGTTCACGGGTCAGACCAGCACCTTCCAAAATACGGGCAGCGGAGGTGTTCCGTTCGCTCATGATGGCGAGGAAGATGTGCTCGGTCGAGATATATTCATCCTTCAAGCGGTTGGCTTCCTCATTCGCAAGGTCAATAATACGCTTGACGCGCGGGGTGATGAAAATCTGTCCTGCCCCGCCGCCAAAGATATTGGCTTTGGGCGTCATGCGCAGAGTCTGGTCAAGACGTTCGGTCAGCGCCTGGGCGTTGATGCTCAAGTTTTCAAGAATCTGGGGAATCACACCGCCAGGTTGCTCAATGAGCGCCAGCAGGATGTGTTCGGTATCAATCTGGTTGTGACCGTAGCGTTGGATGATCTCAGCGGCGCGTTGGGCGGCTTCCTGTGCCCGTTCGGTAAATCGATCAAATCGCATCATAGGTTTCTGTCCTTTTACTTGCTTATTGCGTAAATATGAAACCTTAAATGATCAAAATGCAGTGAATTACTGCTATTCTGCGTTCAAATCGTTATGTAGTTCACTGGCATTAATCTGTACAATTGAAAGGATTATAACAAAAAGAAAATCAGCAAATCAGCTAAAGGCCATAAGAATTCTATATGAGTCTGTGAAAGTCATCTGCAATGGTTTCCCATGCATTTTCCTTATCAGTAAACATCGATACCATCTATCATCACAATATTGTATATGAGATATGGGATTGGGAGGCAAATATGAAGAAAATATATTTATAATATTTCCTTACCACATGTCGTTTTTTACTTGCGTGGCCAGGCTAAAACAAATTCGACAAGGCTTTTCCGGAGAGAAATTGCTAATTTCCAATTAATTCCCCTCTCCTGCATAGGGAGGGGTTGTATAATACCTGCATGGCTGCCATCGCAGCCCCCATCACTGCTCAAATCCCACAAATGCGTCCGCTCAACATCGTTCGCGACCTGCCTGGTGTTGCCGACCTCGTCGAGAAATGCTTTGCCGATACAATGGACGCTGATGGCCGCAATTACATCCAGCACATGCGCAGCGCCGGGACAGGATAACGTCTTCCTGCGCTGGGCGAGCAGTGCTGTTGAGACGGCCTCCATGCCGCTTTCCGGTTATATTTGGGAAGAGAATGGGGATATCATCGGCAATGTCAGCCTGATCCCCCATCGCCATGCCCGAAAAAAATATTTACCTCATCGCCAACGTCGCTGTCCGTCCGGAATATCGTAAAAGGGGTATCGGACGCGCACTGACGCTCGCTGCTATGCAGCATGCCAAACTACACCATGCTGACGAGACCTGGCTGCATGTGCGCGATGACAACCCCGGAGCGATCGGACTCTACCGTTCCCTGGGGTTTGAGGATTCATCCGCCGGACTAACTGGCAGGCTCTTCCAGACCGGAATGCCAGTGCCGCGAAACTCGGGATTGTGGTTACAAGACGCACTGCCCGAGATTGGCCTGCTCAGGAAACCTGGCTGCGCCGCCTCTATCCAGACCTGCTGACCTGGTACCAGCCCATGCCCTGGAACTCTCTGCGTCCCGGCATTGGACCAGCGCTCTACCGCTTTTTGTCAGATTATGAGGTCCGTCACTGGGTGGCACGCACAGACAACATCCCATCTGCGAGTAGTGAGTTGGCAGGCAATGGCAGGTCGAAACAACCGGCTTTGGGTTGCCGTTCCTCCGGAAGGCAACGAGGACATTCTGACCGCCCTCCTGCTGCATGCCCGTCACGAGCTATCATGGCGGGAGAAGATCAATCTGGATTTTCCTGCCGGGCAGTACAACGCTTCAATCGAAGCGGCAGGCTTTCATTCGCAGCGCACGCTGCTCTGGATGAAAAGCAATGAAACCTCGTCGGACGAAAACCGTAAGTCTATCTGAGGTAATCAAGGAAACCATAAGGAGGTCGAAATGAAATTCATCTTGCGTCTGGCGATCAACATGGTGGCATTATATGTTGCCATCGTCCTGTTGCCGAAGAATATCACCCTTGAAGGCAGCATGTTAAATATCATCTGGCTGGCGCTTATCTTTGGCCTGGTCAATGCCATCCTGCGCCCGCCTTTCAAAGCACTATCCTGCCTGCTCATCGTCCTGACCCTGGGTCTGTTCACCCTGGTCATCAACGCTCTGCTCTTTGCCCTGACCGGCTGGATCGGCAGCCTTTTTTCACGTTGGCTTCACCCTGGCTGACCCATGGTACTGGAGTGCTTTCCTCGGCTCGCTGGTTACCACAGCGGTCAGCCTGGTGCTCAGTCTGATTTTGCGGGATGAGTTGAAGGGCCGCCGTCACAGGACGCACAAATAAGAAAGCGGATCGCTCCGCTTCAATATGAAATAACCACAAGGGCTATGTTGATACATGCCCTTGATTATTTTAAAAAGTAAACAAGAATACCAGGTCGTTCACATTCGTCCCGGTCGGTCCCGGTTTGAGCAAATCATCCAGGGTGGAGAAGAATGTGTAGGAGTCATTCCGCTCGAGGAAAAGCTCCGGATGCAAACCCAACCCGGCGGCGCGGCGAAAGGTCTCGCCGGTGACGACTGCCCCAGCCGCATCGGTCGGGCCATCCTCTCCATCCGTCGCAAGTGTAACAAGCATCACTCCGGGAAAATCTGCCAGTTCGCTGACAGCCGCCAGCGCCAGTTCGGTGTTGCGCCCTCCTTTTCCATTTCCCGTCAGCGTGACAGTCGTTTCACCTCCTGCAACGATGCAGGCCGGAGCTCGGGAGCGGTTCGCCAGTCAACTTGGCCTGCCGGAGGTAGGTGGCGAGTTCAAAGGCGGCCTGGCGGGCTTCGCCTTGCAGGTCGGTACCCAGAAGATATGGATGGAAGCCCTCCGCCTCGGCTTGTGCCAGAGCAGCCTGCGCTGCTTGCAGGTTGCTCCCTACCAAGACATTTCGGATTTTCTTGAAGATGGGGTCGCCTGGTTTGGGCGTTTCGGGAAGAGCCCTGAGGCATTGGAGGATGGAAAATGGAATGCAGTTTTCCAAGTCGTATTTTGCCAGTATGGACAGCGCGTCTGCGAGCGTCGTAGGGTCGGGAGCGGTCGGACCGGCAGGCAATCGCTTCGAGCGAGTTGCCGACCACGTCTGAGAGGATCAGGCTGACGATGGTTGCCCGTATTGGCCATCTTCACAATTCCCCCTCCCTTCATCATGGTTCAGGCGACGGCGGAGGGTGTTGATTTCGTCCATACGTGCTCCACAGGCGAGCAGTGCAGATGTGAGCACTTGGATGTCCGCCAATGAAATCCCGTCCACAGGTGCAGTCACCAGCGCTGACCCGCCGCCGGAAATCAGGCAGATGAGCAAATCGTCGGCTTGAAGGGTGGAGACCAGCTCGATGATCTTTTTACCCGCCTCCAGGCTGCGTTCGTCTGGTACGGGATGACCACCAACAAGGATGGTTAATGGGAGAATGGGAACTGGATGCAGCCTGTTTGGGGATCACCAGCCCGGCAGATAGTCGATCATCGAGAATCTCCGCCAGAGCGTCCGACATGGCAACCGAGGCTTTACCCAACCCCAGCAGAACCACACGGCGGAATGATCGAAGGTCGTAAGCCCAGCCTGAGATGATGAGCATATCGCCCATCCCGCGTGAACAAAGCGTCCTACCGCCGCGCCCGGTTCCACAGCATTTATTGCGGCGGCAAGAATCCGGGTGATGCGCTCGCCTTCCGCGGCGGGGCGCAGGCTGTAGGTCCAGAACGACTCGGCAGAAAGCATGGTCGTATGATAGCATTAATTTTGATAAAGATCATTGCACCCGACAAGCCGTCGAAGAGATAATGAAAAAACCCAGAGTTTTATCACCCGTCGCATCCTCGAAAGCGGCCTGAAACTGGTACAGGATTTTTGTGAGACTGAAATCTGGCCCGGTGAACTCCCACCCAACCGCGATGATCTTCTGCGTTATGTCCATTGCCAGAATGGTTGTTGTGCCTGCTGACTGATCAGATTGACGCCGAAGTGATGGAGACTGCCGGGCCTGGGCTGAAAGTCATCAGCAATTGCGCTGTCGGCGTGGATAACGTGGACGTACCCGCCGCCACCGCCCGCGGCATCCCGGTGGGCAATACGCCCGGCGTTCTGACTGATGCCACCGCTGACTTCACCTTTGCCCTGCTGATGGCCGCTGCCCGCCGGGTGGTGGAAGGTGAACGCCAGGTGCGCTCGGGTGGTTGGAAAACCTGGAGCATGGACACCCTGCTCGGCGCGGACTTCGCCGGTGCCACGCTGGGTATCGTCGGCTTCGGACGGATCGGGCGGGCTGTGGCTCACCGCGCAACCGGGTTTGGGATGCGAATCATTTATTCAGACCCAAATTCAGCCGCACCGCGCCATCCGGGAACTGGAACTACTCCGGAACTGGGAGTGGAAGCCACTCAAGTGGATTTCGATACCCTGCTGCGCGAATCGGATTTTGTCAGCCTGCACACCCCGCTGACAGATGAAACGCGTGGACTGGTGAACGCCGACTGCCTTTGCAAAAATGAAACCCACCGCAATACTGGTCAATACCTCGCGCGGCCCGGTGGTGGATCAGACCGCGCTATACGAGGCGCTGAAATCCCACCAGATCTTTGCCGCCGCCCTGGATGTGACTGTCCCGGAGCCACTCCCAACAGACAGCCCCCTGCTTACGCTGGAAAACTGCATCGTCGTTCCTCACATTGCCAGCGCAAGTTGGCAGGCCCGCCAGGAGATGTCCCGAATGGCAGCGGAAAATCTCATCGCCGGGCTCAAAGGGGAACGGTTACCAAACTGCGTCAATCCGGAAGTGTATCCTCGGTAAATATTAAATTCGCCGCGAAGAAACATATAAGCGTGAAAAGCCCATTAAAGATCATCACGTCCATCACACCTTTGCGGTTATTCTATGATAGTCACAGGCTTCCCCGTTTTCGCCGACTCGAAAAGCGCCAGGATGGCGGCAGTGTTGAGGCGACTATCTGCCAGACTGACACTGGGCGTCTTGCCGAGCAGGATTGCATCGGCCATGTCTTCCACTTCGCTGAGGTAAGCCTCCGTCCCCTTCACTGTAATGGTCACGGTTTTACCGTCCCTGGTCAGATAGAGCGTCTCTTTCTCGCCGGGATTGAATGGTTTGGGGATGATCAACGTGGCCTCATCCCCAACGATTTCCATGAAGACATGATACGGGATTTTGACACTGCAATCGAACTGGGCATAGACATCATCCGGGAAATGCAATCTGGGCGACAAATACCTCGTCAACACCGGTTGGACCGGCAACCTGCCAGCCAAACACTTCCAGCGGCTCCGCACCGAGAATGAAGCGGGTATAGCTCAGCGGATAGCAGCCCACATCCCACAGGCCACCGCCTCCCATCTCCGGTTTCCAACGATAATCATCAGGATTGGTCATCACGAAAGTGAACGACCCGCGTACCAATTTAACTTTCCCCAGTTTGCCGCTCGCTACAATTTCCCGGGCTTTCAACGTCTGCGGATGAGACCGGTACATGAAAGCTTCGGCGATCACCTTGCCATATTTCTCCGCCGCGGCGGACAATGGCGTCCACTTCGGCCAGGCTCAAGGCCAGCGGTTTTTCACACAGCACATGTTTGCCCGCCTGGACGGCTTTGATCGTCCATTCGGCGTGCAGGTGGTTCGGTAAAGAGTTGTAAATGACATCGATATCGGGATCAGCCAACAGGTCCGCATAAGAACCATAAGAACGTTTGACTTTGTTCGTGCGGGCATAATTCATCAGCCTTGTCCTGTGACCGGCTCGCGACCGCCAACAATCTGGTTTCGTTTGGAGGTCCGGAGTGGAATGAGCAGGGCTTTGTTGATGCGGGCGGTACTGAGCAATCCCCAGCATAGGTGGGAAGTGGGCATGATTGTATCCTTTCGTGGCAGTCCCGGTTCCAGTACAGGGCTGTAACCGAGTGTAGAGCAATCCAGGCCGAGAGTCAAGTATAATGCGGCCATGGCCGAGTCTATTCGACGCTCCCTCTCTTTTCCGCCACATCCTGGTGCTCTTCGGCTGGACACGGTCCAGCAGCGTCCTGCTGGGCGGTTTCTTACTGATATGTGGGCTGATCGTCTACGTCTGGTGGCCGCTGGCGCAGGAAGCGCTGGCCTACGTCAATTGGAGTGGACCATGGTGGCTGTACATGGACTGGCTGTTATTGGGGATTTTTACTTTCATGAGCCTGACCATCATCGCCCACGCCAACCTGGGCCGGGATGTGCTGATCGTTTTCGTCGGCATGTTCGGCGGACTGGTGATCGAATCCTGGGGCACGCAGACCAACCTGTGGCATTATTTCACCGCCGAGCGGCCGCCGTTGTGGATCATCCCGGCCTGGCCGATCGCAAGCCTTTCGATTGACCGGATCACGAGGTTGTTGGGATTTCTGACATCGAAGGTAACAGACACCAAAGGACACGAAGCGAGTGGAGCCAAAGGAATTATCTTTGATGTCTCTTATGATTAAATCACTGTACTGGATCATCTTCATTGGTTTCTACGGATTGATGCTGTACTTCGTCGCTCCCACATTCGGAAAATCCTACACCATCATGGCGCTCCTGCTGGTTGCGTGCTGACCCTGACACCAACCGACCATCGCTATGCAGTATTAACTTTCCTGGCCGGGGCAGGATTGGGTTACTTCCTGGAATTGTGGGGCACCACACGCCAGTGCTGGACGTATTACACCTTCCAGACCCCGCCGTTCTTCGCGGTGCTGGCGCATGGAATGGCGGCGGTGGCATTCTGGAGGGCGGGATTGATGGTCAAACTGGTTTGGGGAAAATTTGTCGGACGAAACTTCGCAGCAAGAATTCCATTCAAGCCGGGAACTTGACCACCAAAACACAAAGGCACAAAACAATTCGTGCCTTTGCGCCTTTGTAGTTCAAATCGTTCCTACAAAATACAATTTATAAATTTCAAGGATTTTCCACCTTGAAGTGCACCAGTGTCCCGTTCCCGGCATTCGTGACCCACAGACCACCAGAGCCGTCGGAGGCGATGCCGCTTGGCAGGAGCAATGTCCTGCCGAGCAACCATCCCGCACGCGAACCGGCTGTCCACCGGGCGAGAAGGTGATCAACCCGGCATAGTTCCGGATCGGTGACGGAGATGTTGCCGGTCGTGTCCACGGCGATGAAGGGCTTATTCTCTACTGACTGCCCATACCAGCCATCCACCGGCCATTCAGCGATGGCAGTATAGACCAGCCCGACCACATCAGGGGCAAAGACCTGCACACGCTGGTTCCAGGTATCGGTCACATAAACATTCCTCGGCGTATCCAGAGCTACCGCCACAGGTTCATCCAACTGGCCCAGACCCATGCCCGGTGTGCCGAACTGGGTGATATAGTCCCCATCCGGCCCAAAGATGACAATGCGTTTATTGCCGGTATCAGCCACATAAACACGGCCTTGAGCGTCCACAGCGAGGCCGCGCGGACCATAGAATGCTTCGGGACGAATCGGAAGCCTGCCCGAAAAAGCCCCACATGGTGACAAACTTGCCATCGGCGGTGAATTTCTGGATGCGATAGTTCCAGGTGTCGGCCACATAGACGCTGCCATCCGGAGCAACGGCAATGCCCCAAGGCTCATTGAAGGTCCCGCCGGGAGCCTCGCCCTGCGATACATCCGCACGTGTGCCCCAGACCTGGAGCACACTGTCCATCCGGACTAAGATGCTGGATGCGGTTATTCATCGAATCAGCCACGTACAGGCTGCCATCCGCAGCCACAGCCACGGCACGCGGCGATTGGAATTGTCCCGGCTCATTGCCGGCTGCGCCCAGCACGATGTCTGGGGAGGCCGTGGATGGTAATGGCCGCATAGGGGTCAACGGGAGTGACCACCGCCTGGGCACTGGCGCCATAAGGCCAGAGCTGTGCGGCGATGTCCTTGCGGATATAATAATGCATCCGTGCGGAGACGCCCCAATCGGTGAGAGTATAGGCCGTACTGTTTTTCAGCGCACCCCACTCGGTAAAGTCGTCGTTGAACCAGATCTGGAATGACCGCGCTGCGCACATTTGAGCATCGGTGAAAGAAAGGCTTGATATGCGGCCAGACATATTTCAGGTATTCAATAATATTCATCGCCGGAATGACCTTGTCGGTCCCGGCATATTCCTTCTGGAGGGCACTGGTGCGTTCAGAATCGATCGAACTCCATTTCAGGCTCCAATAATCCATGTTGGGCCACCACAGGCGCATGCCCGCAAATTCGAAATAATCCTGCCGGACCACGGGCGCCAACTTGGTCAGGTTTTCATCCCCCACAGCGATCACCAGCGCCCGGCGCAGGTCACGGGTCGGGTTTACATCGAAGTCAATCTTGTTGGTGTAACGGCGCATGTACCACCAGTACGGGTAGCGCACCTGGTTGTCGTAGGCCACCACGATATCGGTTGCGTGCCGGTGGTGCGGATGGACAGCTCTTCGATTTCTCCAAACAGCACCTTGGGATCCGGCGCAGCGTGGGCATAGACCAGGTACTCGGTGGCATAATCATAATTGATATATGCGGCTCGGAAAGCATCCCTCCCGGTTTGCACGGCCAGGAAGCCAAAAAGGACCAGCATGGCAAGGCGGGCGTAATTCCGGAAACCCCAAGCTGCCAGCCTTGCCCCCATGGCACAGTCTCCACCAGCCAGCCAATGGCCCAGGCCGAAGACAGGATCATCGGCAGGGCAATGTGGATGGTCAGCCAGGGCATCTTCTCCCCGGCATAAGTGAATACAGCCAGACTGCTCACCGACCAGAAGACCAGCAGCGCTGCCACCGGGACGGGAGGTTGGTCGACTGTCCGATTGAGGCCGGGTAAATGGCTGACCGGGCTGGCTCTGCCACAGCCGCGTCGAAGTGGCAATCCCTGCCGCCACCACCGTCCCCAGGGCAGGCAGGAACTCGTACATCGGGATCATGAGCAGCACATAATAATAAAGGGGTTGACCCCCGCGCGCGACGCCTTGCTGTTCCATCCAGTAACTGAGCTCCCCCACCAGCCCGCCCACGATCCCTTCCGGGTTGGTAAAGAAAGTGCTGTAGAGCAAGATAAACGGAACAAAGAACAGCGCAGCATGGAACAGCCACTTGCGCCCGAACCACCACAGACCCACAGCAATGCCGATGGCAGCCAGCACTGCTGCCACTCCTGCCACCCGCAGCATACCCGTGCTGGTGTAATCCAAGGGGGTATAGCCCATCAACTTGATCGGGATGGCGCTCAACAGGGGCAGGACAAATGTCCCGAGCATGACCAGCATATCGGCTGACCGCTCAGACTTGATGCCAACCCAGCCGAGACCCCGCACCAGTTCCACCCCCGACCAGACCAGTGTCCCCACTCCACCCGCCGCCAGGATACTCACCACGATGATCATCATCCGAACCTGCTCCGCAGGCCGTATCAGCAGTCGGCTTATGGGTAGAGATAAAATCCCGCTGCGCCAGCCAGCAGAACCACTGTCAGCGCCAGACCAAGCAGGAAGAAGGCCCTGCGCCTTCCCGACTGCCAGGTCGCGGCGCGAGACCCGGTCCACGAAATAGGCACGCCAGGAAGAGGAACTCCTCGGCCGCGAACATATAGGCGGTAGCCTTATCTGTGAAGTGCAGCGCATTGACTGCGGTGAACAGGAACAAAACCCAAGTCTCGCCGCGTTCAAGGTAACGCAGGATGGCATAAATGGTCAGGATTCCCCACAGGACAATGTAGGACTCGTTGCGGGCATAACGTGCATAATAGAGCATCAGTGGGGAAATGATGATCAGCGCCCCCGCCACCAGCGCCCCGGTCCGGCCAAGGTAGCGCCGGAAGGCGAACAGGGCCACCAAAATCGCAGCAATACTGAGGACAGCTGCCGGGATGCGGGTGGTGAAATCGTTATCGCCGAAGAGCGCATAAGAGAGGGCGATCATGTGGAACTGGAGCGGTCCGTGGCTCATCGGGTCGACTTGGTACCCGTTGCCGGAATACAAGCTGAAGGACGGTGTGACGTGGTTGATCTCGTCGTGACTCATGGTGCGCGCCCCCAGGTCATAGAAGCGTGAAACGACGGCAACCGCCAGCAGCAGGACCACCAACAGGGTTTCCACGTTCAGCGGGAACCAGCGCTTGAGCGGTGTATCGAGAGAGGGATGGTTTTTCAGGTGTGGGGATCATTCCCGCTATTGTACCAAATCTGGACATTAAGAGAGGATAGATAAATTGGAAGTTAAACTCTACAAAGGCACACGATATTGGATCTGCCTCTAGGAATTCCACCGCGCGTACACTGCCTGCGAGAGCAATCTTCCGGCGCTTTTTTCCTCCGTCACCAGTTCGCCGCACTCCAGATTTCCCCCGTAGCCTTTCATCATCTCTGCCAGTGCAGAATAAGCATGGATGGCAGGAAGTTTGACGGCATACACCGTCAGCACCACGAACAGGGGCTGGTCACTCAACACTGCCCGGCAGGCCTGCAGCAACTCCGGCAGGGACTTATAAACCTCCCACACCTCGCCCTTCGGTCCACGCCCAAACTTGGGCGGGTCGAGCAGGATCCCATCATATTTGACTCCCCGCCGCGCTTCGCGCTCGACGAACTTCAGCGCATCGTCCACGATCCAGCGGATAGGTTTCTCTGCCAGCCCGGAAAGGATCTGGTTGGCCTGTGCCCAGCTCACGGACTTCTTCGAAGCGTCCACGTGCGTGACCTTCGCCCCGGCGGCTGCACAGGCCAACGTGGCCAACCCGGTATAGCCGAACAAATTCAGGACATTCACAGGGTTGCCCGTTGTGGATGGAAATCCCGCGAGGAACGTTTGTAACCCTCTGGTTTCTCGATGGTCGATGGTGACCTTAATTAATCTCCGCCATCCAATCCCAGTGCGCGGCGCACTCCGGGAAGACACCCAGATGCCGCCCAGGGGTGGTCATCACTGAAAAACGCAGTTCCCCTCTCACTTTCAAGACCGAGTGCCCAATTGTTGAGGGCGCCGGGGATGAGGGAATATCTCATCTCCCATTGCTCCGGGACTTTTTCTTAAACTCCCAGTGTCCCCCACTCTCCTCCCCGCTGGGCTGGAAGACGGCATGAGCTGCCTCCCATATCTCAGCGGGCAAGCTGCTTCGTCCACAACGCCTGCACTTCCGGGCGGACGAAAGTATACAGGGCCAAAGCGTTCCAGCTTCTGTCCGTCGCCGCTGTCGAGCAGTTCATAGTCATTCCAGTTAGGGGAGGATAAGTAGATGGATTTCAGGAACCATAGAAAATGCAGACAAAGAAATGACCAGAAAACTATAGCCTATCAAAATGTGCGAAATACTACTTGCAATTCATATCGAAATTGTGCTAAAATAAGCGTCCGTGGGAGAAAGTGGGACGAAGTGGGATGCCGGTAATTTCCGGCATTCTGGTTAAATAGGGAATTAGAACTAATGTTCCTAAACCAGTACCAGCACTCCTTCGATGATAAAGGCCGACTGACAATCCCTTCGAAATTCCGGGAACTGCCAGAAGAAGGCGCTTTTGTCGTCCAGGGACTGGACCGCAACCTGATGGTACTGCCTCCAGCGGTCTTCCAGATTCTTTACGACCGCCTGATGGCGATGAGCCTGACCGACCCAACTGCCCGCCTGCTGCGCCGCATCATCCTTGGCAACGCCCTGCAGGTGGTTCCCGATGGCGCCGGGCGCATCCTGCTCTCACCGAACTTGCGAGAATATGCCGGTTTGAAAGAAAACGTCGTCTTCGTCGGCCAGGGCGATTACTTCGAGATCTGGTCGCCTGAACTCTGGAAAGAGCAGGAAGTCCAAGTCAGCGACGCCGCGACCAATGCCCAACGCTTTGCGGCGCTCGATCTCAAAACTCGCTGAGATGGTTCCAGCGCACCAACCAGTACTTTACCAAGAAATTATACACGCTTTACGCCCGAAAAGCGGAGCACGCTACGTGGATGGGACGCTCGGCGCAGGCGGCCATGCCGCCGGTCTGCTCGCTGGAAGCGAACCGGGAGGCCAGCTGCTCGGCTTGGATGTGGATCCCCAGGCGCTCGACCTGGCCCGCCAGAAACTCGCTCCCTTCGGGGAGCGCGCATGGTTAAAGAAGGCCTCCTACACCTCCCTCCCCGACCAACTGGCTGAATTGGGCTGGGACATCGGTGGATGGCATCCTGCTCGACCTGGGCGCCTCTTCCATGCAGTTCGACACCCCGGAGCGCGGCTTCTCCTTCCTGGCCGACGGCCCGCTGGACATGCGCTTCGACCCTTCGAACCCGCTCACCGCCGCCGAGATCGTCAACAGGTGGCCGGAGCAGGAACTGGCAGACATGCTTTTCCGCTACGGGGAGGAACCCGCCGCCCGGCGCATCGCCCGGGCCATCGTCGCTGCCCGGCCCGTGGAGCGGGACCCGGCAACTGGCCGCCGTCATCGAGCGAGTCCAGCCCCGGCGAGGTCCCCACCACCCCGCCACGCAGACCTTCCAGGCCCTGCGCATCGCCGTCAACGGCGAACTGGAGTCGGTGGAGAAAATCCTTCCACTGGCGGTGCAGGCTCTCGGTCCGGGAGGCAGGCTGGCAGTCATCTCCTTCCACTCGCTGGAAGACCGGCTCGTCAAAGAGTATTTTCGCCGGGAAAGCAAGGACTGCATCTGCCCACCCCGCCAGCCGATCTGCACTTGCGGGCATAAAGCAAGTATCAAGGAAATCACCCGCCGGCCCATCACGCCGACCGAGGCAGAAATCAACCAGAATTCCCGCGCACGCAGCGCCAAGTTACGTGTTGCTGAGAAATTATAGGCAAGCCAATGGGTGTTGGCTCAGAACGGAGGTGCAGCGTCACCGAAAACTACCGGCAAGCAGTTAATGGACAGAATAAGATGAATAATGTCACACAAATCGTCCAGAAAGTTCGTCAGGCCCCTTGGCGGGTGCAACGCCAGTGGATTGGCCTGTTTTTGCTTGCATCTGGTATTGATGGCCATGGTGGCTGGCATTTACTTGAATGTCACTGTGCGGGCAACGCTGGCCGGGCGTGAAATTATTTCACTGCAAGCCACGATCACCACCAACCAGCGTGTCAACGCCGATTTGGAAACACAGTTGGCCGGGCTGATTTCCATTGAAGCCATGCAGCAGCGCGCCGAAACCATGGGCTTCCAGCCTGCCAATCCGGATGATATTACCTACGTGGCTGTTCCTGGGTATATGGCGCAATCAGCTGTGGACTTGTCCACACCGGGCGTAAACCAACCGGCTGTTCCGATCATTCTCCCCGAATATACTGAATCCTGGTTCGATTATTTTATGAACCAGCAGGCTTCTTCCGCCTCTGCTGGAGATCAGCCATGAAACGCCATCCTCATGCCTGGCGCTATCTGATCACTGCCTTCATTCTGGCAGCGTTGGGCATCGCCATCCTTGTGCAGATTGTCCGCATCCAAAACAGCCCGGAAGTGGCAGGTGTCATTGATCAGGGTAATTATGTCTGGAAGGACTTTTTCCCGCCGCGCGGGGAAATCTACGACCGTCATGGCAGCCTGCTGGCCGGGAATAAGACCGTCTACGAAATCGGTCTGGACCTGACGGTCAATCCAGATATGCCGACCATCATGCTGGCTCTCCAGATGTCGGGCATAGACCTCAACGAAGTTAATTACAGGATTTCTCTAGCCCCAGCCGATGCCCAGTACATCATCCTGGATGATTTTGTTTCTGCCAACAAAGCCGAGCACGCTGATGACACTCCAAGAAGCTGCCCACGGCGACCCGACCGGGAAGAACCTGGATGCCATCTACTTTAAAGCCCATTACGCTCGAAGTTACCCGGAAAACGACCTGGCTTCCAACGTGCTCGGTTTCGTAACGGAAGATAACCATGGCTACATGGGCATCGAAGAAAAATACGACAACATCCTGGCTGGCATCCCCGTCCGGATGCTTGTCCCAGCTGACCCGCGGCGTGCCACCGAATATCCCACCATCCCACCGGGTCAGACCATTATTCTGACCATTGACCGCGAAATTCAGGCTGCTGTCGAAAAAATCCTGGACCAGGCGCTTACGAGTACCAAGCGCATCCTCCGGGACAATTGTCGTCATGGACCCGCTCACCGGCGAAATCCTGGCCATGTCTTCCACACCCCGCCTGAACCTGAACGACTACCAGAGCATTAGCACAGTCTTCCCCGGGGAAACGCCCTTCAACCGGGCCATCAGCCAGGCATATGAACCCGGCTCGGTCGCAAAAATCCTGACCATGGCTGGTGCCCTGGATAGCGGTGCTGTTCAACCCGACACGGTCTTCTTCGACCCGGGTTCCATTCTGGTGGGGGGATTTAGAATTGTCAACTGGGATGGTGGCGCCTGGGGCGATCAGGATATGACCGGCTGCCTGGCAAACTCGCTCAACGTATGCCTGGCCTGGGTTTCCACCAAAATGGGAAGTGAAAGTTTTTACTCTTACTATGCAGCGCTTTGGCCTTGGTCATGCCACCGGTATTGACCTGGCTCAGGAAACCTCTGGACGTTTGAAACTCCCCGGCGATAGCGATTGGGGTCCCGTTGAACTGGGCACCAATGCCTATCGGCCAGGGTGTCTCTGTAACCCCCATCCAGATGGTAGATGGCCGCCTCAGCCCTCGCCAATGAAGGCAAGATGGTCTATCCGCACGTGCTCTATGCCCAGATACAGGATGGCAAACAGAGCAATACCAGAACGCAGATCGTCGGCACTCCAATCTCCGCCAATACTGCCCATACTATCAGTGAGATGCTGGCCAATGCACTTGAGACCGAATCGTCCTCTGCGCTTGTTCCCGGTTACCGAATCGCTGGAAAGACCGGCACGGCGCAAATCCCTACTTCCGGAGGTGGATATGACCAAAGCAATATCAATGCCTCCTTTATTGGCTGGGGTCCAGTGGACGATCCCCGTTTCATCGTTTACGTCTGGCTTGAAAAACCACAGACTAACAGGGCTGCCTCAGTGGTAGCCGCTCCGATATTTCAAACAGGTCGTTGAAAAGCTGGTCGTCTTGATGGATGTTCCACCGGATGCCGTCCGTCTGCAAATGAATGGACAATGAGGTGTCATGTTAACACTGGCTGACGTTATCGAAGCCCTGACGAATACCCGTCCTGTAATGACCGAAATGGTCATCACTGAGGCGGCGATTGACTCGCGCCAGGTCATCCCCGGTTCGTTGTTCGTCGCCATCCCCGGTGAGCACGTGGACGGGCACGACTTCGTTGCCGAAGCCTTCCGGCGTGGGGCTTCACTTGCTTTAATCCAGCATGACATTCCCGGCCCCTTCCGGACCGTGCGCATGGCTCAGGGTCAGGTCCCGGATCTGAACACTGATGTGGAGGGACCGCTTTGCCTGCTGGTGGGGAATTCGCTTGTTGCACTCCAGCAGATCGCCCATTTTTGGCGGCGCAAACTGGACCTGCGCGTAATCGGCATAACCGGCAGCGTGGGTAAATCCACAACAAAAGAAGTTGTCGCTGAAGTGCTCGAACAGCGATACCGCACGTTGAAAAGCCCCGGAAACTTGAACAACGAAATTGGCCTGCCGCTTACCATCCTGAGACTCGGTCGGGGTTACGAGCGTGCCGTGCTGGAAATGGGTTTTTATGTCCCAGGCGAAATCGCATTCCTGTGCGACATCGCCCTGCCTGAAATCGGCGTGGTCACCAACATCGGTACCGTTCACGCTGAACGGGCCGGATCGCAGGAAGATATTTTCCGCGGTAAATCTGAACTGGTACAGGCTCTTCCCGCTGACGGGGTGGCTGTGCTCAACATGGACGATCCATGGGTATGCAAAATGGCCGAACTGACCCATGCCAGGGTTTTCTTCTACGGTCTCGACCCCGCCGCTGACTTGTGGGCTGACGAAGTGGAAGGCTTAGGGCTGGAGGGTATCCGCTTCCGCTTGCATTACCAGCACGAAACCCTGCATGTGCACGTTCCGATGATCGGACAACATTCGGTCCACACGGCGTTGCGCGCCGCTGCGGTCGGTCTGGTAGATGGGTTAACCTGGCAGGAAATCTTGGACGGCCTGCGCCAAGGGCATGCGCAACTGCGTCTGATCGGCCGTCCGCACGGAGAATGGCGCATTATTGCTTGATGACACTTACAATGCATCGCCTGAGTCCATGCTGGCTGCGCTCAACCTGCTGGATGAACTGGGAGGCCGCAAGGTGGCAGTCCTGGGTGACATGCTCGAACTCGGGCAATATGAAAAACAAGGACATGAGATGGTCGGCGTGCGTGCTGCCGAAGTGGCCGATACACTGGTCACAGTGGGAACGCGCGGGCATATCATCGCCACCGCTGCGCGACGGGCAGGTTTAGGTTCCAGAAAGATCTCCGAATTCGAGAATGACAATGATGCCATCACCCACCTGCGCAAAGTCACTTACCAAGGAAGATGTGGTCCTGGTCAAAGGTTCGCACGCCATCCGCATGGACCGCATCGTCACCGCCTTGGAGGTTCCCGAATGAACAATTCTGCCCTGGCGCTCAGCCTGGCAGGGCTGGCCTTCATGATGACGGTCATTTGGGGCGGTCCTTTGCTGCGGATCCTGCGGCATTTCAAGATTGGCAAGCAGATCCGGGTGGAAGAGCCGGGTAAGCATTTCCTCAAAATGGGCACACCGACCATGGGTGGTGTGATGATCATTCTGCCTGTGGCTCTCATGACGGTGCTGCTTAACGCTGTCAGCCTGATTGGTATGAGAGTGCTCGGCAGATCGGTGTTGGTTCCATTGGCAGCCATGCTAGGGTATGCCGTTCTGGGTGCTCTGGATGATTGGGAAGGCATCCGTGGCAAACGCAAGGGCGAGGGGATGCGTATCCGCACCAAACTTATCGCCCAAATTGTGCTTGCTTTGGGGCTGGCAGCTGTCTTGAAATACATGCTGGATGTACCCGATCTTTTTATTCCGGGCATCCATTTCGAGATTGAACTTGGCTGGTTTTATATCCCGATTGCTGGTTTCGTCATTGTCGCCATGTCGAATGCGGTCAACTTTACCGATGGGCTGGATGGTCTGGCCGGTCTGATTTCGGCCACCGTTTTCGCTGCTTATGGCGGAGTGGCTCTGATGCAAGGACAAGTTTTCATCGCCCGTTTTTGTTTCACCATGGTAGGCGCACTTTTTGGCTTTTTGTGGTTCAACGTTCATCCCGCCCAACTCTTTATGGGCGATACAGGCTCGCTTTCGCTGGGCGCCACGATTGCAGTGATTGCTCTGATGACTGGCCAGTGGGCCATTTTGCCTATCATCGCGGTCATTCCGGTTAGCGAGGCACTGAGCGATGTGATCCAGATCGTGTATTTCAGGATCACGCACGGACGGCGGTTCTTCAAAATGGCACCGCTGCACTTGCATTTTGAACTTCTCGGTTGGTCTGAAATGCAGATCGTGCAGCGTTTCTGGCTGATCGGTTTGCTGGCTGCGATGTTGGGTCTCGGATTGGTAATGGTGTAATAGCGTGAAAACGGACTGGAACGGCAAACGTGTAATCATTCTTGGAGGCGCCCGCCAGGGACAAGCGGCAGCGCGCTGGCTGGCACGTCACGGTGCCTCCGTGACCTTGAACGACCGCAGCACAACCGAGCAGATGGCTGCCGCCCGGTCTGCTTTGGCCGATATACCCGTGATCTGGGTGCTGGGAAGCCATCCGGTTGATGTACTCGACAAGGCCGATATTGTTTGCCTTTCCGGCGGCGTTCCGCTCGAAAATCCCATCGTAGTCGAGGCTACGCGGCGCGGTATCCCGCTAACCAATGATACACAGGTTTTCATGGAAACCGTCCCCTGCCAGACGGTGGGCATCACTGGTTCGGCTGGAAAGACCACCACCACCGCATTGGTTGGGCAAATGGCAAAAACCGCCTTCGATAACAAGGTTTATATCGGCGGAAATATCGGCGATCCCCTGCTTAACTACGTGGACAAGATGAAACCGGATGATCTTGCCATTCTGGAAATCTCCAGTTTCCAGTTGGAACAGATGACTATTTCACCAAATGTGGCGGCTATCTTGAATATCACGCCCAATCACCTCGACCGCCATACCACGATGGAAGCCTATGCAGCCGCCAAGCTGCGCATCCTGAATTTCCAGGCAATGGAAGACACTGCCGTCTTATGCCGTGAAGATCCCGGTTCCTGGCGCCTGCGAAGCAAGGTAAACTGTCGCCTTATTTCTTTTGGGTTTGGACACATCCCAGGTAAACAAGATGGCAGTTTCCTTTCGGAGGGCGTCCTGTACCTGCGCGAACACGGCGTGGAAATTCCCCTTCTCCGCCGTGACCAGATCCAAGTTGCGCGGCGAGCACAACGTGATGAATGTGCTGGCAGCCTTTGCCATCGGTAACGCTGCCAGTCTGCCAGTGGAGGCGATGCGGGAAGCCGCCGAGCATTTCTGTGGTGTGGCCCACCGTCTGGAGTTCGTCCGTGAATGGAACGGGGCTAAATGGTACAACGATTCTATCGCCACTACTCCTGAACGGACAATGGCTGCCATCCGTTCCTTTACCGAACCAATTGTCCTGCTGCTGGGTGGGCGAGACAAGAATCTGCCATGGGAAGAACTGGCGGTTCTGGTCCACGAACGGGTGGAGCACGTAATTATCTTCGGCGAGGCGGCGGAAAAGATTATCGTCGCCCTGAAAAAGACCCACGGCCCGCTTCAGAAAACGGTTGAACGCTGCAATGACTTGCAAGAGGCTGTTCAGGTTGCGGCCTTTGTGGCCAAACCGGGCTATGTTGTCCTGCTTTCACCCGGCGGAACCAGCTTTGACCAATTCCGTGACTTCGAAGAACGTGGAGAGGCTTTTCGAAAATGGGTATCGGAGCTTTCGTAAACCCGTCTGCTAGACCTGCTGCGGCAACCATCCGGCGCTCCCGCGCTTCCACCGGAGACTTGATCCTGGTGGCAGCCGTCATCGCCTTGGGCATCTTCGGTTTATTGATGCTATATTCTGCCGGAACCGATTTTTCCCTGCGGACTTACGGTTCTGCAACCTATATCTTTAACAAGCAAGTCTTGTGGATGGCTATCGGGTTGCTGACTTCATTTTTCCTCTCCCGCCTTGATTATCATCTCTGGCGGAAGTTCGCTGTGCCGTTGATGGGCATGACGGTGATTCTTCTCATCGCGGTGCTAATTAACAATGAGGTTCGCAATAACGCAGTGCGCACATTCTTTGGTGGCTCGGTCCAGCCATCCGAATTGGCAAAATTGGCAACCATCATCTATTTGTCGGTCTGGTTATACAGTAAACGCGAGCATATGCATGATATCCAGCTGGGATTGATTCCACTGGCTTTCATTCTGGGTGCGATTGGCGGTTTGATTTTCATCCAGCCTGACTTGAGCGCAGCAGTGACCATTTTCGTCCTGGGCGGATTGTTGTTCTTCCTGGCCGGTGGCGAAATGCGGCAGATCATCCTGTTCTGCGTCGTGGCGCTGGCAGCTGGGTGGCTGGTAGTGCAATTCAGTTCCACTGGTAAAGCCCGTATCGGACCATACCTCGCCGGATTGAAGAACCCGCTGAAATCCAGTGACCACGTTCTGTGGTCCTTGGAAGCCATCTTCAAAGGCAAATTATTCGGCGTCGGGATTGGACGGGCGACAACAAAACTGATCGGTCTTCCGTTCGCCGCCACCGACAGTATCTTCGCCGTAATCGTCGAGGAATTGGGTTTGTTCGGTGCGCTGGGGCTGACCAGCCTGTATGCCGTCCTGGCATGGCGCGGTCTGAAGATCGCCAGTCAAGCACCCGATTCTCTCGGTTCCGTGATGGCCGCCGGGTTGACCTTCTGGATCGTCATCGAAGCTGCCATCAACATGGCGGTAATGGTAGGCCTGCTGCCTTTTGCAGGCAATGCCCTGCCCTTTGTCAGTGCAGGCGGTTCGAACCTGCTCTCAACCCTGGCTGCCATTGGTATTCTCCTCAATATCTCCCGTCAATCCGGGCGGACCGTCCCGGAAGGCGGAGAAAGGAAAACGTACAGTGCGTCTGTTGATCTGCGCCGGCGGGACCGGCGGCGGAGTGTATCCCGCACTCGCCGTCCTGCAAACCATGCAAAATAAGGCCGAGGTTCTCTGGGTAGGCGGAGAAGGCGGCATGGAAGCCCAGCTGGTGGAGCGGGCGAATGTGCCGTTTAAGACCATCCCGCTGCCGGAGTCCACGGCGTGGGTCTGAAAACACTGCCGGGCAATGTTATCCGGTTGGTGCGTGGCTTCTTCGCCGCACGGCGCATCCTGCACGAGTTCAAACCAGAAGTGCTGTTCTTCACCGGCGGGTATGTGGCTGTCCCGATGGCACTGGCTGGGATGCGAGTCCCGACCGTTCTCTACGTCCCGGATATCGAACCGGCGTTGGCGCTCAAGACCCTGGCCCACTTTGCAGACAAAATTGCCGTCACCGCCCAGGAATCGTTCCGTTATTTCAACCGCCGGGATCGTCTCGTCCTGACCGGTTACCCGACCCGCGCCGACCTTACCAAGTGGACGCGTTCCGATGCCCGCCGGACCCTGGGATTGATCGATGACGCCCCGGTCCTGCTGGTCTTCGGCGGAAGCAAGGGCGCACGCTCGATCAACAATGCCGTGCTGGCGAATCTTGCCGCCCTTGTTGGAACAGGCACAGGTCATCCACATCACTGGTGAAATGGACTGGCCGACCGTGGAAACCAGGGCGAAAGAACTCTCCAAGGCCAGGCCACTCGTTACCATGCTTTCCCATATCTGCACGATGAGATGGGCGCTGCCCTGGCCGCGGCTGACCTGGCACTCTCCCGCGCCGGAGCCTCCACGCTGGGCGAATATCCCTCTCTTCGGGCTACCCGCCGTGCTGGTCCCTTACCCATACGCCTGGCGCTACCAGAAAGTGAACGCGGATACTCTTGTCCGCATGGGGCGGCAGTGATGCTGTGAAGATGCAAATCTGAACGGCTGAACTCCTGCCAACCGTTAGACGATTTACTTGGAAAACCCAACAAATCGTCTCAACGCATGCGCGACGCCATGCAGCGCCTATCCCACCCACAGGCTGCCGCAGAGATCGGCCATCACCTGTTCGCACTGGCCGGGAAGAGGAGATAAAACATGGTAAGCCTGTCCTTCGTCTTCTGGATGTATGTGTCTTATTCGGCATCATCGGCGGGATGCGCGGTTGGGCTAAGGAATTGCTGGTCACATTCAGCGTTATCCTGGCGCTTACCTTCACCACCCTGCTCTCAAATTATGTGCCTTTCATCCGAGATGTATTGCAAAAAGACAACTCAGAGCTTTACTTCTGGTTGCGCGCCATCATTCTGAGCATGCTGGTTTTCTTCGGTTACCAGACGCCCAATATTCCACGTTTTGCAGCCAAGATGACACCGTGAGAAACTCCAGGATATTATCCTGGGGTCAGTCATTGGCGCTATCAATGGTTACCTGATTGCAGGAACCATCTGGTACTACATGGCAGATGCTGGCTACCCTTTCACCAATGTTATCACTGCTCCCAGCTGGAGATATTGCCAAGGTGGCAGAGGCAATGCTCCATTACATGCCGCCCAAACTTCTCGGTATCCCCGGCATTTACTTCGCCGTTGTGATCGCTTTCATCTTTGTGATTGTGGTGTTCATCTAAACTATGACTCGCATCCATCTGATCGGCATCGGCGGAACTGGACTTTCGGCCATCGCTCGCATCCTGCTCGAAATGGGGCACACGGTGAGCGGGTCTGACCGCGCCGAATCGTCGTTTACGCGTGATCTGCGATCTGCGGGTGTGACCATCAGCATCGGTCACCGTCCGGAGAATGTCCGCGGTGCTGACCTGGTGGTGCGCTCGTCCGCCATCCCGGATGACAACCCCGAAGTGACTGCCGCCCGCGCCTTCAGAATCCCGGTCTTGAAGCGGGCCGATTTCCTCGGCAGCCTGATGGACGGCAAGACCGGCATCGCCATTGCTGGAACGCACGGCAAGACCACCACCACCTCCATGATCGCCTGGATGCTCTCGGCATTGGGCCAGGACCCATCTTTCATCGTCGGCGGCGTGCTGCAAACCTGGGTGTCAACGCCCGGGCCGGGAAAGGTAAACCTTCGTCATCGAAGCCGACGAATACGACCGCATGTTCCTGGGTCTCAAACCGAAAATCGAAGTGATCACCAACATCGAACACGACCATCCTGATTGTTACCCCACCCCGGCTGATTTCCAAGCCGCCTTCGTGGAGTTCATGTACCGTCTCCCGTCAGATGGCACACTGGTGGCCTGCGCTGAAGATCCTGGGGCGTGTGAACTGATGGATAAAGCCAGAAAAACTCGGCAAAGCCGTCATCCCCTATGGGCTGCATCCGACTACCGGGACCGGGCAACCCGTTGGAGGTTTACGCCAGTGCGCTGGTCCCCAACGAAAAAGGCGGCTTCACGTTCAACGCTTCCGTGCTTGGAAAAGCGGAACCAAAGTTGAACTCCAAGTCCCGGGAAAACACAACGTCCGTAATGCGCTGGCAGCGCTGACCGTGACCCAATTGCTCGATCTGCCGCTCGCAGATGCAGCCCGGGCACTGGCTCAATTTACCGGAACCGGACGCAGGTTCGAAGTACGCGGTGAAGCGAATGGTATTGTCATCGTAGATGACTATGCGCATCATCCAACTGAAATCCGGAGCTACACTGGCTGCCGCCCGAACACGTTATCCATCCCGCCGCATCTGGGCTGTCTGGCAGCCGCACACCTACTCGCGCACCCAGGCCTTCTTCAACGAATTCGCCGCAGCCTTCGCTGACGCTGATGAGGTAATCGTCACCGAAATCTACCGCGCGCGTGAACCGAAGCAAGACTTCTCGTCCAAACAAGTTGTGGAAGCCATGCCCCGCCCGGCGCACTTTATCGCCAGACTTGTCGGAAGTAAGCAATTATCTGATTACAAATTTACGCCCCGGCGACGCCTTGCTTGTGCTCTCTGCCGGAGATGCCGACCAAATCAGCACACGAGGTGCTGACCCATTTGAAGGAGGCTCGCAATGGCTGACAAGAAACGTATGTTTGATCCCGAAATAATGGCCATGATGCCCATGCGCTTGGTGCTGGGTGATATGCCCGTTCAATACCCGGATGGGCGTCACAATCTGATCCAGAAACAACTGAAACTGGACCCTAAGATGGAAAAAACTGTCAAGCGGCTGATAACGTATTTGAAGGATGAGCATATCTAGCTTGGCAACTTCAACTGGCAAGGAAAACACCTAAAACCATATCCTTCGTAAACTTTATGAAACCATCCATCTATTCTGACCTACGCTCCACCTTTGGTGACCGCCTGCAGGAGAATGTCCCTCTCTCCAGCTATACTGCGGCGCGCATCGGTGGACCGGCAGATGTCCTGGTCTTGTCCACTCTGCGGACGAGCTGGCACAAGCGGCGGAGAAATTGTGGAAGATGGATGTGCCCTTTCATCCTGCTGGGCGGTGGCTCGAACGTGCTGGTCAGCGAAAAGGGCGTGCGCGGCGTGGTGATCATCAACCGGGCACGGCTGGTGAAATTCGACTCGCGAAGCTGAACCACCCAGCGTCCACGCCGAATCGGGTGTAACGCCCAACGATATTACCCAACGGGCAGCGCGCTTGGGGTTGGCAGGATTTGAATGGGCTGCGAGTTCCCGGGTCCTTGGGTGGAGCAGTATACGGCAACGCCGGGGCTTTCGACGGCGACATCGCAGGAAACCTGATTTCGCTGGAATTGATCCACCGTCAACATGGACGCCAGGTCTGGCCAGTGGAGAAAATGGAATATGGTTACCGCACCAGCGTGCTCAAACGCGAACACCCACCTGCGTTCATCCTTTCCGCGCAACTGGCTCTAAGTCACGGTGACCCGCAAGCCATCCAAGCCAAAATGGAACAATTTTCTGAACGGCGGCGCGACAACCAGCCGCCTGGAGCCAGCATGGGTTCGATGTTCAAGAATCCGGCCGGTGAGAAGGCAGGCCGCTTGATCGAAGCAGCTGGTCTGAAAGGCAAGCGCATCGGTAATGCAGAAATCAGCATCCAGCATGCGAATTTTTTCATCAACCACGGACAAACCCACGCCGAAGACATGAAGGCGCTGATCGAATTAGCGCAGAATACTGTTGCTGAGAAATTTGGCGTAAGGCTTGAACTTGAAGTGGAATTGATCGGTGAGTGGTAAGAATGGATAAGAAACTCCGTATCGCTGTTACTCTTTGGTGGTCGTTCCGGTGAACACGAGGTATCTCTCATGTCTGCCAGGTCAGTGCTTTCTGCACTCGACCCTGAGAAGTATGAGATAACTCAAATCGGTATTACAAAAGACGGTGTCTGGATAACAGGTGAAAATATATTGGATGCATTGAGCAAAGGACAGATGGATGATGAGAACCTGAATCAAGTTGTCATCATCCCCGACCAATTTCACAATCGTATCTGGGAAATCCAGATTGAAGATAACGCCTGGATTCTGGAGCCAATTACGGATGTGGACGTGGTCTTCCCCGTTCTGCACGGCACATTCGGCGAAGACGGCACCCTGCAAGGGCTGCTCGAACTGGCCGATCTGGCTTACGTGGGCGCAGGTGTGACCGGTTCTTCGGTCGGCATGGACAAAGGCATCTTCAAGGATGTGATGCGCGCCAATGACATTCCGACGGTCGAATCCGTAATTGTCCTGCGGAGCGAAGTTGAAAAGAACATCGAGGCTGTCATCCGCCAGGCTGAAGCGGTGGCACCATATCCGCTGTTCGTCAAACCCGCCAACCTGGGTTCCTCGGTTGGCATCACCAAGTGCAACAGCCGAGCTGACCTGGGCGAGGGACTGATGGAAGCCGCCGCTTATGACCGGCGTGTGCTGGTGGAGCGCGGTGTGGATGCCCGTGAGATCGAAGTCTCCGTGTTGGGTAACGACACTCCGCAGGCTTCCGTCCCCGGCGAAGTATTGCCCAGCCGCGAGTTCTACTCTTATGAATCCAAGTACCTGGACGGCACTTCCGGCCTGCTCATCCCGGCTCCCCTCCCCGCCGAGACCACCGAGAAGATCCGCCAAATGGCTGTATCCGCCTACAAGGCTATTGATTGTGCCGGGATGGCCCGCGTCGATTTCTTCGTTGAAAAGGCCACCGGACGAGATTTATCTGAACGAAGTTAATACCATCCCCGGCTTTACCAGCATCAGCATGTACCCCAAACTCTGGGAAGCCAGCGGATTACCTTATGCCAAACTTGTTGACCGCTTGGTCGAACTGGCCACTCGAGCGCAAAGCCGACCGCGACCGCACTGAACGCCGCTTCCGGAGAACATCATGACCACTCTGCAGAAAACCTCCCGCGCCGATTTCGTTCGCCAGCGCCGCAAATCCTAAGACGCGCCTCGGCACATGTCCCCACAACGGACAGACTCAAACCGCCCGAAAGACATACCACGCTGCCTCGGTGTTCCTGCCTGTCGAACCGCGACCTGTGACCCGCCAAACCTTCGCCAAGCTCAAGGCAACACCCCCAGCCGGGCGATAAAAACATCACACCGCAATGGCTATGATATTGCCTTCACTCTGGGTCGCACCAATGTGCACGCTCCAGCTTTGAACATTCCGCAATTGGGTCCACGCTGGGTTTCCGCTGCATTGACCCTGCTCCTGGTTTTCATGCTCTTCACCATGTGGACTGCATCTCCTTTCACGGTCAAGGCAGCGAAGTGCGTCGGAAATCAGCGCTTGGGCGCAGCCGAAATCAATGCCATGCTTGGAATGGTTGGCCAGCCGATTTTCAAAGCAGTCCCGGCCCAGATCGAGGCCAACCTGCACACTGCTTACTCTGACCTGGCCTCCGTTAAAGTGCAGCGTGGGCTTTCCCAACCACATCACCGTAGACGTGATCGAACGGATGCCTGTCCTGGCCTGGTATCAGAATGGAGTTGTGACATGGATTGATGCCAGCGGCGTTGCCTTCATGCCGCGCGGCGAGGTTCCAGGGTTGATCCAGGTGGCGGCGAACGGAGCTCCCCGACTCAGATTCCACTGGATCAGACGCTTCCGATATATGATCAGAGTTATCACCCCGGAAATGGTTCAGGCCATGACCGTGCTGGCTCACGATGTCCCAGCCGGGATGCCGATGACATTTGATCCGCGTTTATGGCATGGGCTGGCAGGACCCGCGTGGCTGGACTGTCTATTTCGGCCAGGATAGCCAAAGATATTCCGATGAAAAAGATGGTCTACCAGGCAATCGTAGATACACTCACCCTTCAGGGCATTCAGCCCACGCTGATCAGCGTGGAATATCTGAATGCACCATTCTATAAGTAGCCCAAGGGCCCTATGGACGAAATTGTCGTTGGGATTGACGTCGGCACGACCAAAGTCTGCACCCTGGTGGGACGGATCGAGGAAGAAGCCATCCGCATCCTGGGTGTGGGCATTGAACCTTCGGCAGGCATCAAAAAGGGCGTCATCGTGGACCTGGCTGCGGCGCACAGGCCATCACCAAATCGGTGGGGCTGGCCGAGCAGACCTCGGGCGTGGAGATCACCGGGGCGATGGTCAGCCTGGCTGGGGCGCACGTCTCGTCCATTAACTAGCCGGGGCGTGGCTGGGGTCTCCGACGAAGTGATCGACGAGATAGACGTGGCGCGCGCCCTGGAAGCCGCCCGGGCAGTTGCCATCCCTCACAACCGAGAGATCATCCACATCATCCAGCGCGGTTTCACCGTGGATGGACAGGATGGCATATTCGATGCCGATTCGGCATGCGCGGCTTCCGGCTGGAAGTGGAAGCCCACATCATCACCGCCGCCCAGGCGACAGTCGAGAACCTGCGCCAATGCGTAAACGCTGCCGGAGTGGAAGTTCTGCAATTCGTTCTGAACCCGCTGGCTTCCGGTGACGTGGTGTTGACCGACACCGAGCGCCAGATGGGCGTGGCCGTCTGCGACATCGGCGGTGGGACAACCGACCTGGCTTTATACGTGGACGGTCACGTCTGGCACACGATGGTACTGGCGGTGGGCGGCAACCACATCACCAACGACATCGCCACCGGGCTGCGCCTGCCGCTCACACAGGCCGAGGAAATCAAGAAAAAATACGGCTTCGCCATGAAATCCGGCGTAGGGGCAGAAGAAACTTTCAGCGTGCACACTTTCGGCGAAGACCAGCCGGTGAAAATCAGCCGCCAGGATATGGCCCACATCATCGAGGCCAGAGTTGAGGAGATATTTGCCTTGACATTGCAGGAAATCAAGCGTTCTGGATATGATGGGCTGTTGCCGGCAGGCATGGTTTTAACAGGCGGGACGAGCGCCCTGCCCGGTATCCGCCAACTGGCTTCACAAGGTATTCGGACTGCCTGTCCGTACCGCCCAGCCGGAAAACCTGGTCGGTCTGGTTGACCAGTTGAAGAGTCCTGCATATTCCACCAGCGTCGGCCTGCTGCATTGGGCCGCGGCCCTGACAGAAGAAGACCTTTCCCCCGCCCATGGACACAAACGACGCGGCGGGAAGAGAGAAATCCATTGAACCTGGATCCGGTCAAGGACTGGTTCAAGCGGCTTCTCCCGTAATAAACACCGAGAACGACTAAAGTCGTCCATAACATCAAAACATCGTCACCTATTTTATCTTTCAGGAGGAGTAACATGGACGCAAAGAAGAATCAAGCCGAAACATTCGCCCGCATCAAGGTCGTTGGCGTGGGCGGCGGCGGCAGCAACGCCGTCAACCGGATGATCGAGGAAGGCATCCAGGGCGTGGAGTTCGTCGCCATCAACACCGACGCCCAGGCGCTGATGCTGGCCAAGGCTCCCACCCGCGTCCGCATCGGCAACAAGCTGACGCGCGGCCTCGGCGCGGGTGGCGACCCGGAAATCGGACGCAAGTCCGCCGAGGAATCCGCCGAGGACCTGTACAATGCGATGAAAGGCGCAGACATGGTCTTCATCACCGCCGGCCTGGGCGGCGGCACGGGCACCGGTGCAGCCCCCATCGTGGCCCAGATCTGCAGGGAGGTCGGCGCGTTGACCATCGGCGTGGTCACCCGCCCATTCACCTTCGAGGGCAACCGCGAATGCAGGCCTGCGAGGCGGGTATGGCGAAACTCAAGGAACATGCCGATACGCTCATCGTCATCCCCAATGACCGCCTGCTGCAAATCATGGACAAGCGCGCCAGCCTGAACGACTCCTTCAAGATGGCTGACGATGTGCTGCGCCAGGGCATCCAGGGCATCTCCGAACTGATCACCGTCCCCGGCTTGATCAACCTGGACTTCGCCGATGTCCGCGCGATCATGTCCGAAGGCGGCGCAGCGCTGATGGCAGTCGGCAAGGCCTCCGGCGAAGACCGCGCCCGGCTGGCTGCCGAGCAGGCCATCTCCAGCCAGTTGCTCGACATCACGATTGATGGCGCCAAGGGCGTGTTCTTCAATGTCACCGGTGGTCCAAGTTTGACCCTGTTCGAGGTCAACCAGGCCGCTGCCCTGATCCGTGAGACCTCCCACCCGGACGTGAACATGATCTTTGGTGCGGTGATCGACCCGGAGATGACCGACGAAATCCGCGTCACGGTCATCGCTACCGGCTTCGAACGTACCGGCATGCCGCGCCGCATCGCCCACCCGGCGGCCCGCAGCATGGATGGCAAACCTGTCACCCGCACGCTGGAATCCGTCAGCGTGGAAGCCCAGACCGGTCAGTCCAGCGCCGAATTCCGGCCGCAGGCCTTCAACACCGAAGATCTGGATATCCCGACTTTCCTGCGCAACCGCAAGTAACTCTCCCTCTCTCCTCCTGGGCATAACAGGGGCGATCCGTATATCGCCTCTGTTATGTTTAATCTCCTTCGGTCCGATGACATGAAAAAATCCCGGTTTTCGGTGATTGCGAGCCAGGTAAACTACCAAGGAACAGCGGAACAATTAATTATGCGCAAGGCTACTACCCGTTCAATTCATCAAGCAAAGCCAGCATCTCGGAATTCTGCGGGATGTCGGTCATGTCGTGCCCATAATGGATAAAACGGGCCGTGCCGCTTTCGATCCACGAGGACCTGGGCTGGCATGCGTCCGAATTTGAACAGATTGATTTCCTGCCCATAGGTTTTCAATACGCTATGAGTTGGATCCGGCAGACCGCGTGAACGGCAGGGAATTTTCGCCAAAATAGCGGGTAAAAGCCGCGGCATCTTCAGGTCCAACGACGAGGATGACGGTGTCGCGTTTTTCAAATTCTGCATAGTCCTGGCGCAACTGCGCCATATGCGCTCGGCAGAACGGTCAGATAAAACCGCGATTGAAGACGAGTAAAACATTCTTGCCGTGGAAGTCTGAAAGACGCACGAGCTTGCCTGTGTAATCTGCCAGTTCAAAATCCGGTGCGGGAGTGTTCAGGGCAATTTTAGGCATATTCCTTCCTTTTATAAATGACTCTTATGGTCGCTCCGGGCAGGGATAAGCCTTGCCCCTACGGTAAAATCGTTTTCAGAAATCCGTCCACTGCTTGCATGAAAAGGACGGGTTGTTCCTCATGCGGGACATGACCCGCCTGCGGGATGATGACCAGTCTGGCATTCGGCAATGCACCCGCCAGGCGGACCGAGTTCGCGGTCGGGACGATTTTATCGGTATCTCCAGTGATCACCAGCACCGGCAGGGTGAACTCGCTCAAGCGTTCTGGCAGCCCGGAGGGCTGACTGGCAGCCGTGAAATACCACAGGGCGCGGTCCCAGTTGTCAGCCTGGAGCGGTTTGGTGTAGCCGGCCATGGTCTCTGGTGTAATCTTCGACGGGTCGTACCATGCCGTCTTGATTAAATCCAGGCCGCTATTCTGGATCGAGCGGACAATCAGCGGGCCGAGATGGTTCATCTGAGGCGTCTTGTAGAACGGACGCAGCCAGGAGGGTCCGCCTCCTCCTTCATAGACCGCCGGATCCACCAGGATGAGCGCCTGGACGCGATCCGGATGTTGGAGGGTGAACTGCATCGAGACCGTCCCACCCGCCGAGTTGCCGACCAGGATGGCTTTCTGGACGTTGAAGTGATCCAGCAAACCGAGCAGCAGGTCCACGCTGGCCTGAGGGCTGTAGGGATTTTCGCCCGCCCAGGTCATCGGTCGCTCCGTGAGACCGAAAGCCGGGCGGTCATAAGCAATGACCGTCCCATACTGACTTAAAGGTTCCATGACGGCATGCCAGGAAAACAGGCTGGCTCCGAATCCGTGCAAGAGTACGAAGACCGGCTCGCCCTGCCCCATCGTCTTGACATGGACGGTCAACCATTGATCTCGATGAACTGGCTGTCGTGATCGGCCAATTGTTCTGGCGGGACGGTATTGGTCAAAGGCGGCACCGGGATGAGAAACGGTCCGACCAGTATGACGAGCAGCAGGACTAGCCAGGATGATCAGCAGGATGCGCCTAGAACTTTGGCATATTAAAGCGTTCCTTTACGCGGGTTTCCTTCGTAAAATGCTGTAGAGCAAGCCAAGCGCCACAAGCAGGGCCGTGGTCAGCGAAGGCAATCCAGATAATGGTTCGTGTAGAGAACTTGTACCCAATCCCGACCAGTGCCCAGAGGATAACCAGAATATAGGCCACATCTCGGCGCTTCAAACTCATCAGGGTTGAAATCGCCAGGACAGCCACAAGGACGACCAGCATCCAGGTTTGTGCCGCGATCCCAAAAGCGTTCCATTTACGAAAATCCAGCACGTCGGTCACGTTGGCGACTGTGGCAACCGTGATCCAGCCCAGATAGATGCTGAAGGGAATGCGCACCAGCCCAGGTCTCGGTCTTCGAAACCTTCGTCTCACCGATACCCAGGCGCAGGTAGATGGCGATGAGGGTTGCAAGCAGGACCAGCATCGCAGCCAGCGTCCCAACGAATTGCTCATAGTGCCACAGGAAGATCCACATGCTATTGGCCAACCCGCCGAGAACAACCCACCAACCGGTCGCTTGCAGGCGCGGGTTGTCCTTCTGCGCGGGCAGGGCCTGGTAGACAGCATAGGCCAGCAAGCCAATGTAGATCAGGCCCCAGATCGCGAAGACATAACCGGCTGGGACAAAATAGACATGGAAGGTATCCGAGATCCGACCGGTATTCAGCCCATTGATGGGCAGGGCATCAGCCAGGACGTTGATGGTAATAGTGGCCAGGATGACGACAACGACAGCAATTTGTCGAAGGATGTTTTTCATAAT
The DNA here is from genome assembly GCA_963760315.1 of uncultured Chloroflexia bacterium. Classification (GTDB taxonomy): domain Bacteria; phylum Chloroflexota; class Anaerolineae; order Anaerolineales; family Villigracilaceae; genus UBA877. The sequence goes on from CAVXCK010000005.1 coordinate 77,328, forward strand.
AGTCTCCTATTCAATCAACTTGATCTCCAGGATGGTGTCTTTCACACCATTTTGGGCGCGCTGGTTATTGAAGAGTTTTTTCATCAGGCCATATTTCTTATCGAGCATCCGGTTCACTTTCGTGCCAATTTCCGCATCGGTGACCTCGCGTGCCTGGGCTGGAACCCATGCCCCGGTCACTTTCCCATCCATTTTGCAGGCAGCAACGTTTACCCTACTGTTGTTGCGGATGCGCTTGACCTTTCCTGAGTTCGCCAACGTGTCTGACGTAAAGGGTTTCCCCATCCTGGACAAACCAGACTGGCGTTTTCATGCTTTCGCCGTTCTTGCGAAATGTCTCGAGGTTAAGGTATTTCTGTTTAGTGAATTGTTTTAGGCTATCCATTTTATTCTCTCTTCATCATACAACAAGAATGCCGTTGCTGGTTAAAATTCCACAAATAATCTAAACCTGGCTCGCGTTTGCGCTTGAGAGACCAGCTGGGACCTTCACCCGGATGATATGCCGGTAGGCGAACCAGATCGCCCAAGCCATCAAGACGGCGCTTACCACACCGGGCGCCCAGGCTCCCAGATTCTGAAGCAGGAATCCCCCCGCAGAGGGTGCAATGACACGCGAAACACTCTCCAGCGAAGTGGAAATTCCCAGCGTCCCACCGATCTCTTCACGGGTTACCGCCTTGGTAATGGCACTGTTTATGACCGTGTTCAACATTCCACCGCCCAGAGCCAGGGGCAGCATGATCACAAGCAGGACTGGTAGGTTCGGGGTAATTGCCCAGCCCGCAAGCCCAAATAACATCAGCCACATGCTGGTGATAATGATAGCATTTTCCCTGAAACGTTTGGCTACCAGGCCCACGCCGACTCCCTGGACCAGCACCGAGAGCAAGCCAACATATGCCAGCACGTAGCCGGTCGACTGGGAATTAAGATGCAGTTTATACGCCGCATACAACGAAAAGATGGATTGGAACATGGAAAATGCCAGTGCAAAGAAGAAACGTACATGGAGCAGCGGACCAACCTTGGGACGATTAAGCGCAATGCCCAAAGCCTTGAGCGTGAACGGAGGTCGTTTCTGCTCGCGGATGGCTTGGCGGCGTTCCTCAGTCAACGATTCGGGCAGGAAGAAGAATATCGAAATCAGGTTCAGGAATGAAAGTCCCGCGGCGACCAACGCCGGGACGCTGTATCCGAATTTACTGAGCAAGCCGCCTACCGCCGGTCCGATGATGAAACCAAGGCCAAAGGCGGCACCAATCAGACCCAAACCTTTGGCCCGGTTCTTTTCGTCCGTAATGTCGGAGATATAAGCCTGCGCCACCGTAATATTGCCTCCTGTCAAGCCGTCCACACTGCGGCTAAGGAATAATACGCCCAATACAAAAACATTAATAGCGGTCGAGGCAGCCAGGCTTGCCAGGCTGTGTCCGATGGGCTCGGCAAAAGCCAGCAACAGGAACCCAAGAAACGTCCCAGCCACGCTAAGAAGCAGGATGAGGCGGCGGCCAAACCGGTCTGAGAGACGACCCATAAAGGGGGCACCGATTAGCGAAGCAGCAGCATAGGAAGCAGTCAACAGGCCGATGACTGCAGGTGTTGCCCCAAATTTCTCCGCATAATAAGGCAAAAGCGGCAGGATCAAACTGAAACCGAGCAAGTCAACGAAGACAACAATAAAGATGTTTATCAAGCGAGCAGTTTTCACAATTACCCTCTACTTTTCCAAGCTTTTAAAAGCCGATGGAATAATATTAACATTCATTTCGACCGGATGGCCCGGAAAGCGGAAAAGTCTTCGTAGACCTTCACGCAGGAATCCGAACAGGAAGGAGGATTGCGAACTGATGCTGATTTCCAGCCCGGTCTTCCCGTCTGTAGCAGAAGAGGCCAGCCAAAGTGCCTTTCGAGCCGCGATTTCCGGTTTCTTCCCGGCCGCGCGGATCAGGAAGGGCATGAAGCTACGCAGGCGCTTTTCGTGGTTTTCAAAGGTGATAATTTCGGTCAAAAGGTTCGTATCCATCAGACCGGGCTGGAGGGCATACACACCCACTCCGCTAGCTTTGTACTCAGAAGCCAGTGCCAGGGTAAAGATCCGGATCCAAGCTTTGGTTGAGCCATAGGCGTTCTGATACGGAACTGGTTTCTTTGACCCGGCGCCCAGGATGTTAATGAGTTTTCCCGATTGGCGCGGCAGGAAGTGGCGCATGGCAGTCACCGAGCCATAATAACTACCAAACATGTTCGTACGCAGTACTGAGAGGAACTGGTCAGGCGAGAGGTCGAGGGTCGCGCCGTAGGGACCGGCGGTCCCAGCGTTATTGATCCATATGTCAAACCTGTCATATTTCTGGATGGCAAACCGTGCCAGATCCTCGACTTGATTTCGGATCTGAGACATCACAGACAAAGGCTGAGGCCTCCAGCCCTTTTGTCCTCAGGTTTTCGGCGTTCTGTTCGATATCTTTTTTTGTCCGGCTTGAAAGCACTACTTTTGCTCCTTCATGGGCAAATAGTTGGGCAATGGCCTTTCCCAGACCACGGCTAGCTCCGGTGATAATGGCGACTTTTCCTTCGAGTGTTTTCATGCTCAATCCTTTGATGTTATTTTGCAGAAATCAATTCAACAACTGCTGGTACTTTGCCGAATCGGTCAGCGATCCAGATACCCAGGGCCACCACACCGGCCAGTACAAATACCAACAGGTATTCAATTACTGGGATGCGTAAAATCTCATTTAGTTGCACCAACCCACGCCCACTATAAACCAGCACGCCGGCAGCCACATACAGGCTGGTGAAGGTCCATTTCAACCAGCGGGGCAGGTTAAGCCCGTGCATCTGGGTCAGGATAAAGATGCCGCCAAAACCGAAAGCGAACATCGGCCAGATGCCATTACCCTGCATCACAGCAACCAGCGTGCCATGGACGGCTACTGTCACTTCCTGAACAACCATCCAATATTTGTTGACATGGATGCGGGTCAGGAACAAGCTCCCTTGCAGGAGGAGTAAGAACATGTAAAAGAAACCGATCAGATGGCCTATGGTATTGACCATCGGATGATACCAGAAAGTATAAACCGTTGCCCAGGCAAAGACGTAACCGTGATACTTGCGCACGAACGAGACCATGCGCTTACCCAGTGGCACCTTCTTGCCCCAGAACAAACCCCGCCGTCGGTTCTCCATCAGCAGGATGGCGACCAGCATCAGAATAACCGAACCCTGCGAAGAGAAAATAGAGACATCCTGGGCGAGCCCATCGTACCAGATATGGGTCTGGACAAAGTGCAGCAGGATGAAGAATACATTCGCACCCAGCGCAATCAGATTGACCGGATGCAGGCCCGTGCTGTATTTCTTGACGCGCCTCTGGGCGTAGAAGATGAGGCTCCAGAGCGTTATCTGGTGCAGGGCGTAAAACATCCAAGCGGTAAAATGCGTCCAAAAGGTGGGGCTGGGTAGTTTCCAGTAGTACCAGGCCACACCCTGGTCTGGCAGGAGCTGGATGAAATTAAGCCGCTGGCCCGCCCACCAGACGAGTGCTGTGAAGGCCAGGCTGAAAGTGATGCCTCCCCACAGTGCAATCTTGGCACTACGGGGATTATCAAGGAGGCTTATAGAAGATGCCATTATTTTGTATTATTCCTTTCTTGGTCTAATTTAGCAAAATTATATATGATTGTATAGTATTTGTCAAGTTATTGCATAGAATATCTTGACAATTTCATCCTTAAATAGTAAAATTTATCTTGTTATACCAAGAAAGATGCCTATGGATAAATCTGGTTCAGCTACCGCCCTCTTCAACATCGGTGTTGTTTCCCGCATAACCGGTGTGCCCATCACCTCCCTGCACGCCTGGGAAAGGCGCTATGGATTTCCGGCAGCAGCCCGCACCACAGGTGGGCACCGCCTGTATTCGGAAAAAGACATCGCACGATTGCGCTGGGTAAAATCTCAGGTGGATTCGGAACTGACCGTCAGCCGGGCGGTGGCTGCCGTGCGCGCTCTCGAAGCGAATGGACGTCTGTTTATGCCAGGCGAAATGGAAACAGGCTCAAGGTCCGAATCAGATCCCGCCGCCATTCCACCCCAACGCGAGTCTTTATTGGACGCACTCATACACCACGACCTTACGCGCGCTGACCAACTAATGGGAGAGATGCTGGCTTTTTACTCTCCCGAAGCCCTGACCCTGGATGTCATCGGTCCGGCATTGAATGCCATCGGCGAGGCTTGGGAGCAGGAACGTATTTCGGTTGCCACCGAGCACCTGGCAAGTAATTATTTGCGTCACCGTCTACTAATGTGGATGGTGAGTGGACCACCCCCAAGATCCAGCAATCCGGTTATCCTTGCCTGCGCGCCAGGCGAATGGCACGAGGGCAGCCTGCTGATGCTGGGTGTGCTCTTGCGCCGTCAGGGCTGGCCAGTGGCCTATCTTGGCCAGAATGTTCCCTTCCAAGACCTGGCAGAATTCATCAACACTATTTATCCTCCAACAGTTGTACTGGTGGCCATGTGCGATGAACCGGCTCGGGAGCTGGCTAGATGGCCGCAATGGATCAAACAGGTTGGCGGCAGCCCAGTCATTGCTTTTGGAGGGAGGGCATTTGTCGTCCAGCCGGAATTGCAGGGAATGGTGTCTGGGATTTACCTGGGTGCGACCATCCAGGCCGGTTTGAAAAATTTGCTCTCATTACTGCTTCATGCATAAATACCTGAATATGTAATTGTGGGAATAATTTACTTGAAGAAATTAATCCCATTTCGGAGTCTAACATCGAACCAGGCGTGATAGGTTTCGCCTGTATTTCCCAAAAAACTGAAAGGAGCTAAACTCATGACTTTTCTTGAACTCTATGCCATTGCCGGTGTTGTCACGCTGGGCTTGATGTTCGCTCTCTGGCTCGTCAGCCTGTTAATGAAAAACTCCAGCATTGTGGATATTTTCTGGGGCACGGGCTTTGTGATCCTGGCCTGGGTCTTCTTTGCGTTGACGCCAGACGGGTTCATGACCCGCAAACTCATCCTGGTCATCCTGACCTCTCTCTGGGGGCTCCGGTTGTCGCTATATATCCTGTGGCGCAACTGGGGTAAACCAGAAGACTTTCGTTACCAAAAATGGCGCCAGGAATCCGGAAACCGGTGGTGGTGGAAAAGTTTCTTCCAGGTTTTTTTGCTCCAGGGGATGCTGTTGTGGGTCATTTCCGCGCCTCTGCTGGCCGCACAAATCCGCCTCATTCCGAACCGATTAACTGCTCTCGATGTTCTTGGAACCACACTCTGGGTAATCGGCTTTTTCTTCGAAACCGCTGGGGATCTGCAGCTGGCGCACTTCAAGGCAAACCCAGCCAACAAGGGCAAAGTGATGGAGCGCGGCGTCTGGCGTTACACCCGTCATCCCAATTATTTTGGCGATGCAACACAATGGTGGGGCTATTTCCTCATCGCAACTGCCGCAGGAGGCTGGTGGACCATCTTCAGCCCGATCCTGATGACCACCCTGCTGATGCGCGTCTCCGGTGTGACTTTGTTGGAAAAGACGCTGGAAACCCGTCTTGGTTATAAGGAATATGTAGAGAAGACGAGTGCGTTCATTCCATGGTTTCCGCGCAGGAAATCATAAGATTACTAGAAGGAGAATAAATGAAAATCGCAAAAATTATCTCCCTGCTCGGCCTGTTGGCCATGACCGGCATTCTGATTTATGCTTTCACCGTGGGTGACTTCTCCGGTGAAGGCACCAAACTCCTGGCCATGCCGTGGGGCATCGTTTCGCTGGTGGACCTGTATGTCGGCTTCACCCTGTTCTCGGGCTGGATCGTCTATCGGGAAAAGTCTATGTTGCGCTCCATTTTCTGGGTTGTACTGATGATGACCATGGGTTTCTGGGCAGGCTCGCTCTACACCTTCATCGCCTTTCAAACCAGTCGCGGTGACTGGAACCACTTCTGGAAAGGAAACCGATAATGACTCTTATGACAGACCTCAAAATTATTGCTGCTGTCTTCACAATTGCTTTTGGCTTATATTCGATGATACGTCCGCGCGCTATCAAAGACTTCACCGGGCTGGAGGTCACCAGGCCGCGCGGTGTAACCGAGATCCGTGCAGTGATGGGCGGCACTTTCATCGGACTTGGCCTGGCACCCCTGCTTCTGACCGCACCGGGTGCCTACCAAACCCTGGGAATCGTCTATTTCGTGATCGCAACTGTAAGAACCATTTCTATGTTCATTGATAAATCCATAATGTCGTCAAACATCATCAGCATTGTATCTGAGGTGATTCTGGGGGTCATTCTCGTGTTGTAGATGGTTCTGTGGTAGAAAAATGTTAAAATTCAGGGCGATCTACCTGGTCGCCCTGAATTCTTATTCCTGATATTCCAACTCGTATTCCCCGATATAGACCGTATCCCCCTCCTGTGCACCGGCATCCCGGAGCGCCTTGTCCACACCGAGACGTTCCATTAGTTTCTGGAAGCGGCGCACCGATCCGGACTGGTCCCAGGGGGTCATTTCAGCAGCGCGTTCGATGGATATTGATTTAACGCGATAGCCGTCTGGTTCACGCAGGATGGTGAAGGCACGCGGGGCTTCGACGGGACGATAGACCGGCATAGGCGGTTCGACTTCTTCCAGCGCGGGCGTTTCAGCCAATGCGGCGGTAGCTTTGAGCAGTAACTCGCGCACCTCGGTGCGGGCCAGGGCGGAGATTGCCATGGAGACGTAACCGCGCTTCTTGAGTTCTTTCTTGATCTTCGACCAGCGTTCCTGTGCCTCGGGCTGGTCTATCTTGTTCAAGGCTACAATCTGTGGCTTCTTCGCCAGGTGCGGGTCAAAGAGCCCCAGTTCGGTATTGGTCTGGGCGAAATCCTCCAGAGGATCTGCCGCCAGACCGTCCAGAAGGTGGATCAGAACCCGGGTCCGCTGGATATGCCGCAGGAAATCGTGTCCCAGTCCCACACCCTGCGCGGCGCCCTCCACCAGCCCTGGGATGTCGGCCAGGACAACTGTCGTTTCGGCGTCCACTTCCGCCACACCCAGGTTCGGTTCGAGGGTCGTGAACGGGTACGGGGCAATTTTAGGCTTCGCATTGGTCAGAACCGACAGCAGGGTGGACTTGCCCGCGTTGGGCACGCCTACGATGCCAATGTCAGCGATGAGTTTGAGTTCGAGACGCAAGCGCTTCTCTTCACCCGGTTCACCGCGTTCAGCAGTGCGCGGAATCTGGTTGATGGAACTCTTGAAATGGGGATTGCCGCGTCCGCCGCGTCCGCCCTTGCAGACCAACAGGCGCTGGTCAGGTGCGGTCAGATCGCCGATCAGTTCTCCAGTGGCAGCATCGAAGACTACCGTACCGGGCGGAACGATCACGATCAGGTCGTCGGCGGATTTACCATACTTGTTGTTGGTCCCACCACCTTTGCCGTCCTCCGCGGTGTAATGTGCCGTATGGCGGAAGGCTGCCAGCGTGTTGAGCGTGGGGCGCACTTCGAGAATAATACTCCCTCCACGACCGCCGTCGCCGCCGTCAGGCCCTCCGCGTGGTACGTATTTTTCGCGGTGGAAATGGACCATGCCATCGCCGCCTTTGCCGGATTGTACGAGGATTTCTGCTTGATCTATGAACATGTCCCCATTATAACGGGTAGCGAGGCCGTACTATGTCAGTTTATTGTATAATAAACTAACAAGGAGACAGCATGAATGTTGTTGCTTCACGGTTACTTGAATCAATGCACTCTCAAAAACGTATAACCGGGTTAACGCATAATTTTTATAAATACCCTGCCCGTTTTTCACCTGAGCTTGTACATGAGGTGATAGAACAGTTTAGCAATCCAAATGATTGGGTCTTTGATCCTTTCATGGGAGGTGGGACATCCATTGTTGAAGCATTGGCAATGGGAAGGCGTGGTCTCGGCATAGATATAAACTCACTTGCATGGTTCGTTTCTTCTGTAAAGACCATGCCTTTATCTCAAAAAGATTATGAAATGCTTCGGGAATGGGTATTGAATTGCTGAATATAATAATCTTGTTTTAGAAAATAAAGATTTTGATGTGGAAGAGATAAAGCATATTCCACCTCCGCTTACCGATTATCTACGGATTCTCCTTACAAGTACTAGGATCCTCCAATATCCGAGACTTGAACGTTTTGCTCGGTGTGCAGTTTAAAAGTTTGTCAACGTCTAATTGATGGTCGAAATGCTCTACCCACGCCTCCTATAATAGAGGAAGAATTAATCGTTGAAATTAATAAAATGATAACTGGTCTGGAAGAATTTGTATTTGCTTGTCGAGATTCAAGCGTTTTTAAAAACCAAATAACTTCTCGACGAATTTTGTTGCAAAAATCGACAGTAGGAATTGAAAAAGACAATAATCTACGTGACCTCCTAAAGAAACCTCGGTTGATTTTTACTTCACCACCTTACCCAGGAGTTCATGTTCTATATCATAGGTGGCAGGTTTCAGGAAGAAGAGAAACCTCTATTCCTTATCTGATCTGTGGTTTACCAAATGGTAGGACTGAGGCTTTCTATACATTCGGAGGACGAAGATCAAGTTCAACCCTTAAATATTTCGATCTTATTCCTCAGGTTTTTAGGTCAATCGCTAAAATAATCCATAAAGATGCGATAGTAACTCAACTTGTAGGTTTTTCTGAGACTAATACCCAATTACCATCATTTCTAATGGCAATGGAATATGCTGGTTATGAAGAAATTTTTCCTGTTACAGATACAGACCAACGTTTATGGAGAGAAGTACCCAATCGAAAATGGTACACTGGGAACCAAAATCAGTGGGATTCATCGAAAGAAGTATTATTATTTCATAGGATTAAGAAATAAGCACCCATTAAATATTGTGGGCACATAATAAGGAATTAATCATGTTGTTTCTACCCTGCTGAATTTTTCTTTGATTCGTTCTGATTAAACTGACTTATCACAGGGATTAAGGTTACTGCTAGCCCTTCAGAAGCTTTGCCAATAATAGTATACTGCGTATCAATATTATCTTCCATTGTTTCAATCCCTTCCAATTCAAGCAAATGAGCTGCCCGTTTCTGATGATTTAGCATTCCCAATGCAAGAAGAACTTGACCCCATTTGAACCAATATCTGATTAGTTCAGGTTCCAAAGCCTTGCGTCGGGCAATCTCGTTTCTCAAGTAAAGATTATCCATATTTATTTTGATATCCAACTCATCGTTCTCACCAGAACGAAGTTGTAATGCAGAATATTCACTAAAACCGTAGAGAGCCCATTCATCATGATATACCTCTTTAATATTTGGTAATCCCGCAAGCATTGCACCAGCGGGAAGCGGAGACGGCCTTGGAGGAGTAGTCGGCGCTTCTGGGTCAACTTGGACGATAAATTGAGTTTTGAATGGATCAAGCCGAGATACATCATTTACTAGTGTTTCTATCTGAAATTGATCTCCCACACTAGCATTTGGGGGTAAGCCGAATTTAAGTGTCGCTTTACCTTTCCATAGGTTATGAGAGAGCAACTGCGGCATACCGTGAGATTCGATGTGCCCACGATCATCTAAGCGATCAAAATAATCGTTTGATGCATCCGTGTCATACTCTACTCGACACTGATGATTTCGTGGACAGTGCTTTATTAAGCCATCTTTAGGTTCATTATGGATTCGGAAAGTAAGTAGGAAATTTACGACCCTCATAGGGCTCAGTCGAAGGAATATCGCGACCAGGAAATTTTATAAGTTCGCCTTTTCCAAATAACTGAGCAAGAGTTGGATCCGACCGAACCAGGCTCTGAATAACTTTAGCTGTCTCTTCCTCTGATAGAGCTGATGATAATCTTTCCTGTCGGCGCCGTGCATTAATTTCCCGTATACCATCATGATCTTTAATATATTCAACGATAGCTTCTTTCAGGTCATCCCCTTCATCGCATTGGCGCATTCTATCTCGAGATGCCATGAATAAATCTTCGCGAATTCGTTGTGGGAGTTCTGTACAATCAACCATAACGATCATGGTGTCTGCAACATAGTCAAATTTCGTTTTACTGGAAATAAATCCCTTCCCGAGCTCACCATGAAGTTGTCCATTAACAGTGAAGAATATTCCTGCGGGATAACGATCACTTGTATTTTGTTCTGGATTTTCGCGAATTATTACAACCCTGATACGAACATCACCTACATTCGGTACTTTAAGCGGGCTAGCATCAGAAAATTCTACATTCTCCGGTTTGTCTACTAGCACAGTCGCTAAACCGGATACGGTTGTATCGTATGAATGAGCGTGATAGCCTAAGCGACGTTCACACACTCTTATCGGAAGAACAGGTTCTTGAAGGTAGCGTTCAAGTTCATATCGAAGATCCAAAGTCGCAATAGTCTTTAAACCTCTCTGAAGTTTGTAATTCCATATTTTGATACAAGTTCCCGCTGACAACTCTCCCTTATATGCATTCGGATATGCCCCTGGTTTTAATTGGAGAGTGTCAGCCTCAAAAGAGATAATCTTATCTTGAGGTGCAAGATAGACGTACATTGATTGAGGTTGGTCTGGTGCTGGTTCCATACGTCGGATCAAAGTAACTCCCCACAAATTCCTATAAAGCGCATCACAAGATGATGGAACATCTGGTTGCCTCTTTGAAATTATTAGTTGAAAGCTGTGTTTTCCTGAAAATTGTAAAACACCTGTGCCTCCCATGTTAAAATTTTCCCTGCACAAAAGATATTCTGGTCTTATTGTCTCTGACCAATGAAAGGAATGTGGTTGAAAATTGATCGGGGCACTGTCCTTCTCCTTCATCTACAATCATATAAGCTGGGGCTTCCTTTGTGCCACATGCGACTAATTGGATTTGTTCAGCTAGATGAGTTCTTTCTGATGCTCCAAGAATTTGTATCTTTCCCTCTTAACACCAAAGAATTTTTCTACAGCACCTCGCATGGATTGAGGAGCAGATGGAGATTTTGGATCTATTCCATGGCGATAACATTCTATAGTCAATACAGCATCTATTGAATTGACAATCTTTTCTATAAGTGCAGCTACCGCAGAACTTTGTTGATTTCCCACAATACTTCGATTATTGGGAATATCTCCATAGGGTTTCCATACAGATCTATCCGCCCAATATCCTTGTTTTTTAAGTATCTCCACAACTTCATCTTCTGTTTCACCATGAAGAAGCTGAAGAGAAAAGTCATGAGCGGATTTATTATCCATCTTTCTTTCTCCTTATTTAGAAATGTGGTATGCCCACATTATTATATATGAAACATTTAGGAGATTTCATCAACATGATGAGATGTAATCGGGAAGCAGAACTAGGCATGTGTTAAACCCATTGAATTTTTATCTGATCTTCAACCGCCTTGAATTCCGCATCCCCTGTCACTAAATCTGCCTTCCTAGAATTGGCGAGCGCCGCCGCGTAACAATCAGCGTAAGACATTTTGTGTCTTGACTTGAAGCGTGCGGCTTCCTGGGTTAATTCCCAATCCACATATACAAACTGGATGCGTAGTTCGCGGAGTTCCTTGATGCTGCCGTTGGCTTCTTCCTCTGAAATTTCTCGGGCAATGATGTACCAAACCTCGCCCGCGTTGACCACGGTCATATAAATCGGGATTTCTTCATCATGCGCGCTGGCGATCCAATCAGCTACCAGTTGGCCGGATGGTTCATCTTCGAGATAAGCAATGACTGACCAAGAGTCAAGAACGAGTGCTTTGGGTTTGCGCGACATCTACGCCTCCTTTTCCCGTTCTTTCTCGGCCATCAATGCTTTCATCAACCCCTTGCCCTTATATTTACCTCGCAAGGAGTGAACATACTCCCGTGTGATGGGGGTCAGGATAATCTTCTTGGTAATATCATCCACGTCAATTTGGAGATAGGTCCCTTCTTTTACGCCCAATTTGCGCCTGATTTTTGACGGGATAACTACCTGCCCTTTCGATGTAACAATGGTCTCCATGGCACACTCCTTCCTAAATCTCTAGAAAGTATACCATAGATATTAAAGTAAGTCAATATGCATATGTCTTACATAGAGAATAAATCAGAAAAAGAAAAGAGCCGGGGATAGTACTTACCCTGCTCTTTTCCGCTTGAGTTTTCTCTATCGTTCTATTTCTTCTTCCCGAACTTCGCCTTGAGGATGTCTTCCAGCGTGGGCTGGCCGATCTCCTGCAGTTCGTAGCGCACGCGCTGGTGAGGGCTTGTTGATCTTGATGACGCGGGTCAGGTCAATCGGCGTGCCGATGATGACCAGGTCCACGTCAGATGCGTTGATGGTGGCTTCCAGGTCTTTCATCTGGGCCTCGCCGTAGCCCATGGCGGGCAGGATGGGACCGGTCTTGGGATACTTCTTGATAAGTCGCGGCGATGGACCTGACCGCGAACGGGCGCGGGTCCACGATCTCCTTGGCGCCGAAGCGTTTGGCAGCCACGTAACCAGCGCCGTAGGCCATCTCGCCGTGGGTCAGGGTCGGGCCGTCTTCGATGACCAGCACGCGCTTGCCCAGAATGGCGGCGGGATCATCCACGAAGAGCGGGGAGGCGGCTTCGATGACGATCGCCCTGGGGTTCAGCAGGCGCAGGTTCTCGCGGACCTTGATGACCGCCTGCGGGTCGGCGGTGTCCACCTTGTTGATGACGATGACATCCGCGTCGCGAGCGTTGATCTCGCCGGGGTGGTAGGTGCTCTCGTGCCCGGGGCGGTGCGGGTCGGCCACCACGATCTTCAGGTCCGAGACGTAGAACGAGAAATCGTTGTTGCCGCCGTCCCACAGGACGATGTCCACTTCCTTTTCCGCGGCGCGCAGGATCTTCTCGTAATCCACACCGGCATAGACGATGACGCCGTTGTCAATATGGGGTTCGTATTCCTCACGCTCTTCGATGGTGCACTCGTGCTTGTCGAGATCGGCGTAGGTGGCGAAGCGCTGGACTTCCTGCTTGACCAGGTCGCCGTAGGGCATCGGGTGGCGGATGGCCGCAACCTTGAAGCCCATGTCTGCGCAGGATGAGCGAGACGCGCCGGGTGGTCTGGCTCTTGCCCGACCCGGTGCGCACGGCGCAGACCGAGACGACCGGCTTGCTGGATTTGACCTGGGTGGATTTCTCGCCCATCAGGCGGAAGTCGGCCCCGGCGGCCAGTACCATCGAGGCCTTGTGCATGACCACTTCGTGCGGCACATCCGAGTAAGCGAAGATGACCTGGTCCACCTTCATAATCCTTGATCAGTTTGAGCAGGTCGCTCTCGGCATAGATCGGGATGCCTTTCGGATAGAGTTTCCCGGCCAGTTCCGGCGGATAAGTGCGGCCTTCGATGTCGGGGATCTGGGTTGCAGTAAATGCCACTACTTCATAGTCTTTGTTGTCACGGAAATAGACATTGAAGTTGTGGAAGTCGCGCCCGGCGGCGCCCATGATGAGAGTACGGGTTGGCATAGATTCTCCTTGGTATAAGATATCAGTGTCAATGTTCCAATATCTGACGTCCGGTGTCACGTGACACGTGGGAACGTGACACCGGTAACATGGCTTACATCACATCGGGGGCGGTAATGCCCAAAAGCGCCAAGGCATTGGCAAGGACATATTTTCACCGCAGCGACCAGGCGCAGGCGTGCATCCCGGACCTGTGGCTCGGCCTGCACGACCGGCAGGCATCGTAGAAACCGGCGAAGGCTTTGGCAATATCGTAGGCGATACTGGCAATGACGAGCGGTTTGTATTCCGCCGCAGCGCGCTGGACCTCGGCCGGGAACCGTGAGAGCCAGTCAATCAATTCCACTTCGGCCGGTTCGAGAGCATAGGCAAATGGCGAAGGAGGAAGGTCAGCAGTGTCCACTCCGCTTTCTCGCAGGATCGAATTACAACGCACATGGGCGTACTGGATGTAGGGAGCGGCCTGCCCGTTGAAATCCAGCGCCGTCTGCCAATCGAAGGTGACCATTTTCGTATTCTCACGCGCCAGGATCGGGTATTTGAGTGCGCCCAGCCCGACGGCTTTCGCCACGTTTTCAAGCTGTTCCTCGGTCAGCGAAGGGTTCTTCTTGTTGGCTTCTTCCCTGGCGCGGGAGGTGGCCTCACGCAGCAAATCTTCAAGCAGCACCACCGTCCCTTCGCGGGAGGAGACGACCACGTTACCGGGCAGGGTCACCAGTTCGTAGGATACATGGCTGCATTTCTGCGCCTGGGTCGTACCCGGCTATTTCCAGGATCTTGAATACCTGGGTAAAATGCAGGCTCTGGCGCACGTCCACCACGTAGACGGATTTGGCCAGGTCGGGATAATCGCGGAATTTGTGCAACGTCAGCGCCAGATCTTCGGTGGCATAGAGGGCGGTCCCGTCCGAGCGCAGGACGACCGCCGTGCGGTACTGTTCCTTGGTCAGGCCGAGCACCTCGTCAATTTTGACGACCACCGCCCCGCCCTGGGACGTTCGTCGGTGGCGATGCCGCGTCGGACAAGGTCTTCCACCATTTCCTTGCCAGGCTTTTCTTCCTGGCTGTTGAAGTAGTACATGTCAAAGCGCACATCGAGGGCGGCATACATCTGGCGGAAGCCTTCCAGCGACCACTCGCGTGTCCGCTCCCACAACGCCACAATTTCCGGGTCGCGCTGGTCCCAGCGGGCGTAAAGGGCCCGCACTTCCGCTTCCAGGTCGGGATCCTCTTCGATGCCGGTGGGCAGCTTCAGCATAGACCTCCCCCATCCACTTGGTGATATCGGTGGCCGGCTCCTCGCCGTTGTGGAACTTCAGGTAGCCCCACAGCCACTTGATGACGTGCAGGCCCATGTCACCGGGATAGTTGGCGCGCACCACGTCGTTCCCGGCGAATTCCAGGATGCGGCATAGGGCGTCGCCCAGGATGGTGCCGCGCAGATGCCCAACATGGAAAGCCTTGTGCGTGTTCGGGTGGGAAAACTCGATCATGACGCGCTGCCCGGTGGCAGGTCCGGACCCGAAGCGGTTCTTTTGTTCCAGAACGGTATCCACAACGCGGCGGGCATATTCCGGCGTGTCGAAGTACAGGTTGAGATAACCCTTCACCGCTTCACCCGGCGGATGCCCGGCACGTCGCTCACCCAGATGCTTTCACCTGTTCGGCAATTTCCTGGGCACGCTGCGCAACGACTATTTTCTTCCCGAGGCGCGCCTCGGCAGCCGCGGTGGCAAAAAAGGAGGTGGAGATGCCCCACTCCCCGCTAAAGGGAATTGGTTTCCACTCCAGCGCGGCGATGGGAATCCCATTCGCATCGCAGAAGGCTTTGATCTTGGCTTCGATGGTTTGTTGTTCATTTAGAAACATACATGCTCGCCTTGGAAATTATATCATCTGCCGTAGCTGATAACATTAACGGGAGGCCCGTCGTTCTGGGCGCTCCCGCTCAAGGTTTTTGCAAGCCGCGAACTCAGGATTATTTTTTTGCGGCAGGTTTTTTCCCCTTCGGGGACGATGTCCGGGTGGAAGTGGTCTTCCCCTTGGGGGAGGAGGTCGTTTCCGGTTTCTTACTTTTCGGGGAAGGCGTTGTTTCGATTTTCTCAGCTACCGCCTTCTTCGCCTTGGAGGACGATTTTGCGGCTGCTTTCGTTTTCGGGGATGATTTCTTTGGTTCGGCCTTGGATACTTCAGCAGCTTCAGCCTTGGGCTCTTCCACTATCTTCTTCGAGGCCGCTTTCCCCTTCGGGGCAGCCTTCTTCTTCCCCTTCGGGGATGAAATCGTGGTGAGTTCAGCTGCGAGGACCGGTTCCTGAGCCATGGACTCTGCTTCCACCTTGACCGGTCCCATCTTCGCATATGCCTTCATCAGGCGGCTCTTGCGACGGGCAGCATTATTCTTGTGGATAACGCCTTGTTCGGCAGCCTTGTCCAGGGCGCTGATGGCCTCGAGGAGAGCTGCCTTCGATTCAGGGACGCCTTCTTCCATCGTGGTACGGGCATTCCTTACAGCAATGCGCGCTTCGCCGCGGAAGACACGGTTGCGCAGACGCTTCTTGTCATTCTGTCGATTACGTTTGATTTGAGACTTAATATTTGCCACTACCATCCTCCAAATATTATAACAATTTCACGGCGCATCATTTTACAGCACGGCAGGGAATCTGTCCAGACCGAATTGACCGCCAATATGGGGACCGTTCCATGCGGAGGCACCCCGGAAGGGTTGTGATAAAATGGTGACCAATGGAGATGTCTGAAGGTCGTCTTTCAGTTTTTCATTTGTGGTCGCGTGAAGATTTTAACAACCCATTTTGTATAAACTTAATTGAAAAGGTGGATTTGGAAGAACCAGTGATTTTGGATTTAACCATATAAGAAGAAGTTGCACCGTCCGGTTCTCGAAAATTGGAGGCCTGGGATGAAACTCAATCGCTTCTTTTTGCTTGCAAGCCTTATCCTTTTGGGCGATGCTTGCCTCTTTCACACGGTGGCGACACCCCCAGTTACTGCCATCCCAGTCATAGCCACGCCTATCCCGACCAAAACCATCCCGGCAACAAGCGTCCCAGCGACCAGTCAACCGGCTGTACCAGCAACTGTCGCGCCACAGACTACAACGAACGGCCCGTATCTGGCCTATCTGCGCGACCAGGGAAACAGGCTGGAATTAGTATTGATGGACGCAGACGGAAAGGGGGAGGCTGCATTTCTTTATCCGTTGAATAGGAATGTGCATACACCTTATTCGCTCTCCAATCTGGTTTCCCCGGATGGGAGTTGGCTGGCGTTCTACACCGGATCTATTGGACAGATTTCCGGCAACGACGGGAGCGATACAGCAGACCTGACGCTCAACCTGATGAGCCTGGGTATCAAGAGACCGGCCGGCAGTACGCAGGTCATCACCCGCCTATTATCCGCAGATTATCCCGCCAACTTTACCCAGGCGGCCCAGGAGCTTGGTAGTGCGAATATCAGCCGCGCAGGATTTGCAGGATACTTTCGTTTATGGGATCACCCAATCCATCGCCTGGTCACCAGATGGACAGTACCTGGCTTTCGCCGGTCAAATGGATGGACTTTCGTCAGACGTATATCTTTATAATACCATTGACGGGACCATTCAGCGCTTGAGCAGCGGCCCGGAGGAAGTCCAGTGGATCGAATGGTCACCGGATGGGAAATGGATCCTGGATGCAAGCACTTATTGGGTGGGGCTTGGTATGACATATAACTTTTATGCAACCTCCCTTGACGGGAAAGTCGTCCGCTCCTTGTTAAAGACGCTCCACTCGATCCCGGCCAAACTTGGATTAATCCACACTCGTTCTTGGCCTATCATTCTACAAATGGGCCCGGCTCCGGACTGGAGCGGGTTGACATTGATAGCGGCAGTGTAGATAAAGTCTGGGATGGCCATATATTTTCGCAAGTGGTGGACGTGTCTGGAGCCTGGCTCGCGTTGTATGATTATGATCAAAGCGGGTTATTCCTGATCGACCTGAAGACTTTCAAGGCAACCAGAGTCCAAGGTCCTGATCCAACTCATGTTTATGGAACTGTGGCTATTCTCAGAAACAATAAGGAACCTACCCGTCTTTTTATGACCTGGGATGAAAATGAATTGAGTTTGTATTACCTTTCGTCAAACGGAACATTGACATCTGCCGAAACCAGAGTAAATTTCTTTTCCGTCTCTCCGAATCAAGCAGATTGGATTGCTATCCGGGATAATAACATTCAAGTTTTCCCTGGCGGCGGTTCCCAGGCCAGGATTTTCAAACTCCCTGATGGGACGTCCGCTGGCGATTTCCAGGCAATCCTATGGCGGCCAAATTCATCCGGTATTTTTTTGGCAAGTTCTGCTGGCCAGTTGTATTCGCTGGATTTTTCATCTGGTATTTCGACATTAGTCGAAGAACACTTGTCCACTTTTGACCCCGTATCTGGAATCCCTGCCGGGTTGATCTGGGTTCGCAAATAGGCGTAAAGGATCAACAACCCTGAAGCGCTGAGATGTAACCCGCTTGCGGAACCTTGTCCCTGCAATTTATTGAAGAGGCAACTATGAAACCCAAGATTTCCCTGACCATACCCTTGTCCATTCTTCTTCTGGCCATGTCAGCCTGCATCCTTTTGACACCAAACACTCCCCTAGCCTCCCCGCCTGGGGAACAACCAACCAGTGCAGGATCAACCCAATCTATTATTCAACCATCTCCTGAGTTGAACACCCCCACGACCCAAGAACCAACCCCTGAGCTCTTAACCCCCACGACCGAGGAAGCGACCATTGAGCCTTTCATCCCCACGCCAACCCTGGCCCCTCAACCTGCTGCTCCAGCCCAGCTCGCTGCTGGAACCCACATCCAACTGGATGAGATTCACATGGTCAGCCAGACCGAAGGCTGGGGGATCAGCGGACCCACCCTCCTGACCACTGCAGACGGAGGACAAACATGGCATGAGGTCACGCCAAATGTGAGCCAGGCGGATATGATCTACGGCTTCTTCCTGGACAGGCAAACCGCTTGGGTAATGTTCTCTACTGGTGGTCAAATTGATACTATGTTGACGATCTATTTCACCACTGACGGTGGCCACAACTGGACCTACAACCAGGGCTCACCAATCTACATAAATGTCGTAGGTGACACCACCTGGGCCGAGTTCGCCGCGCTTGACACTCAAAACGTATGGGTGATGGTGCGCGGTGTCTACGTGGGGGTGGGCACGCACTTCAACCACGAGCTCTTCCACACCAGTGACGGCGGTCTGACCTGGACCTCCCTGGACGGCCAGATCAGTGACGACTACACCGGGATGGTCTTTGCTGACACCAAGTTTGGCCTGCGCACCCTGCAGACTCTCTCCGGTTATGAGAATTGGGCGCCGGGCTATGACGTCACCACCAATGGAGGCGCCACCTGGGATGGACGTGAACTGCCGGCCCCATCCGGGGCGCCCGACCTATTCAACCAGTACCCCTATTGCGAAACCTACCAGCCGATTCTGCTCTCAACTCAGTCCATCCACATGCTGGTTGGCTGTTTCGACTACTATAGTCCGCCTAAGCAATTCACCAGTTACTTCTACAGCAGCCAGGACGGCGGTTCAACCTGGACAACCGTCCACCTGCCAAACAACGTCCAGGCCTCATTGGATAGGCTGTTCTACTTCGATGCCAACAACGCCCTGCTGCTCGGCAGGGACATATACAAGAGCCCGGACGGCGGGAAGACCTGGACCCTCGTCCAAACGGTCAACTGGGATGCTCAATTCTCGTTCGTCGACGCTCAGCACGGCTGGGCGGTCGGCGGGCCGGCGGGCGCCATCGCCCTGGTGAATACAGTCAACGGCGGCAAGACATGGGCTGTGATCAAGCCAGTCATCGTCAAGTAAGCTCGTTAGGACGAAGACCGGGATGTTCCACCGATAGGGCACCGGGAGGTTATCACAATAACACTAGGTACAATGGAAAGGATTTGTCTTTTGAGGGACGAAAGAAGAACAAATCCCTTTTTCTCTCCCTCCCAGAAGAGCACCGGGACGTTCCGCCACAAGAACAGCGGGACCTTCCGCCAGGAGGACACCGGGATGGTATTCCATTAAGAAGCGGAAAGAGAGGTTGTAATGGATGGCGTACTTCATCCGTAAATTCAGATTTTACGGTCCTAGAAAATGCGGCAAGGTTTTCAATCGAACATCCTTGCCGCGGACTGATTAAATATATTTGTTCCAATTTTCCAACCATATGGAAACACTGCCAGGATCACTAGGCGCTTCCAGCAATTGTAGACCAGGGCGTTGCAGGGATGCGAATCGCTGACATTATCCCAATAATGACGGTGCCCGGCTTATTTTTCAGGTTGAGAGATGAGGTGGAGAGCGTTTGTGTTGACGGGTTCCCTGACATGAACCTCCCATCTCCCTGGGAAGAATCACCATTGCCTTGAGCATAAAAACATTGCGGCAGTTTATGCGGTAAAATACCCCCATGCAATCTTCCATCGAAAAGCTGCGCAAATTCTTCACACTCGAAAAAGAAACTGGTTATTCCAACAAGGCTGTGATCGGCGGGCTGGAGAACGTTTTAAGTCTCTGGGAAGGCGAAGCCCGCAACGATAAACTACCCGAGGAGATCATCCAGTCCACCTCCGCTACCCTGCACGCCTATGCCGACCTGACCCCAGAGAAGCGCATCGAATCCCTTAAATTACTATGGAAGCAAATTGTGGAAAGGGTGCCAGAAGCGGCACAATTGAAGAAAAAGACTTCCACAAAACTGACTCAACACACTCCTCAGCCGGTGCCTGTGCCAGTTGAACCTGGACAAATCCCGGAGCCGGAAGCACCTCCAGTGGTGACAGATGGGGAACAATTGCCCGGAAGTGCCTCTCATGAACAAACACCAATCCCGCAGCCGGCCGCTAAGAAGAGCACGCCAGGACCAGCGACCTCGACCGCCCCGGCTTCCGTTCAGGCACCCCAGTCCCAACGAAAAGTGCCCGGACGAGCCGAGAGGAGTCCCGGCGGCGTGACCAGCAAACGTCCCATCGCCTTGAACGCCTCGCTGACCGTCCTGGCGGGCGTCGGGCCACGTCACGCCGCCATGCTTACCCGCCTGGGCCTCAACACCCTGGGCGACATGCTCTACAACTTCCCGCGCCGTTACGAAGACTACAGCCAGCTCAAGCCCATCCGGGATGTGTTCTACGGCCAGCAGGTGACCGTCATCGGCGACGGTCACCATGGTGACCTCGCGCCAGGTGCGCGGCGGGAAAATGACCATCGTCGAAGCCGTCATCAACGACGGGACCGCCGGCCTGCGCCTGACCTGGTTCAACCAGCCCTGGCTGACCAACCGGCTGAAGGTGGGCGAGGCCATCTCGGTCTCCGGCAAGATCGACCAGTATCTCGGCCGCCTGGTGATGAACAGCCCGGACTGGGAACCGGTGGAAGTGGAGAACCTGCACACCAACCGCATCGTGCCGATCTACCCGCTGACCGCCAACGTCACCCAGAAGTGGCTGCGCAAGTTGATGAACCAGGTGGTGACCTACTGGGCGCCAAAACTGACCGACCACCTGCCCGAGACCATCCGCCAGTCCGCAGACCTGCCGGACCTGGGAACGGCGCTGCTCCAGGTGCATTTCCCCGATTCTGACGCCAAACTGCAAGCCGCCCGCCAGCGCCTGGCCTTCGATGAAATCTTCTTCCTGCAAACCGGCGTCCTGCGCCAGCGGCGTGACTGGCAGTCTGCCCCCGGGCGCGTCTTCGAAGTGGAGGATGCCTGGCTGGAAGCCCGTCTCGCCGCCCTGCCCTTTGCCCTGACCAATGCCCAGAAAAAGGCCATTGGCGACATCCGCACCGACCTGAAATCCGGCCAAGCCGATGAACCGCCTGCTGCAAGGCGACGTCGGTTCCGGGAAAACCGTCGTGGCGGCGCTGGCCGCGGCCATGGTGAACCAGTCCGGCGCGCAGGCTGCCATCATGGCGCCCACCTCCATCCTGGCGGACCAGCACTTCCGCACCTTCCAGAACGTGCTGGCAGGTGAAAATGGGCCGCTCAAACCAGAACAGATCCGCCTGCTGGTCGGCGATACCTCTGACAATGAGAAAGAAGACATCCGAGCCGGGCCTGGCCAGCGGCGGGATCAAGATCGTCATCGGCACGCATGCCTTGATCGAAGACCCGGTCACGTTCGCCGACTTGCAGTACGTGGTGGTGGACGAGCAGCACCGCTTCGGGGTCGAGCAACGGGCCGCCCTGCGCTCCAAGGGCACCAATCCGCACCTGCTGGTGATGACCGCCACGCCCATCCCGCGTTCGCTGGCTCTGACCCTCTACGGCGACCTTGACCTTTCCATCATGGACGAAATGCCGCCCGGCCGCCAGACCATCCCCACCCACATCCTGACGCCGCAGGAACGCGAGCGCGCCTACACCCTCGTCCGCAGCCAGATCAAGGACGGGCACCAGGCTTTCATCATCTATCCGCTGGTGGAAGAGAGTGAAAAGAGCGAACTGCTGGCCGCCACGCAGGAACATGAACGCCTGCAGAAGGAAATCTTCCCGGACCTGAAACTGGGCCTGCTGCACGGACGGATGAAAGCCGACGAGAAGGATGCCGTCATGCTGGCCTTCCGTGAGAAACAATACGACATCCTGGTCTCGACCACCGTGGTCGAGGTGGGCGTGGACGTGCCGAATGCCACCGTCATGCTGATCGAGGGCGCCAACCACTTCGGGCTGGCCCAACTCCACCAGTTGCGCGGACGGGTGGGCCGCAGCGAAGCCCAGTCCTACTGCCTGCTCATCCCCGACCACGAAGATGCAGCCGAGAATGAACGCCTGAAAGCCATGGCCGAGACCAACGACGGCTTTGTGCTGGCCGAACGCGACCTGCAGCAGCGCGGTCCCGGCGAATTCCTGGGAACGCGCCAGGCCGGTTACGCCACCTCCCTGAAGATGGCCAGCCTGAGCGACATCCAATTGATCGAAAAAGCCCGCACCCAGGCGCAGGCACTTTTCGCCCGCGACCCGGACCTGAAAGACCCCGAAAACAGCCTGCTGGCCGAAGCCCTCGGCCGCTTCTGGGGCGGTGGCAAAGGAGATGTAAGTTAGCATGGTACGTGCAATATTTCCCGGAACGTTCGACCCCATCCACTACGGCCACATCGACATTGCCAAACGGGCTGCACGCCTGTTCGACGAACTGGTGATCGCCGTCTATGACCGACCGCTCAAGAGCTTGATGTTCCTGCCCGAAGAACGCATCTCCCTGGTGAAGGAGACCTTCAAAGACCACCCGAAGATCAGCGTCATCGGTTACAGCGGCATGACGGTGGAGTTCTGCCGCCAGATCGACGCCCAGGTCATCGTGCGCGGCCTGCGCGTCTTTTCGGATTTCGAGTTCGAATTCCGCATGGCGCTTGCCAACCACCGCCTGGCCCCGGATATCGAAAGCGTCGCCTTCATCACTGACGAGGACCACACCTTCCTTTCGTCCACCACCGTGCGCGAGATCGCTTCCCTGGGCGGGGATGTTTCCAGCATGGTTCCACCGCACGTCGAAGCCGCGCTCAAGAACAAGGTCAAAGACTTGAGCGACCAGCAGTTACGTCCCTTCGGGATTAAAGTATAATTAGAGTGTTCCGGTCTCGTTCATGCGGAGGAGCCAATGGATATTCTTCAACTGATTGACCGCCTGGAAGAACTCTTCAACAACAGCCGTCCCATCCCGTTGACGCACAATGTCATTGTGGATGAGGACAAGTTCCTGGACATCATTGACCAGATGCGCATCTCCGTCCCGGAAGAAGTCAAGAAAGCGCAGCAGGTCTTTTCGCAAAAAGACCGGGTCATGGCCCAAGCGCAGGAAGAAGCCAACCGGACCCTGCAACTGGCGCGCGAAAAAGCCGACGCACTGGTCGAGAAAGAAGCACTGGTCCAGGATGCCCAGCGGCGCGCCGGCCAGATCATTGACCAGGCGCGGATGGATGCCGAGAATATCAAGACTGGTGCGGACCAGTATGCTCTGGACGCCTTGATGGGCCTGCAAACAGAATTGGAACACTTGAGCAACCAGGCTCAAAATGGCGTGCAGGTATTACTCCAGAAAAGACTGCCACCGGATAGCGATGTCCAAGGAGAAATAAAAAAACAACCTCCGCAATTCTGCGGAGGTTGTTTTTTATGAATAGGTGAGGTTCAAACAGCGACATTTCCCACGTTGCGAATGACCATCACCACTTTACCTTTAATTTCAAGAGGTTCAGCCTTGTCAATCATGATCGGCTTCATGGTCGGGTTGGCAGGCTGGAGCCGATAGCGGTCTTTCTCTTTGAAGAAATATTTGAGGGTGGTCTCGTCACGGTTCGGAAGCCAGATGGCAACCATCTCACCGTTATTGGCCTTGACCACCGGTTTCATAATGACAATATCGCCATCGTTGATCATGGCATCAATCATGGACTCACCTTTCACCTTGAGGGCGAAGAGTTCACTGCCCTTTTCTCCAGAAGGTAGAAGGCTGCGAGCCACGTCCACCGCGTCCATCTCATTGCCAATGCCAAGATAGGAGGCCCCCGGCGCGGGAACAAGCATGGGCTCGCCAGCCGCAATTGGGCCAAGGATGGGGATTTTCACCAGTTCCCTGCTGACCGGATCAGTCAAACGCACGGCACGCGAGAATTTTGCATCCCGTTCGATCTTACCCATTTCTGTCAATTGTTTTAAATAATATGTAACAACGGAAGTCGAAGTAATTCCAACTGCTTCTCCGATTTCGCGAATGGACGGGGGATAGCCCGTACTCATCCGTTCATTGAGGTATGCGATAATCTTCTGATGTCGTTCGGTCAAGCCTTTGCGAGTTCTGACCATCTGAACCTTCCTTTCCTATGCTGTTATCCAAACATTTGTGCTAATTATAATACGAACACCCGTTCTATGTCAAGCGCGAGTTTTCTGAGGAGCGGCTAATCTTTTTGGCGGACTATGCTATTTCACCATGGAACTCACCGAGATCCACCCTAGTTTTTTTCTGGGAGATCAGCGTTCTCCCGAGAAGATTTGTTCTACCTAGGTTTCTGTATTCCATAATCTTTGTTCTTCGTAAACTTCCATATTACTATTGTACTTGCGTTAATCTATCACATTCATATTTCGAATTTTAAGAACTAAATATCTGCAAATCCATTATTTTAATTATAGAATCCTGCGCAAGCGACATAGGCAGGTCTTGGACTATGGTTGGCGATATAAAACAACCCGTTACCTTTTCAGAGCTCCAGCCATCAACCCGCGTAAGAAATAGCGTCCCAGAAAAAGATATACCAACGATGTTTTCAGTGACCAGGTCGCTGTTGCGCCTTTTGCCAGTTCTGGCTTGCGTCGAAACTCTTACAAGATCCGATCTCGCTCTGGCACACCATACTTCACCTCGGAACCACCACCATATTTTGGCTCGATCGCCTTCAGTCTTTCCTGATTAAAACAGCTGACCAGTTTAACCAGCGCATCCCTATTCTTGCGAACTGTATGACACGTTGCTTCTTTGTATAAATGATCATCTGCTACTGCCAAGACTTGTTTCGCATGGATAACATGCATGGCTGGTTCGCTATGGGAACGGCAAATCCGTTCCAGAGGTGTCCATTCTTCTTCCGTCAGGTTGCGAAATGGGTCTTTTTTTCTGCGTTGTCTTCTTTTTCACATACAGATCGAGATGACTTATTCTTTCCCAGAACTCCTACGGCATCTATCTCGCCAAACGACCCACTAGAAAGGTATCGTAAGTTGTCTCTAACAAATTCCGCGCACCAGCTGGTGCGCGGAATTGGGTAATAAAACTGGATTCCAACCAATGTGGGCAGATGATAGTAATGATAGGTATTATTTTCCTCTATTTCGGGTTGCAACATCAAATATGACCGCACCTGCAAGCACAAGAGCTCTGACGATATACTGGATGGATATGTCCCAGCCTAGGAGGTTCATACCGTTCGTCAATGATTTCTGCCTGGTTCTCTATCCTTAGTCAGTATTAGCACAGGAATCGACCTCACAAACTCCTTGAAGAGACGCCTTCGGAAATCGCAACCATTTTACTAAGCTCTTTATCCATCAAAACCCATCGCTCGTGTTCCAGAACTCTCTTCTGTTTATTGGGAATTGTCATAAGAGATCCAAAGATACTCCATCACCTTTGTGACCTTGAATCTCCAATCATGATCAATACTTTTAGCCATTACTGGGAGTTAGGGGGAAAATAATATCAAGATATTGATATTCTTAAAGTATATATTACATATAATTAATATTTACCTATTGACAATTAATAATTATTGTATATAATATCAAATAGATTAATTTGGTGTTTTTACTTTCGGAAAAGAGGATGAAATGATCTCTCTCTTCAGTGCCCATCAAGCATACAAACAACGGCTCATCCAGGCTGCGTTGGATACCACTCCAGGTAATGTCTTAAAACGATTTGTCCCCCGTGAGCCTCTCCTGGTTCAGTTCGGCGATCTACTTATTCACACTGGGTTGAAACTCAAGCGGAGCCGCGTTTCCCGCAAGTCAATAGCGTGGTCACCGACGACCGGAGTCAAGCCATGAAAACAGCGTTGAGTAAATGTCCCGTCTGTGATGGCGAACTTACCGTCACCCGCCTGCATTGCGAGACCTGCGACACATCTATCGAAGGTCGCTTCGCCAATGGCGCTTTCGCAGGGTTGACCCCGGAGCAATTGGATTTCATCGAAACTTTTGTCCGCTGCGAAGGAAAAATCACCCGCATGGAAGACGAGATGGCGCTTTCCTATCCGACCATCCGCAACAGGCTTCAGGAAGTCATCCGCGCCCTCGGATACGAACCGGGCAAGGAAGAAACCAGTGACATTTCTGACGAGAAGCGCCGCAGCGTTCTCGAAGACCTGAATTCTGGCAAGATTTCTGCCGAAGAAGCCATGCGCGTCCTGAATGGAGAGGAGTGAGTATGCAACAACAAACCGTACCTGTCAGCGCAGCACCTAATATCGTCATCGAATCCATCCCTGGCGACCTTCGAGTTGCCGGTTGGGATCGCTCTGAGATCATGGTAAAGACGGATGGGGACGCGCTGCAAATCTCAAGCGAGGGGGACCCTATTGTCATCTCGTGTGATGAAGATTTGATCCTGTACGTGCCACGCAGCGCCAACGTGAAGGTTGAAAAAGTTGCCGGCGACGCCATCCTGCAAGCCCTCCACGGCCCGGTCACCCTCGGGCCTGTGTCTGGGGATCTGACCATGAACGACCTGGGCCCTATTACATTGGAGACTATTTCAGGGGACGCCTCTTTGAGGAACATCGGAGCCCTGAATGCCGAGACCATCTCTGGCGATTTCACTTTCCGCGGCGGACACGGCATTTGCGCCGTGGACAAGGTGGGCGGAGATGGGTCCATCCGCGACGTGGACGGAATGCTGACCATCGAGAGTGTCGGTTCTGACCTGTATGTTCGCAACGTGCACGGCGCGGTGACCGTCAAAGCCGGGGCAGATGTGGCCTTCTACGTTTCCCCGGTGCCCGGCCAGATCTACGACGTAACCGCCGGAGACGACTTGATCGTGCGTCTCTCCCCAGATGCCAACATCAAACTCCACCTGACCGCCAATTCACCCGAGTCAATCCAGGTGGATTTCCCCGGTGTTGAAATTGCCTGAAGATTGCACTTCCTGCGAAGTGACCTCGGTGAACAAAAGGAAGGCATGGCAGAGATGCTCCTGACTGCCAGTGGTGACCTGCTGGTCACCAGCCAGGCAGACCCCTGGGAATCCGCCGCCGATTTCGATAGCGGCGACTGGCACATTCCTCCCATTCCCCCCATTCCCCCATCCTCCCTGCCCCCGGATTTTTCAGAGCGCATCAACCGGCGCGTTCAGGCCTCCATGGAACGGGCCCAGGTCCACATCGAAGCAGCCAGCCGCCGCACCGAGGCCAAGATCCAGGCAGCCATGCGCCGGGCTGAGATGAAGGCGCGCGCCGCAGAAGTACGCGGCCGCCGCGGCGCACAATTCAATGTCAATGTCGGGCGCTGGAACTGGGACATATCCCCGCACGGGCCGGTGGAAACTGGAGAAGCCGTCTCTGATGACGAACGCCTGATCATCCTGCACATGTTGCAGGAAAAGAAAATCAGTCTTGCAGAAGCCGAGAAGCTGCTGGCGGCTCTGGAAGGCAAATGAAATTGTCCTTCCCTTCACCCCAACCCCTCCCCCAGAGGGAAGGGCAAGGGGAAAAAGGGATGGCGATGAGGAGGATGCTATGACTGACCAGGAACGCGAACAAGTTTTGAAAATGATCGAGAACGGCAAGATCTCGCCGGAAGACGGTCTGAAACTGATGCAGAACCCTCGACCAAAACCCGGCTGAAGACGAAGTGACAGCTGGACCAACGGAAACTGAGGTAGGGTCCGGGCCCGAAGCGGCTGCCAAAAAAAACGTGAATGAGCCCAAGCCTGAAAAGTCCAGCTTCGAAACGGACCCGCGCATTGCCCGGGTCAAATCCACCGTCCGCCGCCTCTGGCAAATCCCCTTATGGATCGGCGTCCTCATCACCATCCTGAGCGCCTGGGGAATGTACTGCCCTGGTGCGGGCAGCCAAGCTCAATTTCTGGTTCTATTGCCTGAGCGCCCCACTTCTGCTGGGAGTGCTGGTGATCGTGGCAGCAATCGGCAGCCGCAAGGCCCGCTGGATTTTCGTGGATGTGCACCAGAAACCCGGCGAAAAACCGGCCCGCATTTTCCTGGGATTTCCTCTGCCGTTGAAACTGGCTGCCTGGTTCCTGCGCACCTTCGGCCATTACATCCCCGACCTGAAAAAGACCAACGTGGACGAGGTGATCCAGATAGTTGAAACTGGTTTCACAGGCGGAGGAACCACTGGTGGTCAACGTGGATGAAGGCGACGACGGCGAACGCGTGCAGGTTTACATTGGATAGAGATAGAGTTAGTTAGCCAACGAAGAGACGCAATTCAATTGGCATTATTATTAGGAGGATCACATGGCAACCACTGAAGAACGCATGAAGATTTTGAAGATGATCGAAGAAGGCAAGGTGAGCGCAGAGGAGGGTGCCAAGTTGCTTGCTGCACTGGCCAGCGCCAACCGTCCGCTTGGCGGACTATCTGCCAGCGGTGCCAAATGGCTGCGGGTGCGCGTCACCGAAGTCAACACCGGGCGCTCGAAGAGCCACGGTGCAGATCCCCATCAGCCTGATGGAAGCCGGGATGAAGATCGGCGCGCATTTCGCCCCCGAAATTGACGGCGTGAACATGGACCAATTGATGGAGGCCCTGCGCTCCGGCATGACCGGCAAGATCATTGACGTGGTGGACGACGAAGACGGTGAACACGTCGAAATCTTCGTTGAATAGAGGCCAATCATGACTGAAACCATTGAAAAAACATTCAGTGTCGCTTCTCCTGCGTTTCTCTACGTCAATAACCTACGCGGCTCGGTGGAAATTCACCCCGGCGAAGATGGCGTCATCCAGGTGACAGCCATCAAGCAATCCTCACACCGGGGATGAAAAGCGCACCGAGATCGAAATCAACCAGGAAGCGGACGGAACCGTCAAGGTTGCCACCCGCTTTCCCGACGGCGGCTGGAACTGGCTGATCGGTTCCCAACCTTGTGAGGTGGATTATGTTGTGAAGGCACCGCGCGAATGTTCGCTCAAGTTGAACGGGGTGAGTAACACGATCCTTGCCGAAGGGTTCGAGAGTGCTGTCAGTGTAAATTCGATCAGCGGTGAAATCACTCTTCATGACCTGACAGGTTCCGTGAATATTCATACGGTCAGCGGTGAAGTCTATGGAGAACAAATCACTGGCTCATTGAAACTGGACACGGTTTCCGGAGAGGTAACATTGAAGGAATCCGATCTATCTTCCATCAAAGCCAATACCATCAGCGGTGACATCCGCATGAGCACCGGGTTATCAGCAGGTCCTTACGATTTCAAATCTGTATCCGGAGAGGTAGGTTTATGTATGCCTCCCGCCACCCATTGCACGGTTGAATTGCACAGCGTCAGCGGTGATCTGGTCTCGGCCTTTCCGGTCGCTGGCTATTCCCATCATCTTGGATCACAAACGGTCAATGTCCACGGCGGCGGCGTGAAAATCGCCTTATGTAGTGTTTCAGGTGATCTATCCCTGGACTGCGATGGGGAAATTCCGCCTGCTCCGAAGCTGTTGAAAACCATTTCCAGTGAAGAACGCCGGGCGGTGCTGGAAAGCGTCGACCGCGGGGAACTACTGTTGAGCAAGCCCTTAGTCAACTACATGCCTGAAATGCGATTGTTCAAGGTGGATTTGAACCTGGACAAGATTTGAAGCGTGAAGGTTTCCATAACCATAATTACCAAGGTTGGGTGATGACATATCCCAATCCCGGTTTTTTTTATGCCAGGTTCCAGTATTCACTGGATAAATCATACAGAAATAAAAAAATAATAATGGATAAATCGGCACCCTCCAACCCCAAACGCCATGCCGGCATGACCGGTTTTATCATCGTCTGGATCGGGCAGATCATCTCCATGCTGGCTTCCAGGATGAGTGGCTTTGGCCTGTCGATATGGATGTTCGAACAGACTAAAAGCGCCACCGCCATGGGTCTGATGCAGGTCTCCTATATCCTGCCGTTCCTCCTGCTCTCCCCCATTGCAGGGGTGATGGTGGACCGCTACAACCGCAAGTTGATGATGATGATCAGCGATTTTGCGGCTGTGACGGCTACCTTTGCAATCCTTATCATGCAGGCCACCGGTCATTTGCAGTTCTGGCATCTCTACATCGCCAATGTGCTCTACGGGCTGGGCAACACCTTCCAGTGGCCGGCGTATTCCGCTGCCATCAGCACGATGGTCCCGAAAGAGCAGTATGGGCGCGCCAACGGGCTGATGTCCCTGCTGGAAGCGGGACCTGGTGTGCTGGCCCCCATGCTGGCAGGTGCGGTGCTGGCTGCATCCAAAACCAATGGCCTGACCATCATCCTGCTGATCGACGTTATCACCTTCTTCATTGCCCTCGGTGCACTGCTGATCGTCCACGTGCCACAGCCGGAGAAAACGGTGGAAGGCCAGAATGAAAAAGGCAGCATCTGGAAAGAGGCTGCCTATGGGTTCACATATATTTTCAAACGCCCCAGCTTGCTCGGCCTGCAGATGATCTTCTTCTTCGGCAACCTGTTTTCCGGCATCGGATTTACGGTATTCGCCCCGATGATCCTTCTGCGCACTGACAACAATTCTGTCATTTTCGGGGCAGTCAACTCAGCAGCAGCCATCGGCGGCGTTGCCGGCGGGACTCATCATGAGCGCCTGGGGCGGGTTCAAGAAGCGCACCCACGGTGTACTGGCGGGTTGGATCGCGGCCGGAGTTTTTACGGCCATCTTCGGGTTCGGCACCGGCCTGGCCTTCTGGATCCCCTTCATCATCGCACAAGCTCTCGTCGGCCCACTGATCAACACCTCCAACCAGTCCATCTGGCAGGCCAAGGTGGCTCCCGATATCCAGGGACGCGTCTTTTCAGCCCGCCGCCTGATCGCCTGGTTCACCCAGCCCATCGCCCCCATCATTGCCGGGCTGATGGCTGACAAATGGCTGGAGCCTTCAATGACCTCCGGCACGACCAACCTGGCATCCATCTTTACCGGTTGGGTCGGCACCGGACCCGGGTCCGGGATGGCACTCCTGTTCATTTTCTGTGGTCTGGGTTCGGCGTTGGTCGGCCTGAGCGGCTACTTCCTCCCTTTCATCCGCAACGCCGAGACCACCCTGCCCGACCATGACCAGTTGGAGAAGATTGCGGAATCCACCGCATAGTTCCCATCACGAAGGGCATAAATATCACTCGAGGTTCTTTTATGCACTTCGTGTACTTGGTGGAAATACTGATAAAGGAGAAATATATGCAAGACCGAATACAGGAAGCCCTCAAACGCAGTAAAGCGGATTACACCGAAATCCGCATCGAAGAGAAAGAAACCACCCGTGTGGTCTTCCGGGGCAAGGAATTGGAGGTCGCCAACGCGAATATCGATAAAGGCGGCATTGTCCGCTGCCTGATCAAGGACAAGGGCTGGGGCGTGGCAACCTTCAACAACCTGGATGACCTGCTCAACAAAGCGGACCAGGCTTACCAGTGCGCCCAGGTCGGTTCCGTCCCCGAGCCGATCGAACTGGCTTCGGTCGAGCCGGTCGAAAAAATCACCACGGTGGAGATGAAACGCGATTTCCGCGATATCTCGCTGGCCGAGAAGAAAGCCCTGGCTGAACGCTACAACCAGGTGGTGTTGGGACACAGCAACAAGATCATCGACACCCAGGCTGCGTTTACATGACTACGTTCACCAAGCTCATCCTCGCCAATTCCGAAGGGCACCTACATCGAGCAGGATCAGCCCTCCGTGGTGGTTGGCACAACTGCCATCGCCCGTGATGGCGACAACGTCCAGCAGGCACACGAGAGCCTGGCCACCACCCAGGGCTTTGAGTACGTGCTCGATAAGGATGAAATGGCCCGCAAGGCCGCCCAGAAAGCTGTCGAACTGCTGGCTGCCAAGCCGGTCAAAGGCCGGGCAATACCCCGTGGTGGCTGGACCAGATGCTGGCGGGAGTATTCATCCACGAAGCTTTCGGCCATCTTTCCGAAGCGGACTTCGTCTATGAAAACCCAAAGGCGCGTGAAATGATGACCATGGGACGCCGATTCGGCAAGGGGATCCTCAACGTCTACGACGACGGCTCCATCCCGAACCAGCGCGGCACCACCCTATACGACGACGAAGGCACCCCCGCCCGCCGCAACTGGCTCATCCGGGATGGCGAACTGGTCGGGCGCCTGCACTCGCGCCAGACCGCCGCCAAGATGGGAGAGAAAGCCTCCGGCAACGCGCGTGCCATCAACTACCGCTTTGCCCCCATCGTCCGCATGACCAACACCGCCATCGATAACGGCACGACCTCCTTCGAAGAAATGATCAAGGACATCGAACTCGGCATCTATGCCTGCGATGCATACGGCGGCCAGACCCAGCTGGAAAACTTCTCCTTCAGCTCCGGCTACGCCTACATGATCCGCAACGGCAAGATCGCCGAGATGGTCAAGGATGTGATCCTGGCCGGCAATCTCTTCACCACCCTGGAAAACATCGACGCCATCGGAAACGACTTCAAATGGCTGAATACCGGCGGCGGCTGCGGAAAGGGCAACCAGTTCCCCCTGCCGGTCGGCATGGGCGCGCCCCACATCCGCATCCAGAACGTCGTCATCGGCGGCGAGTAGGGGCTGGTCTGACCTGCCTAGGAGAAACAACATGGATATTCTAACCCAACTAAAAAACAGGCCGAACAGGTCGAAGTCCTCAGCCTGCAGAACGAAAAGACCACCGTCGAATACGAAGCCAACCAACTGAAGACCTGCACCGTCGCCGAGACCAAAGGCACGGCGGTACGCGTCATCCGCAAGGGACAACTCGGCTTTGCCGCTTCCACCGATGATACTGCCATGGACAAACTGGCCGCCAACGCTCTCGAATCCGCTACGTATGGGGATAAGGCCCCGTTCTCCTTCCCGAGACGCCAAGCCTGCTCCCATCGTCCGCACCTTTGACAAGGCTGTCGCCGACCTGCCCATCGCGCGGCTGGTGGAGATCGGCCGGGAGATGCTCGACCTGGTCCTGCCGGTCGAGCCCGAATGCCCGCTGCAACATCAGCCTGGAACGCAGCATCGTCTCGGCCAGCATCCGCAACCAGAAAGGCCTGGATGTGTCCTTCAAGACCTCCCCGCTCTCGCTTGGTCTCGAGATCGACCGCATCGAGGGGGATGATGTGCTCATCCTGTACGATCAGCTGGGCACGACCGTTTGGGAAAAGGATTACCTCGCTTTCGCCCGCCGCCTGGTGGAAAAACTCAAGAAGGCCCGCACCATCACCAGCATCAAACCCGGCAAGATGCCCGTCCTGTTCGCCCCCACCGGGACGCTGGCGCTGGGTCTGCCGCTCAGCCAGGGTTTGAATGGCAAGGAAGTCTACAAAGGCACTTCCCCGATGGCTGGCAAAATCGGCGAAAAACTCTTCGATGAGAAGATCACCGTCATGGATGATGGGACGATTGACGGTAAGTTCGCCAGCGCCTCCTACGATGATGAGGGCGTGCCGCGCCGCCGCAATGTGCTGATCGAGAAGGGCGTACTTAAGAGCTTTATCTACGACCTGAAAACAGCAGCCCAGTCCGGGGTCGAATCGACCGGCAACGCCTCGCGCGGCCTGTTCAGCCCGCCCGATCCGTCGTTCACCAACCTGGTCATCCAGTCCGGACGAGACTCCGCTGAAAGATATCCTCGCCGGGATTGATGAGGGTATCCTGGTTGAAGACCTGCTTGGCATCGGCCAGGGCAACATCATCTCCGGCGCTTTCTCCAATCCGCTGGCGCTGGCCTTCAAGATCGAAAGGGCGAGATCGTCGGGCGCGTCAAGGACCTGTCCATTGCGGGTAATATCTATGACCTGCTCAAGAACGTGGGTGCGGTCAGCCAGGAAGCGCAGTGGGTATACAGCAGCTTTTACGTCCCTTATGTGCTCCTGCCTGAAATGAACGTGATGGCAAAGTCGGAGGGCACATCAAATTGAGAATTAAGTCATGGCTTTAACTCCTATGATGGGTTCGAAATAACTCTTCAATATCGTTTTAATCCCAGGGATCAATAACCAATTTTCTCTTCGCGGAGGCTGCATTGCTCGCATTACTTCGTCAACGGAACTTTTCTCTCTTCTGGTTTGGACAGTTCATATCGATCATCGGTGATTGGGTACTCTTCATCGCCCTGCCATTCTATACCTACAGTCTGACCGGATCTGTCCTTGCCACCGGTGCGATGTTCATGATCTCGACGTTGCCGCGACTTTTCCTGGGGTCTTTGGCTGGCACTTTTGTAGACCGCTGGGATCGCAAACGCACAATGATCGTTGCCGACCTATTGCGAGTCGTTACCACTTTACTTCTGCTTTTCGTACACTCCCGAGAAGGGTTGTGGTTGATCTATATATCAGCATTTTTGGAATCCATCTTCTCTCAATTCTTCTACCCAGCCAAAAGTGCAATTATCCCCCTGCTGGTCGATGAAAAAGAATTGTTGAAGGCCAATTCATTAAACGGCCTGAGTGATGCCCTTACCCGACTGCTGGGATCCGGCCTGGGCGGAGTTCTCATGGGATGGTTCGGCTTTACCAGTGTGGTATTGCTGGATGCCGGGTCATTTCTTATTTCCGCTCTGATGCTATTTCCCATATTGATGCCACGACGTCCGGACGTAGAACCATTGAAGGAGCAATCCTCATCTGTGAAAGGTGTTATGGGAATGTGGCGGGATTGGATCGCTGGTCTTCAACTCGTCAGGCGGGAACGATTGCTGTTGGTCCTTTTTCTTGTCCTGGGTGTGGCTCTATTGGGAGACAGTATGATCTCAGTACTGATCGTTCCTTTGGTAAAGGATTTAATGGGTGGAGGATCCCAGCAGCTGGGATGGTTGATGATGGCCCAGGGTGTCGGCGGCCTGATTGGAGGATTACTGGTCGGAAAAATCGGCAATCGAATTTCACCTCGAACGGCTCGCCGCTCTGGGACTGGTTGTGACAGGAACCGTCATAATGGCAATAATCAGCTTCCCCCGATCCTTATTGGCGTTGCTGTTCATGATGATAGCCGGGATCGCCGCATCAGCCTGGTTTATCAGCAGCGAGACTTTATTGCAATTGGGTGTCAGCGATCAATTTCGCGGACGGATCTTTGGTACGCTCGGTACCACCTCGGCATTGGCAAGCCTGGTTGGGATGGGATTGGCTGGATCGTTTGCCGCCCTGATAGGCCTGGTACCAATCCTGAGTATTTCAGGTAGCTTATATATTGTTTCCGGCTTGATGGCCTGGTTCATGCTGCCCAAGCCCATCCAAGCTCAACCAAATAAACCCGCCACAGCAGACCAAGATCTTCCTGCCCAATACGTTCCAGGAAATTATTAATAAATGGAGAGAGCCAACCCCCAATTCATGGCCGGATTGTGATTATGCTTTTTTATTCCTCAACAACATTGGCCCGAGCCGGTCGATGATCCAGCCGAAGGCCAGTTCCGCCCAGGGGACGAGACGCAGGTATTCAGGGAGGTACACCACACGCCTTGGTCGCAACATCAGGGTCCAAATCCGCTGAGCCACCTGCTCGGAGGTGAGTCCCACGTTCTCGGTTGGGACGTGCATGCCGTTCTCCCGCTGGAGGGCGGTCTCGCAGAACTCGGTCCGCACCGGCCCGGCTCGTACCACACTGACGTGAACGCGGGTCCCGGTGAGCTCTCGGTGCAGGGCAGTGGTGAAGTTGTCCAGGAAGGACTTGGTCGCCCCATAGACCGCCACTCCCTGGCTGGGGATGCTCCCTGAAATGGAGCCGACGTTGATGATGTGACCGGTATTGCGCTGTCGCATTTTCCCCAGAAAACCCAACGTCAACTGCACCACCGCTTCCACGTTGACCTGCAGCATCTCCAAGGCAGTCTTCCATGGCATCTCATCCCCGTAACCATACCAACCCAGCCCGGCGTTATTGACCAGCACGTCGGCATCACCGAAACGCCTGGTCACTTCCCGGAAGAGACGGGCGCGTTCGGACTCCTGCATCAGGTCAGCAGGGATGGCATATGCCTGCCCCCCACCCTGCCGGATCTGAGCAATAAGATCTTCCATTCTGTCGAGGCGCCGCGCCACCAACACCACCTGCATCCCCTCACGAGCAAGCCGCTTGGCGGTGGCCGCGCCAATGCCAGAGGAAGCCCCGGTCACAACTGCGATCTTATTTTTCCAATCACCCATTCCAGCCTCATTCGTTGATATTCCAGAGTCGTTCGGCCAATTCATCCAGAGTAGATGATTTCTGGAGAGATGGCTTCCAGGCAAACAAGTGGCCATAAACATCGAACTGGTGTAAAAGGGAAGTAACCATCGCCTTGCGCACAAAATCCCGGTCAGGAGGCAGTCCATACGCCTGGAGAAATGCCCTCAGGAGGCGTATATCACAGTCAAACAGATCGAGATGTAGAGCGGACAATTCGTAATGGATATTCCCAAGCATGGCATCTCCGAAATCGATCACCGACCACGTTTCCCAGCGCCCGGATTGAAACCGACCTAAGAGATGATCCTGGGTCAGGTCGGCATGGATGAAACTGTCATGCCTGCCCTGGAAAAAGACGCTATTCGCTGACAGGTATGCCTCCACCTGCCCAGCTAAATGGGTTGGCCAACGGGTCTGATCTTCATGCCAGCGGGCAGAGAACCAGCCGTGCGCCCGTTCCGCGCTCAGAGCGGGAAGTGCCGTCCCATCCCGGACCTGAATCCGGTGCATACGCGGCAGCCAACCTCCCAACCAGCGTGCCATCGACAATTTATCTTCGAAGGGAACATCGGTATAGATCTCGCCAATTCTGACACCTGGCATATACTCAAAGACCAGGTACTTCCAGTCCGATCCCATTTCGTCCGCCCCTGAAGCCAGCAGCCGCGCTATCGGAACGGCTGGCATGTTCGTCATCAACAAGGCCGCTTCCTGTTCCACCCTCCAGCAAGTCTCACCGTCAAACAGTGGACCAAAGAACTTGAATACCTGCTGATCGTCAACGACAAATGTCGGGAAAGAACCTACCCTTCCAGGACGGACCAGTTTACAGGTCCATCCGAACTTCTGGCAAAGGCGTTCCACGAATGGTCGCCATAGGGCCACATCCATGAAGGACTGGCGATAACCCGCCAGAGTTTCCAATACGGCGAGAGGATGAGCGGAGTCAATCATTTTCAAACCATCGAGCGAACCTTGCGATTCTCGAAGAACCAGCGCACTGTATCGGCAATCGTCTCAATAGCCGGGCGGGAATGGTAACCCAGTTCACGGGTGGCCTTGCCGTGGCTGATATTCGAGTTGCTTTGCAGCACTTCCAGCGAGTAGGGTGTGAAACGCGGTTTGGCTTTCGTTTTCTGGTAGTACCAGGGCGTAAACTTGGCGGCAAACTCGGCCAGCGAGAATGGAATTTTGATGCTGGCAAAAGCCTTGCCGGTCACTTCGCGTACCGTCTCCAGCATATAACGTACGGAGATTTTGTTCCCGCCCAGGATGTAACTTTCACCCCTGCGCCCATGGGCCTGGGCAGCAATCATGCCATCGGCCACGTCGCGCACATCCACGAAATCGTAGGCACCTTCCACGAAGAACATCGTCCGGGCTTCGGAGGCACTGCGGATGACCTCACCCAGCTCCGAACCGCGGAAATCGTAACGGACCGATGACGCCCGTGGGGCAGACAATGACCGCGTCCAGACCCTCGGTTACAGCTTTCTGGACCTCAAGGCTGGCAGCAGCTTTCGAACGGTCATACTCGCCATATGGGTTGTTCTGGTCGAACCCCAGCGATTCATCCATCGCCACCCCGTGCGGGGCACGGGCAATGGCATGGATGGAGCTGGTGTAAACCAGCCGCCGGACGCGGGCGCGGCGGGCAGCCTCGAGCACATTGCGCGTCCCTTCCACGTTAACTTTCCAGACAAACGGGTTGTTTCCCGGCATGATGGAAATGATACCCGCCAGATGATAGACGGAATCCACACCGCTCATGGCGGGTATCGAGCGAAGCCGGGTCGAGTACATCGCCCTCCACCTGCTCGATATCCAGGTCTTTTATGGGCGTGGTGTCTTCGTCGCGCCAGATCAGGGCACGGACTTTTGTCACCCTGCTCCAGCAATTTGCGAATGAGAACATTGCCAATATGTCCAGTTGCACCGGTAACCAAAATCATAGATCTTAATTCCTCCCGTTCCAGTGAGTTACTTTGCCAATCCATTCATAAGAATTTGCATGCTCTCGCGAGCTGTCTTTTCCCAGTCAGCGCCGTGCGGATCGAGCACACCCTGCAGCACCAATCCCACCGCCAGCGAAACGATAACTTGGGCAGCCACATGCGGGTCGGCTGGTTTGAGAGAGCCTTCAGCAATGCCATCTTCAACCAGTTTGGCGAAATGCTCCTGATAATGGCGATACGGAGCGATCACCGCCTTCCAGATCTTCTCGTCGCGGCTGGCCTGCAACCAGAATTCCAGGAACATCGGCAGGCGATCTTCGGCGGCTGCGAAAACGCCCGGCAGGAGATTGGTCATATGCACCAGGGTCTCCGGGACGGTGTCCTTGCGGGCCGCGCCCATGCCCATGTCGATCATCTCCAGCCAGCCTTGCATCAAAGCCAGGAAGATAGCCTGCTTGGTGGGATAGTGGTGATAAAACGCGCCCTTGCTGACCCCTGCCTCCGCGCAGATATCATCCACACTGGCGGCATCGTATCCGGCGATGGCAAACCGCCGGACGGCGGCATCCAGGATGCGGGCACGCGTCTCTTCACTGCGTTGTTGTGGCATGGATTACTCCTTATATAATAAACATACCGACTAGTCGGTATGTTTATATTATCCTGTTCCCTGCTGAAATGTCAATGAAAGAATGATTAGAATTTGCTTACAGATTTCTCAGGAGTGCACATCTCAATCGAATTCTCATTTATCACCAAACTAAATCTGATCATCTTTTAATATTCCGCAGCGAAATAATTCAGATACTTCGGGAAGTGCTGTTGAGGAGCGAAATCCACGATCGAAGACTTTATTGAAATACACCATGATCATGACAACTTCCGAATATTTCCCCATCTCCATAGATCACCGGGACTATCATCAATTGCGTTCACAGTTACGGTTTAAGTAGAATCAGACGTTAGAAATATTAATAGAATACTTTTTCGCATACCCACTTCCAAAAAAGCGTAAAATAGGGATGATAAGAGAATTAGCTCTAAGCCAGGAGTTGTTCAAATGGGCAAGAAAGTGGCTGTCCTAACCGACAGCACCGCCAGCATCCCCGAACCGATGTTAGAAGGAATTGAAAATCCGCACGGTGGCATATTACATCCACCGCGGGCAGGAAGTGCTGCGCGACCTGGTGACCATCCAGCGCGAAGAATTCCTGAACTGGTTGATCACTGCCAGGGTCCTGCCGACGACGGCCAGCCCAGGTCCCGGCGATTATTTCGAGGCTTACGAATCCCTGGTGGAAGAGGGTCACGATGAAATTGTCAGCATCCACATGACCTCGAAAGGCAGCGGTGCATACCAGGCCGCCATGCTTGCCCAATCCATGATCAATGAGAAGGATCCGGGGGTGCAGCGTCGAGGTGATCGACACGCGCAATGTCTCGCTGTGCCAGGGATGGATGGCGATCGAAGCTGCGCGCGCTGCCCTGGCGGGTCTGCGCCTGGACGAGATTGTGGCGAAGGTCAAGCGGATGGTGCCGGTCACGCACATGATCCAGACTGCGGATACGCTCAAGTATCTTTACATGGGCGGGCGCATCGGCAAAGCCACGAACCTGGTCGGTCAGCTGCTCAACATCAAGCCGCTCATCGGTATGGAAGATGGCGAGATCGTCCCACTGGGAGTGGCCCGCGGCCGTGGACATGCGTACCAGGCCATCGCGGACAAAGTGGAAGAGACCTCGGAAAAAGCAGGGCCAGGATCGCTTACGTTCACGCCGGGGCGAAACAGGAAGTCGAAAGGCTCAAGCAAATCGTGGAAAACAAAGTGGAGGTGGTTGAATTTTTCATCGGCGAACTCTCACCTGCCCTGGCGGTCCATAGCGGGCCAGGCACGGCTGGATTGTGTTTTTTGCCGGAGATATAAATAGGAAATATGAAACTTGATTACCCCCGAATTTATTTGTAGCAAGAACTAGCCACCACCCAAGCCCTTTCCCCGAAATCCGGGGGAAGGTTCTGAATTATCCCCTTTCAACAATCACATGTGGCTTCCTTTTGACCTGTCAGGGCGGCGCGGATCATGGCGCTGGCGCAACCCACCCCGCTTTCGACCGCGATGGCGCCTGTAACACAATTCAACTGGCAGGCGCCGCATTCCATGCAGGCCTGGGCGGGTGGATTAAACTGGCCTTGCGGCCATTCATCTCAAATACAGCATGCGGGCAGACCGCCACGCACATGGCGCATCCGTTGCATAATTCCGGATCATAGACGAGGGTATTGACTTCATATGCGTTTAACATGATCGCTCTCCAATCAACGGATGAACACAAAAACAACAGCAAGAAGGATACCGACCCCAAAAGTCCAGGCCATTGCCGGGATGTAGGCAAACATCTCCCGCTTCACACCGCTGCGCGAGGTGAATGTGCTCGAGCCGGTGAAGTTTAGCGCCAGGAAAGCCGTGACAGCTGGCATGGCCAGCAGGAATTCCAAAGCCTGCCCAACCTGACGCCACCAGACCCAACCGGGATGCCGGAGAAACACAGACAGGGCAAACGGCAGGGCTGCCAGCCCGCCCAGGACGAAGCCTTTCGTGCTGAAGTTATGCGTCGGGAGCCAGGGCAGGAGGATGGGGAACAGGACGATCCCGGCGAAGACAGCCGATCACGGCAGCCAGGCTGGAGATCCATCCACCCAGGAAGTAGAGCACCACCGCGGCAAGCAGGGTTGGCAGGAATGTTTGTACGATATCCACCGGGATGAGCACCAGCCGGTCGCGCAGGGGGAATTCCACACGCCGCATCTCCGGCGTGGCTTTATGCGTTTTCAGGTATTCGGGCAGATCCGCCGCCCGCACGGGGCCATACTCGACCCAGAAGCCGGTGCGTTTCTTGACCTCGTGGGCAGCCACACCGGGAGCGCCCAACTGGGGCAGGATCAATTTCCGATGCTGGACGACTTCGCCAAGGTGGGTGATCATCACTCTCAACACAATTTCATTCGTGCCGAAGGTTCCTTTCCCCGCTGCACACCAGACGTTGATGCCCTTGGTATCCAGCACCAGGATATACCCGTCAATTCCTTCCAGCGAGGAACGCAATGCGTCAAAACTGAGGGTGTAGTTCGCCGAAACGAAAACCGGCAAATCGGGTGTGGGGTTCCCCAGAGCGTACAGTCCGGGTTCCACGCGGTGTTCGCCGCGCTTCCAACCCACGCGCGCCAGGAAGTGGTCCCAGCGATCTCGAGCGGTGAGGCGGCCTGTTGTTGGCAAAATCTTCGGTACAGCTGTAATGGAATCAATATCAATCATATATTCCTCGCATCTTTGTCAGGCGGAAAATTATATTGACTTGCGGGCCGTGATCGTCGCTGAGAAGATTTTCCCTTTCATCCCGGCTGCCTCGATGAGTTCGCTGGCGTCACCTTTTGGCTGGACTTTGACATCGATGAACCCGGCATTCGGTCAGCCCGGTGATGTACTCGCTGACATCCAACGCACCGGCCACGCAGGCGCCCCAGGCTTCCATGTTCTTCTGCAATTCCTCCGGAAGCGGACCATTCGTGACAATATCCGAGACAGCAAGGCGCCCGCCCGGTTTGAGGGCCCGAAAATTTCGCGGAAAACCTGGGGTTTATCGGGCGAAAGATTGATCACGCAGTTCGAGATGACCGCGTCGACACTGGCATCTTCAACCGGGAGTTTTTCGAGATAGCCCTCACGGAACTCGACGTTCGTGACACCGAGCCGGGCTGCCGCGGCACGGGCGCGGTCGAGCATCTCCGGCGTCATGTCCACGCCAATGACGTGACCGCTATCGCCGACCTGTTTGGCAGCCAGGAAACAATCCAGACCACCGCCGGAACCGAGGTCCAGGACGGTCTCGCCGGGCTGCAAGGCTGCAACGGTGATCGGGTCTCCGCAGCCCAGGCTGAAATTGGCAACATCCTCCGGCAGGCTGGTAAGGAGCTCCACGGGATAGATGGTGTTCTTCGAATTACAACTGCCCGAGGAGTTCCCACAGCAGGAACTCCCTGAGCGGGCCTGTGCAGCATAACGTTCGCGGACGCTGTCGCGGATGGAATCAGGGGATTTGGGTCATTTCTTCCTCCAGTAGTTAGAATTTGTCAAATAGACGAAAGTCTATATGTATATCCAAAAAAAGAGGCTAGGATACGGTCTTGATGGGTAGGATACCGTAGGCAAAATTCGCTTGCAATTGGCCGCAGCAGACGGTGATGCGCTGCTGGTTCAGTTTGTAGAAGGTCTGCTTGCCTTCCTCGCGGACCTCAACTAGGCCGGCCTCGCGCAGGATGGACAGGTGATGCGAGACCGTCGGCTGTGTGACGTTCAGGTGCTCAACGATCTCACTGACCGAGAGCCACTGGCAGCAGCAGAGTTTCATGATCTTCTGGCGGGTCTCGTCGGCCAGGGATTTGGCGAAAAGGACAGGGTCGAATTGTGTCATATTGATAACCGTCTATTTGATATTATATAGATAAACGTCTATTTGTCAAGGGGAGGGAAAGGTTTCCAAAATATCGAGGGTTCAGAAGCTTTTGCATCACATCTTCCCTGCCAGTGCCCGGAAATATGCTTTAAGGTTGAAGGCCTGCCCCGAGAGAAGTGCCTGGGCGCGGAACATGCCAGCCACAAGGCGCACAATCAGCCAGGCAGTAGCCGCCAGCAGAGCCGCTGCTTCAAGCGGCTGCCACCAAGCCACCTCACCCACGGAAAGCCGGGACATCATTGCCACCGAGGGGGATTACTGAACCTGATTCTGGCTTGAAGATGTCGAGCATCATCGAGGAAATCCAGAGCTCGGATTCATCCTTCCAAGCTGTTGTAAGGCGAGGCTTGGGCCGGTCTCCGCTGGAGACTCCCGAAAACGCAGGGATTGTCAAATCGGTCCAGAACGCGGCCGGAATAGTGCTGAAGCATCTGCTGCCAATTGCAGGAGTCCCGTTCTGGACGGATGCGGCTTTGCTCTCAGCAGCGGGAATCCCATCCCTGCTGCTCGATCCCTCGGGTGGCGGCGCACACGCTGTAGAAGGATGAGTGGACATTTCCAGCGTGAAGACGTGTGCGGATATTTATCTGGCAACTGCCGCAGACTTTTGCCGTTAACCATAAATCCCGAATCAAGCAGGACAGATCCTCTCTAATCACGCAAGATACGATACTTGCTTGCGCCAATTCGATGCAATCATAATCGCCAGCGGCAGCAAGACCAGTACGGCACATAGTCCA
The DNA here is from genome assembly GCA_963760315.1 of uncultured Chloroflexia bacterium. GTDB lineage: Bacteria > Chloroflexota > Anaerolineae > Anaerolineales > Villigracilaceae > UBA877. The sequence goes on from CAVXCK010000005.1 coordinate 120,969, forward strand.
CAGATGATTGAAAGTTCATTAATCCCCCAGAGAACACGGATCAATCCACCGTCAGAGTCTTGGACAGGTTCCGCGGGAAATCCGGATCGAAGCCGCGCATCACGCTCATGTGATATGAAAGCAATTGCAGCGGCAGCACCGCCAGCAGGGAGGCGATCTCCGGCGTGGACTTGGGCAGGACGATCAGGTCGCTGGCGTTCGCCCGCAGGCGTGCATCTTCTTCGCCGATGGCGATGGCGCGCGCTCCGCGGCAGGTCACTTCGTTGATCCCACTGACGATGAGCGACACATCCAACGGTCCGGCGGCAAACAGGACCGGGAATCCATTCGTCACCGCTGAAAGCGGGCCGTGCTTGAACTCGGTTGAGAGCATCCCTTCGCAGTGGGCGTAGGTGATCTCCTTGAGTTTCAGCGCCCCCTCCAGCGCCATCGCATAGGTCGCGCCATAGCCCAGGCAGTACAGGTCGTTCCATGCGTTGACTGCCGGGGCAATCGCCTGCCACCTGCGGGGCGACCATCTCCAGCGTCTTGCTCCATCAGTTCGGGGATGACCGCCAGTTCAGCGGTATCGCGCCCGGCCAGTCGATAGGCCAGGTACAGGAAGGTGACTACCTGGTTGGTGAAGGTCTTGGTGGCCGGGACGGAAATCTCGTAGCCGCAGCAAAGCGGCAGGGTGCAGGCGGTGGCCTTGGTCAGCGTGGAGCCGATCACATTTGCCAGCCCAAAGGCGGTCATGCCCTGCGTCTTCGCCGATCTGCAAGGCATTGAGCACATCCTTGGTCTCGCCGCTTTGACTGACGAATACGCCCACGTCCTCGTAATTGACCGCCGGGGCATACTGCGGGATGAACTGCGGAGCCAGCACCGGGATGGCGGCACGTCCGGCGATCTGGGCAAAGTAAACCGCGCCCGCCAGGCAGGCATGGTAACTCGTCCCGCAGCCGACGAAATACAACTGGCGCGCCGATCCGCATCTTTTCGAGCACGGCTTCGGACATCAGGACTGCCATCCAATAGATGCAGGAGTTCACGCGCCACTTGTGGTTGCTCGTGGATTTCTTTCAGCATGAAGTGCGGATACCCGCCCTTCTGGACGGCATCCATCGTCTCGGTAACTGTTTCTGGGTCTCGCACGATAACGCTGCCATCTTTCACCGAGCGCAGTTCGACCCGGTCCGGCCACAGGGTGATGATTTCCCCATCCTGGATGCGGACGATTTCGCGGGTCAACGGGAGGATCGAAGGCAGGTCCGAGGAGAGACAGGTGAAGCCATCCCCGATGCCGACGACCAGACCGGAACCTTTTTTGATGGCGTAGAGTTTGTCATCGTTGATGCGCCCGATGACAAAGGCGTAGTCGCCTTGCAGGTCGCCATATGCCAGGCGGATGGCGTCAATGAATTCGTAGCCTTTGTTGATGTAGCGCTCCACGGCATGGACGCATGATTCGCCGTCGTTCTGTGAGCGGACGGTGATGCCCTCGGCCATGAACTGCTGGCGCAGTTCGACGTTGTTGACCACGTTGCCGTTATGCGCCCCGACCAGGTCGCCATCCGAATCCAGATGCGGCTGGGAGTTGACCTGCGAGGGTTCGCCAAAAGTTGCCCAGCGCAACTGGGTGATGCCGCGCTGGCCGGTCATCTCAGCAAAGTTATATTTGGCGGCCACATCCTCTACACGGCCGGTATCTTTGCGCAGATCAATTTTGGCGACCGCTGATGGTTGCAGCGCCAACCGAGTCGTAGCCACGGTAAGTCAGGCGTCTGGCCGCTTCGATGAGGATGGGACCGAGGGGTTGTTCGTCTTTAGTGACAATGCCAAAGATGCCGCACATGTTTGAGAGTTAGCTCCTGAAGGGGATGATTGCAGAGGCCAAGTTTATCATACTCAACAGGTTGATGATTCAATTCCCGGTCTTTGTGCTACAATCATTCCATAAGGCATAGGAAGATGCCATTTTCTTTGACCCACCAAGGAGGTGAATGAGATGACTGGTTTCGTTGGAAATATCGAAGATTTAACCCTGAAGAATAATTATTTCCGTGAAGTGTTGTTCACGGGCAAATACGCCCAACTTGTTGTGATGTGCCTTCAACCGGGTGAAGAAATCGGCAACGAAGTACACCAGAACGTTGACCAGTTCTTCCGCATCGAACAAGGCGAAGCGAAATTTGTCTTCAACGGCTCGGAGGAACACCTAGCACGGCAGCGACGCAGTGGTAGTCCCGGCGGGTACTTTCCATAATGTGATCAACACTTCAAAAGTGGGGCAATTGAAGTTGTATACCGTTTATTCGCCTCCGAACCATCCGGAAGGTACGATCCACAAAACCAAAGCGGAGGCAGAGGAAGCGGAAAAGCACGAACACCATTAGAACCAGCAGCTTCCAGAAATAAGTGGCCGCAGGCTCGATATGAGAGACCTGCGGTCCTTTTATTTTACCTGGGTCAGGGGTGATCCCTGGGGTGGTCAAATAGATCGTATCTGTTCAACGGTTAATCAATGCGATTTTTGTCTCTTCCTGATATTTCAACAATAATTAAATGACTGTCTTCGATGGCAATCAAATTTAATACAGTCTCATCCCAGATCTTTATCGCATCCCCTGCTTTCAGGTTGAGGTTATTTATTCCAAGGGAGCCTTCCAAACAAACCAGATAAAATAGATGGGTGGGAAGCAGCTCTGTCCTGTACCTGTCTGCCAGCCTCGATTTCCGACACGTAAATATTCGTGTCCTGGTTAACCTGGACCAGTCCATCCGATTTTTGGCCAGATGCGATCTGCAAGAGTTTATTGAGACGATCCTCCTTTGTAAAATGATTGGAATACATAGCGGGGAGGTAACCTTACCGCATTCGGTTGAATCCAGATTTGTACAAAGCGGAGGACGCTGGCAGGCGATTTATTTGTCTCGCTATGAGTAATTCCGGAACCAGCACACGTATATTGCATATCTCCACGCTTGATCTTATTTAAATTCCCCATGTTATCCACGTGAGTCAATTCACCCTCCACACAATAGGAGATGATTTCGATCTCCTTGTGAGGGTGCGTTTCAAACCCAAAACCGGGTTTCACCACAAAATCATTAAAGGCTATCAACTCTCCAAAATGGCTGTTCTCGGGGTCATCGTAGTCACCAAAGGAAAAGTGAAAACGACCGGTATGCCACCCAAAATCACCAAGGTACATTTGGTTCCGAAGGATTTTAGAAAGCATATCCTTACTCCTCCGGCTGCGTATAAAACAAGGTTATTTTGACATTTTCGAAATAAAAAACTATTGGGAAATGCAAATGAGTATAGCAGAATTATTAGATATAACAAGTCTAATTTGTCATATATTCACGGCTGTATCCTTATTGGGAAAATTAGGTTCTGCCTCAATCGATAAAACGAACCGGCGACCTCCGAATGGATTGAGGTCACCGGTATCTGACTAGGAGAATATACCATCTTCGATTTTAATTCCAACTATCGATTTATTATTCTTGAATTCCTTCACCTGCCCCTCCAACCATGCCAGCCAGCTCGAGCAGACCCTCCCCGGTGCGGCAGGAAAGCTCGAACTGGGTCACGCCCGGGTTGAGCACCTCAATGCCCTTCTTGAAGAAGTCCATGCGGAAGGGAACGTAAGGCAGCAGGTCAATCTTGTTGATGACCACCGCGTTCACGCCGCGATACATGCCCGGATATTTATAGGGTTTATCGTCGCCTTCGGGGATGGAGGCCACCAGCACACTCTTGTGCGTGCCGAGTTTGAAATCCGCCGGGCAGACCAGGTTGCCGACATTTTCGACGATGACCAGGTCAAGGAGTGCCCAGATCGAGCTGGGAGAGGGCCGACTGCACCATGACGGCATCCAGGTGACAATCGCCGCCGGTGTTGATCTGGATGGCAGTCGCCCCGGCAGCCTGGGCGCGGTCGGCGTCGAAGGAGGTGGCGATGTCGCCGTTGATCATGCCGATGCGCAGGCGGCCCTCCAGACCCTTGACGGTCTGTTCGATCAGGGAGGTTTTCCCGGCTCCCGGGCGAGGCCATCACATTGATGGCGAAGACACCTGGCGGCATCAAGCGGGACTGGTTTTCGAGCGCCAGGCGGTCATTGGCAGACAGGATCTTTTCAACCACTGGGATGCGCTGCGGCATGTCAGTTCTCCATCTACTAATTCTTTATCAAGATTGCTCCAGCCAGCGACACGTTATTCTTCCACATCAATCGCTTCCAGGTGGAACTCCTCGCCGGTCTTGACCTTCGCATGGGTCCCGCCGCAATGCGGACAGGCAAACTCTTCATTGGCGGGTTGATACTCTTTCCCGCAATCCTGGCAGGCGAGCACCACCGGCACGCGCTGGAAGTGAAGGGTGGCACCTTTGGCGATCGTCCCATCGCTGATGATGTCCCAGTAGAACTGGACCGAATCATCCACAATGGACGACCACTGCCCGAGGACAAGATACAGGCCGGTGATACGGCGGGCGTTCTGTGCCTGGGCGTGGCGAATGGCAATTTCGAGACAGGCTTTCGGTGACGGCGAGTTCGTGCATGGGTCAGGCCATTATACAGCAATACGAGCATCGATTTCAGCCGGTGGAGGAGGGGGTGAATTATCCCTGACAAATCCCTATTTAACCCAAAAAGGGGCACGATGGCCGGTGCCCCTATCGGAATAAGGATGGCTGTCAGCGCAGCGCGTCCAAGTTGGCTTTTGCTTGGGGAGCGTTCTTCCAAAAAGTCGTCAGGGTTTCGCAGGCGTAGTCGGGACAGGCCGAGCAGTTCTCCAGTCCATGTTCCTGCGCACAAGCGCGAATTTTACACTCTTGCAGTAGCCAACGGTACGTCCGCCGGTCATGCACCCGTCGCAAAGGATATTGGCAGCGGTGATGTTCGGGGACTTGTAATCCACCCGCCATCTCTCAGCGACTTTTTCAAGGGCGACCTGGTCATTGGCCTGGGTGGCGATATAGGCATCGCATTTGGCGCAGTCCAATCCGCAAGCAGCAATCAGCATAGTCATAGTGTTACCTCCTCGTGAAAGATAGATTTACCCTTCCATAGGGCAGGTGTATTATAGTACATATGTTCTAAATATGCAAGGCTTTATTCATCTTCTGAAAACAGATTCTGCGAGGTAATAAATCGTTTTCCAGATTTATTACCTCTTCTCGTAATCCTCCGGGAGCCAGCAGCACAAGACCAGATCGCGGGCCGCTTTGACCTCGTCCATGCGACCAAAGGGAGTCTTGTGCGGGGCTTCGTGGAGCAGGTCCGGGGTCGTTTTCGCTTCGCCAGCGATCTTGATCAAGGCATCGGCGAAAGCGTCCAGCGTATCCTTGTTCTCGGTCTCGGTCGGCTCGATCATCAGAGCTTCGTGGACGATGAGCGGGAAGTAGTTGGTCGGTGGATGGAAGTCGTAGTCCATCAACCGCTTGGCCACATCCAGGGCACGGATACCGGGGGCATCAGCCCACTGGCCTTCGGCCACGAACTCGTGCATGCAAATGCGGTCGAACGGGACGGTGTAGACGCCCTTCAGACGCGCCTTGATGTAGTTGGCATTCAGCACGGCATACTCGGCAATCTGGCGCAGGCCGTCCGGTCCGTGCATGGCAATGTAAGTGTAGGCGCGCACCAGCATCCCAAAGTGACCGTGGAAAGCCTTGACGCGGCCGATCGTTTTCTTCGGCGTGACAAAACCGAACAGCGGCGGTTCATCATCTGTGCCTTCTTCGACAATCCCCACCAGAGGGCCGGGGAGGAAGTCTGCCAGTTTTTCTGTGACGCCCACCGGACCAGAGCCTGGTCCGCCGCCGCCATGGGGGGTGGAGAAGGTCTTGTGCAGGTTGAAGTGCATCACGTCAATACCCACATCGCCGGGACGTAAAATGCCCAGCAAGGCATTCAGGTTGGCGCCGTCGCCATAGACCAGCCCGCCGCAATCGTGGACGATCTTGATCACTTGCTCGAGGTGTTCGTCGAAAAGGCCAAGCGTATTCGGGTTGGTCAGCATCAGGCCGACGGTGGTATCGTCGCAGGCGGCTTTCAGGGCAGCCAGGTCCACATTGCCACGCGCATCCGAGGGGACCTGCACCACATCCAGACTGCTCATGGCTGAAGAAGCCGGGTTCGTCCCGTGGGCCGAATCGGGGATGAGCATCTTGACCCGTTTGGTGTCACCGCGATCCTTGTGATAGGCGCGCATGATCAGCACACCGGTCAACTCGCCATGTGCCCCGGCAGCTGGCTGGAGCGTCAGCGCGGCAAAGCCGGAGATTTCCTTCAGCCATTCCTGCAAGGTATACATCAAAGCCAGGTTGCCTTGGACCGTCTCGATTGGCTGGAGCGGATGCGTGAAAGCGAAACCGGGCAGGCGGGCAGTATCTTCGTTGATCTTCGGGTTGTACTTCATCGTGCAGGAACCCAGAGGATAGAAGCCACCATCCACGCTGTAGTTGTATTTCGACAGGTTGATGTAATGGCGGACAACATCCACTTCGGCCAATTCGGGCAGCGGCAAATCCTTGCGGAGCAGGTTTTCGGGCAGTTTAACGCAGCGGTACATCCGGGGCCGGGAAGGTCACGCCGGTGCGACCGGGGGAGGAGAGTTCGTAAATCGTAGGTTCAGTCATGGTTCACCTCCGCCAGCATATCCGCCAGGGCATCAATTTCATCTCTGGTATTCATCTCGGTCACGGCAATCAGCATGTGGTCTTTCAAGTGAAGGGTAATCCTGGCCCAGGTCATAACCGCCCAGGATGCCGTGTTCGAGCAGGTGGTCGTTGATTTCAGCCACCGGCTTCGGGCAACAGACCGAGAACTCGTGGAAGAAAGGTGCATCAAAGCAGAGCGAATAACCCTTCACTTTGCTGATCTTCTCTGCCGCATAATGAGCCTTGTGATAGCACAGTTCGGCCACCTGGCGCAGGCCGGTTTGCCCGAGGAGCGACAGGTACACGGCGGCAGCCAGCGCCATCAACCCCTGGTTGGAACAAATATTGGAGATGGCGCGCTCGCGCTTGATGTGCTGTTCGCGGGCGGTAAGGGTGAGCACGAAGGCGCGCTGGCCGCGGTTGTCCACCGTCTCACCGACCAGGCGTCCGGCCATCTTGTGGATGTACTGCTTGCGGGTGGTGAAGAAGCCCAGGTATGGGCCGCCAAACGAGAGCGGAATGCCAAGCGGCTGGCCTTCGCCAACGACAATATCGGCGCCCATCTCGCCGGGAGTTTTGAACAGCGCCAGGGCGGTCGGGTTGGCGGCCACACAGACCAGCGCACCCTTGCCATGGGCGAGTTCGATAAGTTTGGTGAAATCGTAAACACGCCCGAAAAAGTCCGGGTACTGGACGATGACCAGGGCGGTGTTCTCGTCAATCAGGCCTTCGAGCGATTCCGGGCCGGCGTCCAGGTTTGCCTTTGGATCGTCGCCAGCCAGATCCAGGCCCATCCCCTGAACGATAAGTGCGCATTGTCTCGCGGTACTGCGGGTGAACGGTCGGCGAGATGACCACCTTGTTCCGCTTGCCGCGGAATTGGGCGTAGGCCATGTTGGCCGCTTCGGCCACAGCCGTGGCGCCGTCATAGTGCGAGGCGTTCGAAACCTCCATGCCTGTCAGCGCGCAGATCAGGCTCTGGTATTCGAAAATGGCCTGCAGAGTGCCCTGCGAAATTTCTGGCTGGTAAGGCGTGTAAGCGGTGTAGAACTCGCCGCGCCGCAGGATATGGTCCACCGCGGCGGGGATGTAGTGGTTGTACGCTCCCGCGCCGAGGAAACGAGACCAGGTCCGTACGGATGTTCTCATTGCCGATGGAGAGTTCGCCCAGTTCGGCGGCGGCTTCCATCTCGGTCAGCGCAGGCGGCAGGTCCAGTTCGGGAAAGCGGTGCTTGGCCGGGATATCCTTGAACAGGTCTTCCAGGCTTTTCACGCCAATGGCGGCAAGCATCGCCTCCCGCTCTTTGGGGGAATGCGGGATATAGGTCATAGATGCTCCTTGCAACTGTGCATGAAATTAATGCGCTCGTTCTTCGCAATATTTGGTATAAGCAGCGGCGTCCATCAAACCGGGGGCGTCTGCGCCTTCCACCTTGACCATCCAGCCCTTACCATACGGGTCGTTGTTTAGAACTTCAGGGTTGCCGCTCAGGTCTTCATTCACAGCCACCACTTTACCGCTGGCCGGAGCGTATGTTTCCGCAGCGGCCTTGACCGACTCGACCGAGGCAATTGCCTTGCCTGGCGCGACCGTCTCGCCAACGCTGACCACGATTTCCACAAAGACGATATCCGAGAGCTGACCCTGGGCATAATCGCTCAGACCCATGGCTCCGGTCGCAGGGTCGAACCATTCATCGGTCTTGGTGTACTTGAGATTGGTGGGAATATTCATTTGAAAGTCTCCTCGAAGGGTAGTTTTGGTAAAACAAAGAGGGCGCACGTAGATAGAATGTGCGCCCTCTGTCATCAACCTGAGAGATTCTCCTGAGCAGAGGCTTGAACGAATTTCCGATGCCTCTGCCGAAGGATTGCCCCGTCGGTGTCCCGGAGCGGTGATGTTTATATCCGCAGGGGACTTTCCAGAGGAATATGGCGCAGGGTCCTTTTTACCTGAGAGTTTCGCCCGGACTTGCCTGTTCCGGGTTTGCCCCTTCGGTGCTCTCCAAATCGTAGGTGCGACTTTCCTGTCACTGCCAGCCACACTGGGACGGTGTGCTGGCTGGAGGGCAGGTGTAGTTGCTACTTGACAACCAAAGCCGTCACTACCAAGAAAGTCTCTTCCCTGCTTCCAATTGCTTGTAATGTATAGTGCATTGTAAGAGCAAGACGGATGAGAGTCAAGGTAAAATTTCATGGAGGGAAACGAAAACCGGCGCGTTACCGCGCCGGTCAGAAGGAGGATAGATACAGTTATGCGCCTGTGAGCGTTCCGCGCACCCAGTCACCCACCAGCCAGTACTTGAAGTCCTGACCCTGACTGATCTGTACAGCGCCGATGATGCCATAGATCAGCGACCCCAGTGGCAAGATCAATAATACAGGTGTCAGTAGAAGGGCAAGTGGGATCAGCAAAATGCCCAACGAGCATTGCGGAAAGCACGCCTACGATCGCCCACATCAGGCCAATCAACACGCCGCCGCCAAACCACCAGATCAACTGGAAAACCATCGCCTGCAAGGCATGGTAAGCCACAAAGCGCGAGCGGTCTTTATAGACCAGATAGATGATCAGTGCAGCGATTGGGCCGCCAAAACCAGTCACCAGGTTCAAGAGCGTGCTCAAATGGGCCAGCATGCCCCAGGTCCGTTCATCACCGGGAGCCAAGGTCTGGGGCGGATTAATGGACAGGCGTAATCGGCGGCATGGGCGGTGTTGCCAGAGGAGTTGAAGAGCAGGTTCAACCGATAGGGACGATAGGTTCAACCGGTTCAACCGGAGGATGGGCTTTCTTTTTGGCAGGCATATTATTCTCCTAATCATGAATATTGAATGTTACGAAGCAAATCTAAAGGTATATAACGATTTTCCCGCCCATTGGTTGCATATTAATGAAATTAAGAAGCCCGCCAATCGGCGGGCTATCTAGTCGAAGCGAATTATTGATTATGCGACCCAGTGCTGAGCGCGGAGGAACTTGGTAATGACCGGAACCTCGAAATATTTCCCCTGGTAGGCAAGGATCGCCGGCCAGATCAGGAGCAACCAGAGCGAACAGGAGTCCGCAAATGGCAAAAGTGACTGCTGACAGAGATTATGGTAATTAAAACCCATACAACCACATTCAAGGCAAGCGCCTGGACCGCGTGAAATTTGATAAACGGCCGGTTCTTCTTCCCTTCAATGAAAAGCATGATTAGTGCAATGGGAAAGATCGGGTAGCCAAGTGCAGCCCAGAGTTTATCATCGCTGGTGATATCCGTATTCATTTTGTGTCTCCTCAGATTTCGAATAATGGGTATGGATTATGAAAGAAGATTTATTTAAATCGAGATCAATAAAAGAAAATCTGAAATTAGGCGACCCAGCCTTGCTTCTTGACGAAGTCGGTAAGGAACGGGACGGTCACCCATTTGCCCTGATAGGACTGGATGCCCAAGACAATCGAGTAAATGGCGCCAGCGGGACCAAGCAACCTACCGATGATCGATGCCCAGGACATACAAGCGGGACTGCAAATGACAGAGAAAGGACTGCGTTGTACTTGATGAACGGGCGGGCCTTTTTGTCATCCATGAGACAGCATGACCACCGCTACTGGCCAGAACAGCCAGCCCAGCAACGCCCACAGTTTATCGTCACTGGTGAGATCGGAATTAATTGGTTGTTGAGTCATTAGTTTTCTCCTGAGAGTATGAAATCGGTTTGAGAGTTTGAAATATTTTACATCTAATCCGGACAAAAAGCAACCGATTTATAAAGGTGCATAAAGGTACTGGTTTTCATGAGAGTTACGTTAATCTTTTCCTGAAAAGGCAGTAGAATTATAGCGTGACTCATCAACTGCGGATCGTCTTTATGGGTTCCCCTGACTTCGCCGTCCCGGCGTTGGAGGCGCTTGCGAAGCGTTATTCCGTCGTTGGAGTGGTAACCCAGCCCGATCGTCCGGCGGGGCGTGGCAGGAATCTTGCAAGTGCCAGCCGTAAAAATCGGCTGCCTTGCGCCTCGGCATTCCCGTCATTCAGCCCGAAAAGTTGCGGTCTCCCCGAAGCCATGACCCAACTCCAGGACTGGGCTCCAGACTTGATCGTGGTGGCAGCCTTCGGGCAGATCCTGCGCCCGGCGGTGCTCGACCTGCCGCGCTTCGGCTGCATCAACATCCATGGGTCGCTGCTGCCAAGTGGACGCGGCGCAGCTCCCATCCAGGCCTCCATCCTGGCAGGAGATCAGGAAACCGGCATCACCATCATGAAAATGGATCCGGGCGTGGATACCGGCCCAATCCTTAGTCAACGCAGCACTCCCGATCGCCCCCGATGACACCGCTGGCTCGCTCTTCGAGAAGATGGCTCCGCTTGGTGCGGAACTCCTGCTCGAAACCCTGCCGCGCTTACCTCAGCGGTGAACTCATCCCCCAGCCCCAGCCCGAAGAAGGCGCGATCCTATGCCCCGATGCTCAAAAAAGAAGACGGCTTGCTGGATTTCACCAGGCCTGCAATCGAACTGGAACGCCGCGTGCGGGCCATGAATCCCTGGCCCGGGAGCGTATTTTGACTGGAAAGGAACACCTCTGAAGGTGCTGCGTGCCCATGTCAGCGGCGGAAAAAGTCCCGGCGCGGGTCACAGGCTCACCGTGGATGGCATGCCCTGCCAGTGGGTACACGGTGAAGGAATTCTCATCCTGGAAGAAGTCCAGCCAGCGGGGAAAAAATCCATGCCCGGGAGGGCATTTCTGGCCGGGGCACGAGACTGGCAAAACCGATTAACCACAAAGTCGCGAAGCCGCAAAGCCGTTCGTATCTTTGTGGCTTCGTGGTAGAAACTTTCACGGAGAGCAGCATGCCAAAATACGTTGCCGCCATTGACCAGGGCACCACCAGCACCCGCTGCATCCTTTTCGACCACGCAGGGAACATCGTCGCCGTGGACCAGAAGGAGCACGAGCAGATTTACCCGAAGCCCGGCTGGGTGGAACACGATGCCCTCGAAATCTGGGAGCGCACCCAGCGAGTCGTCCGCGGATGCATTGGAAAAGTCCGGCTCGGACGTGACCGACATTGCCGCCATCGGCATCACCAACCAGCGTGAGACGACCGTCGTCTGGGAGCGCGAGACCGGGCGACCGGTCTACAATGCCATCGTCTGGCAGGACACGCGCACGGATGCGATCTGCAACGAACTGGCAAGAGATGGCGGGCAGGATCGCTTCCGGGCCAAGACCGGCCTGCCGCTGGCAACCTATTTCTCCGGCCCAAAAATCAAATGGATTTTGGATAACATCCCCGGGACGCGACAAACGGGCCGAAAAAGGCGAATTGCTTTTTGGCAACATGGATACCTGGGTGATCTGGAACATGACCGGTGTGCACGTCACCGATGTGACCAATGCCTCGCGTACGTTATTGATGGACCTGAAAACGCTCGACTGGGATGAGGAAATTCTCCAAGCTCCTCGGCATTCCCCGCGCTGATGCTGCCCGAAATCCGCTCTTCGTCGGAAGTATACGGCAAGGCCAAAGGCGGGCTGGGCGGCGTCCCGCTGGCAGGCGACCTGGGCGACCAGCAGGCCGCACTTTTCGGCCAGACCTGCTATTACCCCGGCGAAGCCAAGAACACCTACGGCACGGGCTGTTTCATGCTGATGAACACCGGCGAGAAACCCGTCCTTTCCAAAAACGGACTCCTGACCACGCTCGGATACAAGATCGGTGACCAGCCAGCCAGTCTATGCCCTGGAAGGTTCGATCGCCATCGCCGGAGCGCTCGTCCAGTGGCTGCGCGATAACCTGGGGATGATCGAAAAATCTTCCGACGTGGAAACGCTGGCCCGGTCGGTGGAGGATAACGGCGGCATCTACTTCGTCCCGGCCTTCTCCGGGCTTGTTCGCTCCCTACTGGCGCTCGGACGCACGCGGCGCCATCGTCGGCATGACACGTTACGTCAACAAAGGACACATCGCCCGCGCCGTGCTGGAAGCGACCGCCTACCAGACGCGCGAAGTGCTGGACGCGATGGAGAAAGATTCCGGCGTGAAGTTGACCGCCCTGAAAGTGGATGGCGGGATGGTCTTCAACGAACTGCTGATGCAATTCCAGGCTGACATCCTGGATGTGCCCGTCATCCGCCCAAAGGTGGCCGAGACGACCGCTCTCGGCGCGGCCTACGCGGCCGGGTTGGCGGTGGGTTTCTGGAAGGATTACGACGAACTGCGCGCCAACTGGGGCAAGGACAAGGAATGGAAGCCATCCATGCCTGTGGAGAAACGCGACACACTCTATACTCGGCTGGAAGAAAGCCGTGACACGCACTTTTGATTGGATTGAATAATTTATCTGAAAGGGACGCAACTGCGCTGCTTCATCCTAACTCAGGGATAGAAACATGAATCGACAAGACATCCTCACCTCGCTCAAGTCCCACTCCCCCACTGTGCTCATCGTCGGCGGAGGGATCAACGGCGTCGGCACTTTCCGCGACCTGACCCTGCAGGGCGTGGATACCCTGCTCATCGACCGCGGCCGATTTCTGCTCCGGCGCATCAGGCAGCCTCCTCGCGCATGGCACACGGAGGCATCCGCTACCTCGAGAATGGCGAATTCCGCCTGGTGCGGGAAGCCGTGCAGGAACGCAACCGCATGATCCAGAACGCCCCCAGCCTGGTCAAGCCACTGCCCACCACCATCCCCATTTTCAAAACCTTCTCCGGCCTGCTGAACGCCCCGCTCAAGTTCCTCGGCTGGCTGGAAAAACCCTCCGAACGCGGCGGGCTGATCATCAAAGTCGGGCTCATCTTCTACGATGCTTTTACCGGCAAAAACCGCACGGTGCCGCGCCACGTCTTCGACGGGCGACGCAAGGCACTGCAGAAATACCCGCGCCTGAATCCCGCCATCCGCTACGCTGCCACCTATTACGATGGCATCATCCTTTCCCCCGAACGCCTGACCATTGAACTCCTGCTCGATGCCGAAAAGGAAGGCGACCACGCCCGCTCCCTGAACTACGTTCAGCTTGATCGGTGTGAACGGGGACACGGTCACGATTGCGGGACGAAGTGACAGGTCAGACCTTCGAGATTCGACCGCAACTGATCGTCAACGCTGCCGGTCCCTGGATAGACAGCACCAACCGGACCCTGGGCCTGCCGACACAATACGTCGGCCCGACCAAAGGCTCGCACCTGGTGCTCGATAACCCCGAACTTGCGCGAAGCCATCGGCGACCACGAGTTCTTCTTCGAGAACAAGGACGGGCGGATCGTGCTTATCTTCCCATTGTTCGACAAAGTGATGATCGGCACATCCGACCTGCCGATCGAAGACCCCGACTCTGCCCGCTGTACCGAAGAGGAAGTGGATTATTTCATCGAGATGGTCGGGCGTGTATTCCCGAGCATCAAAGGTCAGCCGCGAGCAGATCGTCTTCCGTTTTTCCGGCGTCCGTCCGCTGGCATATACCAAAGCCAAAAATGCCGGTCAGATCACGCGCGACCACCACATCCAGGAAGACAAACTGGGGAATATCCCGGTCTACTCGCTGGTGGGCGGTAAATGGACATCCTTCCGCGCTTTCTCCGAACAGGTAACCGACCGTGCCCTGGCTTTCCTCGGGCTGCCACGTAAAGCCGACACCAAATCCCTGCCCATCGGCGCGGGGAAAGATGCCACGCCAATCAAAACCGATCCGCATTACACACGCGCGGAAATTGCAGCAATGGCAAAGCGGGAGAAGATCGTCCATCTCGACGATTTGCTCCTGCGCCGCACCCTGCTGGCGTACCTGGGCCAACTCACCCGCCCTCTGGTGGAGGAATTGGCGACTGCGCTCGGCGAACCTGAGCTGGAATGGTCTGGTCAGCAGAAAAAACAGGAGGTGGAGCGAGCCATCAAAATTCTGGCGGAAAACCATGGGGTCCGGTTGTGATCTGGCTATGGATGCGCATCGGTCATTCGCTGCTTTTTTTGATGATAAAATTCCTTCCCTATGGCTGACACTCCGCTTTACCATATCACCTTTCTACGCCACGGCGAATCGGTCGGCAACCTGGAAAACCGTTTCCAGGGACATGCCGATTTTCCTCTTACCGATACCGGACGTGCCCAGGTGCACGCCCTGGCTGAACGCTGGCAGGCGGAAGGTCGCAGTTTTGACCGGGCGTTTTCCAGCCCCCTATTGCGGGCACGAGAGACCGCGGAGATCGTTTGCACGGCGCTTAAGCGTGCCCCTCGAACTGGACCCGAATGGAAGGAAATCAACAACGGGCTTACTGGCGGGCTTGAGTGAAGAGGAAGCTGCTCAATCTGTCCCGCGTCCCGTCGTTATCACTCCTTACACCCATACCGGCAGAACCGGTGAAAGCCGCTGGGAAGTGTATCTGCGTGCCGGGCGGAATCTTCAGAAACTGGTGGACTACCCCCCGGGACGTATACTTGTAGTGGCGCATGGCGGTATCCTGAATATGGCGCTTTATGCCATCCTTGGCATCCCGGCTCAGATTGCACATTCCGGGGCCACGCTTCACGTTCCACAACACAACCTTCGCAACGCTATCCTACGAGCCAGAACATCACATCTGGCGTTTGCTGGAATTTCGACCACCGTCCGCATTGGAAGGAAGATTGACTTGGAAAAAATGAATGTTTTGATTTTCGGTGCGGGTGCCATCGGGACATATATCGGCGGGTCGTTGGCCATAGCCGGTAACCGTGTGGTATTCGTGGAACAACCGGCGCAGTAAAAGAACTACGTGCCCGCGGCTTACGGCTCGATTTGAACCACAGCCGGAATTCGGTCTTCGATATCCAGGATTCATCGGTGATCTTCGCAGCATCCCTTGAGGAAGCCTCAAGTAATGGACCATTCGAACTTGCCATTTTTGCACTGAAATCCTATGACACCGCCGCAGCACTGGATGCGATGAGACCTCTACGCGGATCAAACTACCGCCCATCCTATGTCTCTCCAACGGTGTGGAAAACGAACCAGCCATCGCTGCCGTTCTGGGCGCGGACAAGGTCATTGCCGGGACGGTGACATCGTCCATTGGACGCCGCCAGTGGGTGATATTGTCCTCGAACGCCTGAGCGGGGTGGGTGTGGCAGACAGGCACCCGCTCTCGTTGTTCGCTGGCAGAGGCGCTCAATGCGGCAGGATTGAACGCCCATCTCTTCCGGCGTGCTCGCAGACATGAAGTGGTCCAAGATGCTGACCAACTTGCCCGCCAATGCCACTGCCGCCATCTTGAACATGACCGCAGCGGAAGTGTTCGCACACCCAGGCCTGTTCCGGCTGGAGATGCGCATGCTGCGCGAGGCGCTGGCTGTGATGCGAGCCAACCGCATCCACGTGGTGGACCTGCCTCGCGTCCCCGTCCGGGCGCTGGCGTCTGGGGACACGCCTGCCGGATTTCGTTGCTCGCCCATTGATGCTGAAAGCCGTCGGCGGGGGACGGGGCGGCAAGATGCCATCCTTCCACATAGACCTGTATTCAGGTCGTGGAAAGTCCGAAGTGGAATGGCTGAATGGCGCGGTTGTCCGTTACGGGGAAAAGGCGGGCGTGCCGACGCCGGTCAATAAACTGTCTGACCGAAACTCTCCTGGCGCTCACCCAAGGCGAAATCCCACTTGACGGAGTTAAGCACGTCAGCCGGAGAAATTGTTATCTTTAATCTGATCAACAAATGCACGATGTCACTTTATGTACATCCTGGTGAGATCGTGGAAGAGAACCTATGAAAAATCAAATCCCATCCAACCCGTCACCCCACGCGATACTGTCGAAGTCCATCTGCCAGATGGACGCGTCCTTTCCGGGCCGCGAGGCGCAACCGCCGGGGAATTTTTACTGGCTGACGCCAGATCCCGGCTCTGCACCGCTGGTGGCTGCCATCGTCAACGGTGACCTGCGTGAGTTGACCTATCCCATCAAAATGGATGCCAGCCTCGCCCCCGTCACCATGTCCGATGCCGACGGTGCGCGCGTCTACCGCCGCTCATTGACCTTCCTGCTGGAAACCGCTTTCGTGGCGCTCTTCCCGGAAGCCGTCCTTATCATCGACCATTCCATCTCGTCGGGCGGCTACTATTGCCACGTCAATGGACGACCGGTCGCTCGACCAGGCCGAACTCCAGCGGCTGGAAGCGGAAATGAAGCGGCTGGTGGATGCCAATATGCCCTTCCTGCGCCGGGAAATCCCGGTGGCGGAGGCCATCGCCTATTTTGAGAAAGAGAATTATCCTGATAAAGTCAGCCTGCTGCGGCACCGGCGCAAGCCCTACGTCACACTCTACAGCATCGGCGAGCACATGGACTACCACCACGGTTACATGGTGCCCACCACCGGTTATCTTAAAGTGGTTCGCCCTGAACCCAGCCAACAGCGGTTTCACCCTGCGCTACCCGCGCCGGCGCGCCCCCACCACCATCGCGCCCATCGAAGACTATCCCAAGCTGATGGCCACCTTCCACCAGTACGGGGAATGGCTGGAACGGCTTGGGGATTGACAACGTGGGAGCCTTGAACGACGCCATCGAAGGCGGCCGCAGCCGCGAGATCATCCTCGTGTCGGAAGCCCTGCACGAACAACACATCGCCGACATCGCCCGCCAGATCGCCCACCGCCGCAGGGAAGCGCGCATCGTGCTCATCTCCGGGCCGTCGTCTTCGGGCAAGACCACCTTCTCGCGGCGGCTGGCTATCCAGTTGCTGGCGCTGGGCCTTTCGCCCTTCGCTCTCGAACTGGATAGTTATTTCGTTGACCGCGAGAAGACACCGCTCGACGATAAGGGGCAATTCAACTTTGAGGCGCTGGAAGCTCTCGATCTCAACCTGCTCGGCGACCACCTGACCCGTCTGATCGCCGGGGAGACGGTGACCCTGCCGCGCTACGACTTCAAGGCAGGCCGACAGGTGACCGGGGATGCGGTTCAACTGACTCCCGACCAGATCATCATCCTGGAAGGCATCCACGGGCTGGACCCACGCCTGCTCCCCGGACACTTGTCGGCACGCGCTTTCCGCATCTACGGCGCGGCGCTGACGCAGCTCAACCTCGACCGCCACAACCGCGTCTCCACCGCCGACACGCGCCTCATCCGGCGCATCGTGCGGGATGCGCGCGAGCGCGGCTATACCGCCCAGCAGACCATCTCCCGCTGGGAATCGGTGCGGCGCGGCGAGGAGCTGTATATCTTCCCCTACCAGGAAAACGCCGACGTGATGTTCAACTCCGCGCTGGTTTATGAAATGTCAGCCCTCCAACCGCTGGCCGAGCCGCTCCTGCGCCAGGTGCCGCGCGGCACGCCCGAATTCATCGAAGCCAAACGCCTGCTGGCTTTCCTCGAGTGGTTCCTGCCCGTGGATGCGGATTTGATCCCGGACAACTCGATCCTGCGCGAGTTCATTGGGGGCTCGATCTTGAAAGATTTCAAGATCTGGAAAGCGTAAGATTGCAAATGAATTTCATCGAAGTCTTTCTCATCGCCCTCAGCATGGCCATGGACGCCTTTGCTGTCTGTCTCGGCGCGGGAACGCAGGAGCAGACCTCCGGTCCACGGCCGACCTTCCGGCTGGCATTCCACTTCGGGCTGTTCCAGTTCCTGATGCCGGTGCTCGGCTGGTTCGCAGGTACGACAATTGAGCGCTACATCGCCGCGTATGACCATTGGATCGCTTTCGGCTTGCTGGCTTTCGTGGGCGGTGCGCATGGTCTGGTCTGGTTTCCACCCGGAGGAAGAAGAAAAGAAAAACGACCCGTCCCGCGGCTGGACGCTGGTGCTGCTCTCGATTGCGGTCAGTATCGACGCACTGGCGGTCGGTCTCAGCCTGGGAATTATCGGCGTGACCATTTGGGTTCCGGCGGTGGTCATCGGCATCGTGACCGGGCTGGTCTCCTGGCTGGGCCTGCGGCTGGGGAATAAACTGGGCGAAAAGTTCGGCAAACGGATGGAGATTATCGGGGGAATTATCCTGATACTGATCGGGGTTAGGATTTTGCTGGCGCATTTGCTTGCGTAGGAAAACCTTCTAAGCAGGTTAATTCAAGGCGGACTTTTTGCTATACTGATTTCAATCTGCTGCATGCACAGACCTCCTCCAGCAATAACTTATCGACCTTAATCAAATCAGAAGTCTCTATGTCACTGAACTGCCCAACGCCTGATGAATAACAAGTTGGATGGTAAACGTGAAAATTTAATCTGATGAAGAAATATGGATTTGAATTATGAGCGATTGCATATTCTGTAGAATTGTCGAAGGCAAAGAAAGGTCATGGAAGGTGTATGAAAATGAAGGCGTTTATGCTTTCTTGGACATTAATCCCGTAAATGAATACCATACATTGGTCATCCCCAAAAAACATTATGAGAATATTTTTGATATTCCTGAAAGTGAACTGAAAGATGTAATGGTTGTGGTAAAAACACTGGTTACGTTATTCAATAGCAAATTGGGAATAAACAATGTGCAGATCATAAACAGTTCTGGGCTTGAAGCGCAACAAGATGTTTTCCATGCTCATTTCCATATTGTGCCTAGAAAAAAGGGGGACAATCAAGATGTTATTTGGATTACACATCCTGAATGGGTTGAAAAATTTGATCAATTACTGGAAAAATAAAAATAAGACTGGATGTCTCGGCATTTAGCATGAGGTTCTTTATGGAAGAAATGACCATCTTTGAACAGCAAGAGAAAATAAACTCAGGTGAATTGACTGCCCGCAGCCTGGTTGAATTTTATCTCGAACGAATTGAAAACCTTAACCGGCAAGGACCAGCCATTAATGCCGTTATTGAACTCAATCCTGATGCACTTTCCATCGCCGGAGACCTTGACAAGGAACGCGAGGCAGGCAGGAGGAGCGGGCCATTGCATGGAATTCCAATTCTTATCAAGGATAATATTGATACCCACGACCACATGCAGACTACCTCGGGTTCGCTGGCCTTGGAAGGCTCCATTGCACCGCGCAACGCTTTCATCGTAAAACTTCTCCGGGCAGCGGGAGCGGTGATCCTCGGCAAGACAAATCTGAGCGAGTGGGCGAATTTTCGAGGCAAGCCTTCGGTGAGCGGCTGGTCCAGCCGGGGCGGGCTCACCCGAAATCCCTATGCGCTTGATCGTTCTGCTTGTGGCTCGTCGACGGGTTCGGCCGTGGCCGTGGCAACGAACATGTGCGCCGCGGCAATTGGTACCGAAACGGATGGATCGATCATCTGTCCCTCACAGACCAATGGCATCGTTGGGATCAAGCCCACTCTGGGACTGGTCAGTAGAAGCGGAATTATCCCGATTGCGCACAGCCAGGACACTGCCGGGCCAATGGCTCGCACCGTCTCCGATGCCGCGATTTCCTCGGGGCACTGACGGGCTTTGACGAACGCGATCCCATTACCCGGTCCAGCATGAAACACGCACTGAAGGATTACACTCCGTTCCTCGATATAAATGGTCTGCAGGGTGCACGGATTGGCGTGGCACGCGCCATGGCCGGGTCAGACCCCCGCATCCTTAATATCTTCGAAGCCTGTCTGGATGTGATGAAACGGATGGGAGCCGTCATCGTTGACCCGGTTGTGGTGCCGAACTTCAATAAGTTTGGTAAGACTGAGTTGGAAGTACTTCATTTTGAGTTCAAAGCGGATTTGAACAAGTATCTCGCTTCCATTGGGTCGAAAGCCCGGGTGCGTACGATGGAAGATGTGATCAAGTTTAACCAAGAGTCCCGGGCGTGGGTGATGCCGTACTTCGGGCAGGAGCATATGGTCATCGCGCAGAAGAAAGGACCACTGACCAGCAAGACTTATCGGGAGGCTCTGGCAAAGAACCACCGCCTGACACGCCAGGAAGGCATCGACATACCATTGAAGAAGCATAACCTGGATGCGATCGTCGTACCCACGGGCGGACCGGCATGGATGATTGACCTGGTGAACGGCGATTCCGACAATTGGGACATGGTAAGCACATCTCCGGCTGCGGTTGCCGGGTATCCTCATATCACCGTGCCCGCCGGTTATCTCTTTGGATTGCCTGTAGGGATTTCATTCTTTTCGAAAGCATGGCAGGAACCGACACTCATAAAACTGGCTTACGCCTTCGAGCAGGCCACGAGAGTTCGTAAGCCTCCGCAGTTCCTGGCTCATGCTGATCTTGGCGGGCGGAACTCATGCTAATATTCAAAAGGGAACGATTGGATAAATTTGCAAAAGATGATTTTGAGAGGATAAAATTACACCGTCGCATCAAGAGAATCAAGGAGGAGAGGAATACGCAGGTGCCCAACTGGAGTTACAGATGTTACCTTCTGAGTATTATTTCCTATTCCTGGGAGTCATGAACAAACCCATAAAAATGATGTAGGCATGGCATAACAAATTGAGGCTCCAAATACTTAAGTATATGGGGCAGTAAATACGTGAGAATATATACCTATTAACCTTTACCAATACCAGTAAGTATTTACATCGTGGGAAAATAATTCAGAACACCAGGAATACTCGTGGAAGGCCAGGGCCGGTATCCCCTAACACCCATGGATCCTACCGATCTGCGTATTCATAACAGTCGCTTCTACAGGTCACCTACCCCCCGCGCAATATTACCATCAGCCTCTGGAAATAAACAATCCGCCCTCCGGATTACTCCGCAGGGCGATGTGATCCTATCCAGCAAAAGAATGGTTTTCTCTAAAATGTGTATGGTAACCCTATTGGGTGTTCCGCGAAGTCGTGACTACAAAATCATTCCGATAATTGCTCCCATCAAGGCACATCCCAGGTTAACCATATCATTATTCAGGGAATGCCAACCACGGATCTGGACGGTTTGAGTGCCGCAGGTGTGGAGGGGATGTTTCTCGGTCTCCTTATCGCATTGTGGACAGTGATAAATTGCCTGGACGGTGGCGCCCAGGAATGAATCGAACAGCGAGCCGAGTAAACCTGCCATCATGATGATTTCCAGGTTGGCAAAGCGATGACCGGCACGATCCCAGCAAGGCGGCCAGGAGGCCAATGAAAGCAGCGCCGCCGATAGCCGCCAACGTCCCGTAGAGGGAGATGGCGCCAGATGTGCCGCGTTCGACCGGCTTCCAAGATGTAATCAGACGCGGCAGGGAAGGACTGAGAACGCCCAGTTCGGTGGCCCATGTGTCGGCGTTGACCGCCGCCAGCGAAGCAGCGAATACCACCCAGGTCCAGGAGGCGCCGGGAAAAAAGAAGTGTAGACCAGCAAAAATGGAGGCAATCGCGCCATTGGCGAGCACCTGTCCGATATCGCGGGTTCCACCCTTGTCAAATTTTTCATTCAGGGAGGCCTTCTTTTTTCCGAACAGGCGCGTCAGGACGCTGGAGGAAATGAAAAAGGCCATCAGGAGCACAGCCCACTTCCAACCGCCCAGGCCGAAGATGATGATCCCTTCCAGGAAAGCTCCCCACGCCCCGGACTTGCTCAGGCTGTGGGCGCGGTAGGCTGCGAAGGCAATCAGGGCTGCAAACAGGAAACCGAGAAAAAGTTGAAGAAGCATGATTTCACCAGGATGAATGGGTGGAGGCATTCCATCCCGCCAGGTTATATCGGTGTTGTAACGATAAACATCACCGCAACAAGGAATAACAAGGTAGAGAACACGCCACTGGCCCAAACGATGTGAGCCAGCGGACGATGGTCGGGCCGGCGATAAAAGGTTAACCCTGCCACCCATCCAGTAATATAGAAAAAAAGACTGACGACCGGCAGCAGGATCAAGCCTGCGCCCGGGACCGGATCACCTGCCACACCGGAAGGCTGGAAACCAAGCGGGATGCGTCCCAGAGAGGGGATCATTACTGTAACCCAGGCCAGCAGGCCAATATTCAAGAACAACCCGGACAGCCAAAGATAGCGTGCCAAAATACTTTCCCAGGCCAGCGCCACGACAAAGGTCGGATACACAGATTGCGGTTCAGCGGGGGAGAGAGAACCCATTTCGATGGCACGCTGGATATTTTGCATGAAACCGGCTGTATCTTCCGGTGAAATCACAAAAACGCGCCTGGAGGTGGCAACCAGCACCAGGGTTTTGTTGTCCGATGCAAGGAATTCAACCGGACCGAGGTCCGGGTGGCGGCGATTGCCCATGATCGCCCCCGGTAAGTGAACAAAGGGCAATGCCAGCGGCGTGGCCAGTGCTTCCATCGGACGCACCCACTCCAATTCCGAAACTGGGATTTGCTCCACGCGCAGGCCCCAGGTGAGTGTCAGTCTTTCCCGGTCAAGACTATAGTTGGCGCGGGTCAGGGAATACAGCCAATACGCCAGGAAGGGCAGGGGGAAGAAGGCAAATGCCGCCACTAAAATATAAATTGTAAAGCGCAAACCGATTGGTTCTTGCGAGGCAAGCACAGCGAACAACGCAGTCAGGATGGTTGCCACGATAATCAATGTGACCTGAAATGTCAATCCACGACGGGTGGGTGGAAAATCTGTCATGGGTTACTTCGATATACCCGGTTTCGCATGGATGGCCCGGTAAGCAAAACCTGCCTGCTCTTCGGCCATCTCATTTGAGAATGGTACGGCCTGACGCTCGGCATTGGTCAGGTCGGGGTGTGAAATGGAGATTTCAGGATTATTTATTTTGTCCAAGGAAATCACGCTTTGTCAGGTGGAGTATGGTCCGAGGCAGAGGAGGCTTCGGCGGGAGCATCCAGATCGAGATCTATGGCATCTTCCATGCGGATCTGACCGCGCAGGAAGGCACCTTCCTCGGTAGCAAAAGCGGTCGTGATGATGTCGCCCCAGACACGCCCACTGGCGCGGATTTCAACCTTCTGGGCGGTGATATTGCCTTTGACCGCCCCGGCTACAATGACATTGGCTGCCCGGACGTTATCGCAGGTCACTTTTCCTGTCTCACCGACAACAAGCAGACCTTTCAAGGCGATTTTCCCTTCAAAGGTACCCTCCACGCGCACGCCGCCGGAGCCGACAATGCTACCCTGCCAGATGATGCCTGCGCCGAGCACTGAAGTGATGCGTTCCACAGTCTGCACGAGGGGGGTGGAGTTGATTGGTTATTGCGTTTGAACATAGTTATTCACCAGAGAATCTTATTTTATCATCTTCGCCGCAATTGGAAGCGCCAGGGTACGGATTTCCACGGCTCAGGGACGGTATACAATCCCACGCGTGGGCTGGTGATTATATCACTGTCGGCGACAGGGTTTCCCACCTCGATCCATAAACCTGAGTCTCGGCTCACACAAACTGTACCGTTCAAGGCTGCGTCAATGCCGAGCGCCTGGGTCAACTTGGCGGGACCAATGGTGTCGCGTCCCTGGCGACGGGCGGAAATGATATCTGCCCCTTCAACCACTTCGATTGCCCGGATCAGTACGGCAGCGGGAAAGCCTTCCTGTTCCGTAACCGCGTTCAGCATCCAGTGCATGCCATAAGTGAAGTAGACGTAGGCATGCCCCGGTGGGCCATACATGACCGCGTTTCGCTTCGTCTTTCCGGACCTGGCGTGACAGCCCAGGTCCTCTTCGCCAACATAAGCCTCAGCCTCGATGATGATGCCAGAGAGGCGTACGCCATTCAGAATCCGCACCAGCCGCGCGCCGATCAATTCGCGGGCGACGGTCAGCGTGGGGCGGGCATAAAAAGTTTGGGAAAGGATATTCACCACAGAGCAACTGTGTTGAAATACTGGTTGGCTATTTTGCAGCCGTTCCTAAGACAACTCTTTCGTAACTATGAAGCGCACATCCCTTTGCAGCGACAACCGCAGACCTTCTTCAAGGGAGATGGATGGCTTGTAATTCAATTTCTGGGCAGCTAGTGACAGGTCGGCACAAAGACGCGAGACGCCGCCGGGTGTCTGGGCGCTGTAGACAATATTCGTCTGGCTGCCGGTAACATTCAGTACCAGGTCCGCCAGGGCACGGATGCTCGTCTCCTCCCCGGAACCGATGTTGATCACTAGCCCGTTGATATTCGGTGCAGTCGCAGCCGCGACCATGGCTGAGACCACATCGTCCACGTAGACGTAATCACGGGTCTGGTTGCCATCCCCATTGATGACCAGCGTCCCATTGCGCACAGCCTGGCGCAGGAAATAAGGCACGACTGGTGGATTGGAGGCCGGCAGGTGCTGACCGGGACCGTAAGCATTGAAAATGCGCAGGCAGACGGTCTCAATTCCCCACAGTCCTCCAATGGTGCGAATATAATATTCCGCTGCCAGTTTCGAGACCGCATACGGCGAGCTCGGGCGGGGCGTCTGTCCCTCGGTCAGAGGTTGGATATCCTGGTTGCCATAGATGGCTCCGGAGGAAGCGAAGACGACACGCTTGACACCCACATCCCGCATGGCTTCCATCAGGCTGACAGTGCCACCCACATTGACGGCATTGTATTCGCGCGGGTACAGGATGGACTCCGGCACGGAAACGCGTGCCGCCAGGTGATAGACGCAATCCACTTCCTGGAGCAGGGTCCAGAGTTTGGGACGGTCGTTCACATCCCCGCGCGTGAAGTGGACATCCGGTGAAAGCGCCTGCGGGTCGCCGGTGGATAGGTCGTCGAGACCGCGCACTTGATGGCCCTCGCGGGCAAGCTGGTTGGCAATGGTCGAACCGAGGAATCCGGCTGCACCGGTGATGAGGAAGTTCATACCCTGGATTATACCCTCACGCCGACCCGGATTTCTTGTTCCAGGAAGCTGTACCAGCCATGAGAAGACCAAGGCCTCCAATCAACAGATCACGACCGCGCATCAGCAGGATGAGACTGATTGCAGCTGCATTCTGGATTCCGAACCTGCCCAAGAACGAACACCTGGCTGGCTTCCAATGCCCCCAAACCGCCCGGCAACGGCATCAGGAAGGCCATCCAGCCAGCCGCCCAGGCCGCGACGGTCTTCCAGAATGGCAGGTGAATGCCCAGGAAGGAGGCCATCAGAGCATACTCGCCGACCATCCCCGCTCCTGCCAGGAGTGGAAACGCCCAGTGCTCCCAGTAAAGTCGGAAGATGGCGGCGGCAAAAGTTTCCCGCCAGCCATTCGGCGGCGCGTCAAGAAGCGGGTCGCCTTTGCATTCTTCGGGATAAAATGGAATGCCCGCACCAGCGCCGTAAGTGGGTATCGACGATGATAGAGCAGCACAATATGGATCGGAGGCCAGAGTCACCAGCAAAAGCAGAGCGATCAGTTCCCACGAAAACGAGGCTCTGCTTTCGGTCAACGCGCCCGCCCGAAAGACCGCAGTCAGTCCAAGCGCAAGCAGCATAAAGTCAATCAGAAACTCGAGGATTTTGTCCATCAAGACCGAGGCAGTGGCGCGCGTGTACGTCAGACCCATATTTTCGTTGCAGGAAAAGCACCTGCAGAGGTTCACCCCCGACTTGCGGTCCAAGGGTAAAATAACTTACCCCAAACACTGATACACGCACCCCAAGAAGCGGCAGGTAGGGTATATGCTTGGCATCTGCCCGGACAATGATCCACCAGCGCAGGGTCACCAGTACATAGAGCATGGTATTCGCTCGCAAGCAAGAACAACAATTTCCCACAAGTTGCAACCCACGAATGGCAGCCCAGATTTCCACCAGCGGCGCATTACGCATCACCCACCACAAGCAGGAAACCGAGTACTGCAAACACAAACAGGGCGTTCAATCCACTTTTTCGCGGTACGATTCATCCTTGATTTTCCCAATACCATGGCCGGGATTATAACGCGATTGAGGGTGCCAATCTCGGATGAGAAAGTCACAGCCGCAGGTGTTGAAGATAACAGCATGAAGGGAAGAAAGGCATTAGCCCCGCGCAGGGTTATGAATTACAATAAAATCCAGTAAACCCGATCACTATTCTTATAACCCAATGGAGCCTATTGCATGATCAAAATGCTCTCCGGAAATGAGGCTGTCGCTCGTGGGATGTGGGAGGCGGGCGTGGCGGTGGCATCCGCTTATCCAGGCACGCCCAGCACAGAAATCCTGGAAAACTATGCCCTCTTCCCGAATGTTTATGCCGAATGGGCGCCAAACGAAAAAGTGGCCGTTGATGTCGCCATCGGGGCGGCCTATGCCGGACGGCGGGGCATGGCCGTCATGAAGCATGTAGGCCTGAACGTGGCGGCAGACTTCTTTCATGTACGCTTCGATGACCGGACTGGAGGCCGGGCTGGTGATCGTCACTGCCGATGACCCGGCCATGCACTCCAGCCAGAACGAACAGGATAACCGCACCTTTGCCAAGTTCGGACGCGTCCCCTGCCTGGAGCCTTCGGACAGCCAGGAAGCCAAGGATATGGTCAGCGCCGCATTTGAATTGAGCGAGCGCTTCGATACGCCGGTGCTGCTGCGCCTGACCACCCGCATCTGCCACTCCACCAGCGCGGTGGAACTGGGTGAACGGATCGCACCCGCAGTGGAGCCGAAACCCTTCCCGCGCAACCCGGCCAAGTACGTGATGGTGCCGGGCAACGCCGTCAAGCGCCACCCGGTCATCGAGCAGCGCATCCTTGACATCGCCGCTATTCGCAGAGACCTTCCCCTATAACCGCATTCGAGCCGGGCGGCCGATCGCTGGGCATCATCACCTGCGGCGTGGCTTACCAGTATGCCAAAGAAGTCTTCCCAAAGGCGTCCATCCTGCGTCTCGGCATGACCTGGCCTCTCCCCGAAAAGATGATCCGCAAATTCGCAAAATCGGTGGAACGGCTGATCGTCATCGAGGAACTCGACCCCTTCATCGAGGAGGCTGTGCGCCTGATGGGGATCCCTGTGGAAGGGAAAAGCATCTTCCCGATCACCGGCGAATTCGACCCGCGCGTGGTGCGGGAATCAGCCATCAGGGCGGGTCTGTTGCCTGCATCCGCCGCATATCCCGCTGCCGGACGATGGAGGCGGGCCCGCTGCCCGGACGCCCACCGGTACTGTGTCCCGGCTGTCCGCACCGCCCGACGTTCTACATCCTGAACAAACTCAAGGTGCCGGTCAATGGCGACATCGGCTGTTACACGCTGGGGCTGATCCCGCCGTTGAGCGCCATCCACACCTGCGGCTGCATGGGCGCAGGGATCGGGGTGGCGCATGGCGCAGCCAAGGCTGGCAGCCCCGAGCATCACGTGGCGGTCATCGGTGATTCGACCTTCTTCCATACCGGCATCCCGGCGCTGGTCAACGTTGTGTACAACCACAGCCCGGTGACAACCATCATCCTGGATAACCGCATCACCGGCATGACCGGCCACCAGGAAAATCCCGGCACAGGCCGCACCCTGCTCGGGCAGGAAACGGTGCAGGTGGAGCTCGAACCGCTGGTGCGCGCCCTGGGCATCAAGCATGTGCAGTCGGTTGCCGGGTACGATGTAAAGGCCATCGAGAAGGCCCTCAAGGAATATGTCAAACTGGATGAACCGTCGGTGCTGATCGTGGTGGAACCCTGTGCCCTGCTGCCCGATGTGCGCAAGCGCTGGGTACCGCTGGAAGTGCTGGCGGACAAATGCAACGGCTGTACGCTGTGTTTCCGCATCGGTTGTCCGGCCATCTTGAAGAGCGAGGAACTGGACGAGAAAACCCAGCGTCCCAAGGCTCTGATCGACGCCAGCATGTGCACCGGCTGTGAGGTCTGCGCCCAAATCTGCCCGCGTGAGGCAATCACCATTCCGCCCGGCTGAAGATCGAGGGAGGTGAATCATGAAAGAGACCATCAATTTCTTGCTCTGCGGCGTGGGTGGGCAGGGCACGATCCTGGCGAGCGATGTGCTGGTCAACGTTGGGCTGGCGGCGGGATACCAGGCCAAACAGGCTGAAGTACACGGCATGTCGCAGCGCGGCGGCAGCGTGACCAGCCACGTACGCTGGGGGAAGGTTGTATATTCCCCGCTGATCGGTGCGGGCGAGGTGGACGTGCTGCTGGCGTTCGAAAAACTCGAAGCGTTGCGCAGCCTGAACAGCGATGCGCCCCGGCGCACTGGCGCTGATCAACATGCAGGTCATCGAACCGCTGACGGCCATCTCCGGCGACCAGGCCTACCCAAGCGACGAGGCTCTGCGCAAGTCTTTGCCCAAGTCACCTCGCAGGTCAAATACATCAACGGCGAGGAGATCGCCGGATCGTTGGGAAACCTGAAGGTTGCCAACGTGGTCCTGCTGGGGGCGCTCTCGGCGCTGCTGGAACAAGGTCGGTCAGGCCGGGCAGGAACTCACGCCGGAGATCTGGTTGAAGGTCATCACGGAGCGCGTCCTGCCCAAACACATCGAACTCAACCGCAAGGCCTTCCAGGCCGGGCGGGAGGCGGTCAGGGAAGTAATCGAGATCACACTAATGTTTCGAAGGAATTCCACATAAATATACAACGGAGGCTATGCATAGATACATGGCCTCCGTTTTACTTATAATTCCTTTTTCTGCTTCCTAGATTCTTTCTATCTTACTTCGCTTTGTGCACGTGCTTCTTTGCATAATCCGCACCGCGCTTCAAGGCCTCGACGTTCTTGGGCAGCAGGTTCTTGTGGCGGCCTGGCATGTGCGCCTTCAGGGCGGACTTCGATATCTTCCAGGGTCAGTACGGGCAACAGGGCCAGCAGGGCGCCGGTGGCGACGATATTTGCCATGCGGCGGTCACCGGCTTCCTCGGCGATCTCGTTGCACGGGATGGAGACCCAGGTAATGTCGCTGCGGGTCACATCGCGGTCCACCATCGAGGAATTGACGACCAGAACGCCGCCTGGTTTGACCATCGGCTCATATTTATCGAGCGACGGAAGGTTCATGACGATGACCGCGGGCGGATTCTGGACCAGCGGCGAGCCGATCTCTTCGTCTGCGATGACAACGGTGCAGTTGGCCGTACCGCCGCGCATTTCCGGGCCATACGAAGGGATCCAGGTCACCTCTTTCCCGATGTCCATGGCGGCATAGGAAAGCACCTGACCGGCGAACATGACGCCCTGTCCACCGAAACCAGCCAGAAAAACTTCAGTTTGCATGGTGATTCTCCATTTTCTCTTTCCTCCCGGCAGCAGTCTAGCAAAGTGTATCCGAGAAAAAGACGGGTATCTCAGCATGCTGTGACGCTCTGCGAGTCTAATTACTAGAATTTTCAGCGCCGCCACCGACGGCGCAATCTTATAATCGCCAAGCGGGAAGGCTGGGATCATGTGCTCTTCCAGCCACGTCAGCGACTCGACCGGTGTCACACCCCAGCCAGTGTTGCAGGTGGAAAGCAGTTCCACCATCGAGAAGCCCAGGCCGTGTACCTGCGTTTCGAATGCAAGACGGATCGCTTTCTTTGCCAGGCGGATGTTCTTCGGGATCGTGCAAGCTGCGCCGGACGATATAACCAGCCCCGTCCAGCGTGGCCAGCATCTCGGACATGCGGATGGGATAGCCCTGCGTCTCCACATCGCGGCCGTTGGGCGAAGAGGTCGTCTTCATTCCTGGCAGGGTGGTGGGCGCCATCTGGCCGCCGGTCATGCCATAAATGGCATTGTTAATGAAGATGATGGTGATGTTTTCCCCACGCGCCGCGGCATGGACAGTCTCCGCCATGCCGATCGAAGCCAGGTCGCCATCGCCCTGGTAGGTAAAGACGACACGGTCCGGCAGGACGCGCTTGATGCCGGTGGCCATCGCCGGGGCGCGCCCGTGGGCGGCTTCCACGAAGTCAATGTCAATATAATTGTAGGCAAACACCGCGCAACCGACCGGCGCAACACCGATGGTTTTATCCAGGATATTCATTTCTTCCAGCACTTCAGCCACCAGGCGGTGCGCCGTCCCGTGCGTGCAACCGGGACAATAATGCGAAGGCGTGTCTGTGAACCCTTTGGGGCGGGCGTAAACCAGGTTTTCTGGATTAACGATAGTTGCAACCATAGATTACCTCTCATCTCATCGTGCCATCATCCGCTGATACCACAGGTCGGCGGGATCATCTTCCGGTTTGCCGGGGTTCTTAATCATTTCCTGGATCTCATGGACGAATTCATCCGGGAAGGGCATCACGCCCCCCAGCCGCCCATAGAAACGCACCGGGATCCGGTTCCTGACCGCCGCCTGGACGTCTTTGAGCATCTGCCCGGTATTCATCTCCACCACCAGGAAGGATTTGGCCTGCTTGCACAATTCCTCCACCCGCTTGTAGGGGAAGGGGTTGACGCTGATGGGGCGGAACAACCCGACTTTGATACCCAGCGCCCGGGCGGCGCGCACTGCCGAAAGCGCAATCCGGCCCGCGGTCCCAAAACCGATGACGATATATTCGGCATCCTCCAGGTAATATTCCTTGAAGCGAATTTCGTTGGCCTGCGCTTCGCGCCAGCGTCCGAGGATGCGCAGGTTGATTTTTTCCTCGGTCGGGACATCGAGGTAGATCGAAGTCAGGACATGGCGTTTACGTCCCTTCGCCCCGCTCACAGCCCAGTCGTATTCTTTCCGGACGACCGGCTGCATCTCCGGCAGCTGGATCGGTTCCATCATCTGTCCGATGGAACCGTCAATCAGGATGGTGCAGATATTCAGGTACTTGTGGGCCAGTTCGAAAGCGACCGGCATCAGGTCCACGGCTTCCTGGATCGAGGCCGGAGCCAGCACAATGGGATGGTAATCGCCATGACCGCCGCCTTTGCAAATCTGGTTGTAATCGCCTTGCGAGGGGGCGATGTTCCCAAGCCGGGTCCGCCGCGCATCACATTGACCAGCACCATCGGCACTTCGGTCCCGGCGATGTATGATAATCCTTCCTGCATCAGGCTGATGCCCGGGCTGGAGGAGGAGGTCATCACGCGTGCCCCGGTGCAGGCTGCGCCATAGACCATATTGATGGCTGCCGGTTCACTCTCAGCCTGGACGAAAGCTCGTCCCAGTTCGGGCATGCGATGGGACAGGTATTCGAGCACTTCATTCTGCGGGGTGATGGGATAACCGAAATAGGCCTCCACGCCGGAGCGCACGGCTGCCTCGGCGATGGCTTCGTTGCCTTTCCACATTTCACGCGCCATATCAATCCCCTCCTGCCGCCGTGGGGGCGGGCGCTTTGGTCACTTCGCGGTAGACCGTGATGGCCGCGTCCGGGCAGACCAGGGCACAGATGGCGCAGCCGGTACACCCATCCTTGAAAATATGCGTCGGATGATAGCCCTTGGAGGTTAACTTTTCGCTATCCAATTCCAGGACTTTGGGCGGGCAGGCGGAGATGCATAACTCACAACCCTTGCAGAAAATTCATTGACTTCGATCCAACCTTTGGCAGGCATTGACCTGGCCTCCTCGAATTTAGAATTAGGACAATTATAGTCGAAATTCCCACCTGGATTATTATGGCGGTTTCCGACGTTGGCGGGTAGTGCCATGCGTCATTATACTGTAATACAAAAATCCTCATTTGTGCAAGGCAATGAATGCAAAAAGGTCCCGATCAGGTGATTTCCATACCTGATGGGTGCTTGTTGGAAATCCTTAGGCCTCAAATAATGCTGTTTTTCCAAGTTGACATGATTGCTGGGTATGGTTAGAATGAAACAGAAATATCAACGTCGCATCTCAAGGAAGGTCAGACAATGGCTTGAAACTTCAATTCATTACCAGATCGTCATATTTACCCATCAGATTTCATCACCGGTGAACTGTTTTTCTGCGCGACAAGCGCTTTCTCGGATCATATCTAACGAGCGGAATGAAAACAATGTCGTCCTGCGAAATGCGAGGTTGCCCGGCTGGAGAACCCGCCCAAAGTTCTGCAAAAGATGCTGACGGCCATTCTCCCAAATCGGGGATTGTGCTGATATTTGAACCGCCCCAGAAGGCTATCCCTGCCTCCAATCGTTTTTTTGGGTATATCAGAAGGAAAAGTACGATGTCTTTCTCATCATGGATGGAATGGAGGTACGCGGTGATGTTCACCCAGCTCGACTCCCTGGATTTCCGTGGCAGATCCTGGTCGATTCGGCCGGACGCCTTCCTGCCGATCACCCAGGCCACCATCCACCTGGAAGCCAATCCCAACCCTGCTCCAGCAGGAGGCCATCCTGATCAATACCCAGCGCATTCGCTTCATCGGCAAGCTGGAGATCAAATCTCCCACCATACCGCTTCCGCCGAACGAATCAACCACCCTAATTCCCCGGAGGTTTGACATGCCTAATCCCAGTCATTATCGACGCCATCCGCACACCCATCGGAGCATTAGGCGGTGCGCTGTCCGCCGTCCGCCCCGATGATCTGGCCGCCAGTGTGCTCAAAGCAATTTTGGATCGTAACCAACTCGACCCGGCGCTGGTGGAAGAAGTCTACCTCGGCTGTGCCAACCAGGCTGGGGAGGATAACCGCAATGTGGCGCGCATGGCGCTCTTGCTGGCCGGGCTCCCGGTCGAGGTGGCAGGCGTGACCATCAACCGGCTGTGCGCCTCCGGGCTGAACGCCGTCAACCAGGCTGCGCGTGCCATCAAGGCTGGTGAAGGGGATGTATACATCGCCGGAGGCGTGGAGTCCATGAGCCGCGCGCCATATTCACTTCCCAAGGCCGAGTCCGGTTTCCCTTTTGGCAACCTGACCGCCTTACGACACCGCCCTGGGCTGGCGCTATCCAAATCCGCAGATGCAGGAGAAATACGGTACCGAGCAGATGGGGGAGACCGCTGAAAACATCGCTGCACATGAAGCCGCACATCACCCGGCAGAATTGCAGGATGCCTTTTCCTTCCGTTCCCACCAGCGTGCCATTGCTGCGATTGACTTCGGGCAAATTCGCCGAGGAAATCCTCCCGGTAACCATCCCACAGCGCAAAGGGGACCCGAAGTCGTAGTGACCACCGACGAACGCCCTCGCCGCGATACAACACTGGAAAGCCTCTGGCAAAGCTTCGCCCGACTTTCCGCAAAGAAGGCGGGACAGTCACAGCTGGCAACTCGTCGGGTCTGAATGACGGTGCGGCTGCTCTGCTGGTGATGAGCGAGGAGAAGGCCCGGGACCTTGGGTTGAAACCAATGGCCCGTGTTCTTTCGTCGGCAGCCGCCGGAGTCCCCCGCGTACGATGGGACTGGGGCCAGTTCCAGCGGTGCAAAAAGCGATCGCCCGCGCCGGTCTGCCAGTTGAAGGACATCGGCCTGGTCGAATTGAACGAAGCTTTTGCCATCCAGTCCCTGGCAGTGATCGAAGACCTGGGCCTTGACCCGGAACTGGTCAACGTTAACGGTGGAGCGATTGCGCTCGGCCATCCACTTGGATGTTCGGGGGCACGTATCCTGACCACGCTGCTGCACGAGATGCGGCGGCGGGCAGCCGGTCAAGAAGTCGCCCCTACTATGGTCTGGCGACCTTATGCGTAGGCGTAGGTCAAGGCGAGGCGACGATCGTCGAATGGGTTGGATAAAACAGGTTCCGGAATACTCACAGCGCCGTGGAACTTCCTCGGCGCTTTTGCGTCTACTGTGTGCTTTACAAAATGGTAAATCCATATTACGGAAAATCCCCTAATACTATTCTATCTACGTTTACATTTTTTCGAAGATTCCATTAAATTCACCCTTATCGACATCGATAATTGAGGTTTACAATCATCAAGGATTCACCTTAGCGGTAATAATTCAAAGGAGTGTGGTATGCGATCAAAATTAATCCTCATCATTTGCATGCTGGTTCTGGCAATGGTGGCTTGCAATCCGGTGCAACCGTCTGCCAACTTAACGGGTACTCCCGTCCCCAGCACCAATACACCCGCCCCAACCGCGGCGCCCACGAATACTGCCTCTCCCGACCCCGCCGAATTTGCCGGTTGGTTCCTCGCCCACTCTCATCCATATTACTTTCCGGATGCCAACAACGGCTGGGGCGTCGCTTCCAATGGCGGAGGTTTTATCCTGCGAACGGTGGATGGCGGCGCTACCTGGTTAAATGCCACCCCCCCGGGCCTACCGGTATTGGCTACTCGACCGACACTCAGCGTGCTGGATGTCAATACTGCCTGGGTGCTGGTCCCAAACGCTGACTTTTTCACTGGCACCCTGTACCACACCTCGGATGGAGGCCTCACCTGGACTTCGGTTGAAGTACCTTTCGGGGGAGCCAAAATCCAATTCCTGGATGCCAGCGATGGCTTGGCCCTGGCAGACCGGGGCGCAGGGGCAGGATCTCAGTTGTGGAGATGTTCCAGACCGGTGATGGCGGAGCCTCCTGGCTGAGCGTCTTCAATAATGATCCAACCCGGCCCGATGCATCCATCAGTCTGCCGCTAAGCGGCATAAAAAACGGAATGACTTTCCTGAATGCCAATACTGGCTGGGTGACCGGTACAATCCCCGTAGACGGGGAAATCTACCTGTTCGTCACCAACGATAGCGGTGTTTCCTGGGAGCAACAGAATATTCCCCTGCCCAAAGGTTACACGACCTACCAGTACATGCCGCAAGCCCCAGTCTTCTTCGGAAATGACGGATTCCTGCCATTAATCGTTTACCTATCCAATACCACCGATTTCACATTCTATACAACCCACGACGGTGGGATCACATGGACCGGCGACCCAACGAATGCCAATATGCTGGTCAAACCCGGTAGTTACGCCTTCGCAGATGCCCTGCACGGCTGGAGCTGGAACGGCGGGAAAGACTTTTATTTCACCACTGATGGGGCGCAAACCTGGAGTAGAATGCTTACCAGCCTCGATCTGAGCGATCGATTGTCACAAATGGAATTTGTCCCTGGACCCAGCGGCCAATTCACTGGCTGGGCGCTCACCAGTGTGGATGATGGCGGTCATTCACAACTCTACAAAACCAGCGATAACGGTGGTACCTGGACGCCATTGATCCCTTAACTACCAGACTTTCGAGGAGACTTACATGTCCCTGAAATTTCTCTTTCCAACTCTTTTTTTGGTACTGGCTGTCCTCGCTTGTAACATTCAAACAGCTACGCCCACTTTGAATCCTGAGGTTCTCACAGGAACGCCCTCATCGAATTCTGTGGCCACCACGGATACGCCCATGCCTCCTGCGCCAACCAACACCTCGGTCATCACCAATACGCCCATCGGGCCGACCGCTGTCCCTGGAGGCTTGACCCTGGATATGCTGCGTAATGGAACTTATCATACGCCAGTCTATAACCGGACTGTCACGCTGGTCAATGGGACCTACTCGGAAGGTTCCGGATCGAGTGCCTTCTCTGTACAGATGCTGAATGTCTACAGCTTCGGCGACTTGAATGGCGATGGAAAAGACGATGCGGCCATCATCCTTGCTGAGAATGATGGCGGCACCGGGGTATTTGAATCCTTGATTGCCGTCATTAATCAAGGTGGAACGCCGCACCAGGAGAGCCAAAAGCAGTTGGGCGACCGGGTCCAGATGAATACAGTCGACATTTCTTCCGGTGTAATCCATTTGAATCTCGTCGTTCAGGGTCCGAGCGATCCATTGTGCTGCCCATCCTTGCCGCAAAAACAAAACTATTGGCTGATCGGCAGTAAACTCTGGCTGATGCACCTGAACTCCACCATCGGCGGAACGGAACATATTATCGTAGTTGATACACCTGCCATCTGGAGCACTGTTACCAACCCGTTCACGGTCAGCGGGAGCATGACCGTTCTACCATTTGAAAATACCTTGGCGTATCATATCTATCTGATTGACGGGACAACAGTCAACGAGTCTTCTTTCACAGTCACACCGTCCGGGGGAACCGCGGGGACCTTCTCGCATGACTTTAACCTGAGTTCTGCTGGTATAACCGACTGGGTCATTATCCAATTTGTGGATACCAGCGCCGCAGATGGATCAACGATCGCGTTGGGCTCAGTCATCTTGAAGACCCATTAATTTATTCATCTCCAAGCGGCAGGGCATGCATGTCCTGCCGCCTATTTCTTTGAAAAGCCACTTTTTCAATCCTCGATATCGATCGTTGCCCTTTACACGTTGCACACATCGTTCAATCTCGGCATTGCCCGGTATAAACTTTCATGCTGAAAAATAAAACTGCCGCATATCGTTCTATGCGGCAGTTTTTTTATGCAACCCACTGGGGATGAACAGGGGTGGGTTTCAGTCCAATTTTGATTTACCCTTTTCTTTCGCGGCAACCTTCGCCATAAAGCTCGTCTCATTTATTACATAGCGGAAGTGGTCAGCTGTGCCGATTAATTCGACCTCGTCCCATACCTGGATCTTGAAAACCATTTTGTGCCCCTCGACAGCAGTTAACTCAGCCTTTGCACGCACCTGCATCCCAACCGGGGTGGCAGCGAGATGGCGCACTTCTAGGTACCCGCCAACGGTTGTTAGGCCGGGAGATAGTTGCCCCGCCAGCGCCATGACAGCAGATATTTCCATTAAGCCCACCAGAACTGGAGTCGCTAAAACAGGCAGGCCTCCACTGCCCCAATGCGAGGCAGTGTCGCCGTCGGTGACCGTATGTTTGAATTCAGCAGAAAGGCCGGGAACAGGTTCGGACATAAGAACTCCTTCATGATGCTCTTACCGGATTATATCCGCAGATTCGCAGTATAATTTCTCCTGGAGAAATTCATGCCTACCATTTATCCCTTCACCGCCATTGTCGGACAGGTGCGCATGCGGCGTGCCTTGATCCTCAACGCCGTTGATCCCCGCATCGGTGGTGTGCTGATCCGCGGCGAGCGCGGCACTGCCAAGTCCACGGCTGCACGCGGTCTGGCGGCGCTCCTGCCAAAGGTGCGGGCCGTGCACGGCTGCCGCTTCGGCTGCGACCCCGACCAGCCCGCCTCCTGGTGCACCGAGTGCCGCGAGAGGGCCGCCTCCGGTGAGCCGCTGCCCGTCGAAGAAAAACCCATCCCGTTCGTCAACCTGCCCGTCTCGGCCACCGAAGACCGGGTGGTCGGCACGCTCGACATCGAACAGGCCATCCAGAAGGGCGAACGCCACTTCGAACCGGGCGTGCTGGCCGCCGCCAACCGCGGCCTGCTCTACATTGACGAAGTGAATCTGCTCGACGACCACGTGGTGGACGTGCTGCTCGACTCTGCCGCCATGGGCATGAACATCGTTGAACGCGAAGGCATCTCCTTCACCCACCCGGCACGCTTCATCCTGGTCGGCACGATGAACCCCGAAGAAGGCGATCTGCGCCCGCAGTTGCTCGACCGCTTCGCCCTCTCGGTGGACATCACCGGCATCCGCGACGCGCGCGACCGGGTAACCATCATCGAAAATAACCTGGCATTCGAAGCTGACGCGGAAGCATTCCGTAAACTGTGGCAGCCGCACGAGGAGAAACTCAGCCGAATCATTGCCCAGGCCCGAACCATGGTCGAAAAAGTGACCTACACCCGCCGTGACCTGCTCTCCATCGCCGCGCTGACCGCTTCCCTCAACGTGGACGGCCACCGCGCCGACCTGGTCATCCTCAAGGCTGCCCGCGCCCACGCCGCTTACGAGGGACGCACCGCCATCACGGACCGGGATATCGCCCTGGCCGCCGAACTGGCTCTCCCCCACCGCATCAAGCACGGTCCCTTCCACCAAGGCGAGATCTCGCCTGAGCAATTGCAGGAACGCATCGAGCAGTTACAGGGTTCGTCCGCCGAAGGCGAGCCATCCGAACCGGCCGAGAAAGAGCCCGACGCAGAGTCTGTAAAAAAAAAGTCATAACTGAAGCCGCCGAGCAGGATAATCCCGACCAGCCGCCGGATGCTGAACCGTCCCCCCAGCAGACCGTCTTCGGTCCACAAGATGCCCACTGGTGGGACGGTGGCAAAAAGGTCAAGATCGGCGAGACCTTTGACCCGCGCAAACTCGATACCCCCCTCGACAAATTAACCCGTCAGCATTCCGGACGCCGCTCGCGCACGCATACTGAGCGCAAACGCGGGCGTTACATCCAATCCCGCCCGGCCAACGGCAAGACCGACGATGTGGCCTTCGATGCCACCATCCGCGCAGCAGCACCCTTCCAAAAACAGCGCACCGAGCAGCGCAAGAAGGTGGCTTTTGCCATCCAGAAGGGTGACTTGCAGCGCAAGGTACGCGTCAAGAAGGCCGCCAACCTGATCCTGTTTCTTGGTGGATGCTTCCTGGTCCATGGCCGTGGCAGAGCGCATGGCCGCCACGAAGGGCGCCATCCTGTCCCTGCTGACAGATGCCTATCAGCGCCGCGACCGGGTCGGTCTGATCGTCTTCCAGAAGGACCGCGCCACGCTCATCCTGCCGCCGACGAACTCCATCACGCTGGCCCAGCGCGCCCTGTCCGATATCCCGGTAGGCGGCAAGACGCCACTCTCGGCCGGTCTGCTGATGACCTACGAAGTGCTCACGCAGGAGCAGGTGATCCATCCAGATGTGGAACCGCTGCTGATCATCCTGACCGATGGGGCGGGGAATGTTTCGATTGGCGTCCTGCCTCCGCAGGAGGAAGCCTTCGGGTTCGCCGAGCAGATCGCAGGTCGAGGCTACCGGACCGTGGTCATCAATATGGAACATGCTTCCTTCGATCAGGGCCTGGCCCAGGCGCTGGCCGACCACCTCGAAGCCCCCTGCTACACTCTGAACGAACTCAAGGCCGAAAGCCTGCTGAACACCGTCCGGCAGGAAATGGCCGAGCCAAAGAAGAAATAAAAAAACGCCTCAGGGCGTTTTTTTATTTCGCGGTGCGAGTGCAGTTTCTCCCAGCAACCTTGGCGGCATACATTGCCTGGTCGGCAGCATGCAGGACCTCCTCCCAAGTATCACCGTGCTGTGGGTAGCTCGCCACACCGATTGACAAGGTGGCTTGCAGTTTCACCCCCAGGTGCTCAATATCAAGGGACAAAAAACCGGTCGCGCAAATGCTCAGCGCGTTCATAGCCATTCTCCAAGCTGGGTACCCGGCATGACGATTAAGAACTCTTCACCGCCGTAGCGGCAGGAAATATCAGAGGAACGAACTTCAGATTGCAGAAATTCACCCAGTTTTTTCAAGAGCAAGTCACCGGCATCGTGTCCATAAGTGTCGTTGAACGCCTTGAATCCATCAATATCCATCATAACCAGACAGACAGTGCTCTTTTCACGCCCAGCCCGCAGAAACTCACGCGCCAGTGTCTCTTCAAGGATAACGACGGTTAAAGAGACCGGTTAACGAGTTCGCGGGTGGCTTGCTCCTGCAACTGGGCATGTAACTTTTCAATTTCCGCAAGTTGGTTCCGTAATTTTTGGTTGGCTTCCTGTAGAACAATTTCGTTCTGCTTGCGTTCGGAAATATCCCGGGCAACACTCTGAATGTGAATAGGAACACCATCATCATCACATACCAGTTCGGCATTGATCTCGACGGTTACTTTCTCTCCGTTCTTCTTAATAAAATCACGTTCATAAAGGGGAATATTTTCGCCTTTCTGTAAACGTTCCAGGATATGTTCCACTCTCTTCTTTCTGAGCTGAAAGATCATCCATGCGACAGTCGCATCAATTCTTCAACCGTATAACCGAGTAAATCAGCGGCACGTTGATTGACTTCCAGGTGTTTCCCTTGCATATCAAGAATAAACACAGCATCATGTGATTGCTCAAATAATGCCCGGTAACGGTGCTCGGCTTTTTCGCGTTGCCTGATTTCCTGCTGGGCTTTTGCATACAGGCGACTGTTTTCGATAGCCACTGCAGCCTG
The DNA here is from genome assembly GCA_963760315.1 of uncultured Chloroflexia bacterium. Lineage (GTDB taxonomy): Bacteria > Chloroflexota > Anaerolineae > Anaerolineales > Villigracilaceae > UBA877. The sequence continues at coordinate 161,244 of CAVXCK010000005.1, forward strand.
CGTGGCAATGGTTTCCAGCAGCCGGATCTGGCCAGGATCGTATGCATTCGGTTGGTAACTCTGCATTGAAATGACCCCCACAACGCGATCCCCGACAATCATGGGCACACCTACATATGCCCGCGTAGGATTGCCGCTGGTTCGGAAAATCTGGAATGTCGTAACCGCATCGGGGGAGGTAATATCCGGGATATATAAAGTCTGGCGGTTGTTGATGACGTGACCGCTTAACCCGGGATTTTCGCGGATGTCACGGGTCGGAATCTGCGGATATTCGCCCCAATCATAGGCCAGGGGATGGTGGATCAAGCCGGTATCCGGATCCAGGATTGCGATATAGAACGCTTCCACGGGGAGTACCTGCCGGCATTTCTCCAACAAAGTCTTCAAAACCTGTTCCATGTCCAGGCCTGAAGTGACTGTAATGCCGATATCAAAGAGCGCCGTCATCTCTTCAGCACGCAAGCGAACTTCTTCGAATAACCGGGCATTTTCAATGGCTCCCGCTGCCTGGGTGGCAATCGTTTCCAAGAGACGGATTTGTTCCGGATGATAAGCATTCGGTTGGGAACATTGCATGGATATGACGCCTACCACCCGGTCTCCCACCAAAAGCGGTACGCCAACATAAGAACGACTCGGCTCACCACCAAAATCAATGATACTTGTATTTCCGCATGGCCTCTTCTGCGAGGGCATCCGGCAGGTAGAGCATCTGCCGGGATTGGATAACGTATCCGGTCAGACCTGGAGATTGGTGAATTTCACTCGGGGGCAACACACTGATTTCCCCCTTATCATAAAAGAGAGGAAACCCGATCATCTCGGTTTCATTATCATAGGTTGCAATGTAAAAGGCTTCGATAGGCAAGACGTGCTTACACTTCTCCAGGAGTGCTCTGAGTAGCGTGTCCATCTCCAAACCAGAAGTGGCAGCCAGGCCGATATCCAGCAGGGTCGATAACTCGTCAGCGCGCTGCCGAGCCTCTTCAAAAAGACGGGCATTCTCGACGGCAATCGCCACCTGGTCAGCGAATGCCTTTAATCGGTCAGCATGAGTTTGGTTATAGAAATTCGGGGTTAGGCTGGTCAGATCCAGAAAACCAATCACTTCCCCTTTCACTTGCAAGGGAGCACCAGCATAAGAACAAATCTTTTCCAATCCTTCCATGACAACCCAATTCTTGTCCTGACGGGTATCGGGTATCACCAAGGCCTGACCAGTTTCCATCATTGTGCAAAAATTCGGAATATCTTTCACTGAGTAATTTATTGGTTTTTCATCCAGGCCATGCTCCCGAAATCCATGTGCCCGGGCTACTCGCGCAATCTTGTGTTCGTCGAGCAGTAAGAAAGTTGCCATATCATAAGGGACAACGTGACCAACATTGTCCAGCAAGCGATCCAGCACGTCTTCGAAGGTTCGTGAACTGTTCAACGCCGCAGCTGTATCACGCAATGCCTCAGCTAAAATAAGCTGTTCATGTTCAGCCTGCTCTATCAAATGGCGCTCGGTAATATCACGGGCGACGATCAACCTGCCGGAGTAATGTCCTTTGCGATCATAGAGGGGCGAGATGCGCAGGTCGAAATAATGCGGATCTTTTTCTCCGATCACGATTTCCTGACGGGTGGAAAGAGTGTTCCGAAACCGGTTAAAAATTTCACTGATGTCAGCAAAAACGTTTTCCGCAGGTTCACCGATGACCGATGATCCGGGTTTCCCAATCATCTGCAGAGCGGTCCGGTTAGCATCCACTAAACGGTTCTCCACATCTACAACCATCACACCGTCGTTCATACTGTCAATCAGCGCATCACGGGCAATAGGTACAAGATCAAATAACCGGTAACGCGAAAAGCCAACGGTGAAACAGATGCTGGAGATGGCAAAAGCAAGAGGAGTTAAGTCCAGCCCGGGGAATGGATTAAAGCCCAGCACTTCGACAATGTTTACCGCCCAGGGTAACAATGCTCCTGCCAGGACAGCTGCGACCTGTCCACGTAGCGGGCGTGTCCTAAGCTGGTATGCCTGGATGAGCAGGATGATTGCAAACAAGACCAACCCATAGGAATAAACCACATTGATCCAGAACCACGGGCCGCCGTTCAGAATCATTCCAGCCACCTGCTTGCCGCCAAAAAACAGGTCGTGCAAGGGATCAGTCCATAATAGGATGAAAGTCAGCAAGGGCTCAACGGTGAGTAGGAAAATCACCCTTTTCTTAACCAGTGGCCTCGGTTGGAAAATTGAATGGAGAAAGCAAGGAACAGTGTTGGAACGGCCAGCACCCCCAGGTAAGTAGCCCGCAACCAGAAGAAACGGGCCGGTTCACCAACTAAAAAATGGACTGCATATGTCAGTGTCCAGATGGCGATCGCACCTCCAAGGGCCATCAATGGGCGAGCACCTGGCGCAGTACGTCGTCGCCAGGCCACGATACTTACATATATGGCCGCAGCGGTAGACACGATCAGGGCAAACACGTAAGGCCAATTCATCAATTACCTTTCTTAAGTTTACCCCATCTGAGCAGTATAAACCATTGCATTTTTGTTAAAAACCATGTCAGTTCTCTTGGATTCGGCGCAGCGATGGGTTAATTTGGGGAAGAGTTGGGCGATCGCAGCATAATACTCTCTGCTATAATCTCCCCCGATGATCCTGCTCACCGGCGGCACCGGCTTCATCGGCCGGGTGCTCACCCGTCAACTGGTCGAAACCGGCCACCAGGTCCGAATTTTGCTGCGGCCGTCCCCTCGTACACCCCGCCTGCCCACCGGCGTGCCGGTCGAAGTGGCTGTCACCAGCCTGAGCGATGTGCAAGGTCTGCGCGCTGCCATGCACGGTGTTGATACAATCTACCACCTTGCGGGGGGAGAGGGCGAGGGCGGGCGTGCCAATCTGCAGGCCGTGGACATAGACGGCACGCGTGCCTTGTGCCAAGCCGCTGCGGATGCCCGTGTTGGGCGTCTTTTCTACCTGAGCCACCTGGGCGCAGACCGGGCCGCCGGTTTCCCCGTTCTCAAGGCTAAGGGTATCGCCGAGGAATACATCCGCAAGTCGGGAGTCCCCCACACAATCTTGCGCGGCTCGATCCTGTTCGGTCCGGGCGACGAATTCACTACCGGCTTGGCAATGCTGCTGACTGCTGCGCCCGGTTTCCTGCCCCTGCCATCCAAGGGCGAGACGCTCCTCCAGCCGCTGTGGGTCGAGGACCTGGTCACCTGCCTCATCTGGTCGCTCGATAACCTCGAAACTCTCAACCAGACTTACGACCTGGGCGGCAGCGAGTACATCAGCCTGCGCCAATTGGCTGAGATAATTATGGAAGTCATCGGCCGCCGGCGTCTGCTGGTCAACTGGCCAATGCAATCCATGCGCGCCCTGACCATTATCATGGAATCCATCTTTCCGCGCTTCCCGGCCTCGATCTTCTGGCTGGATTATCTGGCTGTCAACCGCACCTGCCCGGTGGATACAATCCCGCACATCTTCGGATTGATGCCCGCCCGTTTCGCCTCCCGCTTGGACTACCTGCGCAACGTTCCCTGGACCCGGCAACTGCTCCGCAGATTGTTTACCCCTTATGGCTGAGTGGACCATCCGCCTCCTGGAAACACCCGAAGAAATGACCGCCGTTGAGGCGCTTCATCGTCTGGTCTGGCCTGGTTCTGAGACCGACGTGATCCCTGCTCACATGCTGTTGGCTGCCGTCCATAACGGCGGGCTGGCACTCGGCGCATTCGTGGAGCATGATCTGGTGGGTGTAGCTTTCGGGTTTCCCGGTATCTATACAACCCCTGATGGTCCACGCCTGAAACATCACTCGCATATCCTCGGCGTCCATCCGGATTGGAGCGGGAAAGGCATTGGCTTTGCCCTCAAGCGCGCCCAGTGGCAGATGGTCCGTAAACAGGGTATCGACCGTATCACCTGGACATACGACCCTTTGCTCAGTCGCAACGCCCATCTCAATATTTCCCGTCTGGGCGCGGTCTGCAATACTTACCTGCGTTCCGAATATGGCGATATGCGCGACGGCCTGAACACCGGCCTGCCTTCCGACCGTTTCCAGGTGGACTGGTGGATGAACACCAGACGCGTGGAAAGACGTCTCAGCCGTCGTTCACGCCCGGTCCTGACCCTGGACCACTACCGCACCGCTGAAGCGACATTGTTAGAAGCGCACACGGGCCGGGGGTTTGCTCCCTGTCCACCGAAAGAAACTTCCCCACTGACAGGTACGCTGCTGCTGGTCGAAATCCCGTCTGATTTCCCGGCCCTGAAGGCTGCTGACCTGCCCCTGGCACGCGACTGGCGCTTTTATACCCGGGAGATCTTCGAGAATGCCTTCGCTGCCGGTTATCTGGTCACCGATTTCATCCATGATAAAGAGCGTAGTTTCTATGTCCTGACGCATGCGGATTCTACTCTCCAGGATGATGAGGTGCAACCAGACCTCCGAGCTGATTAACCTCGGAATCTGTTATACGCGTATAATGGATGCCACCAAATTCGTCGGATGTCCATGAGTAAAACCATGGCGGGATATCTCCTGTTGGATGGAAGAATAAGGGATTAAAAACAGATGGCTATTGAGAGCCGTCTAGTTGATCTTTTGAGCACAAACCTATTCGACCGGGTAAAGCACCAATCCCACAGTGCCGGGACCAAAGTTTGCGGCCAGCGAAATGGAAAGGTCGGTCAACACCGTTTCTTTGCTGTTGAAACGTTTCTTCGCCTCCGCCATCAAGGCATTTCCAGAGGCGATATCGCGGGCATGGACGATGCCCAGATAGATTGGCTGATCGCCGAACTCTTCCACGGCCATTTCGATGATACGTTCCAGGGCAGCTTTGCGAGTCCGAACTTTTTCCACCATATCCACCACCCCATTTTTAAGCACTGCAATCGGTTTGACATTCAGCATCGAGGCAAGTGCAGCGGAGAGAGTGCCAACGCGGCCGCTCATCCGGGCATATTCGAGTGTATCCAGTGTCAGGATGATGCGGACGCGGTCGCGCATGCCTTCCAGGTATTTAACAATTTGCTCCACGCTTTTACCAGCCCGATCCATCTTGCGCGCTTCCCGGCACATCAAACCCAATCCCAACGAGCCTCCGGCTGAATCGAACGGTATAACCCTGAACATGTCTTTTAATTCCTCGGCGGCTGCCACAGCCGAGGCATATGTTCCAGAGAGTTTGCTTGTCACATGGATGGATAGGATGGTATCGCCCTTCTGAGCGATCTTTTTGTAGAATTCCATAAATTGATGCGGGGAGGGCTGGGAAGTCTTGGGGATCTTCTTGCTTTCATCCACCAGTCTGTAGAAACCCTCGCTGTCCAGGTCAACATTTTGCAGGTAGGTCTTCTCCCCAAACAGGATGTTGATGGGAATGATATCAATGTCATATTCCTTTTCCCATCCCGCGGGAATATCGGCTGCTGCCATCGGTAACGATACGTAACATAATCTGCCTCCTTGGCTGAGATCGAAATTCATCGTTACTTACCACGCAGATATACGAAGTGTGCTCCACACTTCTCCAACCGTTGATCCGGCAAGGTTTTCCACCGGTGAATACAATTAACCCCGCCGGGTTTAGGAAGTTCCACTATAATACCACTTCGCGTTCATACTTGTGCATATATAAAACATTTGTGCTATAATTGCATTATTCCCCATTAACGAGGTTAGTATGTCATCTAACGTCATCCGCGTGGTTGGTGCACGCGAACACAATCTCAAAGAATATCACCGTCGAGATCCCGCGTGACAAACTGGTGGTGATCACAGGTCTCTCCGGTTCCGGAAAATCCTCCCTGGCATTCGACACCATCTTTGCCGAAGGTCAGCGACGCTATGTTGAGTCTCTCTCTGCTTATGCCCGTCAGTTCCTCGGCCAGATGCAGAAACCCGATGTGGACTACATCGAAGGTCTCTCCCCGGCTGTTTCCATCGACCAGAAAGGCACCTCCCATAACCCTCGCTCGACCGTTGGGACTGTCACCGAAATCTATGACTACCTGCGCCTTCTCTTTGCGCGGGTCGGGATTCCCCACTGTCCGATTTGCGGGCGGGAAGTGGTCAAGCAATCCGCCCAGGAAATTGTGGATGCGGTCGGGGCATTGCCGGAAGGCACCCGCATCCTGGTCCTGTCGCCGGTGGTGCGCGGCCGCAAAGGAACCTACCAGGCCGTCTTCGAAGAAATCCGCAAAGCTGGGTTTGCCCGTGTCCGCGTGGACGGGACTGTTTACAACCTGGATGAGGAAATCAGCCTCGACCGCTACAAGATCCACACCATCGAAGCGGTGGTGGACCGTCTGGTGGTATCCGGTTCCGGGTCCGAGCAGGAGCGGAAAGCAAACATCACCCGGCTGACAGATTCGGTCGAGACCGCCCTCAAGTTCGGAGATGGATATCTCACCGTTCAAGTTCTGGCAGAAAAAGCCGAAGAAAATCACGATTTACATTTCTCCGAGCACCTGGCCTGCCCGGAGCACGGCATCAGCATCCCGGAGATCGAACCGCGCACCTTTTCTTTCAATACCCCGCACGGCGCCTGCCCTGACTGCCAGGGACTGGGAAATAAACTCGAAATTGATCCCGACCGCGTGATTGACCCGGAGAAATCTCTCTCCGATGGTGCGCTGATCGCCATGGAATGGAACAATGTCCGGGAGGACGGGAATCCCGGTTATTACTGGCAAATGCTGGAAGCCATGGCACAGCATTATCACATTGATATGAATAAGCCCATCAAGGATTTGCCTGCCGAACATCAAAATCTTGTTTTGCACGGCACGAAAGGCGAAAAAGTCCGCATCCATTATCACAACCGCGACGGACGCCAGGCGACCTTCGACACCGCTTTCGAGGGCGTGATCGGCAACCTGGAACGGCGATACCGCGAGACGAACTCGGAATATATCCGCGAGAAGATTCAGCGAATACATGAGTCCGACCGGCCCTGCCCGACCTGCCAGGGCAAGCGCCTGCGTCCCGAAGCACTGGCCGTTACCGTGGATGAGCGTCAATATACTTGCAGATCACCGAATGGCCGGTTCTCCGCTCACTCGAATGGGTCAGGCGGTTGGCGGGATCGGATCACTCCACTCACCTCCCGCCAGAAAGCCATCTCCGACCGTATCCTGAAAGAGATCGTCTCGCGCCTGGGCTTTCTGGTGAATGTCGGCCTGGAATATCTTACCCTGCATCGCTCCGCCGGGTCGCTTTCGGGCGGCGAGGCCCAGCGCATTCGCCTGGCCACTCAGGTTGGCTCACGGCTGGTGGGAGTGTTGTACGTGCTGGACGAGCCGTCCATCGGGTTGCACCCACGTGATAACGACCGGCTGCTGACCACACTCAAAGGCCTGCGCGACATCGGCAATACCGTTCTGGTGGTCGAGCACGACGACGATACCATCCGCACCGCTGATTGGGTCATTGACCTGGGGCCTGGCGCGGGTGAACACGGCGGACACATCATCGCTGAAGGCACACCCGAACAAATCATCGCCCATCCCAAGTCGCTGACCGGCGCGTACCTTTCAGGGCGCAAGCATGTTCCGGTGCCGAAGAAGCGGCGCGAAGGCAACGGCAAAATGTTGACCGTGGTGGGGGCACGCGCCAACAACCTGAAAGATATTACCGTCAATATCCCGCTCGGCAAGTTTGTCTGCATCACCGGCGTCTCGGGATCGGGTAAATCATCCTTGATGAGTGACGTGCTTTACAACGCGCTGGCAGCAAAACTGAACCGGGCACACACCCAGCCTGGTGAATACGAACGCATTGACGGTATCGAGCATCTCGACAAGATCGTCAACATTGACCAGTCCCCCATCGGCCGCACGCCGCGCTCCAATCCCGGTACCTACACCAGCCTGTTCGAGGAAATCCGCAAACTCTTTGCCGAATTGCCGGAGAGCAAAGTGCGCGGGTTACAAGCCGGGGCGCTTCTCGTTCAACGTGCATGGCGGGCGCTGCGAAGCCTGCCAGGGCCAGGGCGAACTGCGCATCGAGATGCAGTTCCTGCCGGATATTTACGTGCCATGCGACGTGTGTCATGGCAGCCGTTTCAACCGCGAGACCCTGCAGGTCCACTTTCAAGGGCCACAGCATCGCGGACGTGCTCGACATGACCGTGGACCAGGCACTGGAAAAATTCTCCGCCTTCCCGCACATGATGAACAAGCTCAAACTCCTGCAGGAAGTCGGCCTGGGCTATATCAAGGTTGGACAACCCGGAACGACTTTATCAGGCGGCGAAGCCCAGCGCGTCAAACTGGCCAAGGAACTTTCCCGCCGCGCCACTGGCCGGACCCTGTACGTGCTCGACGAACCCTCGGTCGGGTTGCACGCTGCGGATGTGCACAAGCTCATCGAGGTGTTGCAGCGCCTCGTGGACACGGGGAACAGCGTGCTCATCATCGAGCACAACCTGGAGATCATCAAAGTCGCTGACTGGATCATTGACCTGGGTCCCGAGGGCGGTGACCGGGGTGGGGAGCTGGTCGCTGAGGGCACGCCCGAGCAGGTTGTGGCAGTTCCGGTATCCTATACCGGCGCGTTCCTGAAAAGCCACTTAAAAAAGCAGGTAAGAACCCGCAGCGTTAACCTATACGCAGTTTATCGCACTCGCAAAATCCCTTAAGTTCAGGTAGAATAAGGTTACATACCTCGCGCCGGTGACGCTCCCGGTGCAGCCTGGAATGGAAACGGACGGGATAAACCTATGACTATCTCAAATACGATTGAATCTTATCGCAAACGCCGCAAACAACCGCTGCCATTGATCCTTGGCGGAGCGGCAATCCTGCTGGTGGTGGTTGGGATCATCATCGTGGTCATGTCCATGAGCGGGGGCGGCTTTCACGCTCTTCCCCACCAAAACTCCCACCCCGACCATCACCCCCAGCCCCACGAATACATTCACACCCACCGAAACAGCCACCATCACCCTCACCCCCACGATAACAGCCACACCCACTGCTTCCGGCAATTATTCCGTACGTCGTGAAGGAAGGCGAGACTTTCACCATCGATCATCCAATCACAAGGGCTGGCCGATACACCGAATGCGCTTATCATTATTTACATGCTAAATCCAACCATTGACCCCAACACTGGCTTCATCACCGTTGGGCAGACCATCAATCCTGCCAGCCGCCCAATTCCATCCATGCCGACTGCCCACATCGCTTCCCACCGGGCTTGCTCCAGGTTCAAAGATCACCTATCGCGTCATGCCGGGTGACAGCCTCGGCAGCATTGCCAATCAGTTCAATAGCACCATTGCAAGTCTCCTGCTTCTCAACAAAACCGCTCTAAAAAATGGCGAAGCCTCCATAATTTACCCGGGACAACTGCTGGTGGTTTCGATAAATCTGGTCACGCCGGTGCCAACGGTCAAACCGACCGCTACTGCGACACCCTAGAAGAGAAATCCAGACTCCCGGTCTCTGAAGAAACCGGGGTTTTTTTTCGCTCAAATGCTTTGACATTCTGTGCGCCTCAGACTAAAATGACAATGTCCGTTTCGTAAGTACCGTGAGGAGCAGTCGTGAGTACCTGGCCTGGCAAATACGTTATTGGTCTAACCGGCAATATCGCTACCGGAAAGAGCGTAGTCCGGCGGATGCTTGAGCATCTGGGTGCTTACACCATCGATGCTGACACTCTCTCGCACCGCGCCATTGCAAAAGGCGCACCGGGCTACCAACCAGTAGTGGATGCTTTTGGCAAATTCATTCTGGATGCCAGCGGCGAAATTGACCGGGTCAAACTTGGGCGTCTGGTCTTCAAAGACCCGGATGCGCTTAAGGATCTCGAAGAAATCGTCCACCCGTTGGTCGAACATGCCGTGGATTTGATGATCAAGCGTGCCAGTCAGCACGTTATCGTTATCGAGGCCATCAAAGCTTCTTGAAGGAAATTTGGTCAGTGAATGTGACTCCGTCTGGACCACGTATGCTCCCGAACAGGTCCAGAAAGCCCGATTAATGCAAAAACGCGGCTTGACCGAACAGGAAGCCATGCAGCGCATTCAAGCCCAACCTCTCCAGGAAGTGAAATTGGCAGCTGCCAACGTGGTTATCCAGAACGCTGGTTCATTCGAAGAACACATGGAAGCAGGTGGTGGCAGGCTGGAAAGTCATCTCGCCGATTGCTGATACCTCTCCGCTTACCATGCGTAAGGCCGGGGAGGGCGAACTGGTTGTCCAGCGCGGACGTCCTTACAACTCGGCGAGTATTGCCGCACTCATCACCCGACTAAGCGGAGGATCGCGCTCGGTTTCGCAGGATGATATTATGGCTGGCTTCGGCGATAAAGCGTTCTTGCTGCTCATGGCTCGATAAACAACTGGTCGGGTTGGCAGGCTGGCAGGTAGAAAACCTGGTATCTCGCACAACAGACCTCTATCTTGACCAGAGCATCACCATCGCCCAGGCACTTAAGACCCTTGTGACCGAAATCGAACATGCCTCACAAGATCTGCAATGCGAAGCCTCCCTGCTATTCCTGCCGCTCCAATGGGCAACCCAGGAGGATGTATGGAAAGAGATGGGCTACACCCGGCGCACTCCACAATCCCTTGGAGTTCAGGCTTGGCAGGATGCCGCGCTCGAATCACAGCCCTCTAAATACCTTCCTACTCTTCAGACAACTTCGCCAGGACCGCGTCTTACGCCCTATCTAAATTAAGGATTCAGGCCAGAAGAGATCAGGAATTGGGTTCACTGGTTGCCTGTTTCTGATTATCCCATTCTAAATCATCTGATCCTTACCCTGCCGTGACCAATCTTTTAATCAACATACTCTTCATTTTTCAGCGCCTTGACTGGCTGGGTGTCATTGACATTCTTCTGGTCACGCTCATATTCTTTGGACTGCTATATCTCGTCCGTGATACGCAAGCCATGATTTTGTTACGTGGCATTATTCTGATTCTTGTGCTGGTTGCTCTGTTGACCAGCCTGGCAAATTTACCGGCTTTCTCCTGGCTCGTCCGTACTGCACTACCCGCTCTGGTAATTGCCATCCCGGTCATATTTGCCCCCGAAATCCGCCGCGCCCTTGAACGCATCGGACGGGCCGGGACATTCTTCCGGGTCTCGAATAAAAATGCCAGCGAAGAAATGCAGCAGACAATTCAGTCTGTCGTTGCAGCAGCTACCCGTCTGTCTGCCCGCCAGCATGGGGCCCTCATTATTTTGGAGCGCTTTGACCGTCTCGACCAATATATCCGTAGCGGCGTCATCCTCCAGTCCGATGTAACACCCGAAATGCTGATGCAGACTTTTTACCCCAATACCCCTCTGCATGATGGTGCAGTCATCATCGCTGGTAAGAAAATTGTCGCCGCTGCTTGCGTATTGCCTCTCTCGTCCAGTGGCATCCTAGCTCGCTCTCCCGAGCGACAAATGGGCCTCCGTCACCGCGCCGCACTGGGTATCATCGGAAGTGACCGATGCCATCGCGGTGGTTGTCTCAGAGGAGACCGGTGCCATCTCCATCTGCCCACGCTGGACGCATAATCCGCACGATTGGATGTGGAGCGACTGGAAAACATTCTGGTTGCCTTTTACAACCCGGAAAAATACCGCAAAGAAAATTTCTTCCAGCGGCATTTCCCCTATCTTTTTCCTAGCAAGGATGAATGAAGCATGTTTCGCTGGCTGGCTACTAATTTCCGGACATTCCTCCTGGCTTTTGCCCTGGCTCTGGTCGTCTGGGTGACGGCTGTCACCTCAGCCAATCCCGATGAGACTCAGGTCTATCCAAATCCTATCCCGATCGAAATATATCGGGCAGGAACCAGGCCTGATCATGACAGGCGAGACTGTCCCTCAACAGGTTGAGACTCACTTTGCGTGCTCCGCACTCGGTGTGGCAGAGTTTATTGACCGGTGGGACTTCGGTTCGCGCCCTGGTGGATTTGACCGCACTCGGGTCAGGGACGCATACGGTGAATGTTCAAATGCAGATTGACACTCGCCCTGTTCGCATTATCTCCGTCACCCCTAAGACCTTTGACCTGACCCTCGAACCGCAAGTGACCCGTTCCCTGGCAATAAATCTGACTCTCACCGGCAACCCGGCTATCGGATACCAGGTTGGAGAAGCCATTTTGGACCCAGCGGAGGTGGTCATTACCGGGGCGGAGAGCCTTGTTTCCCAAATTGACCACATCCAGGCCACTCTTGACCTGAACAATGCCCGCCAAAACATCATCCATTTCCATCCCGCTCCAGGTGGAGGACGTAAATGGCACAGTGATCAGCGGAGTGACTGTCCTCCCGGATAATGTGCAGGTCAGTCTGCCCATCATCCAGCAGGGCGGCTACCGCGACCTGGCTGTCAAGGTGATGACGGTCGGGAATCCTGCCAGCGGTTATAGCCTGACAAGTGTGGCCGCCTTCCCACCCATAGTGACAGTCTACTCCGCAAATTCAGATATTATTGATTCCATGCCTGGCTACGTTGAGACCTCATCGCTCGACTTGAGCGGTGCCAAGGAAGATATTGAAAAACAACTTGGGATCATCCTTCCACCCGGTGTAACCCTCATCGGCGAGCAGAGTGTGACGGTTAAAGTGGGTATCGCCCCCATTGAAAGCAGCCGAACCATTTCCTATCGCCCGGTGGAAATGATCGGGCTGGCGACGGGGCTGGTTCGCACATCTTTCCCCGCAAACGGTGGATATCATTCTTTCCGGCCCACTGCCCGTGCTCGATTCTCTGGCAATCAGCGACGTGCACGTTCAGGTGGACCTGACCGGCCTGGCTCCCGGGACTTACCAGTTGACCCCCAAGGTATCCATTGTCCAGCAAAACGTTAGGGTCGAATCCATCCTGCCTGGAACGGTGGAAGTAATTATTACCAGATCGCGCTTACACCCACTCCATAAATCCCTGGACTTCCCCTTCAGCGAGAGCGCTCGGCCTGTTTTCTCCATGGTGAAATATTCATGAAACCTATTGTTGCATTAGTCGGACGCCCCAACGTTGGTAAAAGTACTCTCTTCAATCGCCTGGCAGGAGAACGTCTTGCCATCGTGGACGATACTCCGGGCACCACACGCGACCGCATCGTAGCCGAAGGCGAATGGAACGGTCGTCCCTTCGATGTGGTGGATACCGGTGGGATTGACCCTACGCACGGCGGGCAAGACGCCACTCTCGGTCGATTCAGCGGATTTTATCCCTGAGATCCGCTCCCAGGCGCTGATGGCCGTCCATGATGCCGACGCGGTGCTGTTTCTCACCGACGGCACATCCGGCGTCACCTCGCCCGACCGCGAGGTGGCCGAAATCCTGCGGCGCTATCAGAAGACATGTGGACGGTCAATCCTGGCCTCCAATTTTCGTGGTGGTCAACAAATGCGAGAATGCAAAACAGCGCAATGCTGCCTCTGAATTTTACGAATTGGGGCTGGGCGATCCATATCCCCTTTCTGCCATCCACGGTACCGGGACCGGAGACCTGCTCGATGCGCTGGTGGCTTCCTTTCCAACCCAGGCAGGGATCGAGGAAGACGAATCGATCAAAATCGCCATCGTCGGCAAGCCCAACGCCGGGAAGTCATCCTTGCTCAATAAATTGGTCGGCGAGGAACGTGCCATCGTCTCGCCCATTCCCGGCACGACCCGCGATGCCATTGATACGCATATCGAAGTGGATGGCCTGCCTGTCACGCTGATTGATACCGCCGGTATTCGACGGCGCGGCAAGATCGAACGCGGCGTGGAAAAATACAGTGTGTTGCGCTCCTTCAAAGCCATCGAGCGAGCGGACGTGGTGCTGTTGATGATAGACGCCGCCGAAGGCATTACCGCCCAGGATACCCACATCGCCGGGTTCATCCTGGACGCCTGGAAGAGCACAGTTGTACTGGTCAATAAGTGGGATACCATCCTAAAAGACAACGAGACAACGGAAAATTACACCCGCCATGTCCGCCGGGAACTCAACTTTATGGATTACGTCCCCATGCTGTTCATCTCAGCCAAGACCGGTCAGCGGGTGGACCAGGTGCTTCCGACGGCATTACGCGTCCAGGAGGAACGGATGGCGCGCATCACCACCGCCATGCTCAACCGTGTCCTGCGTGACGCCCAGGATGCCCACCCGGCTCCTTCGCACGCCGGACGCCAGTTGAAAATCTACTACGGATCCCAGGTGCGGGTTGACCCGCCGACTTTCGTCCTGCATGTCAATGATACAAAGCTGTTTCATTTTTCCTACCGGCGTTACTTGGAAAATAAATTCCGGGAGACCTATGGCTTCATCGGCACCCCAATCAAGATCGTTGCCAAGGGTCATAAGGACCCCGAAGAGTAATTCAAGTTGGTAAATAAAAGTGGACCGGGCTGCACGTCTTGTGCAGCCTGGTTTTGTTTCTGGATCCCACAGGGAAAAATTTATCTTCACTCCTTATACATCAATCGGGCGGATGGCTGTTTTGCCTATCCGCCCGGTTGAGTGAGGAGGAGATGCCTCAAGAGGCTTCATCCATAGGTTGGATCATTCACAATCAATTCACTACATGGGAATAGGTAATCCAACTTCCCAAATAGTTTCCATCGCCGTTGTACGTTGCTGTAACAGTGAAAGTGCCAACGGCGGTAAAGACCAGACTGCAGCTGCCGATTCCTCCTGCAAGCGTGATGTTACAGGTAGTACTAGGAGCGCCGCTAACGGTAATACCTACTGACCCTGTTGGTAGAACAGTAGCTCCGGTCACACTCACGTTCACCGTGACCGCTTCAAAGGTCACAGATGGCTCGTTTACAACCGATGTAATGGCGGTCGTTGTCGGACCCTTGCTTACGGTATGGCCAGCGGTACCCACGCTAGGTGAATAGTTCGCATCCCCGCTGTAAGTGGCCGTGAGGATCTTGGCACCGGCTGTGTTGAAGGTCACAATACCAATACAACTGCCACTACCTGCTACTAAGACTATGCCGGGGCAGTTGACGTCCCCGCCGGTGATATCTACCGTACCGGTCGGTGCAACACCTGCCCCGCTTACCGTAACGCTCACATCAACAAGTTGGCTAGGTGTGGATGGATCAGGATTATCAAGAGTGATGGTGGTCGTGGTAACATTTTTCACAGTATGAGCAGCAGTATTCATACTGGTCAAGTAGTTACTATCGCCATTGTACGTGGCTGTGAGGGTCTTGACGCCAATGGTGTTGAAGACCACATTACAACTGCCGCTTCCACCTGAGAGCGTGAGGGTGCAGTTGATATTCGCACCGGTGATATCCACCGTTCCAGTCGGAGTAGCCCCAGCTCCAATCACATTAACGGTCACCGCTACCGCTTGGGTGGGTATCGACGGTTCGGGTAGGACGGTTGTAATGGTTGTTGAAGTGGAGGCCTTGTTCACCAAATGGCTCGCCGTAGCTGCACTGGGTGAATAATTCGCATCGCCGTTATATGCAGCCGTCAGGATTTTGGTACCCGTGGTGTTAAAGATCACACTGCAACTGCCGCTTCCGCCTGCGAGTAAAATGCTGCAATTGGTGCTCGCGCCGGTGATGTTGACCGTTCCAGACGGGGTAGGAATACCAGCCCCGCTCACTGTAACGCTTACTACGACCGCCTGGCCAGGGATGGATGGAGCAGGGATGTCGCTGGTGATGGTCGTTGCGGTGGCAGCCTTTGTCGTGGTGGATACTGTATGGCTCTCAGCGTCCGAACTGCCCGAATAGTTCCCGTCGCCACTGTACGTAGCCGTGAGGGTCTTGCTGCCGGCAGTGTTAAAGATCACGTTGCAGCTGCCACTACCCCCTGAAAGTGAAATGGTACAGTTGGTGTCCGCGCCGTTGATGGCCACTGTTCCGGTCGGGGTGGGAAATGCCCCGCTCACTGACACGCTTACTGGAACCAATTGGCCAGGTGCGGATGGATCAGGTGCGTCCGCTGTGATGGTTGTTATAGAAGAATAAGGAGGTGTAGAAGGTGTGGAAGGAGGAATGGTAGGCACGACGCCGCTGGTGCTCACAATTCGCGCCCCACCCCAAAGGACACGATCGCCCTCCGGTGAACCGCTGGCCATAACCTTCAGGGTAAATTTTACACTTTGTCCGGCCAGCGAAGAGAGATTTACATTGGCGCGATAGTATAATCCCTCGGTCTTTTCGCGAAATTGCCAGAGGGTATACACTGGCCCTGCATCAATCTGGTAATTCAATTGGAAGGTTACGTAACACGACGCGACGCCATATTGGCAAGAAACGATGGACTGGAAACGATCTCCACTCTGCACCGTAATTGCTGGATAGGTTCCAGAGATGTAACCATCAGTTACGTAATTTGGAGCGACAATCAAGCCAGGTGACGTATCTAATGAACCATCCTCAAGTTTAGGGGCGGTTGACTTGATTACGTAGCCAGATGCGCTTCCGTCTGTTCCGGGACAAGGCAGGGTCCCCGCCCCGCTCGTCCAGGTTGCTGAACAATAATTGGCAACAAAGTCGTAAGTGGCCGTCAAAGTTCCTCCGCCTCCTCCGCCCACAACGATGTCAATAAAGAACCAATATGTGCCATAAGGACCCACCCCAAATAGTGTGCTGGAAGCATTTCGCAGCATCCAATAGCCGCGATAGTGGCCGGCAGTGGAGGGTGCCGTCATATTAACGGTCACATCAACTGTGGCGCCTGGTGCAACGCTGGTTGGCATAAAGACCGCTGACGGAGCGCCCATCTTCGTGCCAGAATAGAAAACGATGGCATAAGAGGTGCTCCAGGTGCAGGTGCCAACATTCTTAAACCGCCAGGTCTTGACGAGGGCTGCCCCGGGTGCAAAACTAGTGCCATCCGGGATGGTCACATCAGCCACGAACTCTGCCAAGTCACAGGCCACTAAAGCCATTGGGCGGGCTGATGCAGTCACCGGGAGAGCCGCTGCAGCCACAGGGCGCGGGCTGAAGACTGTCCCAGGCAGGAACTGCACCAGCAGGGTCATGATCAGGACAGCCGGGGTGATAATACGTCGGAATTTCATTTCTTCCTCCTTATCATTCATATGCGCAGGGCATAACGTCCTGTGAACTAAAAATAGACGAAATTAAGGGCTAAATAGTTCCTTTTCGGCCTAATGATAACGCAAATATGTCAAAATGGAATATCCATTTTATATGATAAATCATACCCTATTTTATATGGCTGGCTTGAGATTCCCATCCTTCGGATGTACAATGGTTTCAGGACGATATGCTTCGAAAATTCTTTCCCCTCCTATTTTTGACCCTGGGAACGCTCCTGCAAGTCCAACCCGCCCCGCTGCGCGCCCTCGGGCTGGAGCCTGCCGGCCTCATCCCGGCTTCCATCCCTGCCGGGACTGCACCCGTTACCCCCCTCACCCAGGCCGACCTTGATGGCAGCATCCCACTCGAAACTCTTTCATTAAAGAGTAGCCACCTTTCCATTTTATCCGGCAGTGAAACCGTCTGGCAGAGCCCCGAGGCTTGGCAAATCGTCCAGGCTGCCATCAGCGACTTAAATCGCGATGGGAAACCCGAAGTAACTCTCCTGCTCTGGCGTCCATTCCTCCCCTGGCCCATAGACCAATGGTTGCCGAACGGTGGGCGTATTGCCACATTTCACGATGCTCAAGGGCAATCCTGCCACATCATTCTGATTGGTTGGACTCGTGGCGGGTATCACGAGCTGTGGGCCGGATCCGCAATGGCTGATCCGATCAAATCCTTTGCCGTCGCAGACTTAAACAGCGACAACGCTCAGGAATTGGTGGTGCTCGAAGGTCGCTATACAGACTCACAGTCCGCTCCTGCCCGCACATTGAAAGTCTGGGAATGGAACGGATTTGGCTTCACTGTCGTCTCATATGTAGATGGTACGTTCAGCAATATGACCCTGGTCCAGGCTAATAACGGGCATATTCTTATTCTTGTCCCTTGAGGAGGAGATTATGAAAACAACTCTGCGCAAAATTCTTTGGGCATTCCTGTCTGTGGTGGTTATCCAGTCGGCATGTAGCTTCTCGACAATATTCCCTACACGATCACCAGTAGACACACCCACCCAGACCCCGCTCGCCACGCCCACCCAAACCCCGCTCACCGCGCCCACCCAAACACCTCCCCCAGGGGATATCTACCCGCCACCTTTTGCGACTTATCACGAGATCGCCGCCCTCTTACCGCAGACATTCAGCGGTGGGGGGTATACGCTGCCGCTCAACTTGAACCAGGTGCAGAATGTGGCTACAGTGGAACTGACCAACGCCCAACGCGCCCTGCTGGCCCAGAACGGCTTTGTTGTCACTAAGCCGGTACCAGGCCAATACCGCGAATTTTATCAGATCTATGAGACCGTCCGATATAACGAAATGCCGGTGTTCATTACCACCGACTCGGTCTATCACATCTATCACCTGCTCTTTGATAAAATGTTGCGCGACTTGGAAACTCAAAATTTTATCGTCGATCTTAAGTCACTGACCAGTGCCATGCTGACTGCCACCTACCAGCAGTACCAGACCTTGCTCGGCACTGCGCTCGAAGAACCAGCCCGTCGCAACGTAGCGTATTTTGCCGTTGCCGCTCAACTGCTTGGCTTGCCAGATCCGGTTCCGGCGGAGGTGACCGACCTGGTCAGCGCCGAATTGGCGCTGATCAACGCCGCCAGCAGTGAGGACATCTCGCCCATCTGGGATCGCCCCGACTTGCCACCCGATCAGAAACTCAAGGAAGTCTACGGCCAGTACAAGCCACGCGGCCACTATACCCGCAGCGAAGACTTGAAGATGTATTTCAAAGCCATGATGTGGTACGGACGGCTCACCTTCCGTCTGAACGATGATTTCGAAACCCGCCGCGCCCTGCTCTTGACCCAGGCCTGTGCGCTCAGCCACCGCCACCGATGGTACACCTGCTGTCACTCTGTGGGAAAATATATACGAACCAACGGTATTCATCGTTGGCAAGGCCGATGACCTCGGCTATCTCGAATACGGGGCTCTTTCGGACCAGGTCTTCGGTTCGAACCCCGACCTGGGAAAATTCGCCGACGCGACACTCTTCGCCCAGTTCAAGCAGGCCACCGAGTCACTCCCCCCGCCCCAAATCAACTCGATGTGGGTGTGGATCTGGCAGGACCAGGAGCAGGTCACCAAAGGTTTCCGCTTCATGGGTCAGCGTTTCACGCTGGATGCCTACGTCTTCGGGCAGGTGATTTGGCGCAAAGTCGGCACCGAGACTGACCCGCGCGGCTTGCCCACAGGACTGGATTTCTTCGCCGCCCTGGGTTCCGGTGAAGCCTATACCATCCTGAACGACATGGGTGAGACGCACTACGTCAACTTTGACACCCAGATGACCAAGGTTAAGACGGAAGTCGCAGCTCTGGGGATTGATTCCTGGACTCAGAATCTTTATTGGTCATGGCTCTATTCCTTCCAGCCGCTCATTGAGCCGAAAGGCAGCGCCTATCCATCCTTTATGCAGACCCAGGCCTGGACACGCAAAGATCTGCAGACCGCCCTCGGCTCATGGACCGAACTCAAGCACGATACCATCCTGTATGCCAAGCAGGTGATGGCCGAGATGGGTGGCGGCGGCCCGAATGTTGCCCCACCGCACGGCTACGTGGAACCCAATCCCGAGGCCTATGCCCGACTGCTGGCTCTCACCCAGATGACCTACGAAGGACTGCAGAACCGCCAGCCTGTTGAGCGACCTGACCCGCCGCAACCTGGAAAACCTCATTAAGCGAACTCACTTTCCTGAAGGACATCTCCGAGCGCGAATTGGCTGGTGGAGCCATCACGGACGATGAATACTGGCACATCCAGTACTGGGGTGGCGTCCTCGAGCAATTCACCCTGGCAGCGGCCGATACTACCGGCAATGATTCGCGCGATCTGGCGATCAGAAAGCTGCCCTCATTGCTGACGTGGCCACCGGCACTAAAGACCTGGCTAACCCTGGTGGCACTCGAAGAAGCGCATCGGCCAGCCAACCATCATTTACGTGGTCTTGCCCGATTCTCCCTGGCGGGTTGCCACCGGAGCAGTGTATTCCTACTACGAATTCACTGTTCCGTCGTCCAATCGCATGACCGACGAGGCCTGGCAGGCCCAGGTGGAGGCAGGGACGAACCCGCTCCAGCCCGATTGGACGCAGATGTTCATTGCACCATGAAAGGATGGTCTAATGCAGGGGCAGGCTTGGAGCCTGCCCCTAAAATTCTCCTGGTCCTGCTGGCGATTTGCCTGGCAGCCTGCCAGCCCAAAGCGCCCACTGTAACTCTGGCACTGCTGGGTGACCTGATGATTGGGCGCGGCGTGGACCCGAAACCCGACTCACTGGCATTCCTGACACCGGATCTGTCCACCGCGAACTTGGCCCTCGCCAACCTGGAGAGCCCGCTCGCCCCCGTCCTGCCACCATCGGAGTTCGACCTACAACCTGTGCGCCTCTTCAGTCCAGGCTGATTTGCTCTCCGCCTGGGGCTTAGACCTTGCTTTCCCTCGCCAACAACCACAGCTTCGATTGCGGCCCGGGCGGTCCCGCTGGAACCAAATCTGCACTCGATCATGCGGGCATCACCCCCATCGGCCCAGGCATGGAGCCGGTTTACCGGGAAGTGAACGGCGTGCAACTGGCTTTCCTGGCTTTTGACGATATCTCCTCCCCGCTGGATGAAAACGCCGCCGTCCAGGCCATCCGTTCGGCACGCCTCAATAGTGCGCTTGTGATTGTCTCGGTCCACTGGGGGGCGGAATATCAGGGCGGCGCATCGGACCGGCAGAAATTCCTGGCGCAGGAATTTGCAAAGGCGGGCGCGGCTCTCATCTGGGGGCATCACCCGCACGTGCTCCAACCTGCCGAATGGATCGAAACCGCGCACAGCAAAACATTCGTACTCTACAGCCTCGGAAACGCCCTGTTCGACCAGGGCGGCCTGGAAGATACGCGCCGGTCAGCCCTGGTGGTGGTCACGTTGAACGCGGATGGCGTGACTGGTGTCCGCGCCGTGCCATTTGAGATTGATATCCTCAATAGTCGCGTGGTTCAACCGGATGCGGAGACGGCAGAGCAAATTCAAGAAAGTTTAGATATCCCATAGGGGCGACGCTCCTCCTCGCCCAGGGCAGGCACTTACCCCATCAGGGCACTTTGCCCTGGCCCTACGATATAATTAAAATATGCCTCGCACCATCCTGCATCTCGACCTGGATGCCTTCTTCTGCGCAGTCGAAGAACTGCATGACCCGTCTCTGCGTGGCAAAGCCTTCGCCGTTGGCGGCCGTCCGGATGGACGCGGCGTGGTGGCTTCCTGCTCGTACGCCGCGCGCCGCTTCGGGGTCCGTTCGGCAATGCCGACAAGCCGGGCGCTGCGTCTCTGCCCGGGGTTGCTGGTCATTTCGCACCACCATGGCAATTACGGGGAAATGTCCGAAAAAGTGATGCAGCGCCTGCATGACCTTTCCCCGCTGGTCGAACAAATCTCAATTGACGAAGCCTTTGTGGACATCAGCGACCTGCGCGAGGCCTCCGAGACAATCGCCCGCCGCTTGCAAAAGCGCGTAAATGATGAAGTTGGCCTGCCTTGTTCGGTCGGCGTGGCGACGAACAAACTGGTCGCCAAAATCGCCACTGAGGTTGGAAAAAAGACCGCTAAAAAGGACCAGCCTCCCAACGCCGTGACGGTCGTCCCGCCCGGTACGGAAGCAGCCTTTCTGGAACCCCTATCGGTGAACATGTTGTGGGGCGTGGGACCTAAGACCGCTGCGAAAATGGCCGGGTATGGAATAAAGACAATCGGGGACCTCGCCCGCCGCCCCGCGGCTGACCTCGTCCGCTGGTTCGGGGAAAACGGTCGTGACATGAGACGCCGCGCCTGTGGGGTGGATGACAGCCCTGTAACCACCGAGCACGAGGTCAAGTCCATCAGCCAGGAGACCACCTTCGCCCGCGACGTTCGCGAGGACAAGATGCTGGCCGACACGCTGCGCGATCTATCGGCAGAAGTGGGCCGCCGCCTGCGCCAGGCAGACATCGCTGGGACAACAGTCAAGATCAAACTGCGCTGGCCAGACTTCACCACCCTGACCCGCCAGGTCACAATGCCCCAGCCCACCGACCAGGACGAGGAGATTTATCGCCTGGCACTCGATTTGCTGGGGAAGGTGCGTGCAAAAGGGAAAGCCGTGCGCTTGATCGGAGTGGGCGTCAGCGGGCTGGGTGTACCTCTGCGCCAGTTGGAATTATGGGGCGCGGATTCAGAGAAATCCCGCCGCTTGCAGGAAGCGCTGGATACCGTGCGCGAGAAATTTGGCGAGAAATCCATCCGGAGAGGGAAGAAGATCCATAGATAAACCGTCCTTGTTACTCAAAGATACCTTTATCCATTTCTGAATATCTGTGAAGGGTCAAGGAGTTCAAGATGCCTGTTAAAACCGGAAACATTTCCCTGAACACGCACGGCAACACCGATATCCGCGACATCACAAAAGAACTGAAGCGCCTGGTCGTTGAATCCGGCCTGAAGTCCGGAACGCTGACGGTCTTCTGCCCCTCCTCCACCAGCGGGTTGACGACTGTCGAATTCGAGCCGGGCGCGGTCGCTGACCTGAAGCGCATGTTCGAGGAGCTTGTCCCATCGGGCCGGGAATATGCCCATAATGCCACCTGGGACGACGGCAATGGCCACTCGCACATGCGCGCCTCCCTGCTCGGCTCCTCGCTGACCATCCCTTTCCTCGAGAAAACTCTGACACTGGGTACCTGGCAACAAGTGGTTTATATGGATTTTGACATCCGTTCGCGGCGCAGGGAATTGGTGGTGCAAATGGTGGGAGAGTAGATTAAGTGGAGCAGAATCTAAAGGCTGTATCCTTTTCGATTGGGGCGACACCCTCATGCGCGACTTCACGGAATTCAGCGGTACGATGAAGGATTGGCCACGTCTTGAAACCATTCCCGGTGCAAAAGAAATACTCGCAGTTCTCCACGCCAACTGGATTCTGGCAGTTGCCACCATTGCAGATTATTCCGATGAAAAAGATATCCGGGCCGTATTGCAGCGGGTCGACCTCGACTGGTGGCTTGATAAGGTTTACTGTTTCAAGAAGATCTGGCAGAAAAAGCCATCCCTTGAGTTCTACCATTACATCCTGAATGACCTGAAACTCACCCCCCTATCCATCTTTATGGTTGGGGATGATTACGAAGCTGATGTCCTGGGCGCCAACCGCTGCGGAATTCGCGCCGTCTTGTTCAACAACCGGGATGGCGAAGATCGTCGAACAGACATGTTACGGACGATCCACCAGCTGGATGACCTGCCAGCTGTCGTGGCTGGGTGGAATTGAATTTGAACCAGAAAGGGCGTGAACAAATTCGCACTCTTCGAATGCCCGGCCTGTTCACCACGGCGAACCGCACAGATCTTCATCCCCCTCCAGCCATTCATGGCATCGAACCGTCAGGATCATGACCGGAATATATGACGTCATTTTCACCTCCGCTGTCAATCGTGGGGACTATTAACTACTGATCCAATTCAATAGGTAGCCGTTTCTTGCTATTGCCTAATATGCGGAAAGTTACAACTCCCATCAGCAGAGGCAACCAGAACGTTATCGCCCGATAAATCAGCGTGATTAACACGGACGCACCCCATGGGACTCTCAACATGTTCAAGGCGAAAGGCAGGATGCCTTCCACTATCCCCACCCCGGAGGGCGTTGGCGAGACAATCAGGAATAAATTGGCGATGCTGACCCCGCCGACTACTGATCCGACCGTGAATGGTGTTCCCACCGTCAGGAAAGTGAATGCCATAACACATACTAACAATGCTTTATTATTTAGTGAGAATAGAAATGGCCAGACAAGATCCTCTCGTTTTCCACGAATAAGTAAAATCCCTTCGGCAACCTCCCTGGCAAACAAATGAGCATTTTCTTCTGAGAGGTAATCCCGATGGAAGAAGAAACGAATAAACCGATTAACCATTCGGGAAAGCCAAGCCAATACTCTGCCCAGCTGCTCGGCAGATTTATATCCCAGATAGAGCAAGGCTGCCATGGCAAACGCAAGGACCAGCAGAATGGCGGAGGCAATCAGTTCACTTGCTTGGAGAGTATTGCGCCGGATCAGGACAACAAAGCCCAGCACGAGAATGCACAGCAAAGCTGCATAATCGTACAACACGTATAATGCCCCCACTACCATTACCTTGCCCGGGGAGAGGTTCCGCTGCTTTGCGGAATCCATGAAAACTGCCACCCCTCCGATCCCTGCGCTTGGCGCGACCACATTGACGAAGTTCGCCGCAGTCGTCATCAGGAACAACTGCAGTCTCCCCTCTTTAACCCCATCAAGTGATACAAAGCACCGAATGTGGTGGACAGGTTGTAAAGCCACAAACATTCAAAAAAAATGGCAATGCTCAGGAACACCCAATTACTCTTGTGAAGAGTATCCGCAATATTTTGTAACTCGGACAGTCTCAGGAAAATAAAAACAACTGCCAATAACAGGACGAGGGCTACGATGAATTTTCGCATGGAAATATTATACCGGGTTGTCGGACAAAGGATTGCTCACGAATGCCCTTACTGCGGAAGAGTTCCACCACGGCTATTTATTCGCTTTTGCCAGCCGGATGGTTTCCTGCGTCGGCAGTGACAATGAAGAAAGAGAGCAGCAACAGGGCAATCACCACGACAACCAGGTCGTAAGCGCTGAAAGCAAAGCGGCCGAAGATCCCCAATGAAAGGGCAAGGCTGTGTGGACCGAAGAAATACATCGAAGTGTTCAGCAGGATGGCAAGGACGCGGATCTCCGTCGGTCCCAGCCGGCCATAGGAGATCCTGAATTCGCCCTCCACACACGTCCGCACATAGACCAGCACAGAGAGGAGCAAGTAGGCAATCAGGGTCAGGCAGGCAATGTCGAATCTCACATAGGGGGTCATCCCCAACCCCAGGAAGATCATTACCTGGCCAACAGCATCAGTGATATGGTCAATGAAGAATCCGTAGACAGGGCGTTCTATACCCCGAAAACGGGCCAGAGTGCCGTCCAGGCTGTCGCCAAACCAGTTGATGACAAAACCCAGCGACGCCAGCCACAGGAAATTTCGATTGAGACCGGTAAGTATATAACTGCCCATGATAATAATCGCACCCAGAACGCTGATGGATGTACATATATCCGGGGAGATCCAGGCTGGCAGGTGGGCCGCCAGCCATTTCAGAGCAGGTCTCTCCAGTGGACCGAGCAGGATATCATTTACTCTCCTGTGATTCTTTATGTCTGGCATTAGCACTCTCCTTGAAAGATCAAGATTTCTCCCGGTCTGCAATCAGCTGGGTGTCCGGTCCAATGCCTCCGGCCAGACCGGCAGGGTAATTGACCACTGGTTGGGAGCTTGCCGGATGAAGTCCTCTGCCGATGCTCAGGACTTTCTCGGCATTGCGCAGTATTTCCGTATCCGCATCCGGATGCGATTCCATCTCGATTGGATCCGAAGTGAAGACGTGATTTTTTCCATCCGGCTGCCGGATGGTCGACCATGACCATCACCGGTACATGGGCTTTGGCTGCCAAGTATACATGGTGCATGGGAAGGTCAGCCGGCCTCCCGAAGAAACGCGGACGACATTTGGGTTTCGGGATAGGACGGTCGATCCCGGTCATAACCACCCCGCCCTGTTGCAGATACTTGATCGCCTGCATCAGCGTGCTTAACGAGGCCGGTACCAGGTTCATGCCGGTCTTCTTGCGCATCTCATATTCCACGCGCTGGCTGCCTTGTGGATCGGGAATGGTAAGGATAAGCGGCCGCTTTCCTTGCAGGGTAAAAGCACGCAGGGCCAGATCGAAGTTGCTGATATGCAGCCCAACCACCATCAGGCCGCGCTGATCGAATTCAGGACGTTGGATGAGTTGTTGAAAAGTCGTGTTGAAAACGATCAACCGTTTTATCGCGCTGGGATCATTAATGTAATGATACAGGTCAAATATGGAACGAGCCGAATTCCGAAACGTCTCATAGACTGCCTGGTCCAGCGCTTTCTTGTCTAATGTTTCCCCGCTGATCACCCACTGGTTCGCGCGCACTGCTCGGACCATTCTGGACCTCGGGTTTGCTACAATGCAATCCGCGGCAAAATCAGCGAGACGATATCCAAGCCAGGTGGGTATCAACCGCGCTACTGTGGAGACCATGTTAATGCCAAAACTACTGTTGATTATCTGTTGAATGTCGATCACCTTGGTTTCCCTGGTTTAATGAATTGTACCAGCAGCCGGTCGCTCACGTGAACTTTCCCTTTCGACAGCAATGGAAGCATACCCTTCAGTCTCCGACGAATCCCTCGATTTCCCAGTCGGGTACAGGCAGGAGTAGATTGACCTTCTATATATTATTATTCTACACCTTCGCCAGGGATAAGAACACATCCTCCAGCGTTGGCTCACCGCGCTCGAGCGCGACCACCGTCAGCCCGGCTGAAACCAGCCCGAGGCGAAGGTCATTCTCATTCATCCCGCGTTCGGTAATCATCCGTAAATGGTCGCCCGCCAGACCCACTCGCAATACGCCCTTGCAAGTCTCGCAGGCGTCCAATGCTGTTTGCAATGGCTCGGCATGTACCTCCCACACGTCACCCGGGACAACTTTCATTTTCAGAGCCGCCGGTGTGTCCAGTGCCAGCAACTTGCCATCCCGCATCATTCCCACTCGCCCGCAGTATTCAGCTTCGTCCATGTAATGGGTCGTGACGAAAACCGTCACTCCCTCCGCCGCCAGTGCATAGATCAGATCCCAGAAACTGCGCCGAGCTGACGGGTCCACGCCGGAGGTGGGTTCGTCGAGGAAAAGTAGTTTCGGCTGGTGGACAAGCGCGATCGCCAACGCCAGCCGCTGGCGCCAGCCTGCCGAGAGCGCCCGGGCAAGTTCGAACTCGTGACCTGCCAGCCCGACCAGGGCCAGCGTCTCCTCGATGCGCTTCTTGTCATGGATGCCATAGATGCCGCCATAGAAAGTCAGGTTTTCCCAGACGGTCAGGTCATCGTAAAGGGCGAATTTCTGTGACATATACCCGGCGCGGGCGCGCACTTCCTCCGATTGGCGGAAGGCATCAAAACCGAGCACGGTGGCCTTGCCATCCGAGGGTTCGCAGCAAGCCAAGCAACATGCGGATGGTGGTGGTTTTTCCGGAGCCGTTCGGGCCGAGATAGCCGACGATCTCCCCGGCTTCCACGGCGAAGGACACGTGGTCCACAGCAACGAAATCGCCGAAGCGGCGGGTCAGGTTTTCGGTAATGACAACGGGATCAGGCATCGTTTTTCACCATGATTGACAGAGATTAAGAAGATTTCAGAGAGTGCAATGAACACATCTTCCAGTGTCGGGGGGACGAGACGCGCCTCGCACGTGCTCACCGGTGCGGGCGGGGAAAGCGTCCGCCAAGGCGTGCAATAACGGACTCCGCTCTGCCCAGGACGACGCGCAGGTGCAGTTTGTCGCCAAAAGCGCGCACATCTTCCACACCCTTGATTTTCTCCGCCGCCTGCCGCAGGGAAGGCAGCGACCTGCCGCGCACTTCGACGATGCGTCCTTCCAGTGTGGCGCGCAGTTGGGACGGCGTGCCTTCGGCGATCATCCGCCCGAGGCGCATGAACCCGACGCGGTGACAGCGGGCGGCTTCGTCCATGTAGGGGGTGGAGAGGATGACGGCAACACCGTCCTCCTCTTGCTCTCCCCCTGTCTCTGGCGGGAGAGATGGGTGGGGGCAGCGACAAGCCGGATGAGCAATTGCCAGAAATCCTGGCGGGTGACCGGGTCCACGCCGGTGGTGGGTTCGTCGAGCAGGAGCACCTTCGGGCGGGTGACAAGGGCCGAGGCCAGGCCGAGTTTCTGTTTCATCCCGCCGGAGAGCTGCCCGGCGCGGCGGTCTTTGAAGGATTCAAGGCCGACGAATTCGAGGATTTCCATGCAGCGCGGCAGCCATTCCTGCCGGGAGAGGCCGCGCACTTCGGCAAAGAAACGGATGTTTTCCAGCACGGTCAGGTCTTCGTAGAAGGAGAAACGCTGCGACAGATAGCCAAGCTGGGCAGCGCGCCTGCTCGGTCTGCTTGCTGACCGAATACCGCAAATGGAAGCGTCGCCGGCATCAGGTTTGAGCGCGCCGACCAGCAGGCGCATGGTGGTGGTTTTGCCCGCCCCGTCCGAACCGACCAGGCCGTAGATCTCACCGGCGGCGATGTTCAAATTCATGTCATCCACGGCGAGGGTGGTGCCAAAGGTCTTGTGCAAATGTTGAGCCACAATCGAGACGGTCATGTCATATTCCTGTCGTTAAATCAGACTTAATCACTATTCTTCCCCCGGTTGAATGATAACCATTGCCTCTGCAGCAGCTAATTCAAGCAACTGTTCCCGGCTGGGGCGCTTCGGTAGGTCGTAAACTTTTTTCATCAGCAAGCCCATCATGAATGGATGGCGTTGGAGGCGGATTTCCAGGAAATCAGCAATCCGGGCTGGGTCGGTGACGGTTTTAGCTACCCCATGGAAGTGGCGGTTCTTTACCCGCACTTCCACGCTAGCATCCGCTTCAATGTTGCGATACCAGTCCGCCTTCGTCCCCCGCGCCGAACCGAGATGGTATTTGCCATCTATTTCCTCATACTGCAAGGGTGTGATCCGCTTCTGCCCGCTTTTTCGGCCGGTGGTGGTCAGCAGGAGGATAATTTTCCCGACAATCGGCCCCAATCCAAGGGCATACAGCAACCGATGGATGCGTTGAATGTTTTTCATCTTTTTCCAGAAATCATCCTTGATCATTTCTTTCCCTTTCTGAAATGCCAATCTGGAAAACCCTAATTTCCGAAAACTACATCCGCGGGCATGCCGGGTTTCAATTTCCCAGCCGGATCCTGGACCTGGAGCTTGATGGCGAACACGGTACTAGTGCGCCCTTCGACGGTCTGGACGTTGCGGGGAGTAAACTCAGCCTGTTCGGCGATATGACTGACCGTTGCAACAAAGATCTCGCCAGGGAAAGAATCCACTGTCATCGTGGCAGACTGGCCGAGGGAAATTTCGCCATAGAGGTTTTCAGGACATAGACGGTAATGGTCAGGTTATCGAGCCGGCCCAGGGTCATCGCTGACGCATTGGGAGCAACGATTTCGCCGGGCTGGATGGAACTTGTCAGGATGGTGCCGTCTGCCGGGGCGGTGATGGTCAATTTGGCGATCTGGGTGTCGATCAGCGCCAGGCTGGCTTCCGCCTGCGTTACTGCCAGAGCTGCCTGGTCCGCGGCGGCCTGCGCCTGGTGGAGAACTGCCTGCGCGGCTGTAACTTTGGGCGAGTCCTCGCCGGTTTGCAAGGCCAGCAGGCGATCCTGGGCAGATTCGTAGCGTCTCCTGCGCAACAGACAGGTCAGCGCGGGCGGTGGTGATATTCCCGGCCGCAGTCGCTATCTTTCAAGCCGTCATAAGCAGTCTGGGCATCCTCCAGTTCGGTTTTTGCATCGTCATAAGCAGACTGGGCGGCATCGCGCAGGTCGGAATTATTGGCCAGCGTTGGCGCGCAACAGCACATCCTGGGCGACGATGAAGCAGCGCGTGCGTTGGCCAGACGCTTCTCGGCTGCAACAAAATCGGCATTGGCTGGGTCAGCCAGCAGGCTATTGAGGCTGGCCTGAGCAGCATCACGGGCAGACCTGGCTGCGTCCAGTTCGGTTTGGGCAGCAGCAACTTCGTCAGTGCGGCTGAAATATCCGCCGGGCAGGGTGTATCCGGCCGGGTTGGCGGCGTGCCAGTCGGTGGTGCGGGTGGCAGCGGATTCGAGGCGGGCAGCGTTCAAGGCCAGGTCGTAATTGGCCTGGGCAGTTGCCAGGGCGGCATCCGCCGTTGAGGCGGCAGCCCGCGCCAGGTCCAGGGAGGCCGCCGCGACAGCCCGCTGCGCCTGGAGCAGGGTATCATCCAGGCGGAAGAGCACATCGCCAGCTTTGACCGGTGCGCCTTCGTCCACCAACACTTCGGCAACTTTTCCGCCAATTTCAGGCGAGATGGTCACTTCGATGGCTTCGATGGTGCCGGAGGCGGTCAGGGCGGTACTACCCTTGTTCAACAGGGCGCGGATGCCGAAATACCCGCCGACCAGCGACGGCCAGGACGAGAATGACAATTACAGGAACAGGGGGACGTTTGTGTTTCATGAGCAACTCCTTAATCAAGACGTTTGCGGAAACGGACAGAGGCCGCGCCCATGATGGCAATGCCAAACACAGTCAGGGCCAGGATTTCACTCCAGATGGGTCCTGCCCCAACCCCCTTGATAAGCAAGGCGCGGATGATGATCAGGTAGTAACGCAGCGGGATGATGTAAGAAACCCACTGCAGGAATTGCGGCATGGCTTCCAGCGGGAAGAAAAAACCGGAGAGGAAGATGCTCGGCAGGAGCGTCATCCAGACCGTCAGCATGGCTTCCTGCTGGGTGTTGGCGATGGTGGAGGCGAACAGGCCAATCCCGAGACCGGATAAAACCAGCAGACCCGAACAGGCCAGGATGAGACTGAGGTCGCCGCGCACCGGCATGCCAAACCACCAGTGACCGATGGCCAGCACTTCAAGCGTGTCGATGAAGGCCAGGATGACGTAGGGCAGGATTTTTCCGACCACCAATTCCCACGGGCGGATGGGGGTGACGATCAACTGCTCGATGGTGCCGCGTTCGCGCTCGCGCACGACCGCCGTGGCGGTCAGGATGGAGGTGATGGCATACAGGATCATGCCAATCACGCCCGGGATCATGAAATAGGAACTGACCAGGTCCGGGTTGTACCAGACCGTGTGCGCACCTGGAGCGGCGGCTGGAAGTTGCTGGCGTTCATGCCGCTGCGTTCCAGACGCTGGATCATCAATTGGGTGGCCTGGGATTGACCGATCAGGGTGGCCGCCGAAAGCGCCGTGGACCCGGCAGTTGCATCCGACCCGTCCAGGATGAATGCCACTTCGGCATTTCCATTCGCCAGGGCGGTGTTGTAATCGGGCGGGATGATGAGACCGGCGCGGGCGTTACCCTGCTCGATCAGGAGGCGGATTTCGTTCTCCGAGCCGACCATGTAAGCCAGCTGGAAGTAATCGGCGGCGCGATAGGCATCCAGCAGGGAGCGCGACTCGGCACAGCGGCACTGGTCAAAGACTGCCAGCGGGACGTTGCGCACGTCGCTGGTGGCGGAATATCCCAGCAGGAACAACTGCATGATCGGGATGATCAGGATGATGACCAGCGTGCGCTTGTCACGCGTGATCTGGATGAATTCCTTGCGAAGGATGGAGACGAGACGAGAGTTCATGCTGGCTCCTTATTCGCCATGACACCGTGCAGGAAGATCTCGACGAAGTGGTCCAGGGCATTGGTCGACATCATGGCAGCCGGTGTATTGGCGAGTAACAATTCGGTGATGTAGTATGAAAAGAACAACCCAAGGAAAGCGCGAAAGAAAACAAAAGGCGGGATTGAGCGCAAATCATTCTTTATTGAACTTCCCAATCAATGGGCAGGACCTGTGGAAGGACTTGCTTCAAGATATTCGGCATATTGCGCCCGTTGAATTCAACATCTCGATCAGCATCAGCTTGATGAAATCGGGCCGCTTGCCGAGTTCGTTGACCATTGCCTGTGCTGCGGTGCGGACGAAACTCTCCATATCATCGGCAGGTGTTTTGAGCAGATCGGCAGGATTTGCTGGTAGGGATGCCGTGTCGATGATGAGTTCGCTGAAGATGGCTTCCTTGCTGGCAAAGTGGTTATAGATCCCGCCCAGCGCCAGTCCGGCACGCTCGGCGATCTGGCGCATGGAGGTGGCGGCATAGCCCTGCTCGAGGAACAGGTCATAGGCGGCTTCGAGGATGGCCTGGCGGGTGCGTTCACCTTTGGTTGAGTAGTTTCTTCTGGCATAGATATCTATCCTGAAATGAACGAACGTTCGTTTTTATTTTACAACTTCTCCCCCATTTGTCAAGAGACGGGCTTCAGTGTCATTTCCTAAGCAAGATTGGAATGATCCGATTTTCCACAACAAGACTGAAAAAAGGGAAAAACGGCTCCGAGAATTATGCTCTAAATCTGGAAAAAGGAGTTTTACCAACCCAACGCGTGCTACCCGTCTATGCGTTTTACTAAAATGCAGATCAACTTCTCCTTTGTTAGGGTGTCAGGTGGCTAAAGAAATAATAACCGCCTACCTTATTGCACTGCACTCTCCCGGCGAACCAGAAGCCGACAAGGCAAGACCAATTGGGAGAATGAGATATAGTCCTATGGTTCGCCTCATCTTCCGCCGGAACAGGTGAGTCTCAATGATCTAGGTGGCACGAAGACTGGCAGATCACCTCAAATCAAGGCCCACTGCATTCATTGGGAATTTCCTGGAAATTAAAATACTTGCCCCCGGCAGAGAAGTAGCCCTTATCAGGCAACAGCGCAAAACTACCATTGAAGAACAAATCGAACACAACGCGGAATATATTCACAGGGGTGATGGTCTCGTAGAAAATCGATTGTGACCCTGGAACGAAGAAAGCCTCAAGATTCATTGTGACAGTAGTTGATCCTCCTGTTCCGTGATCTCCCGCGAGAATAATAATAGGTGGCGTTTTGGAGGTTTGAATAAGCTTGGGGATGATTTCTAGCATCCTCTTATTGATGTAGGTTACCGCGGCGGTAATGCCCCGTTTGTGATCTTCCGCAGTATATATCCCATGCACGACATCGTAAGGGCGTATGTCGATAAACTCTCCATCAGGTCCAAAAACGAATGGGGAATGGGGGATTACCAGATGGGCAAACACGAGCTTCGGTCCAGGAATGCTTGGCACATTTTGAAGTTGCTCGAGAGCGTACAGAGTATCTACATAGTTGGTGTAGAAGACTTGATGGCTTTCTGCTTGCCGTTCGTCCAAATAAACTCTCATTACCGTCGTGCTGAGGAGCAGATACTCGAAAGGAGACAGAAGACTGGAGCCTGTGGGCCTGTAAACGATCGCAGCATCGTCCCATACCATCCCTTCCCATGGATTTTCAAACACAATCGTCTTGTAACCTAATTGTTCCAATTGCTGGCGAACGATATTATGTTTCAGGTAAGGATAGAGCCATGAGGTGTCT
Organism: uncultured Chloroflexia bacterium; assembly: GCA_963760315.1. Lineage (GTDB taxonomy): Bacteria > Chloroflexota > Anaerolineae > Anaerolineales > Villigracilaceae > UBA877. The sequence continues at coordinate 194,432 of CAVXCK010000005.1, forward strand.
TGGTCCGTGTCAGTCGCGGGTTGAGGGTCTGTATGTATTCCATATTAAACGTGGACGTTAGTGAAAGGAGTGTTCTGGTGTAATTGCTTTGTGAGCATTCAGCCACATAGAACCCTAAGTGCCGGAGACTATCAAGGAAGGCAGTGTTATCTATACCCTCTACCTCTTCTAGGGCATCTGAACGTCCATACCCATCTAGAACGATGTAGTAGATATCGGGCGGACGGGAGTTGGTAGTCCATGAAATTAATGGGTTGTCGGTGACGGCCGCGGGTGTCTTCGGATAAAAAAGATTGCGAAGCTGGTAAGCGCCAATCTGGGCGGCGGGTACACAAATCAGGAGGGCTGAGATGACATTGAGCGCCAATGTCAGATTTGGATTATCTCGATATTTTTTTAGCACCCAAAATGCCGCAGTAAGGATGATGCCTGACCAGAACAAGAACAAGTAACGATGACGGACAACCTGCACTCCTGATATATTGATATCCTCCAATTGGTTGTAGAGGTGACCATACACAAAGAACCAAACCACCATCAAACTGGTCAGTAACCCCGCAATCTGCCAGCTTCGCTTGAGCAACTTTATTACGCCAAGGACTATTGCCGTCGATAATAATGCAATCAAGATAGATTTGCGCGCATCGCGCATGTAGATCTCCTTGATGTTGAATGCCAATAGGCTGACAATCGGGTAGGCAGCAAGGAAGAAGGGATGAACAGGAATTTGGGAAAACAATTTCTTGATTGCGTTCCGGTTGAACTGAATAGGCATTGATACCACCTTACTCTGGGTCACAGGCTCTGACGCGCAACAATTAATACGCTCATCATTCTTGAACGACTTCAATTAGTAATGAAAGCCACCTTACTTTTGCACATCAGGTAGATTGTCAGGTTAACCACTTATGGAAAGGATGCATTCCTCTTTTCGTGAATTCTACGTTACTAGGAGGAACCAGCCTTCAGCAAAAATTGGATAATTGCCGCGAAAGGAAGGATCTTCTTTAGATAAGGCTCATAACCCTCCATCGCTGCGTCAGATCGAAATCACTATACGATATTTCCTTTCACTTGGCAAGAGGATCGTGTTTATCACCCCGTGTATCTCCTTATTTTTCACCTTCACTTTCTCCAATCCAGACAGAGGCTCATTTTATCTCAAACTATCAAAATACCTGATTGTGAGATGTTTCTTTCTTGTTTGGAATGGAAGTGACACCTTTTGTCGACGCCAACGATATGGACGGTTGAGGAAAATTTTCATGATATCGCGGAAGTATGGGATTAGGTTATGAAATGGTTTGCTGGCAGTAGGTTGTTTGCAAAATTGTCCGAGTGGTAGAATGGATGGATATGCCCACCTTGGAAGAGTCCGTCCGCAAGAACCTGAAATACAACATCACCGTCAACCTGCTGGACGGTGCTTTTTATGGTTTGGGCTGGGGATTTGGTTCCGTCGGAACCATCATCACCCTCTTCGTCAGCCGGATGACCCATTCGGCAGTGTTGATCGGGCTTATCCCCGCCATCCACGCCGTCGGGTGGCAGTTGCCACAGTTATTCATGGCAAACTCGGTTTCACGCCTGCGGCGCTACAAGCCGATGGTGATGTGGATGACCATCCACGAGCGCCTCCCTTTCCTGGGGCTGGCGCTGGTGGCCCTTTTCATGACCGCACTGGGAAATAAAGCCGCCCTGGTATTGACCTTCATCATTCTCATCTGGCAGGGACTGGGAGCTGGGTTCACCGCCAACGGCTGGCAGAGCATGATCGCCAAGATCATTCCGCCCGACTGGCGCGGCACTTTCTTCGGTGCGCAGGCTGCCTTGGCAAATGTGCTCGATGAGCGTGGCAGCCGTCGCGGCAGGCTACATTCTGGACAAGGTCCACGACCCGCTCAATTTTGCCTTTGCTTCACCCTGACCATCGTCGGGATGGGACTCTCGATGCTGTTTCATGGGTTTGACCCGCGAACCGGTGGACAACGAGAAAACCGATCCCCGCCCACCAGCCCTCGCCCTGGAAAGGCGGTCTGGAGATCCTGCGCCGCGATAGGAATTTCAGCAACTTCCTGGTTGTGCGCCTGCTCTCGCAGTTCGCCACCATGGGTTTTGCCTTTTACATCGTCTACGGCCTGCGCCGCTTCGGGATGAGCGACCTGACCGCTGGATTATTGACCGCTGCAGTGACCATCACTTCCACGATCGCCAATGCCGTCATGGGTTGGCTGGGAGATCGTCTCGGTCATCGCGCCATGCTCATCGCCGGGTCGATTGCGGTCACGCTCAGTTCGTTGATCGCCTGGGGCGCGCCATCCTTGAACTGGATGTATCTGGTCTTTATCCTTTCCGGGCTGGCAAACGTGGCTTACTGGACCATCGGCATGGCAATCACGACCGAATTCGGGACTGAAGAAACCCGCCCGACCTATATCGGTCTGTCGAATACACTGGTGGCCCCTTTCACGATCATCGCCCCTTTGCTGGGTGGCTGGATTGCCGATAGCGGCCGGTTTCCAGGCCACATTTATGGTCTCGGCTGTCGGCGGTTTGGTCATTGCCGGCTTGCTGTTCTGGCTGGTGCGCGACCCGCGGCCGCGTCAGAATTGAAAATTGGGATCGGAATCTTTACACAAAACTGATAGCCCCTGACAGGATCATCGGGTAAAATCCAGCCATTCCATTAATTAATTCAGCAATATTGTAAGCATTTTATGCATTTGGAGTTGAGGTTCAGCATGCGACCAGTCGCAATCATCGGGATCGGCCAGACAAAAATTGACGAAGCAGTGGGAAAAATCCATCCGCCAGATCGCCGTGGAAGCCATCCACGCCGCGCTGGAAGATGCCGGGCGCGAAAGCGCCGATGGGATCTTTCGTCGGCAACATGATGTCGGGCATCATCAACAGCCAGAACAACCTCGGTCCGCTCGTGGCGCATTGGGCTGGGTTGAAAGTTCCCGCTGTCAAGGTGGATGCCGCTTGCGGTTCCGGCGGGGCTGCCCTGCGCTGCCGGGTTGATGGCGGTTGCGTCCGGGGAGCTCGAGTTCGGCCCTCGTGGTGGGTGTCGAAAAGATGACCGACCGCCACCCGCACGAAGTCACCGCCGCTCTCGCCACTGCCGCCGACGCCGATTATGAAGTCGAGATGGGCGTCTCATTCGTCGGTCTGAACGCCCTCATCATGCGCCGTTACATGCACGAGTATCGGTTGGAAACATGCTGATTTCGCGCCGTTTGCCATCAACGCCCATGCCAATGCGCATGCACAACCCCTTTGCCCGCCTGCACCATAAGATCACCCTCGAGGAATTTGAGAAGTCAGCCATGATCGCCACCCCGATCAACCTGCTGGATGCTTCGCCGATTGGGGACGGCGCGGCTGCGCTGTACATCGTCCCTGCCGATTCAGTGCGGGGCAGCGCCGCGTATCCTGATTGCCGGTTCTGCCGCTGCCACTGACACGATTGCCTTCCACGACCGCTCCGAGCCACTGTTCCTGGCGGCGGCGTACAAGTCGGCGCAGGCAGGCCTACCGGCAGGCTGGCGTCGGCCCGAGGATATTGACGTGTTCGAACTGCACGACGCTTTCACGATCATGTCGGCGCTCTCGCTGGAAGCCTGCGGTTTCGCCGAACGCGGGCAAGGCGCCGCGGCTTGGTCTGGATGGGAAAATTACCCCCACGGGACGCATCCCGGTGATGACGCGCGGCGGGCTCAAGGCGCGCGGGCATCCCGTCGGTGCGACAGGGGTCTATCAGGTGGTCGAGGTGGTGCAGCAACTGCGGGGCGAATGCGGCGAGACCCAGGTCCCGGAGGCGCACATCGGCATGGCGCAGAACATCGGCGGTTCCGGCGCAACCATCATCACGCACATTTTGAAAAGCGGTTAATCCCCGGCCTGGCCTCCCCTTTTCACGGGGAGCAGGAGGGGGCCTAATCTCTTTTTGTTGTAAAATTATCTCTATGCGACTCAAATTCACCCGTTTCCTCATCCGCTTTCTGCTCCGCTTGCTGACGCATGTCGAAGTGCGCGGCAAGGAAAATATACCCCATACCGGTAATTTCATCATTGCTGCCAACCACATCGGGCTGGTGGATGCCTTCCTGCCGTTCTACATTATTGACAACACTAATCTCGTCCTGCTGGTGGGTGAAAAATGGGAGAAGGTGTGGATCATGCGCTGGCTCGGCCGTGGTTTGAATTTCCTTTTCGTTGACCGCTTCAACCCGGACCTGAAAGCCATTCGCAAGGTGATCGCGCGCATGAAACAGGGCGAAGTGCTGGTCATCACCCCGGAGGGAACGCGCTCGAAGGTCGGCTACCTGATCGAAGGCAAGCCGGGGGTCAGTTACCTGGCAGCCAAAATGGGCTACCCGCTCACGCCAGTCGGGATCAGCGGCACATTTGATAAAGTCTTCTTTGAACAATTGAAGCGGCTGCATCGCCCGCAGGTCATCGTCAGCGTTGGACCAGCTTTCAGGCTGCCTCCCCTTCCGAATGAGGCTCAGGATCGGGACAAAGCCCTGAAAGCCGATACTGATGAAATCATGTGCCGCATCGCTGCCCTTGCTTCCACAGGAGCAGCATGGCTTCTACGCTGACCATCCTCGTCTGAAAGAATTGTTGGAAAACCATCCTTAATACCCGGCTAACCTTCAGGCCCAATGGGGGTTTTATCCACGAGAATACCTATGAAAAAATCCACCCATAAGATCTTCCGTTTCTATTGTCCGCGCTCATTCTCAGTATTATCGCCCGCGTGGAAATCATTGGCTCTGAAAATCTGCCTGCCGGTGGTTTTGTCATCGCCGCCAACCACATCGGGCGATTGGATGCTGCTCTGGCTTATTACGTCCTCGACCGGCCCGACATTATCATGGTCGTGGCTGAGAAATATGAGAAATTCGCCATTTTCCGCTGGCTGGTCAAACTGACCAACGGCATGTTCGTTGACCGCTACAACGCCGACATCCACGCCATCCGCGAGACCCTGCGCCGGCTCCAGCAGGGTCAGGTGTTCACCATCACTCCGGAAGGGACGCGCTCCAAATCTGGCAATTTGATCGAGGCCAAACCGGGCGGAATTTACCTGGCTTGGAAAGCGGGTGTGCCGGTCTTGCCCGTGGCGCTGACCGGCACCGAGGATGCGGTGGTGACGGATCGCCTGAAGCACTTCAAACGGTTGAAAATCAAGATCGTCGCTGGTCAATCCTTCACGCTGCCTCCGGTCAAGGGGAAGGACCGCGATGCTGCGATGCAGCAATACACCGACGAAGTCATGTGCCGAATCGCGGCATTATTACCGGAAGAGCGGCGCGGGGTATATGCGAATCATCCGAGGTTGAAGGAATTGCTTAAGTCGTAGAGTGTAAAAAAGGCTGCCAGTTTGATCACTGGCAGCCTTTTTGTTACATCGGAATTTTATCGTGGATCCATCACCTGTCCCATGAATAGGATCACACCGGTAGGAACATCCCGGATAATGAAGAAGAACGGGCGGTCGATGGTAAGCACAAGGCCTTGCGGTAAGGATGCCATTTGCATGGTAATAATTGTTGCTGCAGCTGCTTCAGTGCCTTTTTCATCCACGGCGATGAACGCCTTATGGATGGCATCGCCAATGAACAGGTCGTTTTGGCCGTCTATTCCGGAGAAATCCGCAGTAGTAGGTTCGAAGGCATCCTGCATGCCCATGCCAGCCAGGATATCTTTCAATTCATACTGGGACTCAAATATAAATTTCGGCATGGAGAGGATGGTCTCCTGCGGTTCCATTGCCGCTAGAATCTCGTCATAGCGGTCCGCGTGTCAGGGTCGACCCAAAAATCTCGAAATTTCCTGAATCCGGCACGATGATTAGCATCTCGGTCAGGCCGCCCTTATATGGCAGGGTAACCGCCTGCCAGCCATTCCCCACCGCATAGGACAGATTCAACTGGTGGCCAATTCCCATCATTGGCACGCTCACCGTATCGCCATCGAGAAGATAGAACGGCTTATCGGTGGTATCGTTGGCGTCGAATTCATTCTCCCAGGTGGCCTTAAAGTAAATGGCATTGGCCAGCACCAACCTTGTCAACGTGTCGATCGTTCCGGGCGGGATGATATCCTTGATGCGATCGTTGGTCTGGTTGGAAACCCAATTATTAACCTCTTTCCGGGCACTCTCCGGGGAATTCTTGAAATCAACCAGGCGCATTCCAGCTCCATAATTCGCCGCCAGCAGGTCGAGATATTCCGGCAGGAACGGCCAGCCGTCCTGCCCCCACAGTGCGTTGGCAATGCTTAATTGGAATCTCTCCTTCTCGTCCACATTGGCTTGGACGGGACGACGGGCAAGGTCAAGGGCCAGCGCGTTAAAGGCGGGATGGAATTGATTCCCGGCCAGGGTGTAATGCAGTACGTCTGCCATCTGGGCAGCGGTCTCGCCGCGCGCCCCGCCATAGGCCATGGCAAAAGCCAGGGAAATGCTGTAGGGCGAGTTAACCACATTCCCGTTTGAAGGACGCAATGCCTGGTACAGATCGAATGCGAAGGCGGTGTTCCCGGCGACCAACTGCTCCAGATCCGAGGCGGATACATCAGGGTTGGAGATGCGTTGTAGCTTTGACTCGGCAACTCTCCCTGGTCGGCAAGCAGATAGGAACAAGGTGGGGATGATCACTGTGGCAATGAGGACATACAGGCGCTTGTTCATCATTTTCTCCTTTCCAAGACAGGCAAAACTCACCCCTAAGATGTCATGGAAAGCAGTTTTGTTCCCCGCTACACGACCGGCGCCCCGGGCTGGCGCGGTAGATACTGACCCATACCTGCCTTTCCCAGCCATTTCCCACCATCCACTATCAACTTGCCTCGCAGGAATACTTTTTCGGGATAACCTGTCAACGCCCAGTCTTCGTACAGATTGTAATCCGTCCGTTGGTGACTATGGGTCACACCGTATTTGACCTTCTTCTGTGAGTCCCATATAACAATATCCGCGTCGGAACCTGGCAGGAGCGCACCCTTGCGCGGGTACAGACCGAAAATCTTCGCCGGATTGGTGGAGGTGAGCGCAACGAACTGGTTGGCCGTCAACTTCCCGGATCCGACGCCGGTCGTCCAAAGAATCGGTAGCCTGTCTTCCACTCCGGGCAGTCCATTGGGGATTTTGGTGAAATCGCCTGCCCCGAGTTCCTTGCCGGGGATGGCAATCATTTTCTCTTCGTACAAGATCGGTTTTGTGCCATCATAAAAAAACGGACAGTGGTCAGTCCCAACCGTTTGGATAATGCCATCTGCCAAGCCTTCCCACAGCCGGAGGTTATCGGCCGCGGTACGCAGGGGCGGAGAGCAAACCCATTTCGCCCCGTCCGGCCGGCGTAGCTCATCCTCGGTAAAAAGTAGATATTGCGGGCATGTCTCACCCATCACCTTCACACCGCGCTCGCGCACATACTGGAGCATGTCCGCCTCGCCGGCCGCGTTCATGTGGACCAGGTACAGCGGAGCCTCCGCAGTGGCAGCCAGGGCGAAAGCCCGCAGCGCTGACTCGACCGCCCCCCAGGCGGGACGGGTTCTGGCGTGCCATTCCGGGGTCGTATGTCCTGCGACCAGCGCATCGGTGGTGAGTATCTCGATCACGTCGCCATCTTCTGCGTGGAGCATGACCAGCATCCCGTTATCGCGGGCGATGCGTAGCGCTTGGAAAATATTGCCGTCCTCCAGGCGCAGGCGGCCATTGTAAGCGGTAAAGACTTTCAGAGTGGTGACCCCCATCTCCCGCAGGGAGGGGATTTCGGCAGCAATCTTCCCGTCAAAGCGGGTCAGGTTCATGTGGGCAGAATAGTCCACAGCGGCTTTTTCCGCCTTCACATGCCACTTGTCCACCGACTCACGCAGAGTGGGAAAATCGAATGAAACAAAGTCTATGATTGTTGTGGTTCCGCCGAACGCAGCCGCCTTCGTGCCGGTGTAATGGTCATCCGAGGACACCGTGCCGAACATGGGCAGGTCGAGGTGGACATGCGGGTCCACTCCGCCGGGGAGAATCATCTTACCGGTGGCATCCATGACCTCGGCGTCTGTAATTTGCAGATTTGGTCCAATTCGAGAAATCTTCTCGCCCTCAACCAGAATATCTGCAGAGGATATTTCTTCGGCAGTAACCAGGGTACCGCCTTTAATCAACATCGCCATTTTCCCGGTCCTTTGCATCATAAGGCGATTGGGCATCTTTGATGCCGAGTAACGCAATTAATACCTCGGGAGGAATATCGGTTTCGGGCAAATCTGTGTTATAGGTCTGTTCATTTTTCGCCCTTTCCCGCAGGGATTTCCACAATATTTGGCGTTCATCGCTTTGAATCACAAGGTCGTTGAGAGTTTGTGCTTTCAGCAAGTATTCCCCGGTAGTATAAAGAAACGTCAGCCGCTTCCAATTCTCCGCCAGCACCGGTCGCGGAAGGCGTTCCAGTGCACCAAGTTGGATCTTGAAATATTCTTCGCTGGCTCGCGGATGGTCAGACTCATCTCTTAGAAGTTCAGCACGCGTGGTCAGTTCATGACCGCGTACCGCGGCCATCCACTCGATGTGCCCAGCTCCTTCTCCGAAACTGCCGGGTTGGTAAAAAGCCAGGTAATCAACTGCGACCACTTTGGGCGCGCTGCGAAACGGGATGCGGTACCAGCCCAGTAGACGCACAATTTCCAGGTCACGCGGGGTTGGGAGCAGGCAGACCATGACGAGGGAGGCAGGAGTCAGCATGGGTTAACTTTACACCTAAACGGAAAAAGACTTAACATGATAATCCCGTAGATAAAAATCGAGGCTGGAAAACTTCTCCAGCCCCAGTGATAGATTCGGAACTCGAAAAATCGCTAAGCCAGTTCCACCTCGTTATTGAACTCCACGATCAATTGATCTGCAAAAAAGTGTGCATCTCCCTGCCCCGGATATGATTGAGTGCGGACTTATATGTCCGCACTCTGATTTTTACTCTTGCTTCGTTCCACAATCAGGACAGAATTTTACACCCGGTTTGATCTTGATACCACAATTGGAGCAGAATTTTTCCGCCTGAATGGCTGCCCCGCACTCCGGACAAAATTTGGCATTATTTGCCAATGGAGCATTACACTTAGGACAGGTGGCGCGCACCCCTGCCCGCCAACTTTCATCCTTTAGCATTCCCCGATCTTCTTCAGCCATTTTCGAATGTGCCCAGATTTCCTCCACCGTTCGGCTGGCCTGCGCCGCGGCCATTTCCACGCCCATATCAGGGGCACATTCCTTGCACAGGCCGCGTTGCGTATTCCAACAACTCTTTCGGCAAACCCAGGTTGAACAGCGCGGGCATTGAACAAAATCGGGTTTTAACTCCTCCACGGCTTTGACGAAGGCATCGTCACGTGCTTTTTGCCAGGCGGCAGAACGCACCTGTTCTCCCACGTTGGCTGCACGATTAAATTCCTCCAAAGAGATTGCTGGCAGTATCAAGGGCACTCGAGATCGTTCCGGCCGCGAAGGGCTGAAAGCGGGTGCGAAATCCCGTTCCGCAGCGGTCACAATTAAATTCGAACTGGAAACCGCGATCTGTACTATTGTCGGAATAATTGCTTGTAAACTCAATTTTAGAACTCATCTCATCCTCCTCCAGACAATTATTCGGGTTTAGTAATTATACAACTTCTCCAAATTTTCGCCTTCTTTCTTTCTAATCCGTGTTCAGGGTTCAGAAAGATTTATTTAGCCGATGTTCTCGTCTCATATTCGCTGATATGCTGGAGCCATTGGTAAAACCTCTGCCAGTTTAAGTAACCTGCCCAACCCATCCATCACCACAGCTCCATGCCCCGAGCAAACGATCCGGGCTCTGAGCGCCAATTGTTTGAGCACGGAGGCGTCAGCCTTATCCTGGTCCCAGGTGACGGCCCCATGCGAGCCGACCAATCGGTCTTTCACCGACAAGATTGAATCTCCGGAAAACAGGATCCCCGCTGAATGGCGCGAAGAATGACAGATGGCCAGGCGTATGGCCTTTGGTATCCACCACAAACAGTCCATCCAAAACCGGCAACACCTGTCCATCGGATAAGTGTTCGTCCACATGGGCGGGGGATATCCTTCCCAGGCTTTCTGCCAGTGCAAAAACGGGCTTATACAAGATGTTATCGGTTTTCAGCGAGCGCGGGAAACTGCCCGGATGCAACTGCCCTGGCCTCGTACAGGCTGGCATAGACGCGAGCGCCGGTCGCCTTTTTAAGCATGGCCAGGCTGCCAGCATGATCCTAATCGGCATGCGTGAGAAGGATGCGGTTCAAATCTCTGTGTCGAATACCCCACTCTGCTTGATGATACTTCAGGATTTTAATTGCACTACCGGGAATACCAGTATCAATTAAAGTCAACCCATCCGGGTCAACCAGCAAATAGGATTGGCCGATGACTCCGGGCACGATGTGTATGTTTGATGCGATTTTCATTTCGAAATGACCATTGCTCCTTGATATTATCTGGGGAAAGATGGCGTAGTATACCCAAAAAGGCAATGCGCTGGCTTAGAAGCCGGATGAGTATCAATTTACATTGTATAATTCATCTTTCGAATAATTGGAGCTATAATAAATAACGAAAAAGCCGAGGTGGGGAAATACCCATCCTCGGCTAATCCTTTGAGATGCTATGATTGATTAACTCAATCCAACTTCCTTATTGAACTCCACGATCAACTCGTCGATCTCATCCGCCTGCTTCTGGACATCCGTCCAGTAATCCGGTTCCTGCCACATGGACTGGATCTCGGCATAGGTCTTGCCCTGCTGTTCCACCCAGGTGAAGTATTTCAGGTTGTGGATGCGGCGGCGGTCGGTGTAGCGCAGTTCGAGCAGGTTATCGGTGGACTGCCCGTGCAGGTAGCGGGCGAAATCGGCGGCGGCGTCCTTCTCGGTGTACTCGCCGAACTCGGCGTGCATTTCCTTCAGGCGGGACTGGTAGAGTTCCATCGAGTTGGTCAGCACGGTGATCATGATGTCGTTCTCGTCCATCTCGTAGTACTTGGCGGCTTTGATGGCGCTGAGAGCACGTTCGAGATGCCCGAAAAACCGAGCAGGTCCAGTTGCTGCAACCAGCGCTTCGGGCACGCCCTTCGAAGCCAGGTACTTGCGTCCGGCGGGTTCGTTGAACAGGCGTGCAAGGTTGACCACGGCGTTATCGTCAATCGCCACCACCATGTCGGTGTTCTTCGAGTTGTGGATCCACGGCACGTGCTTGTCGCCGATGCCCTCGATGCGGTGGGCGCCGAAATCCGTTCTCCAGCAGGGTGGGGCATTGCAAGGCTTCGCTGGCCACGATGATGCTGCCCGGGAAGACCTGCTTCATATAATCGCCGCTGGCGATCGTCCCGGCCGAACCGGTGGCGGAGGCCATGCCCCGGTAGCGGCCTTTCGGACCCGCGGCCTGTTTCACCACTTCTTCCATGGCGTGGCCGGTGATTTCATAGTGCCACAGGTAGTTGCCGAACTCTTCGAACTGGTTGAAGATCATCAGGTCCTGGCCCGGACTTGCGCAGTTCCCAGCACTTGTCGAAGATTTCCTTCACGTTCGATTCGGAGCCGGGGGTCTTGATCGTCTCCCCGGCGATTTTCTCCAGCCACTCGAAGCGTTCCTTGCTCATGCCTTCCGGCAGGATGGCGATGGATGTGCAGGCCAGCAGGGCCGAGTCGTACGCGCCGCCGCGGCAGAAGTTGCCTGTGGAAGGCCAGACGGCTTTCTGCGCCGTCGGGTCGAACTGACCGGTGACCAGCCGCGGGACGAGGCAGCCGAAGGCCGCCCCCACCTTGTGCGCGCCGGTCGGGAACCACTTGCCCACCAGCACGATGATGCGCGCCTTGACGCCGGTCAGCGAGGAAGGCAGTTCGAGGTAGTTGACTCCGCCGAACCCGCCGCCCTTGGCCTTGGGTTCGTTATGCCAGGTGATGCGGAACAGGTTGCGCGGGTCCACATCCCACAGGCCGACGCCCTTCAGCGATTCCTTGACTTTGGCCGGGATTTTGCCGGGGTCTTTCATTTGGGCAAAGGTGGGGATGACGATCTTGCGCTCGCGGGCGCGCTGGATGGCGCGGGCGCGGCGGTCTTTGTGGATGGTGAGGTCGATCGTGGTCATTTCGGGAAACTCCTTGTGGATGAAAAGGGGAAGTTGTCTGACAATTAATATTATATCGTATTAATTACTTCTCGCGGTCCCCGGTGGCAAGAGCACTGCTTATGGAATAATTTTCGGACAGGTTCCAAGCGCAATATTAGTCACTTGATCCCCGACTTGAACAGCCTGCTTATTCTATCTAAATAGCCATCATGATGATTTTTACAATTTATTACCATTCCAGCTCTTAACCTTCTTTGACCAGGCCGGCAATTTTCAAGGCATAGGCTTCCTTTGAATCCATATCTGCCAGGCGCGTGAGCATGATCCGCTGTGCCATCGGCGATCCTGCGCCGTGCATGGATTCAACCAAATAGCCTGCTCCTCCTGCCCCCAGAGTAATATTCTCAATCAACCTTAGGAGGCGTTGTCGCCTCTCCGTGGGGAATTCATCCGATCCAACAAGGTATTTCTGCAATAGCGGTCCTATCTCTGGATGGCTGAAGTCCTTCTCTGAGGGCATCGTGACCAGTAAACCGCCGGCAATATCCTGGGCGATCCTGGCAATTTCATAGGGGAAACGGGTGACATTTAATTTTGTGACATTAGCCAGAAGCATATCGATCAGGTAAGTTCCAGAAGGGGAACGCCTTCCTTCGTAGGAAGAGGCCAGCCCACAGGCATACAGGGTTTCATTGAGATGCACCATCTCGACGAGCTTGTCCTTAATATGGGAAGCCTGATCTGTTCCTTGCACTCTGGCGATTGCCTGCGCTGCGCCAATCAGCACATCGCCAACACCCACCTTGCACCCGCCATAACTTGCCCTGTGGTGCGCTGCAAAGAGTTCAACCAGATTGCCCGCATACTGGTATTCCCGGCACATAAAAACCCATTCCCAGGGGACAAAAACATCCTGGAAAATGAGTACCGCTTCATGACCACCATACTGGTAATTGCCGACATCGATCCTGCCGCCTTCCAACTTTCGGGTATCACTCGCTTGGCGACCATACACATAGATGATCCCCCGCGCATCGGCAGGGACTGCACAGGCAACGGCATAATCCTGGTCCGTTTCTTTGAGGCTGCGGGCGGGCATGACCAGGATTTCATGCGAATTAATCGCCCCAGTCTGGTGGACTTTGGCGCCACGAATATAAATCCCTTCTTTATTCTCTTTGACGATGCGAACATGCAAATCGGGGTCAGTCTGCTGGGATGGAGACAATTTCCGGTTACCTTTGGGGTCCGTCATGGCGCCATCCACCACAAGGTTTTCCCTTTGCACATGAACAAGGTAATTCCGGAAGCGCTCATTGTAATGGGTGCCCAATTCCTGGTCCATCTGGTAAGTGACCACGTCAAGAGCGTTGAAACTGTCCATCCCCACACATCGTTGGAAACAGCATGCCGTACATTGGCCAAGCAAACGCTGCATTTTGACCTTATTGACCAAATCCTGAGTGCTCTGGTGGAGATGGGTAAAACGATTAACGCGCTGGCCGGTCAGGTTCGATTCTGCCGTCATTAAATCAACATGGGTTGGTTCATTGGCAAGCTCATAGGTCATTGCTGCCGCGTTCAATGATGGCCTGATCATCGGGTGGTCAACGGATCTTTCGATTTCTTCGCCAAACATAAAGATACGCTTCTTCATCCCCCTGAGGCTTTCCAGGTAATCTTCTTGAGTTGTTATCATTTTCTTCCTTGGTGGTAAAACAATTCAATATGGATATATCCCTGACATGCAATTTTGGTCGATATATTACAGCTCCATTATCGGGTGGATATTTTGTTTATTATCAAACCCGCCACCTGGGCGGGATATATTTCTTTGCGTCCGTATGCGATCAAATCGAGAGTTCGGGTTCGCTCATTCGTTTAGTGCAAAAACGACCTGCCCGGGACGCACCACCAACATGGGTACTTCAAATTCCTTCATCTGCGGCAGCTGAGGATTGGATATCTTTACATCGTAGATGGACATCCAGATGATGCGCCCAGACGTGATGCTCGTGCCAAGATCCACCTGGGTGGAGATGCGGATCGCACCGTTGAAAACGAAAGAACCAACCAGCACAGTGACCCGTTGCATTTTACGGTTCATTTCGCTCTCGTCATAATCCAACGGGTCGTGGGCAGGCGGGGTCAGGTGAAAACCGATAATCTGGGTGGCGGGCAGGAATATTTCGGAGAAACTCAGCGTCCTGGCTTCACTGCCGTCTATATTGATCACCTGCCCTTTGAGCAAATGGATATTATCCGACGCGCCTTCGGTTCGAAGCCAGACGCTGACACGGCTGCTTTGCTTGGTCACAGCTTCGCCGCATACAAGCGTATTCGGGGTATATACCATCACCGCGGAAGCTTTTTCATCAGAAGCAAGCGTATACATTACTCTTCTCCTCAATAAAGAGCGACTCGAAATACAACAAGATTATATCCCTACAACCGCCTTGCCGAACATCCGCTTTTAAAGGTCTTTGGGAAACCTTTTCACCCCTTTTGGCTCTCCTGTTTTGTCTGTACAACCAATTACAGAAGTAGTGGTTATTTTTAATGTCTTTTTAAAGAATCCGTTGTACTATGAATTTAGGCCGTAACCGGCCTTGGAAGGAGGTGCCCACCGAAAAAAATGGATGAGAACTGCGTAGGAGGAAGGACCGGGTAATCCAAACCTGGCTGAAGGCTCCATGCCCGAGCCAGACGTCTCCCCTGACGAACGGTGATTTTTCCCGCTCTTTCCTCTGGAAATAACCACCTGGCGGATGGATGACCTCCATCCGCCTTTATTTTCACTCAAGCCAGGGCTGCCTTCATCCGCTCCAGCGCATCTTCCAGCGTTTTCCTCGGGCAGCCGAAGTTCAACCGCACAAATCCCTCCCCGCCGAAACCGAATTCTCTGCCTTCGTTCAGGGCCACTTTGGCCTGCTTCAGGAAAAACTCGTGCGGAGTGCCATTGATCCTGCCGGATCTGACCAGTTCGTTGCAGTCCAGCCAGGCCAGGTAGGTGGCTTCCGGGACCGTGATCCTGATCCCGTTAAATTCGCGTTTCACGTACTCGACAAGGAAATCCCGGTTCCCCGTCAGATAGACGCGCAGAGCCGCCAGCCAGTCATCGCACTCGCCCGAGAAGGCCGCCTGCGCCGCCACCAGCCCCAGACTGTTAACGTGCATTGCCATCTGCTCGATGGTTTTCTTATAACGCGCTCAGCAGATCGGGGTTGGGAATAATGGCAAATGCGCAATACAGACCTGCTACATTGAAGGTCTTGCTCGGAGCGATCAGTGTGATGGTCCGGTCGGCAATTTCGGGCGAGAGGTTGGCAAGCGGGATATGCTGCGCCCCGCCCAGCAGCAATTCGCTGTGGATTTCGTCCGAGCAAATGACAGATATTATTCTTCAGGCAAATTTCCGCCATGCGAGCCAGATCCTCGCGCGAATAAGTCTGCCCGGTGGGGTTGTGGGGATTGCAGAGCAGGAACATGCCGGTCTGTGCGCCGCCTGGAGTTGACCGCCCGCTCGAACACATCAAAATCCACTGCGTAGCGCAGGGTGGCTCCTTCCGTCGTCATCCTGAGCGGGGCATCCTGGCGGACAAGCGCAGCTTTTTAGTGGAACGGTCAGGAAGGGCGGGTAGACCGGTGGCTGGACCAGGATCCCCTGCCCCGCCGTGCAGACCGTGCGTGCGGCCGCGTTGAACCCGGCGATCACACCCGGTGTGGCGACCACCATTTCGGGCGAGACCTGCCAGCCGTAGAGTTTTTCCATCCGGGCAGCGACAGTTTCGCGCAGTTCTTTGGTGGGGAATTCGTATCCAAAAATGCCGTGCTCCACGGCGCGGCGCAGGGCTTCCAGCACCGGTTCGGGCGCGGCGAAATCCATATCCGCCACCCAGAGCGGGAGAACATCCGGCCCGTAGATATTTCCACTTGATGCTGTTCGTACTGCGGCGGTCAATGACGCGATCAAAATCGTAAATCATTTCTTCTCCAAAAAAAACAGGGCGGCGTTCCCTGCAGGGATCCATCCGCCCAATCGCGACTATTCTTCCGGCCCTTCGCGCACGATATACAACGGTCTCCCCTTGACCTCGTCATAGATCCGCCCCAGGTATTCGCCCAATACACCCAGGGAGATCAACTGCACCCCGCCCAGGAATAGCACGGCAATCAGCGTGGTGGCCTGGCCGAGAAAAGCGCCATGCCCCACCAGGCGCATGATGATGACCACCGGGATGGCGATGATCGCCAGCCCCGCCGCGGCAAAACCGAAGTAGGTTGCCAGTTGCAGGGGAAAGTACGAAAATCCGGTGATGGCATTCAGCGCCAGTTTGAGCATCTTCTTGAACGGGTACTTGGTCACCCCGGCATGACGTGCGGCGCGCTTATAGGGCACACCGATTTGCCTGAATCCCACCCAGGCAGACATGCCGCGTGGGAAACGGTGCCTCTCGCGCATCGTCTTGAGCACATCCACCACTTTGCGGTCCATCAGGCGGAAATCGCCGGTATCCACAGGGATTTTCACGTCGGTAATGCGACGGACGATTCGGTAGAACAGCGCGGCCGTCGTCTTTTTGAACCAGGTTTCCCCTTCGCGTTCGGCGCGTACCGCATAGACCACCTCGTACCCCTCGCTGCCACTTTGCGATCAGGTCCGGGATGGCCTCCGGAGGGTCCTGCAAGTCGGCATCAATGATGACCACTGCATCGCCGCGCGCATAGTCCCAGCCGGCCGTGATCGCCACCTGGTGGCCGAAGTTGCGCGCAAAAATCACCGGGCGGACGTGTTTGTCCTGCTTTGCCAGTTCGAGGATGCGCTCGGTCGAGCCATCGGTGGAACCATCATCCACGAGCACCAGTTCCCAGGTCTCGCTCATGGCCGACATCACCTCCCTCACACGGCGGTAGAGTTCGGGCAGGTTATCCAATTCATTGAAAATCGGAGCGACGATCGAAAATGTGACCGGCATATTACCCCTTCTTCTTTCTTGAAATTCTGGATTTCAAAGCCGCGACCTTTTCGGACCCGGAAACCAGGGGGGTTTCCAGGACGAACGGTTCCGTGGGCGGGAAAGGCGGCATGCCCAAAATACGGCGGCGCAGGTAATCAAAGATCACCCCAAGCGAAGCCAGTACTGGGACGATGAGCAGGGCGCCCAATAATCCCCCACAGGATCGTTGACAGGATAATGGAAATTAGGACCAATGCCTCGTGCATGTGGACACTGCGGCCCATGATGAATGGCCGCAGCCAGATATTTTTGATGCTGATCAGAAGAAGATAGACTGCCAGGGCAATTAATGCCACGACGAAATTGGAGGCTGGCATCCAGCTCCAGTTCGAACCTTCGAGCAGCGCGACACCAATCGCCAGCATCGCTGCCAGGAATGGGCCAACATCTGGGATCAAGGTCAGGAAACCGGCGACAACCCCCAGCACCAACGCTCCCGGAATGCCAATAACCGTCCAGGCAATCGTAAAAGTCACTCCCACAATCGCCATCAACAATAATTGCCCGCGCAAATAGTTCATCCAGATACTGCGCAACCGCTGGTACAGTTCGTTGAGTTCGGGGCGATAAGCATCCGGGAATGAGCCGATAAAACCATTACGGAGACGCGGCCACTCAGCCAGGAAATAATAGACCGCTGCCAGGATGACCAGGAGCCACAGGGCGCCCACGGACGTCTTCCCCAATAATTGGAGAGCCTGTTCCGGAAGGGACGAAAGAAAGGTGGAGCGGAATTGGGTCAACCGGGTGGCCAATTGCCCAAAATCAATGGGAATGCTGGGGATGAGATGTGGTTTCATCAACCAGGCAATGAGCTGGTCGAAAATATTAAGCGACGTCGGTGATCACCAGTTTAAATTCATCAAAAAAGATGGGGGTGAGCGTTGATGGCGTGCCGATCAGAACTGCCAGGGTAATGAAATACACCAGGTTGACCGCGGCCTGGCGCGACAGGCGCGTACGCTTGGTTAAAAAATTCACTGCTGGATGGATGAGATAGGCAATAAATGCCGCAATGATCAACGGTTCCAAAATGCTGCGGATATACCAGAGCCCCACAGCCAGGAGGATGAATACAACTCCGAAAACCAGGTAACGGACCGGACTGACTCCATTGATTTTGGCTCTTCATAGAATTCGTTTCACTGCCTCCAGAGTCGGTTCGATAACCGGGGCCGCGTGTCACTGCCTGCATGGCAGCCCGCACGTCCTTCAACCCGGAGCCGGTATTCAGCACCAGTACCGGGTCGCTCTGCTTTGACAATCTCCTGCCCCGCCGCCCGCACCAGCCCCGCATAGGCAGTCGCGCCGGCAGGTTCGGCAAAGATTCCCAGCGGGCCGAGTGCGGCGATGGCCTGCAGGATTTCCTCATCGCTTACTTGGATATACGTGCCTCCGGTCTCGCGGGCTGCACGTACCGCGCGCACGCCGTCCCGCGGCAGGTCAACGGAGATGCTATCGGCAATCGTTTTGGCAGAGACGGGAATGATCTTTTCCGTCCCGGCATGGAAAGCGTTCGCAATCGCCGCGGACCCTTCGGCCTGTACGCCGATGATCCGGGGCATTTTCTCCATCCATCCCAGGGCCAGCAAATCCTTGAAGCCTTTGTGTATGCCGGAGATGATGTTCCCATCGCCAACCGAAACAAAAACGGTCAATGGAACGTCACTGACGGCTTCTCCATGTTCCGCCATCCATTCCTTTTTTTGGTTATACCATTCCCAGATTTCCAGTGCGGCGGTCTTTTTCCCTTCGGCTGTGAACGGGTTATAGCCCGTATTGCGGCAGTACCAGCCAAATTCCTGCGCGGCTTTGATGGTCAGGTCGAATGCCTCGTCGTAAGTGCCGTCCACCAGAATGACTTTGGCGCCAAAAACGAGCAATTGGGCCACTTTCGCCGGGGGTGCGGATTTCGGTGCAAAGATGACTGCTTTCTGTCCTACTGCGGCAGACATGCCCGCCAGGGCTGCCCCGGCATTGCCGGTGGAAGCCGTAACGATCACTTCTGCACCGATTTCACGGGCGCGCGCCACCACCACTGCACTGGCGCGGTCTTTGAAGGAAGCCGTCGGGTTGCGGCTCTCGTCCTTGAGCCAGACGATGCTCGAGACCGAGTTTCTCCGCCAGGCGCTTCAGCGTGAAGACCGGCGTCCAGCCTGCAGCCCGAAGGGGGGTCCCTTCACCGCCCGGGTCAGGCACGGGTAAAAGCGGCAGATAGCGCCAGAGCGAGTCCTCGGCGCGGGAAGTCAGGTCTTCGGGTTGGAATTTCTGACGGATGGCGTCGTAATCCAGCACCACATCCAGGTTGCCCCCATCCTTGGGACAGGTGTAAGTCACCTGGCCGGGCAGGTATTCGGTATTGCAGAGCGAACAACGAAAACCCGATAAATTTGGCCATGTGCCCATTATAACGTAGGGCGACAAGTTGGCCGTCGCGATATTATTTGATAACGTCCATGTCAATGATCCGGTACCAGCTGAAAACAAGTCGGATCTGAAATCTCAGGGTTCTCTCATCATTTGGGTTCATCGGTGGGTTAAGCATGCCAATTCACTCAGTGAATTTAGTCACCTATTTCCCCCATCACACAGGAGCAAAATTCAGCTCCCTGGCGATCTGCTCCTGGTCGACCGGCAGGTGATCCACGCGTACGCCAACAGCGTTAAAGATGCCATTGGTAATGGCAGGGCTGGTCGGAATGCTTACAATTTCACCAACCCCTTTTGCGCCGTACGGTCCATCCTTGGTGGGATGTTCAACAACAATGGAAATAATCTCCGGGGTGTGGACAATGGACGGGATTCGGTAACGAGCCAGACGGTCAGTAATCACCTGGCCTTCCTCAACGATGAAATGTTCGGTGAGGGCATTGCCCAACCCCATCATGGCACCACCTTCGATCTGGCCTTTTAATCCAAGCGGATTGATGGCCGTGCCCACATCGTTGGCAGAGATAACGCGTACCACGCGCACTTCGCCCGTGAGCGTATTGACTTCCACTTCAGCGGCCTGGGCAGCAAAGGCAAAGGCAAAGTGCATGTCTCCTCCCCGACCTAAAGGAAGTGTCTGCGGAGCCCAATATTCATAGAGTGCGCGCGACTTGTTGCCCGGCGCTGTTCATATCCACCGCTACGTTGCCGAGCGGGAGTGCCTGGTCGCCCACTTGCACCAGACCCTCAATAAAACGGATTTGGTCTGGGGCTAGATCGTATTTTTCAGCGAGGAAGGAAGTAATTGCTTGTCGCAGGGATTGTGCGGCAAGGCGTGCCGCGTTACCCGTGACATAAGTCTGCCGTGAGGCGGTGGTTGGCCCCCCATCCGGGGTCAGGTCAGTGTCCATTACCAGTACCCTGACGCGTTCTGGGGGTAGCGAGAATTCCTGAGCGACGATCATGCGCAGGACTGTTACCAGCCCCTGGCCAAGTTCAGCCGCAGAAGTGCGCACCTCCAGCATACCGTCGGGATACAACTGCACTTCAGCCCCCGATTTATCCGGTGCACCTCCACCAAGGCCGGTATTCTTAAAGGCCACAGCAAAACCCCAGGCGCGACGTAAATGAAGAGACCCCGGAACGGGATGGGATTAAAGGGCGGGCAACCGGGTGCTTCATCCCGGGACAGGCGCAGCATTTCTGCCTCCACTTTATCGATGCAATCTAGCAGGCCAACGCTCTCGCGCAGTTCCTGCCCGGTGTTGGTGATACTGCCAACACGCAGGGCATTCATGCGCCGAAGTTCAACCCGGTCCAGGCCTAGTTCAGCAGCCAGCATATCCATCATGCTCTCTACGGCAAACGCCGACTGGGTCACGCCAAACCCGCGAAAGGCACCCGCTGGAGGGTTGTTGGTGTACATGGCATAACAATCAGCCCGCACATGCGGCGCTTCATAGGGTCCCGCTGAATGGGTGGTCGCCCGCGTCATCACTTTCTCACCCAGCGAAGCATACGCACCAGTATCGCCATGAAGTTCAGTCTCAACCGCGGTCAGTCTGCCATCTCGCTTCGCGCCGATCTTGATCCGGATTTGGGTCGCATGGCGTTTCGGATGGACAAGCAGGCTCTCGTGCCTGTCAAAGAGCAGCTTGACGGGCTTTTTCGTTCTATTTGCCAGCAATGCTGCGTGGATTTGACCGGTGATATCTTCCTTGCCCCCAAATCCACCACCCATCAGCTGCCCAACCACCCGCACACGTTCATCCGGCCAACCCAGGGCAAGCGCCACCTGGTTCCGGTCGGCATATGGGATCTGCGAGCCAACGTAAATATCCATCCGGCCATCTGGCTTTGGGACGGCAATACTGCACTCAGGCTCCAGGAACGCATGCTCCAGGATGGGCGTGTGGAAGACATGCTCCAGGATTACATCTGCATCTGCAAAACCTCGCTTGATGTCACCCTTGCGGACTTTAATATGCTTGAGCAGGTTGCCTTTCTCGTGCAAGACGGGGGCATCTGATCGGCGCGCCTGAACCGGATCGCTGACCACGGGCAGCTTCTCAAATTGGACCTCGATCCTGCCCGCCGCCTCGACGGCCATTTCCTGTGTTTCGGCAGCCACGATTGCAATTGCATCTCCCACATAGCGGACGCGTTCCCCCACCCCCACCAGCGAGGGCCAGTCGAAAATGACCAGCCCGTGGTTGTGTTCTCCAGGAATATCATCCGCTGTCAGGATGGCAGCCACCCCGGGTAGAGCCCGGGGAGATTCAGTGTCAATCATACGGACAATGGCATGCGGTACCTCGGCTCGCTTGACTGCACCATAAAGCATTCCATCAAAGTTCAGGTCGTCCGTGTAGACGGCCTCACCTGTCACTTTTCCCATTGCATCGGGCCGAATGACAGTTCGTCCGATCACCTGGTAACCAGTTCCAGACTCTTGAATTTCAGGGGCATCGACCGGTTCACCGGTCTTCAATGATTGCCCTGCCGCCTTAATGGCATTCTCGATGGATGGATACCCTGCACAGCGGCAAAGGGTGTCCTTAAGCGCGTAGCGGATTTCCTCCTGCGTCGGATTTTGATTCCTTTGGAGCAGAGCATAGGCAACCATGATCTGGCCGGGCGTACAAAACCCGCACTGCACTGCGCCATATTTTACGAAAGCATCCTGCAGGGCGTGTAATTTCCCCTTGCGGGCAAGGCCTTCAATGGTAAGTATTGCTTTACCGTCTGCCCGTTCGGCAGGGTATATGCATGACAAAATCGGGTCTCCGTTTAAAATGACCGTGCAAGCCCCGCATTCACCTTCACCACAACCCACTTTCGTACCAGTAAGGTGCAGGCGCTTTCGCAGCAAGTCTGCCAGGGTTTCACCCGGGAGAGCAGGGAGTTTGTACGACTGTTCGTTCACAGTCAGGGAGATTGTGTTTTTCATGGTCGATGATTTAAGAAGTACCAGCCCGTTCCCATGCGCTTTCCAGCGTCTCTTTCAACAAGACGCCCACCAGGTGACGACGGTATTCGGCGGTGGCTCTGCGGGGACTGGTGCGGAATGAGACTTCCTTCAGAAGCGCGGCGAGCGACCGCTCAATGGCATTCTCGTTCAGGGGATAGCCGCATAAGGCATCTTCGGCGGTGATGATGCGGCGGGGAGTAGGACCCGCTGGCCCCGAAGCGACCCGGATCCGGGTTATGAACCCGTTTCGACGCTCCAACCAGACCGACAGATTGAGGATGGGTAAGGCAATGCCTTGGGCGCGCATTACACGCCGGAACGCGGAAGCCTGACCCGGGAGTCGCAACGGAATGTGAAAGCCTACCAGGAGCTCGCTTCTGCTTTTCAGGACCGATTTGCCAGGGCCAGCGAACAATTCCGGGAATGGTACCCGCCGACTACTGGTCAGGTCAGCGATCTCGGCTTTTGCCTCCAGGCACATCAAGGCAATTGAGCCATCCGCTGCAGGCAGGGCATGAGCCACGTTCCCTCCCAGTGTGGCTACGTTGCGCACCTGAGGTCCGCCAATCAGGGAGCAGGCTTCAACCAACGCTTCAGCATGCTCGCGCATAAGTGGCGAAGTGGCTATCCGGTTGATGGGGACAGCCGCACCCACAAATAACGCTCCATCCCGTACCTCGAGGCTGGTTAGCGCCGGGATGGCTGTCACATCCACCAGGGTATGGACAGGGGAATGGCGGCCCTGCTGGAGATCCAGCATAAGGTCGGTTCCTCCCGCGATGATACAGGCAGGACCCGGGGAGGAATCCAATGCCTGTAACGCTTCCGTTACATTGTTGGGACGGAGGAAATTCTGCCAGAGTTTCACAGATTGAAATCATTCCTTCAAAAACTGGAATTGAAACGGCAGCACTTTTCGACAGATTTCCAACCCGACGCCGTTGCAGGCAGGATTTAGTGTTCTGCAACGACCACCGAACCAATGTGGTTTCTACGGTGGTGAGGACCGATTATCCTCTTTCACCTCGGATGTAGGGGCTACCTAACGCGGCTGGCGCACCCAGGCGTTTGCGCATTGCCTCGCGTGAACCAATTACCAGCACAATGATGGTAAAGGCATAGGGGATCATCTGCAGGAAGAAACCCCAGTAAGGATTATAGTAAAAGGGATTGCGCAGGCCAAGCAGGGTTGTGGGTCCTTGGATATCGAGGATCAGGCGCCGCAGCGCACCGAATGTATAGGATCCAAAAGCTGCGCGCAGAGGGTTCCATTGGGCGAAGATCACCAGGCCAACCGCGATCCAACCCTGTCCGCCAGTGGTCATTTCGCTGAACCATCCCGGGGAAACTGCCAAGCTGATTGTAGCGCCGGCCAGGCCAGCCAGCAGGCCGCCAACAAAAACATAGAAATAGCGCAGGCGGTACACGTTGACTCCCAAGGCGTCAGCGGCTGCCGGGTATTCACCCACTGCACGCAAGTGCATTCCCGGCCGGGTACGATTGATGTAATACCAGGCCAGCGGGATGAACAGATAACCGATATAAACCATGACGCTCTGATTTGTAAAGAAAATTGGCCCCAAGATCGGAATTTGGGCTAGCAAGGGGATCGAGAAGGAAGATAAAAGGGATACCGTCCCGGCCTTGCTCAAGCCCTCCCCTAGAACCAGGCTGATGCCGGTGCCAAGGAAGGTGAGTGAGAGACCGCTTACCACCTGATCGGCTTGCAAGGTAATGGTGATAAAGGCATGGATCTGGCTGAGCAAACCCGCCGCGAGCATCGCCACCAATACACCGAGCCATGGATTTCCCGTAGCAATCGCAACGCTGTAAGCGCTCATCGCTCCCATCAACATCATCCCCTCTACCCCCAGATTCATCACTCCGGAACGTTCAGCGAAGAGTTCTCCGACAGTGGCGAATAAGAGCACAGTGCCAGACGCCACACCGGCCTGTAAGATATTTATGATGGCTTGCATGGTTCAGGCCTCCTTTCCGGTGTGCACGATATGAACTCGATAGCGAAGTAAAAAGTCACTGGCGATTAAGCAGACCAGGATGATACCCTGGATCATCTTGGGAACGCCGGAAGGTTGGATTTCTCGCCCGGCTAGGATCAGGGCACCAAATAAGATTGAAACGAGGATGGCGACAATCGGATTCAACTTCGCCAGCCAGGCGACAATTATCCCGGTGAAGCCATAACCTGCGGCAACCGGAGATGTCTGCAAGCGATGGACTACGCCAGTAACCTCGGACATGCCCCCCAGCCCGGCCAGCGCACCCGAAAGCATCATGACAAGAACAATATTGCTGGTGATGTTAATACCAGCATATTGAGCGGCACGTGGGTTATCACCGATCAGGCGGATTTCATAACCCCAACGGCTGCGATAAATAATAATCCATAAAATCACCGCTGCTATAATCCCAATCAGCAATCCAAGGTGAGTTGTCAGACCTCGAAAGGCCGGGATAGAATTTGCATAATCCAGGAGACGAGGAAGCCAGGCATTCTTGGAAAATTGGCGCGTCATCTGGAAACCGCCTTCTGTCCACACTGCGAAGACAAAGAAATTGACCCACGCAATCGCAATGTAATTCATCATTAGGGAGCTGATAATCTCATTTACATTGAAGTACGCCTTTAAGATCCCAGGGATAAACCCCATAGGGCTCCGGCAATCATCCCAGCCAGGATCATGACGGGGATAAAGATCCATGGGGAAGTATTTTCCGGCAGGACCGGGGTTAAGCACGATGGCACTGGCTCCAAACGCTCCCATGATGAACTGACCTTCCGCACCGATATTCCATAAACGCATGCGAAACGCAATCGAGCATGCCAGGCTCGTCAGGAGGATGGGGGTTGCTTTGACAATGGTATCAGACAGGACACCAATACTCCCGAAGGAGGCTTCTGCAATATGCGCGTAGGAACGGAATGGATCTCCTCCGGCTAAGGCGATCAAGATGCCACCAATGATGAGCGCCAAAAATATTGCTCCCAGGGAAACCGCAGCTGGGTACCAGCGCTGCGGTTCGCTCAAGCGTGGTTCAATATGAATAAGAAAAGGGAAATGTTTTTTACCTAAAGGGGTTTGAGCAGGCGACGTCTCAGACATTTCTTACAGTCTCTCCTCTTCGGATCTGTTCCAGCGGGGTTCCGGTCATCATCAGACCGACCGTTTCGATCAGCTCTTCGGGTGGCTCATCCACTCCAATATTGATTTCACCCATAATGCGTCCCTCATAGATCACAAAAACACAATCACTGAGCGACAGTAGCTCTTCCAGCTCCTCTGAAATGAGAAGAATGGCAGCTCCGGCGTCCCGTTGTGCCAACAAGAGACGATGTACTCCTTCGATTGCGCCGACATCCAACCCGCGGGTGGGTTGTACGGCCACCAGCAAAGAGGGCTGGCCTGAAATCTCGCGCGCCAGGATCACTCTTTGCAAATTTCCACCCGAAAGCAGGCGAACTGGTGTCTCAACATTCGGAACGATGATGTCGTAGTCCACCTTCAGCTTGTTGGCAAACTTGGTCGCCGCAGGCATGTTCAACATCCCGTGTTGGGCGATCGGAGCATGGCGGTACTTTTTCATGATGACATTGTCAGTCACGCTCAAATTGGGCGCTGTGCCCACATGCGTCCTGTCTTCTGGGACATGTGCCAGGCCTCGCATGAATTCCAAAAAGGGCTGAACGATTGGTCAGCTTTTCACCATTGAGTAAGATCTCTCCGCTCGCACATTTGCGTAAACCGGTGATGACTTGGGCGAGCTCCCGCTGACCATTGCCCGCCACACCTGCCAGACCAACGATTTCGCCTGCGCACACATCCATCGACACCCCGTTCAAGGCATGCAGGCCTTTGTCGTTCTCTGCATGAATTTCTTTAACATGTAATACCGTTTCGCCGGGTTCTTTGGGTTTCTTGTTCAGGTGGAAAATGACCTCCCGGCCTACCATTTGTCTGGCAAGTTCCGCACGCGTAGTCTGTTTGGCATCCAAACCCGCGGCAGTAACCTTACCCTTGCGCAATACCGTGATCCGATCCGCGATGGCCATGACCTCCTGCAATTTATGGCTGATAAAGATGATTGACTTGCCCTCTGCTACCATGGCCCGCAAGGTCTTGAACAGATCGTTGATCTCCTGAGGAGCCAGAACCGCGGTTGGTTCATCCATGATCAAGATATCCGTACCGCGATAAAGCATTTTAAGGATCTCAACGCGTTGTTGTTCTCCAACCGATAACTGCCAAATCTTGGCGCGTGGGTCCACTTTCAACCCGAAGCGTTCGCTCAACTTCAGTAACCTCGCGATCGTACTCGCGCACGTTGATGAAAAAACGCGGTTTGTCCAATCCGAGCTGGATGTTTTCGGTGACCGTCTGGGTTGGCACCAGCATGAAGTGCTGGTGCACCATACCGATGCCAGCCTGAATGGCATCCGCGGGGAGGTAAATTTGACTTCCGTTCCTCTTACTTTGATCACTCCGGATTCAGGTTGATAGAGACCTGCCAGGACATTCATCAGGGTGCTCTTACCCGCCCCATTTTCCCCCAGCAAGGCATGAATTTCACCTTGGCGCACATCGAAATCCATATGATCATTTGCCAGCACACCCGGAAAGCGTTTTACTATGCCGCGCATCTCTACATAAAGGGAGGTCTCCTCTTTCCTAGACGGAACGATAGTTTTCTGTTGATTGGTATCCACTTGGTCGCTCCTGCGATGAGCCAAATCCCAGGTCGTTGGTTATCTCACCCGACCGTAATAATAAGAATAATAATGATGACAAAGCAGGGGCCAGAACCCTGAAGGATTCCGGCCCCTGTTGTTGATCGAAATTTACGGAGTCAGCGAGGGTAATTCGGCGGTGATGCCTTCGGCCCACCAGTACATGCAGTGCGTACATTCCAGGCCGGGAGCACCGGGCGGGAACTGATCCAGATCGGCTTGGACGAACTTTTCACCAGCCGCAACGATCACATTACCCTTGTTGTCCATGATCGGGCCGGAGAAGACATCGAAACGGTTGAATGTCCCCGCCAGCATCTGCGCCAGGATGTCCCTAACCATCTGGATGTCGGCTGCCGGCAGAGCAGATTCGCCTGTTGTCAGGGTTTGTCCTTCCATGAAGCCGTACAACCCCAAGCTACCGCTGTCAGCATCGAAATAATCGAAGCCCGGCTTGTAGGTCTTGTCATTCACACCTTGAGCGATCTTGGCATAAATGGGACCCCAATTCCAATAGATCGTGGTCAGGCAGCGCTCCACCTTGCATGAGCCAATATAGTCATAGGTGATGCCCCACTTGCCCTTCGTCTGTGCTACATCGGCCACAGCCGGAGTATCAGCACCTGTCAGAACGACTTGGGCGCCAGCATCAAAGAGCGAGGCAGCCGCATCCTTCTCGGCAATTGGATCGTGCCAGGTATTGATCCAGCGTACATCCATTGTGCACTCGGGGCAGGTCTTTCTCATGCCGAGAGCAAAGGCGTTACCCAGGCGCAATTCTTCTGGAATTGGGAACGTTGCCATGTAGCCGAGCTTGGGATTGCCATCCAGTTTTGCGCGTGAGCCGGCCAGCATCCCGGCCAGGTACTTCATGTCTTCCATAGCACCAAACAGGTTGCCAAAGTTCTTCATATTGGATTTGTAACCGCTGATGTGGATGAAGGTGATATCGGGGAATTCCTCCGCCACGGTGGCCATCGGGTCCATGTAACCGAAGGATGTCCCGAGGATCAGGTTGAAACCCTTGCGGGCCAAACTGCGGAACACCTGCTCAGAGTCGGCACCTTCAGGTACGTTCTCGATATATGCTACGTGCACGTTGGAGACGTTTTGTTCAACATAGACCAGTCCCTCGTAATGGGCCTGAGACCAGCCGCCGTCGTCGTGCGGGCCAATTAAGACTGCGGCAATATTGAACTTGCCTTTCTGGATCTCCGGGATCTGAAAACCACCAACGGTCTCTGGTTTCGGCGTGCAGGACGCCGCAATCATGACAATAATCACCGAGATTACAGTGACACGCAAAGCAATTTTGCGAAACATGCAGTAATCCTCCTCAGAATAGTCGAAAGAAAGGTATAGTGTTTATTAGGAATGGGAGTTTGGTCGCCTCTGTCCGGAATTCACCTCCTTCCAACGCTCAAACTAATGTGAATATTTCAAATCCATTCTAACACGAATCCCACCCTGCGCTCACGGTACAATCCAGGTTCCGGTCTCGCCTTTAAGGGCGCGGCCGATATTCTCCGGGTTGGTGATGAGCGCCTGTCCTGCCGCCGGCCTCCAGGAACCAGATGATGGCCTGGATCTTGGGAGCCATCGAGCCCTTGGCAAAGTGCGTGCCTTCGGCCAGGTATTTTCTGGCTTCGGCCAGGGTCATCCGGTCGATCCATTTTTGGTCGGGTTTGCCGAAGTTGAGCGCCACTTTCTCGACCGCGGTGGAGATGAGCAGCAGGTCGGCCTTGATCAGGCGGGCCAGCAGGCTGGAGGCAAAGTCCTTGTCAATGACAGCTGCCGTTCCAGCATACTCACCCTCACCCTTGTCGATGACCGGGATGCCGCCGCCGCCGACTGTGACGACCACCGTCCCGGCCTTGATCAGGGCTTCAACCGATTCGAGCTCGACCACTTCCTTCGGGAGCGGCGAAGCGACCACACGCCGCCAGCCGCGCCCGGAATCTTCCACCACGCTCCAGCCCAGTTCCTTTTCGCGCCGTTTGGCTTCAGCCTCGTCCATGAAACTGCCGATCGGTTTGGACGGGTTCTTGAAGGCCGGATCGTTTTTATCCACCAGCACCTGGGTCACGACGCGTGGCAACCGCCTTCTTGATACCGCGGTGATAGAGTTCGTTTTGCAGAGTTTGTTGCAAGGCATATCCGATCGCGCCCTGGCTGTCCGCGCCGCACACATCCAGCGGGATTTCGTGCATGCCTTCGACTTTCGCGGCGATCTCGGAGCGGCGCAGGATGAACCCGACCTGCGGGCCGTTGCCGTGGCCGATGGCCACATCCCAGCCCTGCCTCGATCATATCGGCAATATGGTAAGTGGTTTCCTTGGCAGCCTGGTACTGGTCTTCCACGGTCTGGTGGCTTTTCATCTTTGATCAGCGAGTTGCCGCCGATGGCAACAACAGCGACTTTCTTGCTCATGAATTGTTCCTCCTAACTCATGGTTAAAGCCAGGACGGCTTTCTGGGCGTGCATGCGGTTCTCTGCTTCATCATACACCACGGACTGCGGCCCATCCATCACGCCATCTGTGACTTCGATGTTGCGGTCGGCAGGCAGGGGGTGCATGTAGATGGCATCCGGTTTGGCAAGAGCCATCTTGCGCTCATCGGTGATCCAGTGCGGGTACTTCTTGATGATCTTGGCGCCCTCTTCCGGGTCCGGGGTGTGGACCATCGCGCCCCACGATTTGGCATAGACAATATCCGCATCCTTGAAAGCGCGCTTCCATGTCATCCGTTATTTCAAAGCCAGCGCCAAACTTGCGCGCCTGTTCCTTGGCTTGTTCCATAATCTCAGGCATCAATCTGAATTCCGGCGGGTGCGCCAATACCACATCCAGGCCAAAGCGCGGCATTTGCAGGATCAGCGACTGTGGGACAGACATCGGTTTCTGGTACGAAGCTGCGTAGGCCCACGAAACAACCATCTTCTTGCGGCGCAGGTCGCGGCCTTTTTTCTCGACGATGGTCATCAGGTCAGCCAGGCACTGGAAGGGATGATAGATGTCGCATTGCATGTTGAGCACCGGGACGCGCGAAGCCTTGGCGACCGCATTGAGATAGCCATTGCCAATGCCCCAGTCCACGTGGCGGATGGCGATGCCATCATAGTAGCGGCCAAAAATTTCGCCGATTTCCTTGGGCGTATCGCCGTGGGAGATCTGGGTGGACTTGCTTTCGATGAACGCGCCATGCCCGCCTAACTGGGCCATGCCTGCTTCGAATGATCCGCGCGTGCGGGTGGACGAGAAGAAGAACAACATCGCCAGCACCTTGTCACGCAGGTAGGGATGCGGCTCATTCAGGGCGCGCTTGCGCTTCAGGTCGAAGGCCACGTCCAGGACGGTTTCGACTTCTTCTTTTGTAAAATCCAGATCGCCGATCAAGTCACGGCCATGCAGAAAGGTTTGCATAAGTTATCCTCCTGGTTTTATAGTTGATTGGTCATTTGGCGTGCTTTCTGCCAGCAAATCAAATCCTCAAATCGCCTGACCTTCATCATCCCAGCTATTCCTATGCCAGGCGATTTGACTGTTTGACTATCCGATTCCTATTCCATCGCACCTAGCACCAGCGCCAGCAGCGCCATGCGCATGACAACGCCGTTAAAGGCTTCCTGCCAGTAGCGCGACCAGCGGGTGATGTCCACGTCGGTCGGAACCTCATCCATGCGAGGCAGGGAGTGCAGGAGAATGGCGTCTGATTTGGCTTTCTTCTCCAGCAGTTCCCGGGTGATCTTGTAGTTGGCGGGAGTGAGACCCACCTCTTTCCCGGCGCGTTCGTCGCGGGATTTGGTGTAATCGGGCTGGACGACCGGCTCAACCAGGATGACATCCGCCTCCGCAATAGCCTGCTCAACGTGCTCAGCCTCGCGGAAGTTGACACTGAATTGCTTGAGTTCGGCTTTGAATTCGTCGGTCAATGCCATATCCGGCGGGGAAACAAAGGTGATCGGGCAGTCGAATTGGCTCAGGGCATAACCCAATGAGTGCATTGTGCGCATGCGCATGTCACCCACTGCCAGCCAGGTGAGACCGTCAATGGTGCCTTTTTCTTTCAACACGGTGTACAGGTCGGTAAGAATTTGGGTGGGATGCTCGCCCCAGCCGTCCCCTCCGTTGATGATCGGGATCGAGGCCCATTTGGCCGCTTCATGCGGAGCGCCCTGCGTGAAGTGGCGCATCACGATGACGTCCCCGTAGAACTCCAGCATCTTGACCGTATCCTTGATGGACTCCTGGTAGAAGTCACCGGCACGCGTCATCTTGGCATCTGCAAAACCGGTCACGTGACCGCCTAGGCGGTGCATGGCCGCCTCATGCGCCAAGCGCGTGCGGGTGGACGGTTGATAGAAGGCTGTCACCAGGGTTTTTTCAGCCAGCAGGTCGCTGTTACGGCGGGTGACGGCAATCGGCTCAAGTTCAGCCGCAACGTCGAAAACGTGAAAGAACTCTTGTCTTTCGAAATCCTTGAGGGACAGGATGTCCCGACCAGCAAAGCTACGCATTTTTACCTCCGGTGTAAATCAGGTTATTGCACGTGCTCTTAATCACGTGACACGGTTGATCCCACCCGTCTCACTACGTGGAAGCGAAAATAACCGGGCAGGAAATAACTGTTGGAATAGTCCACCACGCGGCTGTCCTCAGAATAGAGTTGGGCCGCAAAATGGAGCAGGACGTCATCGCGCTGGATTTGCAAGGCGCGCGCCACTTCCGACGTAGCTCCGATGGCTTTGATCTCGGTCCGGGACTGGGTCAGCTTCGGGTCTCCGCGGCGCAACAGCAGATCCAGAACCGAACCGGTAAAGCCAGACTTCAACTCATCAACCCCCAGGATGTCCGTTGGCAGGGTATCTACCAGGTACGCGATCGGGCGTTGGTCGGTAAAGATGATGCGCGAGACACGCGTCAGATCTGCCCCAACTTTCAGGTTAAGCTCCGCGGCATTACTTTCGTCTGCCGTAACTTGCCGGGCCTGCAACTCGCCCATCCTGACCGTCAGGTCGGAGCGCTGGGCAGTGGTTTCGATGCTCTCCAGCACCTCCAGGCCGGTATCGATCACCGGCACCTTGGCCACCACGAAAGTGCCGACGCCCTGACGGCGGCGGATCATTCCCTGGCCTTCGAAAGAGCGCATCGCTTCGCGCAAAGTGGCACGCGAAACTCCCATTTGCTTTGCCAGATTTGGCTCGGAAGGCAGACGGGTCTCGGCGGGGAGTGAATTGATCATCTCCGCCAGTTCGATTTGCAAGCGTCGAAATGGATAAGGACTCATACTTGGCTCCTATTTCGCAGACTCTTCAATGACCGGTCTAAAAGTGTAGTGGGTCACATCCACCAGGCCTTTGTCTGAGATGCGCATTTCGGGGATGACCACCAGCGCCAGCAGGCTCATCGTCATATTCGGATTGTTGAGATTACTTCCACAGGAACGGAAGCCTTCCAGGATGGTGTCGGCTTTTTTGGCAACTTTTTCAGCCTTCTCGGTCGACATCAGCCCGCCGATGGTCAATTCGATCAGGCCGACGATTTTCCCCTTCTTCACAACCACCTGTCCGCCGCCGATTTCAGCCAGCTTATTGGCGGCGATCGCCATGTCCATTTCGTTTGTACCGATCACCAGCATATGATGGCAGTCGTGGGCCACGGTGGAAGCGATGGCACATGCTTCGCTGAACCCGAAGCCGTTGACCAATCCGAGTTGCACGATGCCGGTCTTGTGATGGCGCTCTACGAGCGCAACTTTGGCCAGCCCCGGCAATAATTGAATCTCTCCCTCTTTGACCGGCACAGTCATCTGCAGACGTTCTGTCGGCGCCTGGTTCTCGATGACACCAATCACATTACAGATGACCCGTTCAACCTTCAAAGTTGTACGCAAACGAAAATCATCGGCCGTGAGGGCATGCTTGAGATGAACCGACTGTCTGACCCACACCGGATACTTTAACCTTCGGCAGATCAATGAGAAGTTTCCCGTGATCGGCGGCGGTCTTCCCTCGGGCCAGCACCAGGCTGACGCGGAAATTCTTCAGGTCATCCACCAGCAGAAGAACATATTAAGGATTTCCGACCAGCAGTGTCAGGCGAGCATGGCCGTTCTGTACCACGGGGCGGTTCAAAAGCTCGCCATGACAAGGCAGGGGCACGGCGTCGAACAGCCCTTCGGATAATAGGGCGAGAAGTGAATGCCGCGGCCCTAAAACTGTCAACCGGCGGGCCGCAATATCAGCAAGCAAATAATGTGGCGGGTCGGGATCGTATATGAAGCATAAAGTGACTTAGTCTAAACTTAATCCGACATTTCTCCGATAAACATTTAACGGATGAAGGAGAAACGGACGTATGACCTGCCGAGGCGCAGGGGTGGCCTGTACCGCCTACTTTTTAATTGCATTTTCTAAAACTTTAGTTTACAATGACGTGTTTGACATCGTATGGCGTCAAACGGCATCAGTGAACCGTAAATAGTAGTAACAACTATGATTTGTGGTACAAGACAACCTTGGACAACGAGATCCTTAAAACGGTAAGGGGGGCGGTAGCTTTTTCTTTTTTCCTTAAAGTTTTTTAACGTTGCCTTCCATCTCGTTATCGTTTTCTTCCAGAAAGGTCCTTAAATTCATATCATTGTAATGTTTGTCCGCCTCACCGATTTCCGAACGGTTTTAAATAATTTTCTTTACAACTCATTCGTAATGACATAGATTATGTTTTGACGGCTTGCCGTAAATTCATTAAGCCTGTTGCGTCTTGCGTGCAGCCTAAAAAGAAAAGTAAAGCAGGGGGGGTGCTAAATGAGGGCACTACTGTGTGGGATTATATGTCTTATGGTTCTTGCGGCCGGAGCGAATACCGTCCGGGCTGACGTCGTCGGGGATGTTGCTGCAGGCTTGTCCTTGACCCAGGTCATTACGAATGCGGTTAACGCAGGCCTCACCATCCAGCAGGCCGTTACCCAGGCCATCCAGGCGGGCGCGGAACCGGTCGCTGTGGCAACGGCGGCCGTTACCGTAAGCCCGGCCCAGGCAGCGACAATCGTTGCCACCGTTATAAGCCTCAGGCCTTCGGCTACTGTTAGTGTAGTGAACGCCGTGCTCGGGGTACAGGGGGTGAATGCAGCCTCCACCATTGCCGCTGCGGTGACTGCCAATCCGACTGCCGCCACTGCCGTGCAGACGGCGGCCATAGCCGATGGCGTGCCGCCTACGGTTGTAAACGCGGCAATCGCGGCAGGGATTAGTGCGCCTGGAGGGCCTGCGCCAGGCGGCCCTGCAGGAGCGCCGGGCGGGACAAGCGGAGTGGGCGTAGGGTCGACGGGCGGCACCGGCGGGACCGGCGGCGCAGGCGGCGGCAGCGGCGGCGGCACGGGAACGGCAAGTCCTTCTCGCTAAAACCTTCACTGAATGGAGTTGATATAATGAAGACGCTGAAAGGGATTTTTGGCCTGTTCCTCGGTGTTCTGTCGATCGCGCTCGTGAGTCCCGCGATCGCCGAAATCAAGTTAGGGAACTTTACCCTTCTACCGGACCTCGGTCTTTACGAAACATACCGCAGCAACGTATTTCTGACGCAGCATGCGCCGAAATCCGACTACATCACCACCGTCGCCCCCGGCCTGGGCATGCGTTATACCTTCGGCCAGAGCTCGTTTACTGCGAACTACAAGGTCGGCTTTCTTGAATACGCCAGGAACCCTTCGGCCAACTACCAGGACCACCGGGGCAACGCTAACCTCAACTACGTGTTGCCGGGCGGGCTCCATTTCAACCTGGGAGACGACTTCGTCAGGAGCTGGCTTGAGAAATCAGGTATCATCGTGCGGGAGAGGGGGTTCCACCAGAACTTCGGCAAGGCTTCGGTAGATTACTCGTTCGCCGACCGGTGGAAGGTAGAGGCGAAGTACAACAGGGACGATCTGGGCTTTGACTCCGGTCGCGACCGCTATGCCGAGTACACGAACAACCTCATGGGCGCGAGCGTCTACTACCGGTTCCTCCCGCGCATGTCGGGGTTGATCGAGTACGACTACGCGATCAAAGATTTTGTTACGAGCAGCACCTCGAACCACAAGGACCAGTATGTTTACACAGGCATAGCCTTCGACCCTTACGGCAAGCTGAGGGGGAGCCTGAAGGCAGGCTACGGCTGGAAGCAATTCGACACGGACATTCCGGGCAGGAACAACAACCCGCGCAACTGGATCATGGCCGTCCAGCTCGTCGATGAGCTCAGCCCGAAGACGACTCTTACCCTGGATGCCCTCCGGGCGATGGCAGACGATATAGATGTAAGCAATGCCTCCTACGTGAACACTATGGCCACTCTTACCCTGCAGCAATACTTCACTGGAAAGATCGGGGCCCTGGCGTCGGCCTCCTACAGGAAAGGGGACTACCTCGATTTCCTGGCAGACCCGGTGACGGCCCAGGAAAAAAAGCGCAGCGACACGACATGGACGCTTGGCGCGGCCGGTTTTTACAACATTCAGAAATATCTGCAAACTCGGATCGAGTATCAGTACATCACAAGGGATTCGAACTTCAACCTGTACTCATTCACTGACAACCGCATAATTTTCAGGATCATCCTTGCCATGTAATAGATGGGAAGGGTATCCGGTTGAGGCTCACCTAACTATTACAACAAGCGAGTAGGTTTATGAAGAGAGATGAACGGACGATATTGTCGCGCCCGTGCTGCCGCGGCCGGGCCCTCCCGGGCATGCGCCCGGCGGCCTGTGGCGCCCCCCGCTTCGCCTTTGGGCATCTTGCCCTTGCCGCATTCCTGCTCTTCTGTTTTCTGCGCGGCCCCTCAGCCTTGTTCGCCCAGACCGACTATGTGCTGGGGGCGGAAGACGAGATCTCGATCACCGTCTGGGACCACCCGGATCTCACGAGGAAAGAGCGGATCAACCTGGAGGGTAAGATAAGCTTTCCTCTGATCGGGGACCTCCGGGTAACGGGCCTCAGCCAGCTCCAGTTAGAGAAGAAGTTGAAGGAAATGCTGGCGGACGGGTACATCGTGGACCCCCAGGTGAGCGTTCAGGTGACGGAATACAGGAGCCAGAAGATCTTTGTAATAGGAGAGGTAAATTCACCCGGCGCCTACCCTCTCACAAAAAAGACGCTGCTTGTCGAGGCGATAGCCATGGCCGGCGGGGTGAAGCCCGAGGCCGACCATGAGGTCATGATCGTCCGGCCGAAGAAGAACCACGTTCCGAAGAGCCCCCTTCTTCCGGACGAGGCCGATCCCTCGGAGCTCCTGAAAGTCAACCTCAGGAACGTCCTTGAAGGCGAGAGGAGCCAGAACATAGAAGTGCTCAACCTCGACACGATTTTCGTACCCAAGATCAAGGTATTCTATGTTACAGGCGAGGTGAAGCGGCCAGGCCAGTACACCTTTCTGAAGGGGATGACCATCCTGCACGCCGTCAGCACTGCCGGCGGCTTCACGGAAAAGGCCGCCAAGAAGAAGGTGAAGACGGTGAGGGAAAAAGAGGGCAAGAAAGTGGACCTCTATCTTCCCATGGACGACCTCATCGAGCCGGGCGACACGATAGTCGTAAAGGAAAGCTTCTGGTGATAGACGGTTCAATGTTCAACGTTCAAAGTTCGAAATACTGAAAAAACAATTCTGACTCGCCATAGCTGTCTTGACTCGAGTAGCCCCTTTTATTGATGACCTTGACCAACTAAACCTTGAACTTTGAACCTTGAACGAACTTCTGGAGGACGGTTCAATGTTCAACGTTCAAAGTTCGAAATACTGAAAAAACAATTCTGACTCGCCATAGCTGTCTTGACTCGAGTAGCCCCTTTTATTGATGACCTTGACCAACTAAACCTTGAACTTTGAACCTTGAACGAACTGATAGACGGTTCAATGTTCAACGTTCAAAGTTCGAAATACTGAAAAAACAATTTTGACTCGCCATAGCTGTCTTGACTCGAGTAGCCCCTTTTATTGATGACCTTGACCAACTAAACCTTGAACTTTGAACCTTGAACGAACTTCTGGAGGTCCTATTTAAATGAATATCCCCGGCCAAACTCAGGAAACCCATATTTATGATTATCTCCGCACCCTCTACAAGTGGCGCCGCATCGCCATTGTCTGCTTTATAATCATAGTGGGCACGGTGGCTGTAGCGTCCTTAGTCATGACGCCCGTTTACAGGGCGACGACGAGGATACTGATCGAGAGGGAGGCGCCGAAGGTGCTCAACATGCAGGAGCTTCTCCCGATCGATATGGTCAGCACCGATTTTTACCAGACCCAGTACAAGATCCTGCAAAGCCGCTCCCTGGCCCTCCGGGTCATCCAGGCGCTCAACCTGTCGGAGAACCCTGTCTTCAGTCCGAAGAAATCGAAAAAAGACTCTATGCTGACCAAACAGGAGAGGGAAACACGGCTGGTGACGAAGTTCGTGAAGACTCTTAAAGTCGACCCCATAAGGAACAGCCGCCTCGTCGATCTCAGCTTCGACAGCACCGACCGGCAGCTTGCCGCGGATATCGCCAACATGGTTTCAAAAGGTTTTATAGAGCAGAACATGGGGTGGAAGAGCGAGACCTCCAACGAGGCCAAGGATTTCCTCACGAAGCAGATAGAGGAGCAGAAGAAAACCCTTGAGGAATCCGAGCAGGCCCTGCAGAACTATAAGGAGAAGTACGGCATAGTCCAGTTGACCCCCTTAGCGGGCGATAAGGAGAAAGAGAATATCGCAATGCAGAAGCTGGGCGGCCTGACCGGAAGACTTGTTGACGAGCAGTCAAAAAGGGTCGAGGTAGAGGCGCGCCACAGGGAGGTCCACGACCTCCTCGCAAAAGGCACCCCGCTGGAGTCCATCCCCCAGGTGATGGACAACTACCTGATCATGCGGCTCAAGGAGAACGAGGCGCGGCTCTCCACGCAGATGTCCGAGCTGTCGCAGAAGTTCGGTGAAAACATTCCAGGATGGTGCAGCTCAAGTCCGAGCTGGAGTCCAACCGGCAGAAGATCCGGCAGGAGGCCCAGAACGTCCTCACTTCCATCAAGAACGAGCTGGCGATAGCAAGGGCCAGGGAGGCCAACGCGCGCAACGCGGTGGAAGGGCAGAAGGCGGAGACCCAGAAGCTGAGCGAGCGGTCCATACAGTACAGCGTCCTCCTCAGGGAAGTCGAGAAGAACAGGGAGCTGTACGAGAACCTTTTGAAGAGGCTTAAAGAGACGAGCGTGGCGAGCGAGCTGGGGACAACGAACGTGCGGATACTCGACCGGGCAGAGGTCCCTCGATTGCCTGCCCGACCCAGGCCGGTCCAGTATATACTGCTCTCTCTGGTAGTCGGCGCCTTCATGGGCTGCGGCCTTGCCTTTTTCTTCGAGTACATGGACAACACGATCAAGACGCCCGACGATATCGAGA
Organism: uncultured Chloroflexia bacterium; assembly: GCA_963760315.1. GTDB lineage: Bacteria > Chloroflexota > Anaerolineae > Anaerolineales > Villigracilaceae > UBA877. The sequence goes on from CAVXCK010000005.1 coordinate 233,153, forward strand.
AATATGTAGGGTCCCCGTGCCTGGCCCTCGTCCCTACCATGAACTTTTCCGAAGAGTCGGGGCAAGGCGTATCGAGCCCGGAGATGATCGTGCACCATAAGCCGAAGTCGACCTTTGCGGAAGGGTTCAGGAGCCTCCGCACCGCGGTGCTCTTCTCTTCCCCCGACAACCCCCCGAAAACGATCCTCGTCACGAGCTTCATCCCGAAAGAGGGCAAGACCTTCATCACCGCCAACCTCGCCCTGGTCACCGCCTACGCCGGGGAGTCGGTCCTGCTTATCGACGCTGATATGCGCAAACCCCAGCTCCACAAGATGTTCGAGCTCGAGAACCGGAAAGGCCTGAGCAACGTCATCATGGGAGAGGAACCCCCCATCCACAAGTCGATCCTGCATGAAAAGCTCGATATAATGACCTGCGGAGCTATCCCGCCCAACCCGGCCGAGATCCTGGGCTCGAAGAGGATGGCCGAGTTCATGGAGCAGATGAGGCAAAGGTACGACAAGGTGGTGATCGACACGCCGCCGATAAGCTCCGTGACGGATGCAGTGGTTTTGAGCAGGTTGGCCGACTGCGTCATCTACGTAGTGCACGGGGGGATGACGACAAGGGAAACGGCCATGCACGGATCGAAGATCATGAGAGACGTGGACGCGAAGGTAATAGGCGCAGTCCTGAACAACATAGATATCGGCAGGGAGAGCTATTATTACTCTCACTACTATCATTATTACTACCATTACTACTCTTACTACGGTGATGGGGGGGACGGAAAGAAGCACTCCCGCAAGCGCAGCCTGCCGTGGGGGAAGAAGCACAGAGCAGAGAGGAAAGAGGAAATACAGTTATAAGGTTGCTGTGGGCACGTAACTCCATGCTCCATGCTGCCTTATTAGGCTCCATGCTCCATGCTCCATGCTGTAGTCACATGCTCCATGCTGCCTTATTAGGCTCCATGCTGTAGTTTCATGCTCCGCGCTGCCTTATTAGGCTCCATGCTCCATGCTCCATGCTCCCTCTCCACGCTGCCTTATTAGGCTCCATGCTCCATGCTGTAGTCACACGCTCCACGCTGTAGTTAGATGATTGATCTTCACGCCCATATACTGCCCGGCCTTGACGACGGGGCAAAGGACCTCGACGAGTCACTGGCTATGTGCCTCGTCGCCGCTCAGGACGGTATCACCGAGATCGTCGCGACTCCCCACACGGGCAACGGCAGTTACGATAATAGCCCCGACCGCATCCTTGCAGCGGTCGGGGAACTGAACGGTCGGTTGGCAGAGAGAGACATACCGGTGCGGATATTACCGGGCGCCGACATCTACGTCCACGAGCGCCTGGGCGATCTCGTACAGGCGCGGAAGGTATTGACGGTCAATGACAACATGCGGTACGTAATGGTCGAATTCCCGAGGCATGTGGTCCCGCCGAACTACCTCGCATGGATGTTCGGTCTCACCCTTGCCGGTCTCACCCCTATCCTCACGCACCCCGAGCGCAACACCGCGGTCAACGGTAATACGGACATCGTGAGGAAATGGGTCGAAAAAGGCGGTCTGGTTCAACTTACCGCCATGAGCATCAACGGGGACTTCGGTCCGGAGATAAAGAAGTGCTCCGAGGAGCTTCTCGGGTACAACCTCGTCCACATCATTGCGTCCGACGCCCATTCGGCCGACAGGCGCCCCCCAAAGCTCTCGAAGGCGGTCAGGGCGGCATCACAGATCATCGGTCCCGACAGTGCCCGCTGCCTGGTTGAAGACTACCCCGCCGCGATCATTGCAGGCAAACCGTTCTACGCCCCGGAACCTCTCAGGAAGAAGACAAACTTCTTCCTGAGGTTGATAGGGCAACGGTAATGTTCAAGGTTCAATGTTCAACGTTTAACGTTAGAAGATTTGGAAGAAAGGGCCGATGAAAATAGAAAGGTTTGAAGACATTGATGCATGGAAAGAAGCGCGACTTCTAGGAAGGGAAGTATACAAGCTACTATCGGCTACCAAAGACTACGGATTCAAAGATCAAATCCAGAGGGCGGCACTTTCTGTGATGTCGAACATCGCTGAAGGTTTCGACCGCGGCAGCAACAAGGAGTTCATACAGTTCCTGATAGTTGCACGAGGATCTTTGGCTGAAGTAAAAAGTCTGTCTTATGCAGGCGTTGACCTTGCTTATTTAAAGGAAAAAGATTTTGAACTTCTATCGACCCGATGCATGACGGCGAGCAATCTTATAAATGGTTTTATCCGGTATCTCAAAACGTCTAAACGAGAAAGATAAGATACGGTCTGAGTTCTTTTACAACCTTGAACCTTGAACCTTGAACCTTGAACCTTGAACCTTGAACCTTGAACAACACCTCTCCTAAGATCATTCTCATCGGTATGATCGTTCTTATCGTTGCCGCTCCAATAGCGGTCGGCTCCGTCTACATCGTCACTTATTCCGCCATGGAGCTTTTGATTTTTTCCCTCTTGCTCCTCCATCTCTGGACAACCGATTTTGCCGTTGGCCAAAAAACGCGGGATATTCTCCCGGTTTTTTGGCCAGCACGGAGCATAGAGCAGGGAGCGACTTACCTGCGCGGGACCCTTCTTTTAATGCTTCCCCTCTTCCTCTTCCTCCTGTTCTGCCTTTTCCAGATGGTCCCTTTGCCCCTCTCCTTTCTCCAGAAGCTTTCGCCCGGCGCCACGGCCCTTTACGCGCGCCTGGGTCTCCATGCTCCTACCTCCATGCTCCATGCTCCATGCTCCATGCTGCCTCTTCACGCTCCTACCTCCATGCTCCATGCTCCATGCTCTTTGCTGCCTTTGACCCTCAGCCTCTCCGCCACGAGCACCGCTCTTCTGAAATGGTTCGCTTATACCTCGGTCTTCTTTCTGGCTGCCACCTTTCCACCCCATCTGCCTTTTCTTGGTCATTGTTCTAATAACTCGTCGTCTCTTGATTATTCGGCCGTTAGCTCCACGCTCCAGGCTCCACGCTCCTTGCTGCCTCTGATCGTTGCTCTATTTGTCGTCGGTTTTGCCGAGGCGGTATATGGGCTTTCCGGATATTTGAACCAATCGGACTATCTGCTGTGGTTCAGGAAGAAGTACTACATGGACTGCGTGACGGGCACGTACATAAACCGCAACCACTTCGCCGGGCTGATGAGCCTTTGCATTCCTGTTTCTCTCGGCCTCTTTGCAACACGTATCGGCTCCCGGGTCCGGCATTACGGCGCCCTTTCTCTCTACTTTCTGTTCCTGGGTCTCGTCGTTATGGTCCTCGGGCTCATTTTCTCCATGTCCCGCATGGGACAGTTCAGCCTGATCGTCGGGCTCGTTTTCGTCGGCGCGCTCTATATCGTCTCCGTTATCAAGAGGGGAAGGAGAAGGGGTAGCATGCTTGTTTTCGCGTCGCTCCTCGTCCTCTGCCTGGGTGGCCTCTGGGGTATGTGGAAGGGCCTGGGACCGGTAGAGGAACGTTGGAGCACAATCGAGGCGAGCTATGCGGACCGTTCCATCATCTGGCAGAGCACCATGAAATTGTTCCGCAATTTTCCGCTCGCCGGGACCGGTCTCGGCACCTACGTGCTTGCTTACCCGCCTTATAAGCCCGACAAGCTGGGCGCGGTCATCGTGGACCATGCCCACAACGACTACCTGGAGTTCCTTTTCTGAGGTCGGCCTTGCCGGCTTCATCCCCTGGCTCGCGTTCTTTCTTCTGTTTCTGGTCTTTACCGTCCGCGCATGGTTCAGGCGCCGCAATACCTTTTCCATATTTATCGGCGCCGGGGGACTCGCAGCCACTGTCGCGCTGCTCACCCACTCCCTCGCGGACTTCAACCTCCAGATCCCGGCGAACGCCATGCTGCTCTTCCTCGTGATGGGCCTGACATGGCGCGCGGTATAACAGCATGGAGCAAAGAGCAGATGAGCATAGAGCATGGAGAAGAGATGAGATGCAAAGTTCAAAGTTCGAGGTTCAAGGTTCGGAAAAGAGGGGGTTTTAACATTGAACATTGAACATCGAACGTTGAACGAAAAGGCCTCGGCATAGGGCAGGGAGCAAAGAGCAAAGAGCATAAGGGAGAGCAGTATTGAGTGTTCAAAGCTCTACACTGCTCTTAACCCCGGTGTTATAATATTGGCATGCTAAGGGAACTGGACGAGATAAGCAAAAGGCTCATCGAGAAGTACGATCCGGATAAGATTATATTGTTCGGCTCGCGGGCTGAGGGGAAAGATTGTGCCGGCAGCGACATAGATCTGCTCATTGTGAAAGAGACGGAGAAGAGGCCGCTGGAGCGAAGGATCGAGGTCGAGACTCTTTTGTCGGATAGGTCGGTCCCGATCGACGTGCTCGTCTATACCCCTGACGAGGTCCGCCATCTCTATTCTTTGGGAAGTCCTTTCATAGAAGAGGTAATGGAGAAAGGGAGGCTACTTTACATGAGAAAGGTAACGATGGCCTGGCTGCGGGATGCCGAACAGGAGCTTGAGTCGGCAAGCGTGCTATACGAACATGAAAAATACAGAACTGCCTGCTACCACAGCCAACAATCCGTCGAAAAGGGCCTCAAAGCTGTTATTATAGAGCGGGGTAGTAAACCCGAGAGAACACATGACATCGTTGAGCTTTTTCACGCGGTGACCGGAACGGGATTCAATACGGGGCTGTCCACGGAAGACGCAGTCTATCTGAACAGCATATACAAAGGAGGATACCTGACAGACGAGGGATTGTTGCCACACGGGGAGCCCTCAAGAACAGACGCCGAGCACGCGCTCTTTGCCGCAAAACGCCTGATGGAAAATCTGAAAAAACTAAAGTAAAACAGTTAGGCAGCATAGAGCAAAGAGCATAGAGGCAGCATAGAGCAAAGAGCATAGAGGCAGCATAGAGCAAAGAGCATAGAGGCAGCATAGAGCAAAGAGCATAGAGGCAGCATAGAGCAAAGAGCATAGAGGCAGCATAGAGCAAAGAGCATAGAGGCAGCATAGAGCAAAGAGCAAAGAGCAAAGAGGCATGGGAGGGAGGAAGACGAAGTTTCGGTTTGAAGACTTGGAAATCTGGAAACGGTCTGTAGAAGTAGCCCGGAAGCTTTTTGCTCTGGCTCAGGACTTTGAGTGCAGGAAACTTTATCGGTTTGCCGATCAGTTGAGAGGCGCCGGCCTGTCGATGCCCAATAACATAGCGGAAGGATCGGGAAGTAATTCCAGGAAGGAGTTCATACAGTTCCTGAATATTGCACGAAGGTCGACATTCGAGAACGCCAGTATGATCATGGTTTTTGCAAAGGATCAACTGATTGAAGACGCCACAAAAGAAGAACTAGTCAGCGACCTGGACGAGTTGTGCCGGATGATAACGGGTTTCGCTAAATCGCTGAACTCATAGCTCCATGCTCCATGCTCCATGCTAATTCTGTATGAGTTGTGCCGCATGATAACGAGCTTCTCTAAATCGCTGGACAAGAGCAGAGAGTGAAGGGCAGCATGCTCCATGCTCTCTGCTCTCCGCTCCATGCTCTCCGCTCCATGCTCTCTGCTCTATGCTCTATGCTCCCTGCTGTCCTCTTTTCTTTGCTTTTGCTGCCGTTGGTCTACCTTTCGGCCGTCAGGCTGGTCGGCCAGTTTGTCGTCCCCACGGATGCAAGCTCTCTCTGGGCGGCACCGGCCCCGAGTACCTACGGCCGTGAGGCTTTGCCGACACTGCGGCGGCTCGCGATGCTCGATCCTTTGTCCTCCGATCATAGGACTCTTATCTCCAGATGCATGATATTACAGGGTGATCCGGGCGCTGACAAATGGACAAGCGCGGCGACGTCTCTTAGCCTCGCCGATCCCGAGAACCTGGTCCTGGCGGGCATGCTCAAGATGAAGCGGGGCGGCATCGACGAAGGACTGGCTGAGCTCGAGAGGGCCGTTTCTCTAAATCCCACCCGGCCTGCAACCTATTTTGACGCAGGTCTTTCTCTGTTCGAGGCCCTGCCGGCCGTACCGGCCGGCAGGAGGGTTTTGTTCCGCAACCTTGCGCAGGTCGATCTTGCCCTCAGCTTCAACCTGGACGAGTCTTTCTGGCAGGACCCGCGCCTCTGCCTGGCACTGGCTACGATCATGGCCGAGAAGGGCAATACCCCCGCTGCCGTCTTCTGGGTGAAGCGGATCGCCCTCCAGCCCCCCGCCGACTGGCCCTTCGCCTTCAAGAAGCTGGCCCTGTGCTTTTCCCTCGGCGAGCGTGTGGAGGCGATTTCTACGTGGAGAAACTTATTCTTTCCCGCAAATCTCTCTTCTGCCCGTATCCAGACGATCTCTTCGGAGCTGAATAAGTACCCGAACCCGGATTTTGGCTTTATGCGCGCCGAGATCGATGTTTTTCAGAATAGGCTCGATCCGGCTCAACGGGGGCTGTCCTCTTTAGTCACTCTGCGGCCCAACGTGGCCGACTATAGGCTCGCTCTTGGCGGTGTCTATGAAAAGCTGGGTCGCCGGACCGAAGCGCGCCTCTCTTACGAAAAGGCCCTAAAGCTCTCCCCGGCAAACCAGGAAGCGAAGAGAAAGGTGACGGAACTCTATACCAATGTTCAAGGTTCAAGGTTCAAGGTTCAAGGTTCGGAAAAGATGGGGTTTTAACGTTGAACGTTGAACATCGAACATTGAACGAAAAGGCCGCAGCATGGAGCAGGGAGCACGGAGCGATAAAGGCAGCATGGAGCATAGAGCAAAGGGCATAGAGTAACGAACGGCCGGAAGGGTTAACAAAACTGCCCTGGTTGTCACTTTGACAGGGAAAGTCGATTGAGAGAAAATTTGGCAAGCGGCCCCAAAAGGTAGTGTGCTTTAAAAACGTACACTTTCGTACACTTTCGTACACCCCTACGCTAAAAACCCTTGCGTGAATAACTCAAAACTCAACACTGTGTTGATCCAGAACTCGGAACTCAGAGCTCCAAAACTCATCCCCCTTCTCTCGAGTTTCTGCTCTATGCCGATATGTCTTTAACTCTATGCTCCGCGCTCCATGCTCCATGCTCCATGCTGCCTTTCCGCTCCATGCTCCTTGCTCCTTGCTGCCTTTTCGCTCCATGCTCCATGCTCTTTGCTGCTTGCTTCCTCCGCCTTGACTTCCTCTCATACGTACGCTACAATGTACTGGTAGCAGTACCTTATAAACGAGGTGGACCATGCAGACAATACCTATGATAGAGGCAAGAAAGAAATTGACGTCGCTGCCCGAAGAACTGGAAACGCAGGGGGAAGATCCGACCGTAGCTGTCACCAGGAGGGGAAAGCCGGTCTTGGCGATAATGTCATGGGAGTTTTTTGAGGCCCTTTATGAAACCATTGAGATCATGGGGGATGAAGAGCTGATGAAGCCCTTGCGCCAGAGCATCAAGGAAGCCCAGGAGGGCAAAACGATTCCGTGGGAAAGCGCGAAAAAAGAACTCCAGGCTTGACCTACGCAATCCGGATCACGCCTACGGCCCTTGAAACGATCAGAGGCGTGAGAAACAGACGCGTCAATGAGCTCATTCAAAAAAGGATCGACCAGTTGAGCCAGGATCCTGAGAAACAGGGGAAAGAACTGCATGGCGAGCTGCGGGGATACCGCTGTGTGCGTACCGCAGGGCAACGATATAGAATTCTTTACCGGGTAGAGGCCACGACCGTTATCGTTCTTGTGGTGGCAGTGGGGATCCGCAAGGAAGGAGACAAAAAGGACATCTACGCACTTGCCCAGAGGATGATCCGTCTCGGCCTCATAGAGCCGACCGCCAACAAGTGACGCACCGAAGGGAGCATTCATGTTTAACTCAAAACTCAACACTGTTTTTAAGGATAACTCAACACTTCGCCCTTCGCCCTCTGCTCTCTGCTCATTGCTTCCCTTTCGCTCCATGCTCTCTGCTCCATGCTGCTCCTTACGCCGTAGGTTAAAAATGATAACTCAAAACTCAAAACTCAGCACTCAACACTGCGCACGTCGCTTGTGTCGCTCTCTGCTCCATGCTCTTTGCTCATTGCTTCCCCGCCCTCGCTCCATGCTGCTCCTCTTGCTCCGTGCTCCATGCTGCTCCTGTTGCTCCATGCTCACCCTCTGCTCTCTGCTGCTATTCTGCCTGTTCTCCACCCCCTGTTTCGCCCAGTATTACAAACAGATGTATGATCGTCTCCCCTCCCTCCCCAACCTCCCCTCAGGCGAAACGATCTATGACGCGGGGGGAGCATCGCCGGATCAGCCAGATGAACTGGACTCTGTCAGCCGTGCAATTGATGCCCAGGGAGAGCTTAAGACGGACACAAATCGTGCCGTCAAGGCCAACAAGTATAAAATTGAGTACAACGGAGATACAAAGAGAATCCAGGGCAGAATCGAAAAGAACAGCGGGACCAGGCGGGAGGATGCCAAAATCGAGAACGGCAGGGAGACCAGGCAGGAAGATTTGGAGGCGAGTGAGCCTCCAGGACAAACCCTCCGCCAACCTGGTGCCCGGAGTTTAGGATTTCAGTATGAAGCCCCTTTCCTTGGTCGAATAGGGCTTGATGCCGTTGTCGGCAAGGCGAACAAGCAAGCGGAAGACTAAACGAGGGTATTGCACGGGATTGACAGGTGACACCGTGCCTGTGCAAAAAACAAGACCTGACCATAGAGGCTTTGCATTTGAACGAAGCAAGCCATCTCGATTAAAACATCCCTACAGAACGATATAACTACACTAAACCGGACGAGTATAGAGTGGACTCGGATTCAAACGGTATCCCATATAACTGGAGCTATGAAAGGAGAGATGGTTAGAATTGGAGTCGAAGGCCAAGCTTGGATAGGCCGTCCTGTTTTGTTGGAGGTTTCTCCGGTTATCATGCGAAGACCTTAACTGGTTGGGGGTTAAGTTATAAGTTCCTTTAGAGACACAATTAGAATAGGCAAGCAAGTGTTGGGTTATGGTAATCCAGCTTTTGTAATTGCCGAGGCCGGAGTCAATCATAATGGGAGTGTCGAACTTGCCAGAGAGCTTATCCGCCAGGCAAAGAAATGCGGCGCTGATGCTATTAAATTTCAGACGTTCAAGGCGGAATCGGTGGTAACCAAAACAGCCGAAAAGGCACAGTATCAAAAGTTGGTGACTGAGCCGAAAGAATCGCAGTTTCATATGCTGAAGAAGCTCGAACTCCCCATAAGCGCATATCAAGAACTTGTCGAGGTGTGCAATCATCTGGGCATAATATTTCTGTCAACTCCCTATGACTTCGATGATGTGGACCTTTTGGATAGCATGGGGGCCCCTGCCTTTAAGCTGGCCTCTATGCACCTTGTGGAACCTCCAATACTGGAATATGTCGCGAGGAAACAGAAGCCAATTCTCTTATCAACAGGCATGTCCACGCTCCCCGAAATTGACGCTGCGGTTGAGATTATTTACAAAAACAATAATCAGGATCTTATCTTGCTTCAATGCACTACAAATTATCCAACACCCTTAAAAGAAGCCAATTTGAAAGTAGTCAAGCTGCTCAGAGATCGTTATAAACTTCTTGTGGGATACTCTGACCATACGGTTGAATTCTATCGCCCTGTATAGCTATAGCTTTGGGGGCTGTTTTAATCGAGAAACACTTTACGCTGGATAAACAAATGAAGGGACCGGATCATGCCACATCTGCGACTCCTGATGAATTTCGACTCATGGTCAACGCAATAAGAGAAGTCGAAGTAATGCTTGGTTCTGAAGAAAAAACTCCTACCAGAAGCGAAAGCCAGAATCGGTTAGGAATGAGGAGGAGTCTAAGGATTGACTCGTGACCTTGAATGCGGTCATACCTTAGGGGCGCGTGATATTGCCTTCAAAAGACCGGCGACAGGTCTTAGCCCAAAAGACTACGCGACGAGTCTCGGAAAAAAGCTTGCCCGCAATCTAGATCAAGATCACATACTTACAGAGGAGGACATAGTCTGGAGTGAATGACGAGATCATTATCGTTGGTTGCGGAGGACATGCTCGCGTCGTATCCGGCATAATTTTGGCTGAGCGAAAATTTAGGATTTGCGGTTTGCTGGACAAAACAAAGGAGTCATTAGGGGAAAAAATTTCTGGCGCGAAGATAATAGGAAGTTTTGACGACCTTCCGGAATACATTGCAAGAGGATTTAGGCTTTTCGCTCTCGCGTTGGGAGACAACCGGGAAAGGGCAGAGGTATATAGGACCGTGTTTGATCTGGGCGGACAAGTACCAGCCATAATTCATCCCTTAGCATTGGTGGAAAAGGACTGTGTGATCGGGAACGGTAGTCAGATATGTTTAGGTGCAATTGTTTGTGCAAAGGCGACCGTAGGAGAAAATACGATTGTGAATACAGGAGCCATTATTGACCATGAGAGTATTATCGGAAACAGTTTCTTC
>CAVXCK010000006.1:0-15217 GCA_963760315.1 uncultured Chloroflexia bacterium
GAGACTCGTTCGAGATCTTTCCCTCGTGCGGGTTGGCTTCCGCCGCGCCGACGATGGAATATTTCTCCGAGCTGCTGCCACTTCTTTAATTGTGACGAGTTGAACCAACCTGCACCAGATCCCCTTTTTCTTTCTTTCCTTTTTCGTCAATAACACGAGCCGAGGCCAGGATCATTTCCAATTCCTGGATGCGACCCTCAACGAAGGCCTGCTCGTTTTTGGCAGCTTCATATTCGGCATTCTCGATCAGCTCGCCACCTTCCATGGCCTCATGGAGACGGTTGGCAACTTCCAACCGCTTGGTGGTGCGCAGATATTCAAGCTCGTCGGCTAGTTTTTGATAGCCTTCTTTGGTCAAGAATGTCGGTGGCATCTTATTCATCCTGAGAAAATACAAGCATCTCTGAAACAGAGATGCAGCTTTGTGTAGGATTCCCTACCCGGCAATATTATACTTGATTTCATTTGAAAAGCAAGCGATTATGGGTGGTGAATCAGAGACTTTTCCAAGAAAGTGGGTTTCTTTGTGTAAATGGTATTCTTTTTCCGCTCAGCCTGTTATTTATCCCCCAGGGTTGTTATCCCGGTGGCCTTCCGGGAGAGCAGGTGTGCTTAAAGATGTATATTCCGAATAAATAAGGAATAACCCACCCGTAAAGCAGGTTGGTCATTTGCACTGCTCCATACGAAAAGCGATGCAAGTTTTGGACTGGGAGAAGCATTCATCCCTCACGAATGCGTGGAAAATGGTTCCATTCAATCGCTCTTGATAGTTCCAAGACTACGAGGCATGCCACAACCGGACACCACGCTGATTCTCCTGGTAGACGCGGATTGCCTCCCGCATCTTTTCTCTGGTCTCGAAGAGCATTAGAATTTGGGTGGCATATGCGGCGATTCCACTTTGCCAGACCTCCAATCCTTTTTCGGAGATCGGATAAAGCGTATCCTGCAGCCCTTTGGTTGCAGGGACCAGCATTTCCGGGTGGTCGATAAGATACGGAATGTCAGCATAGTACCAGAAAGAGACAATCCAGGCGTTCAGCGGCGAGACGTGTCAGAACATGGTCCAGATGACCGCCGATTGCCAGCGGGCTGACGATCTTATCGTCCTGGTTGCAGTTCAGAGGTCAGAGCGACAGCGAGATGTCCGCATCCAGATCCTTTTCGATTGGATGGATGGAGGACAAATACATCTTCAGGGTAAAGCAACTTCCCCGGTGGGGGAGCGACGGTAGATGCAATCGGGGATGCTGAAGTTCACGGTCTCCGCCCCAACAAGCGCTGCAGCCTCCTGATTTTCGATGCGGCGCGCCGGGACCACATCTTCGGCAGATTCGATACCCCATTGCTGGTGACAAGCACAGCAAACAGCGAAAGCGGTCCAGGCGGCGCATCGCCGGCACAAGACCGTCCAGATTTCAACAGGGAATCCTTTTTGAGTCTGTTCCCAGATCAAGCCGCCGCAGGAAAGCACGGCATCGTCAAAGTGGGGGGAAATATAAATCCAGCGCATGATTTCAACGGGTTGTGTCCCCTCCGGGGATGATACCCCCTTCGGGGGTGATATCCGACCCTATTCCTCTTCGATGATTTCTTTTGCCATTTTTTGCAGAGTGTCTGCCTCATTGTCTTCGGCGTGACTGGCGCGCCAGTACTGGTCGAGCAGTTCCAGCGGGCTTAAACTGCTCACCGTCTGGTTGGCAGGCAGGCGGATGCGGGCTTCGATCTTGGGGTGTTTGATGAGATGGAACTCAAACGCAGCTTCGGCATAACGACGCAAGGCTGGCTCATCAATCAAAGTGTCCCACTCGCGGATGTAGTCCACCGTCAGGCGGACGATGGCTCCGTCCAATACTCCCGCCGCCGGCAAGGCGGACATGAGCGTCTCGGTCACATTTTCAGTCAGACTCGAGCGTGACGTGCCGGTCAATGAACGGACGAATATTCTCCAGCTTGCGCCACTGGACCCTGCTCTTGCCACGCGTTACATCAGCAATGACGAAGAACTTGTCATCATCCGCCTCGCCAAAATCTACGCGCTCGATGGAGCCGGGATAAATGACCGGGGGATGGGCGTTCTCGTTGAGGTCCTGCGGTTTGTGGATGTGACCAAGAGCCACGTAATCCAGCCGCGAGTCCCGCACAAGCGAGCCGGGGAGAACCAGGTCCGCGCCCAGCATGACGGTCCGCTCCGAGCCGTATTTTGCCCCCTGGACGGATGCATGGGCAGTTAAGATGACGGGCAGGACCGGGTCCGCTTTTTCCAGCCACATGTTGACGAGTTCGGTGAGCCGCTCCTCGATGTTCGTGAACACATCCTCCGCGGCCGGCATCCGTGGCGGCCATCAGCCCGGAGCGCGAGACCCACGGGATGGCGATCACCTGGGCGGGCAGGCCAAGTTCGTCTGCGGAGAGGAATTGAGGTTTGTCCAGCACCGTAACATGGGGAATATCGAGTGTCTCGAATTCCTGGATGGAGTTGGCGCGACCCAGGGCGGGGGAAAGGTCGTGGTTGCCGACCAGCAGCAGGGTGCGGATGCCTGCCTTCGAGAGACGGATGATGCGTTTACCCCATTCACGCTGGAAAGTGGGAGCCGGAGAGCGGTCCCGGTAGGCGTCCCCGGCAAAGATGACCAGGTCCACTTTTTCGACGATCGCGGCCTCGATGATGGTGTCGAGGGATTTGAGGAAATCCAGCACCCGCAGCGGCAGGCCCGTTTCGGGGTCGTGGCGGCCATAGTTGGCCATATCTATGTGTGCGTCGGCAAAATGAAGAAGTTTCATATTAAGGAGAAATGCCCCATTGCGCCAGCATATCCAGAGCGGGTTGGAACCCGGGATGGTAATGGACGGCCTGGCGCATGTCGTCGTAGGCGGCATCGTATAGACCAAGGCTGGCTTCGGCCAGGGCGCGCCAATAGAGGGTTTCTTCAAGAACTCGATGCGAGAAAAGGGTCAACTCGGTCGTATTCGCACGATTGACAACATCCTGGTAGCGGCTGGTGTAGTAGTAGGCTTTGTAGGGGCCGGTCTGGTACCACATTACGCGGTAGGGGCGGTCTTTTTCAGGCAGCGCATTATAGAGGGCAAAAGCTTGGTCGTATGCCAGCGCGCCCTGACCGTAGTCGGTCAGCAGACCGTAACTGGTGCCTTTGTTGAACCAGGCGAAGAACTCGTCAATACCAGTCAGGGTCGAGGTCTCCTGTTCAGCGGTGTCCAGGGCGTTTTGGGCGGCCCAGGATTCGTCGGCCCAGTTCCCAAGCACCTGATAGAGTTCCGCCTCGCGCTCCGGCTGGTAAACCACGATGAAGACATAGTTGAAGGCGCGCCAGTTCTGGAGATATTCTTCGTAACTCACTCTTACGTTTTTACCTTGCTGTTCGTAGGGGATTTTTTCATTGGGCGTGTAGGAATCCTGCCAGACGAATTCCTGCTGGCTGTCATCGTAACCAGTGGTGAAGGCGTAGTGACCAGCCCACTGCATGGTATTATCGGGCGGTAGTGCCTGGTAGATGCCCTTCTCGGCGATAACCGGGAATCCGGCCGCGATCAGGCTTTTTAGCAGGTCAACCGTGCCGCCGTAGCGGAAGAGGGCGCGGTAGGGGGTTTTATCGTTAACAAAATCCACCATCTCGTAGGGCATCACGTTGACGTCGGTTTGGGAGCGCTGGATGGCATCCAGGCTGGGATCGTCCACGCCGGGCTTGATAGAAGCCCCGACCTGGTCGCGGGTCGCCGGTCCAGCCCACATAATTGAGTGCCATGGTCAGGTTGGCCGGGCCGCAATAATTCCAGCGGTGCATTTGATCTACGAAGGTGACGCCGTCCAGGATGACCGTCTGCGGGATGGGTGTGGAGGTGATGGTTGGGGAGAATTCGAGCTGGTCGTAACGCGGAGTGGATGGTGATGTAGATCGGGCCGGGGTGTAACGGTGGCTAGGGACTGCCCGGTGGGAACGAAGACGACTTTTCCCGGTGGATTGAAGAAGTAGTAGATTTCTGTTTGCAGATCTTCCACCCGCCAGGCGATTGCAGCATGGATTCTTGGGACGAAAGACAAAGCCACGGCGATCACGACCAAAACCGCCAGGCCGACGAGGATTTTATAGTTCGTGTGGTTCGTTTACGCATGGGGGCGATTATACTGCTTTACAGAGAATCAATTATGAGAAGAAAATAACAAACCGGGCGACCATTTGGTCGCCCGGTTTGAGAATATTCTATCAGGCGTCACGGACTTCGCCATCAATCACATCGCCATCATTGTTCTGTGGAGGCGTTTGTGGACCTCCAGCTTGCGGCTCGCCCTCAGGTGGGGTCTGCCCTGGCTGGGCATACATCTGCTGGCTGAGGGCGTAGAACATGTTTTGAAGTTCATCAGTGGCTTTCTTGATGCGGCTCATATCGTCGGTTTGAGAGGCCTGCTTGAGATCGTTGATCTTGCCTTCGATCTTGCCGCGTTCTTCGGAGGAAACTTTCTCGCCCAGATCGCGCAGAGCCTTTTCTGTCTGGTAGACCAGATTGTCGGCGGTGTTGCGGGCGTCAATGATCTCGCGGCGTTTCTTGTCTTCAGTCTCGTAGCGCTTTGCCTCTTCGACCTTGCGGGCAATCTCATCCTTGTTCAGGTTGGTGGAGGCGGTCACGGTGATCTTCTGCTCTTTGCCGGTGGCTTTGTCTTTGGCGGTCACGTTGAGGATGCCGTTGGCGTCAATATCGAAGGTGACTTCAACCTGCGGGATGCCGCGCGGCGCGGGCGGGATGCCATCCAGGCGGAAGCGGCCGAGGGACATGTTATCGCTAGCCATCGGGCGCTCGCCTTGCAGGATGTGGATGTCCACAGCGGTCTGGCTGTCGGCGGCGGTGGAGTAGGTCTCGGTCTTGCGCACCGGGATGGTGGTGTTGCGTTCGATCATTTTGGTCATCACGCTGCCCAGGGTTTCCACGCCCAGCGAAAGCGGGGTCACGTCGAGCAGGAGAATATCCTTGACTTCGCCGCCCAGCACGCCGGCCTGGATGGCTGCGCCAACGGCCACGACTTCATCGGGGTTGACGCCTTTGTTGGGCTCTTTGCCATCTGTCAGTTTGCGGACCAGATCCTGCACCATCGGCATGCGGGTGGAACCGCCGACGAGGACGACTTCGTTCAGGTCGGAGGCTTTCAGGCTGGCATCCTTCAGGGCGGATTCAAACGGGTTGCGGCAGCGGTTGAGCAGGTCTTCGGTCATCTGCTCGAATTTGGCGCGGGTCAGTTTGAGCACCAGGTGCTTGGGTCCATTGGCATCGGCGGTGATGTAGGGCAGGTTGATCTCGGTCTCCATCATGCTGGAGAGTTCGATCTTGGCTTTTTCAGCGGCTTCGCGCAGGCGTTGGAGAGCCTGGCGGTCATTGCGCAGGTCAATGCCTTCCTGTTTCTTGAACTCATCCGCCGCCCAGTTGACGACGCGCTGATCCCAGTCATCGCCGCCCAGGTGGGTATCGCCGTTGGTGGATTTGACCTCGATGACGCCCTCGCCCACATCCAGGATGGACACGTCAAAGGTACCGCCGCCCAGGTCGAAGACCAGGATGGTTTCGTTCTTTTTCTTGTCCAGGCCATAGGCCAGGGCCGAGGCGGTCGGTTCGTTGATGATGCGTTTCACGTCCAGACCGGCAATCTTGCCGGCGTCCTTGGTGGCCTGGCGCTGGCTGTCGTTGAAGTAGGCCGGGACGGTGATGACGGCCTCGGTCACGGTCTGGCCGAGATAGGCTTCAGCGTCCGATTTGAGTTTGGCCAGGATCATGGCTGAAATTTCCTGCGGACTATATTCGCGGTTTGTGACCGGGATCTTCACGCGCGCTTCGTCCGAAGGTCCGGCAACAACTGCATAAGGCACCATCTTGCGCTCGGTCTCCACTTCGTCGAAGCGGCGTCCCATGAAGCGTTTGATGGAGTAAATCGTATTTTCCGAATTGATGACAGCCTGCCGTTTGGCGGTCTGTCCGACCATGCGCTCGTTGTTCTTATTGAACGATACCACCGACGGGCACAACCGTCCGCCTTCTGCGGTGGTGATGACGGTTGGCTGGCCGCCTTCCATGACGGCCACCACGCTGTTGGTGGTTCCCAGGTCAATTCCAATGATTTTTCCCATAGTGATGCTCCTTAGCAAGATGTCAGATGCGCAAGAATGCGCATTATAATTTCTGATGGGAATAGGATACCGCAAGGGTGCAAGAAAAACGTTAACATCTGTAGAAAAAACATAAAGAGACTTCCTAAATCTTCGTGATTTTGGAAGTCTCGCCTGATAATGGGGAAGATTTGTCCTACGGTTGGGCGATGGTAAAGGAATCAAAACTCACAATTACCGGAGTAACCGGGTTGAGTGTCGAGATATTTACACCGAAGCCGACCTGCCCTTCACCCAGGAAATATTGAGAATCGGTGATCGTGCGCGTCTCAACTCCGTTGATAAGGAGGTACAGTTTATTTCCCGCGCAAGAAGCAGTGACTTCGTTAGAAGCCTGTCCCGTTTTAATTGCAGTGGAACCACCGTTGGCGAGAAGGTGATACTTATCCGTATGAACCCAAATCTGATATAAGCCATCATTTTGAACAGTGAACTCATACCACCCGGCATCTGAATAACGGCAGACGATGTTGACGTTATTTGAGTTCCTTCCTTGATTCTTATACATAAGGTCAAGGATCACGTCGTTGTAGACATGAGGGTCATAGTAAAAATACACAGCCAGGTTGACATCATCCAAACGGGTGACGATACCTCCCTGATCCGTGGAAATAGTCAGCTTGTTCTCGTCAACCTGCTAATTGACATAATATGTCCAATTGCTGAGGTCACCACTGAAATCATCGGCGAAGTATAAAGGTGCTTCAGCTGGTGCGGGGGTGTCAGTTGGTGCGGAAATGGGACGCGGCGGGAATGGTGGGCGCCTGGGTAGGAGGTGGAGGGAAGGTTGGTGGCTGGGTGGTTGGCTGGGGGATTGCAGTTGGCGTAACTAATGTGGGAGTTGCACATGTCAAACCGACGGTCATGGACCAGCATGACCAAAGCCAGGAACGGAAAATACGGTCGAAATTTCACAGCATCCGTCCTTTGATAATTACATATCCATCATAGCTAATTGGATTAATTATCCACGAGATGAAATTATTATACTGAAAAGTCTTGGAAAAATATTAATACTCATAGACAGCCTTGTTTCATTGTTGACCTGTTCGAAGGTGGAGATGGCGGAATCGAATACCATCCCCTTATAGGGACCTGTCCGAAATAAAGCGCACCCATGAAAATGCGCGCTAGTGGAGATGGCGGGAATGAATATTATCCCTTGTGGACCCGTCCGAAATGAAAATCGCACCTATGAAAAGGCGCGCTAGTGGAGATGGCGGGAATTAATATTATCCCCTGTGGGGACCCCGTCCGAAATACAAAAGCACGCCCATGAAAAGGCGTGTTTGTGAGTGGAGATGGCGGGAATCGAACCCGCGTCCGAAAGACTCGACCCTCGAAAATCTACGAGCGTAGCCGGTTGAGGCTGTCGCCACAGGTCACCCAGCCGGCAAAATTGACCTGCGGCCAGCCGCTCGGGCCCGAAGGCCCTCTTTCGCGCAGTTAGCGGCGTCGTGCGCGGCACTCCACCATTGTGACGCCCAGTCCCTTCACCGGGTGGAGTACGGGACGGGTGGACGCGGCCTCGCTAGGAGACCGGCCGTTTACTCTCTACTGCTTACGCAGCGAGGGGCATAGCGGCGTAGGAAGTGCGGTTGGCACTTGATTGTTTGCGCTGAGTTTACGAGGTCGGCGCCTCTCGGCTCGCATTCCGGGACCAGCCTCTTCCGTCGAAGCCTGTCATCCCCAAAGAGCGGGGACTTTCCCCAAAGACGGGACTTTCCCAAAGGCGGGGACTTAGTCCTTCTGAGAACAGGGACACGTCCCAAGAGAGAAAATTATAACATGATATACTCGGTCTGAAACTTCCGAAACCCGGTGGGGTTATTATATTGCAGACCCTTCCGGTAAGGTGAGTCAAGTGCCGGAGTCTGAAGAACAGGAAACCTTACTACGTGCTTCGCAAGGCGACCTGGAGGCCTTTGGTGTTCTGTACGAGAAGTACGTAGAGCGTATTTTCAACTACGTCTACTATCGTACAGGCAATGTTCATGATGCCGAAGACCTGACTGCGCGTGTTTTTTACCGTGCCTTGCATCACATCCATACTTATACCGATCGCGGTGTGCCGTTCTCGGCCTGGTTATACCGGATTGCGCATAACCTGGTTGCCAACTGGCACCGCGACCGCAGCCGCCACCAGGAAATCCCGCTCTCCGACGCTCCGACCATTCACTACAAAGGTGAGCCGCCCGAAGTGGCCCTGATGCAGACCCAGGAGCGGGATGCGCTCCTGCGGCTCATCCGCCACTTGCCCTCGGAACGACAACATTTGCTCATTTTGAAATTTGTTGAGCACATGTCGAATGCCGAAATTGGCGAGACTATGGGTCGCAGCGAAGGCGCAGTAAAGAGCCTTTATCATCGCACCTTATTGGCGCTTACGAGATGAACTGGAAGGTTCTGATTTGGAAGGATTGAACCAGGTAGCCGAACACGGGTCGGTTGGACTGAGCGTTTATTTTGCAGGAGTGTATCATGAATACGAAAATGAAACAATTTGCCGATGCATCCATGGAGAAAATCAGTTTCCCTGGAAAACCGGCTATCAGGAGTACTCAGACCAATCAAGCCGCGCAAAGAATTTGTCCATGGAGTTGCCCACCGCCTTCAAACGGGGACTCAGGCGGCCTTTGTGGACCGCATTGCCAACTGGCACCTCATCGCAATGCTGATTGCGGGTTTGATTTCCCTGGTTGTATTTCTGGCGGTAATTGGGCGAGTCTTGCTGTCGTTGTTGGGGAAAAAGCGCACTGCCTGAGTTCTCATCAGAATAAAACGGCCCGGAGGAAGATCTCCGGGCTGTTTTATTGATTCTATTTTAAAGTGTCCAAGTAACGGGTGTTCTAAAAAGGTTTCTTATAAACTCACACCCAGTTTTTTCGCCAACTCTTCTTCGGTTGGTTCGGTCAACTTCGAGCCATCCGGCCAGACAACCGTTGGGACGCTGCGAGAGCCCCGGTTCAAGCTTTCGACAAGCTTTCCTGCTTGTTCATCTTGGTCGATATCAACCCATTGATAGGGGATGCTATAGCGGTCCAGCAGCAGCCGGCAGCGACGGCTTCCACCACACCAAGTGGTGCCGTACAGGATAATTTTATCAGCGTCCCTCATTTCAATCCTCTGATGAGTACATGGTTTCATTTTGAAATAGTTCCTCAGGCCGGCCTATAAGCCGCATTTTGTCCGGCGGAGGAATGTCGGTTTACGCTCCGAAGAGTTTCTTCCCGACGCTCTACCTGGACGGTCATCTCTCTGTGCAGCCTACCCGGAACTCAAACGACGCGAGCAGCGTCTCGTCCCTGCTTGGCCTTGCTCCCGGCGGGGGTTACCTGGCCGCCTGCATTACTGCAGACGCCGGTGGTCTCTTACACCGCCTTTTCACCATGACCGCCTTGCAGCGGCTGTCTGTTTCTGTGGCCCTATCCGGCAAGTTACCTCGCCCCGGGGTTTCCCCGGTGCCGTGCTCTGTGGAGTGCGGACTTTCCTCGACCCTGCGCCAAAGCGCAGAACCGCGACCGTCCAGCCGACCTGAGGCTTTTTTATCATACCTGTTCTTGGAACATGCGTCAATCACCTGACACGGCGACAATTGGGTATAATAAGGAAATACAATAGACCAGTCAATAATTATAAAAAGGAGAAACCCATGTCGAAATCCATTGATAACCTGAAGACTGCATTTGCCGGGGAATCACAGGCCAACCGAAAATACCTGGCTTTTGCCAAAAAAGCGGATCAGGAAGGCTTTCCCCAGATCGCCAAATTGTTCCGGGCTGCGGCTGCGGCTGAGACCGTCCATGCCCACAACCACCTGAGAGCCATGGATGGAGTCAAGTCCACGGCAGAGAACCTGGAAGTGGCCATTGCCGGTGAGAATTATGAGGTTGTCTCGATGTACCCGACCATGCTGGCTGAAGCCAATTGCAGAGGGCGATAAACGCGCCGCAAGATCATTCGGTTAGGCTCTGGAAGTCGAGAAAATTCACGAAGCACTCTACCGCAGAGCACGCGAAATTCTGGGCAAAGGCAAGGATGCCCCGGAAACGACTTATTATGTTTGCCCGATTTGCGGCTATACCCACGAAGGCCCGATGGAAGGTAAATGCCCGGTTTGCAGCACACCGGGTGAGAGATTTGAGAAAATCACCTAGCGGTTGTACCTTCCCACCATTATCCATTGAGAGATCACGAAGATAAATGAATTTCGTGATCTCATCATTTTACTCCTCTTTAAGAACCCATGTACTTTCCTCCATCGAATAGCTCGAAAGTACTAGGATTGTGGTTCAAGTAATTTCGTTGCACTCTGCAACTTGAGAATAATAGATGGGAGGATAAGTTGACGAAATCGGGATAAATCTCGCTCAACCTCCCTTAAGGAATGGAAAACGACTTCCGGTGGATTTCACATCCCCCAGCTTCTTTATCGCCTCCTGATGAAGGCGCGTCCCGTAGCCTTTATGACGGGCAAATCCGTAGCCGGGATATTGACCATCCAATTCGCGCATCAAAGCATCCCGGGCGGTCTTGGCCAGCACGGAAGCCGCCGCCACGCTGAGCGAACGCTGGTCGCCTTTGACCAGGGCAGTCTGGGGCAGGTCAATTTCACGGAAAATCAGGTAATCGGTGAGCAAAATAATCAGGGGGACAGGTCTTCGAGCGCCCGCGTGGCTGCCAGCTTCGTGGCCGGGACGATACCCAGCGTGTCAATCTCCTCTGCCGAAGCAAATCCCACCCCCCAGCCCAGTGCGGATTCTTTGATACGCGGGGCCCAGGTCTCACGGGCCAATGGGGTCATTAGCTTGGAATCGCGCACCCGGTTCAAGGCTGAGCGTGAGAGACGGGTTGGCTGGCAGGATGACGGCGGCTGCAGCCACCGGTCCGGCCCAGGCGCCGCGCCCGGCTTCGTCTATCCCGGCGATGCGGGTGAAGCCGTCATTCCATAAATTCCGTTCAAATTCAAGGGTAGGGAATGGGTACAGACTGCCATTACGCGTCATAAACGCCTCGCCGGGCGTTGCGGCGGATGGTCAGCAGGTCGAAGAACATGCGGCCAGAATCGCGCAGGATGTTGACCTTGCTGTCCGGGTTGAAATACCAGGGGATGCCGATCTCGGTGATGGTGTAGCCGCGCCGGCGGGCGATGGCAAGCAATTCCACATCAAAGGACCAGCCGGTCAGGGTTTGGAAGCGAAAGATGTCTTCAGCGACGGCGGCGCGGAAACACTTGAATCCGCATTGGGTATCCTGCAATCCTGGCAGGACGAGCATGCGGATCAGAAGTTGAACACGCGCCCGGTCAAATGGCGAAAGGGAGGTTCGTTGTAACGGATGGCAGCCGGGGGCTTCGCGCGAGGCAATGGCAATGTCGCAATTGCAGGCAGGCGGCAGGAAGCGGTTGATCTCCTCCACCGGCATGGAAAAATCAGCATCGGCGAAGAAACGATACTCGCCGCGTGCCTCCAGCATCGCCGCGGCGGATGGCGCGGCCTTTGCCCGGCTGATCTTCGTGCAGGACGCGCAGGCCGGGTAAGGTGCGGGTGAACTTCTGCGCCACTTCCAGGGTGCGGTCACTGCTGGCATTTTCGACCACAACCACTTCGGAGGCATAGTTCTGGTTTTCCAGAAACGCAAAGGCCTGCCCCAAGGCGCGGGGCAGGCGGGTTTCTTCGTTGTGAGCTGGGATGACAATGGAAAGAAACGGGGGGTTCAAGGCAATAGGCTCAAAAGAAAGGACGACTGCTCTTTGATGACCAGGAATATGAAACCAATGATCAGAAGACACCAGATGACGAACATGGCGATCAATAACGCCCACTGCTTTTTGCTCAGCCCCTTCCTCGGCGGGACGCGGGGCGTTGAAGTCGTGCCGTTCCAGCGATGGGGAGCGGCGGATGATTCGTCTGCTCAATGCCGGGGCCTGTGATTCAGGTAAAGCAAATGCCGGAACGAATGGATCTTCCGCCGGTGTGGAAGCGGGTGTTTCTGGAACGGCCGCTGCAGGGATCTCGACTGGTTGGGGTGGAGCCGGTTTGGGTGGGGTTAGGATACGCGCTGATAACATCTCTGGACGGATTCAGGGCTGAGCACAACGCGCGCCTGCGTGATGGAGATGGCAAAGCGTTCCAATGCGTCGCGCATGACCACACGGATGATAGGCCGAATGCTGTCCACATGGACGGACGGGTCGGAGCAAAGCAGGATGGCTTCTACCACTGGTTATCTCCGAATAGCCCTGGCGTTGTAGAAATACCTGGATGGCACGTGCCATGCGTTCGGTACGCGTCAGCAGGTTGGGTTTTTCATTCTTGAAAGTGTTCCCGGAAATGGTGCCCCATTGGTCGCCTTTGGCGCGGAACATGCCGGTCAGCGGTGTGACGTACATGACAAACACCCCGGTCGGTCCGACTAAGATGAAAGGGAAACTGGCTTCCAGACCGGGAGGTGTAACATTGCGCAGGAGGGTGTAATTTTTATCCAGCACCTTTCCAAGCACGGCGATGACCTCTTTCTGCGCCTCAACTTCTTTAATCCAACCGGTACCGAATTTCATGATCGCCTTGCCGCGGTCGAGGAAACTGATTTCGCCGGTCTCGTTGTTATAGAAAGGGGTTTGGTCAATGATTTTCATGGGAAAGCCTTCCAGGAAAAGCGGCTAGAAAACCGGAACTCCGGCCAGGAGATCGCGCGCACTTGTCTGCCCTTCGGTGACGATATTGCCTTCTACTTCGTGCACTGCCGTACCGGTTTCAAAAACGCTGCCAAGATAGATTTTCCGTTCCCCGACCACGAAACGTTTGCCCTGCTTGAGCTGTTCGGAGAGTTCCTTGCGTTCAAGCAAAACATGATCGGACCACACTGCACCATGGCGTTCATATGCGCGGACAACGGCAATTTTGCCGCCTGGTGTATAGCGGACGGCTTCGATGACGCCATCCAATTTCTTACTGAGCCATAACTGAATTCCTTTTTGCTATTGTAGCATATGATGCCTGAGTATACGTGGTTCAGTATATCTGTTTCATGCGGAAACATAACCGCCGAGAACCAGGATGGTCTCGGCGGTCAGTCGGGGTGGGCGGATTCGAACCGCCGACCCCCGCGTCCCAAACGCGGTGCGCTACCAGCTGCGCTACACCCCGGACGGCGTGAGTATAATGCGTAACGGGCGTGCCCGTCAAGCAGCAGAGAGTACGATATAATTTTCCCATTGGAGAAACTATGAATATCTTTGTTACCGGTGGGGCAGGTTACATTGGCTCGGCTACTGCAGAAGCATTCTCAAGGCCGGGCATTCTGTCACCGTCTACGACTCGCTCGTGACCGGCTACCGGCCGGCCGTACCCGAGGGGGCGCGTTTCATCCAGGCGGACTTGGCGATGTGCCGCCCTGACCTCTGCCCTGCCTGTCGAGAAATTCGAGGCGGTGATGCACTTCGCAGCCTTCATCGAGGCGGGCGAGTCGATGAAAGACCCCGGCAAGTTTTTCAAGAACAACCTGGCGAATTCTCTGCAACTCATCGAAGCTGCGGCAGGTGCCGGAGTGCGACGGTTCGTGCTTTCGTCCACGGCGGCGGTCTATGCCTCCAGCGATGCGCCGTTGAGCGAAGAGTCGCCCATTGACCCGGCCAATGCTTACGGTTTCACCAAGCTTGCCATCGAGCAGGCGCTGGACTGGTATCGCCGCATCTACGGTTTGCACTATGCGGCCCTGCGCTATTTCAACGCCTGCGGCGCGCTGCCGGGACGCGGCGAGGCGCACCAGCCCGAGTCGCACCTCATCCCGCTGGTGTTGAAGGTGGCTCTTGGCCAGTAGCGACTGCCGCCTCCATCTACGGCACGGACTATCCCACGCCTGACGGCACCTGCATCCGCGATTATATTCACATCGCCGACCTGGTCTCGGCGCACTTGCTGGCGTTGGAGGCATTGGGCGGAACGTGACCGGCTGGTCTACAACCTCGGGAATGGGAGCGGTTACTCGGTCCGGGAAGTGGTCGAGACTGCCCGCCGCGTGACCGGTCACCCGATCCCGGTCGTCGAGTTCCCGCGCCGTCCCGGCGATGCGCCGCGGCTGGTGGCTTCGTCTGAAAAAATTCGCCGCGAATTGGGCTGGACGTCCGCAACATCCTGATTTGACCGACATCGTTGCCAGCGCCTGGGACTGGCACCGCACGCATCCGCAAGGCTACATGGATAATTAATGGAAAAAGCGATCACCTTCATTGTTGTCATCGTAGGCTGGATATTTTCCCTCTGTCTGCATGAGTTTTCACATGCTTTGGTGGCGTATTTCGGTGGGGATATCAGTGTCAAGGAAAAAGGTTACCTGACCTTCAACCCGCTCAAGTACACCCACCCGGTTTATTCTATTGTCCTGCCGGTGGTTTTCCTGCTGCTGGGTGGAATCGGTCTACCCGGTGGGGCAGTCTACATCGAGAAGTGGCGGTTGCGCAGCAAGCGTTGGGAGAGCGCCGTCTCGCTGGCAGGTCCGGCATCCAATCTGGTGCTGGCGATCCTCCTGGCGATCATCTTGAACTTACTGCCAGTCAATTCTAGCGGCATCTGGCCGGGATTGGCGTTCCTTGGCCTTGTGCAGATTACGGCGGTGATACTGAATTTGATCCCAGTCCCGCCGTTTGATGGGTATCGCGCCCTGGCACCTTTCCTCAACCGGCAATTGCGCTTGAATATCGACCAGTACAGTAATATCATCATGATGGCTGTTTTTGTCGCCTTGTGGTATGTGCCTTTCGTGAGTAACTTCTTCTGGCTGGCGATCGGTTGGATTTCATACCGTCTGCAAATCCCAGTCTCGCTGGCAATGCTGGGTTTGAGCCAATTCCAGTTCTGGCGGAAATAATCCTTTTATAGAGGGATTTTCTTAGCCAACCAAAGCCATCAAAATTCTAATACCTCTCTTATTGACGACCTTCGAATGGGCATGGTATCATTATTGATATTCAATTAGCACTCTCGCCTTGAGAGTGCTAAAACTGCAATAAACGAAATACACTATATAAAAATGAATGACCTTTC
>CAVXCK010000007.1:0-402224 GCA_963760315.1 uncultured Chloroflexia bacterium
GGGGATCAGGGCAATGAGAAAAGCCAGCCGGAACCAGAAGGCACGAATCCGAAGAATTCCGCCATACCGCCGCAGACACCTGCCACAACACGGTTATGCCGGGACCTGCGGAGTGGGTTGTGAGTAGTTGTAGTCATAGGGTCCTCTCCAAACAAGATGATTACCTCTACATACGACGATAAGGTAAGAATGGTTGTAGAAGTAACTTGGAAACATGAAGAAGGAGCGAGTGTTTTTTTCTCGCTCCTTTCTGGCAGCCTCTTTATTCTATCCGCCCTTTAAATAAATTCCGGCCGGATCCAACTCCTCGCGCAAAATCCTGAGTTCCTTATCCGTGACCGGTTCCGTAATGCGGAGTTGAGCGGCACACCTTCAATGCCCAGCCGGTGTTGTTGACGGCCTCTTCGGCTGTCTTGCCGGGGTGCAGGGCGGTCAGGACCAGTTCTCCGGTTTCGTCGGGTTCCATGAGACCGATGTCAGTCACCACGCCAATGGGGCCTTTGCCGCGCAATCCGGCTTTCTCCCGCCCACCTTTACCGTCCAGGTAGCCGGCGGAGGTGATGAAGTCCACCTTTTCGGGGAAGCGGCGTTTCTGGTGGGGGGTCATAATGTAGCAGCGGTTGGCCCATGCGGCAATTTCCTGTGCACCGCCTGAACCGGGCAGCCGTACTTTGGGATGGGCATAATCACTGCCGATGAATGGTGGCGTTGATATTCCCGTACTTGTCAATCTGCGCTCCACCCAGGAAACCCACATCCACGTTGCCGCGTTGCAGGTAGTTGGTGAAAATATCGTACATGCTGACGACCGACAATGCCCCACTGACCAGTGTCGGGTCGCCGATGGAGAGCGGCAGGCGGGCCGGTTCAGCGCCGATCACACCTGCTTCATAGATCATGACCAGGTTCGGGGCGTGCGTCCGCTTGGCGAGGTTGCAGGCCAGGTTGGGTTGTCCCACACCCACGAAGACCACGTCACCGTCTTTAAGCATCCGGGCAGCGTTGACAATCATGAGTTCAGCAGAGGTCAGGTCGGTCATAAATTCTCCTGTAAAAATTCCTGTATCGCCTGGTAAACCTCGTCTGGACGTTCGAGCGGGACGAGATGGGTGGCTTGTGGCATGGTCACGACCTGAGCCGCGGGGACTTTTCGGAGCACGCGGCGAGCGGTGGAAGCCCAGAAAGTATCCGTTTCTGCTCCACGAATAATCAGGAGCGGAATTTTCAGGCCTGGCAGAGCCGTGCCAGATGTCCATATCGATGCCACACGCTGGTAACATAAATGCGCATTTCCCAATCGACACTGTAGCATAAGTTATATCCATGTTCTCCCGGGCAGGCAATCCCCTCAATATAGGCGTGCAGGGCCGGGTCATCCATATACCTGAAAACCGGTTTGCGCCGGTAGCCTTCGAAAAGCCTGTCCAGATCGTCAAACTGGCGGCGGCGGTTCCTGGCTGCCCGGACGAGGGGATGCAATTGATAGCCCAATCCCAGGGCGCAGATAATCTGCCAGGAGCGGATAATGAATGGCGGGAAGAGCACCGGGTCAATCAAGACCAGCGCCCGAAAGCGTTCTGGCTGGCGCAGCGCAGCCCGCAGAGCGACGATCCCTCCGACCGAGTGACCAACGGCGATCGAGGCTCCGGTTTGATGTTCATCGAGAAAGCGCAGGAAGTCATCTGTCAGTGGATTCCAGTCCGCTATTTCTTCCGGCCTGGAATCTGGCCAAAGGGGGCGCTGGCGCATGGAAAAAACTCTGGTAATGTTCGGAAAGTCTGGTGATCAAGGGACGGTAGCATTCCGGCGGATAGCCATTGGCGTGGAGGAATAGCAGAGGCAAGCCGGACTCGCCAAGGGTAAAGTAAGGAATGCTCATTGAACCCTGTCCACTAATAATCTTCCGTAATTGATCTTCTCACTATAGCGTGCCTTAACCTTCAAGCGTTCATGCGTTTCCGACGCCGAGTTTCTGCCAGATATTCGAGACGGTCTTTCACGCCATACACCCATTCATCCAGATATGCCTTGACCGTTTCAGCGTTCTCGCTGATCTTGTCCCACTTCAGATAGAAATCATTATCGCGGTCGTAGTAGCCCTGGGCATAGGATGGGTGTGCCGCGCCTGGGACATGGCACACCGCGCTGACGATGAAGCCGGGGATGAGCGTCCGGTTCGGGTCGGACCGGATGACTGCTTCATCCACGATTTCTTCTGCGGTCAGGATGACGCGTTTTGAGGCAAAGGCCACTTCCTTCTGCTCACCGACGATACCCCACAGATGGGCGTTCCCATCCTTGTCCGCGCGCTGGACGTGGACAATGGCAACATCCGGGTTCAACGCAGGGACGGCGATTAATTCGCGGCCCGAATACGGGTCAATGACGCGCTTGATCAACGGGTTGGCTTGTTCCAAATCCACCGCGCCGGTCTGGTTCATGGGCATGAACGGGAGACCGGCAGCCCCGGCCTGCAGGCGCGAGATCATGCCGAAGTGGGAATATTCCTCCCATTCCAACCGACCAGCTTCGAGTTCAGAACGAACAATGCGCAGAGACCCGACTCCCGGATTTCCCATATAGGAAAAGATCACCTTCCGGGCGCACCCGGCAGCCACCATCTGGTCGTAGATCAGGTCCGGGGTGGCGCGGGCGAGGGTCAGGTTTTGCCTGTGCTGGCGGATGATCTCATGCCCGGCGGCAAAGGGGATCAGGTGAGTAAACCCGGCTGCGTAGACGATATCCCCATCATGGACGAATTGGGAAACGGCTTCGGAAAGCGGGATGAGTTTGGTCATTTTTTCTGGGCTTCTCTGGATTTGTTTTTCTTCACGGCGTTGGCGGGAGCGCTGGCTCACTTTGCGGATTCCGGAGAACCGTGTCGGTTCCGGGCGGGGCGCGGCGCGGTGGAACACAAATCCGAGAAATAAGGCAGCTGACCGCGAAAAGCAGATAGAAAATGCTGAATTCCCTGGCAAATGCTGACCCGATAAAGAGGATGAGAAGTCCGCATCCAACCAGGATAAAAAAAGTTCCAAGACGGGGAAGAAGATTATTGTTCATACTTGCATATTATAGATGATTCTCGCCTGAGAATTGGTAAAGAATAGGAAGGCTTGCATGAGAAAAGAGGAAGGATGTCTCTTTCCTTTGCCGGGTACGGTTATTAAACTATATAATTAGAATAACTACATAGAGGTTCTCTGGAAATTACCGGGGTGCTAGGGAAAATAGGACCACTCCTATTTCTCTCCCTGTTTTATGGGAATTCCCGAAGAACAAACATCGAAAGGAGTAGCTTATGCGGTTGTATGTGGATAATTCCAAGTGTTCTGGATGCAATGCCTGCCGGGTGGCGTGCTCGCTCAATCTGTTTGGCGAGAACAACCCCAAAAAGGCAGCGTTGGTCATCGAACCCCATTTCCCCACGCCGGGCGTGTACAACGTGAAAGTCTGTACACAGTGCGGCGACTGCGCGGCGGTCTGCCCGACCGAGGCCATCAAACAGGACGAGCAAGGGCGCCTATTATGTGGATTTTGCTGAATGCAACCTGTGCGAAGCCTGCGTCCCGGAGTGCCCGGAGGAGGTGATGTTCGTCCGCTCGAAACTGGCAGACACAGCCTGGAAATGTGACCTGTGCGGCGATTGTGTAGCCGTATGCGGCACCAGCGCGCTCTGGATCGCTGAAATAGAAGCAGTGGCGGCATAAGGAGGTGGATATGAATGGCTATGCTGGAAGAATTCTGCGTGTAAATCTAACGAACGGCACGGTCACAAAAGAACCGACCCCTCCGGATGTGGCGCGTGATTTCATCGGCGGGCGCGGTTTCGGGATCTATTTCCTGCTCAAGGAAGTCCCGAAAGGTGCCGATCCGCTGGGGCCGGAGAATAAACTTATCATTTCCAGCGGACCAATCTCGGGCATGATGATCCCCGGCGGCGGCAAATGCGATTGGACGACGAAAGCCCCGCTGACCGGAGGTTATGCCAGCGCCTCGATGGGCGGTCACTTCACAGCAGAGATGCGTTATGCCGGGCTGGACAGCATCATTTTGGAAGGCATCAGCCCGAAGCCGGTTTATCTTTTCATTGACGACGACAAGATCGAACTGCGCGATGCCTCTGACTTGTGGGGCAAAGCCACATTCGCTGTCGAGAAGCAGTTCAAGGAAAAACTCGGCGAAGAGTTCCAGATAGCGGTCATCGGCGTCGGAGGCGAGAACCTGGTCCCTTATGCCTGCATCAACCACGATTATGGCCGCCAGGCCGGACGCGGCGGCGTGGGCGCAGTGATGGGTTCCAAGAAGGTCAAGGCAATTGTCATCCACGGGACGAAGTCCATTCCTGTTGCGGATATGGACGCCTATCGCAAGGCTGGCATGGCACTTTACAAAGCCTGCAAGGATGCGGAGGGCTTGAAAGACTGGACGCGCTACGGCACAACCATTGTCGTCTCCTGGTGCGACGAGGTTGGTGCGCTGCCCACCCGCAACTTCAGCGCCGGTTCCTTCGAAGGTGGGCAAGAATCTCTACGGCCCGGTGATGCGCGAGAAGATCGTCATCACCGACAAGGGCTGCTTTGGCTGCCCTTCGCCATGCGGGAAGTACAGCCGCAACAAGAAATACAACAGTTACGTTGAAGGCCCGGAATACGAGACCATCGGCCTGATGGGTTCCAACCTGGGGATTGATGACATCGAGGCGGTGGCGCAGGCGAACCTGCTGTGCGACGACTTGGGTATTGACACCATCAGCACCGGCAATGCCATTGGTTGGGCGATGGAATGCTACGAAAAAGGTATCTTCACCAAGAAGGATACCGATGGGCTGGACCTCAAGTTCGGCAATGTGGAAGCGACGTTTGCAGCTCATCGAGAAAATTGCCCACCGCGAAGGACTGGGTGCACTCCTCTCGGAGGGCGTCAAGCGCGCCTCCAAGAAGGTGGGCAAGGGCAGCGAGAAGTTTGCCATCCATGTCAAAGGGCATGGAGCAATCCGCGTATGCCACCCATAATGCCACGGCCATGTTGCTGGCTTACATGACCTGCGACGTGGGCGCGCACCACAACCGCTCGTGGGCCATCACCTATGACTTGCAGGTTGGCCGCGAAAAGGTTATCCCTGAAAAAGTGGCGCGTGTCATCTGGCTGCAGAACTTCCGCCCGATGTTCGACGTGCTGGGTGGCTGCCGTTTGCAGTGGGTGGAACTCAATATTGACCGCGATCTGTATGTGCCAGCTTTGGAAGCTATCACCGGCATCCACCGCTCCTGGGCAGACCTGGAGAAGGTGGGCGAGCGCATCTGGAACCTGACCCGCCTGTACTGGGCACGTGAGAATGAAGACTTTGGCCGCGCTGTGGGATATGCCCTCCCCGCGCTTCTACGAGGAAGCTCCCAAGAGCGGCGCCACCAAGGGCCAGATCACCAAAGATCGAAGATGTCAACCGCCTGCTGGACATGTACTACGAGCAGCGCGGCTGGACCTCGGACGGGCTGCCGAAACCCGAGACGATCGAAAGCCTCGGCCTGAAAGCAGTGGTCGCCTGAAATGCCTGCAACACTTCGTCCCGGTGGAGCCCTGCGTGACGTAGTCGGAGGGCAAGGCTGAATTACAGGTGGAAGCCGGGACGGAATGTGCGTGAGACATCTTGCCGCCCTCGGCATTGTGCCGGAAGTGGTGGCGACTGGTAGTAGTCAACGAGGAGACAGCAACGAAGGAATACGTGATCCAAGAGGGAGATGTCATCCGAGCTCCTGGCCGTGATCGGCGGCGGATAAAAAAACTTCGGGCGGCAGTCAAACTGCCGCCCGAAATTTTATCTGAAGGTGGAATTATTCCCGTGAGAGGAAAATATCTGCTTACCGGACGGTTTCCATTCGGGAGATGAAAGTCCATGATCAATAAAATCTATCGAATCGTTGTCTGGATCTGCTCATGCATGTACAGCGGCAGATAATAGCGTCCGCCGGAGTTCTTACCGCTGGAGCCGGAAGCCTTCCACCCGCCGAACGGTTGGAAGCCCGGCCACGCTCCGGTCGTTGCGCCCTGTGGACGGTTGGCATATGCCACCCCGGACTCGATATGGTCGAAGAACCACCCGGTTTCTTCTTCACTGCCGTAGAATCCTGCCGTCAGGCCGTAATTCACTTCATTAGCATGCTGCATGGCTTCCTCGAGATTCTTGACTTTGCGATGGTTGTAATTGGCAGGAACATTTCGTATTTCCACAGGCGATGCTGGAGCGGTAGATCGACAACCAGGGTCGGTTCGCAGAACCAGCCTTTGTCGAACAAGCCGCCGTGCGCACCCGGCCACCGGTCAGGAATTTACCGCCTCCGGCTGTTATTTCTGTGCAGTATGTCTGGAATTCGTTTATAGGCTCCATTATTGATAACCGGTCCCAGGTAGACGCTTCGGTCGGTCGGGTCGCCGATGGTCAATTTTTCTGTCATGGACTTGAGATGATCGACTAAATCGTCATAAACCGGCTCTTCCACAAAGAGACGAGAGGTCGCAGAGCATTTCTGCCCTTGCAAGCCAAACGCCGAGCGGACGATGCCCAGAGCGGCGCGTTCCAGGTCGGCGTGCCGTGAGACAATGACAGCATTCTTGCCCCCTAGTTCAAGGAGGATCGGGCGCACCCAATTGCAGTTTGAGAAATCGCGGAATATCTTTGCACCCACATCGAACGAGCCAGTGAAGGTCACCCCATCCACGGCACAGGTGACGAGCGCCTGTCCCAAAGTGCGACCTGGCCCGGTGACGAAATTGAGCACACCTTCCGGCAGGCCGGCATCCCGGAAACATTCTGCCAGCAGGCGAACAATCCAGGCCGTATCGGTGGCAGGTTTGATGACCACTGTGTTACCGGCCACCAGTGCCGCTCCGGTGGGGCCGCCGGTTAGTGCGAAGGGAAAATTGAACGGGCTGATTACCAGCCAGACGCCATAAGGTCGCAAAACGGAGACATTGGTCGCGTCGAAGCCCACCAGCGGATCCTTGCCCATCTCGAAGGTGTAACCCTGGTTGGCCTCCATTTGGTCGCAGGCATATTTGATCAGGTCGGCAGTTTCCTGCACATCACCCAGCGATTCCATGCGGTTCTTACCCACTTCCAGTGCCATTGCCGCGCTCAAGTCGAACAGGCGCTCTTCGATCATGGCTGCAGCTTTACGCAGCAGGCTGATGCGTTCCTGCCAGGGCGTGTGGCTCCAACCGGGGAATGCCTGACGCGCTGCCTCCAGGACTTGCTGGGCGTGCTTTTCATTGCCCTTCTGCATCACGGCCAGCGTCCAATCCGTGTTAACCGGCGAATGATCCGCAAATTTTTCGTCGGCAAACACATCCTTGTTATTGATGATCATGGCATATTCTTTCCCGAGGCCGGCTTCTGACTTTCGCCAGAGCAGCATCGAATTGTGTATGCAGTTCTTCCGGCGGGTTGAACATGGTTGCATAGGTGAGTTTGAAATCCATTTTTCCAGCCTCCTTAGCCGAGTACTTACAGGCAGATGCATAATTTGGGAGCTTGTCCTGAATTTAGTATAGTATAGAGGAGACCTGATGTCAATGAAAACAGATAAAAATTGTCATTATTATGATATTACGTTAATATGACACATGTTTGGACTGGCAGATTGCCCGAGTCATTTTATTCGTGACGTATAATTCCAGCCATGAAACCTGACCGCATTCCTTCCATAGACCAATTCCGCGGCTTTGCCATCCTGACGATGGTGCTGGCGAATTACATGGTCGGGGTGAGCGTCATCCCTGCCTGGCTTAAGCACGCACCCGATATCGGCCTGACGGTGATTGACTTAATTGCCCCATTCTTCATCTTCGCCATTGGCCTGACCTATGGTCTGTCCTTCCGTCATCGTTTGGAACGCGATGGAGCCTTCAAAACCTACAGCCAGTTTTTTATCCGTTATCTGGCAATCATTGGCTTGGGTGCAATCATCTCGGCGGGTGAGACAGCCGCTGGCGAGAATCCCAGTGGGATTGACTGGGGTGTATTGCAAGCCATCGGTATGGCTGGGCTGATTACCCTCGTTGTCATCCGCCTCCCGTCCATTTATCGCTGGATCATCGGGGCGGGGATTCTGGTGGTATATCAAATTGTGCTTGATAAATTTCTTACTCGACCTGACGATCCGTTCCCCGCACGGCGGATTATTTGGCTCGCTCAACTGGGGGGCGATGCTTATTCTGGGCACGGCGCTGGCAGACCTGTTTCACGGTGAAGAACGTTGGAAAAAGGATTTTCCGTGGGCTTCGTTGGCCATCATTAGCGGCGAGGGATCGCGCTGGCTTTCATTTCTCCGGTCAGCAAACACCGCGTCTCGTCTTCATACGTGCTGGTCAGTCTGGGCGCTAGTGCGATGCTGTTCCTCCTGTTCCAATGGTTGACCGGCAGGTTCAACTGGAAAGGCCGTTTCCTGGTCGTCTGGGGTAAGAATCCTTTGGTTCTGTATTTCCTCCATTATCTTATTATCGGGATTTTCTTCGTGCCGGGCATTCCGGCCATTTATCAGGCTGCGCCGCTCTGGCTGGTGTTGCTGGAGATGATCGTCCTAATTGGCGGGATTTCGGCGGTAGCCTACTGGCTTGACCATAGGAAAATCGTCATTACTCTCTGATCTGAAAAGGAAACCCGCATGGTTGAATTCCCTAAAGAAAGTGCTGTCACGCTGGGGAAGAGTTGCTTTTATCATTATTTCTTCTGGCAGCAATTGCCCTCCTGACCCGCCAATTGACCCTGCCGGAACCTAGTGTACCGGTCGCGGACTTGAAGCCGTTCACTCTTGACGGATACCACCGGCTGCTTATCCTTGCCCCGCACTGCGATGATGAGACGCTCAGTTCGGCCGGGTTGATCCTGGCGGCGCAGCGGGCGGGCATCCAGGTGCGGGTGGTGATCGCAACGAACGGCGATGGCTATCTATTCGCCACGATGCAGGATTTCCGGAAAATTTATCCAACGCATGCGGATTTCATCCGCATGGGAGAAATGCGCCAGCAGGAATCACTGGCGGCGCTGGCTATGCTGGGGGTGCAGCCTGACCAGGTCACCTTTTTGAGTTATCCCGACCGCGGCACGCCTGCTCTGTGGAACGACCATTGGTCGGCAACCAACCCCTATCGCTCGCCATACAGCGGGGATACCAAAAGCCCTTATGCAATCACCTATAACCCGCAATCGGTATATGCCGGTGCCGATTACCTGGCGGATTTAACCTCCATCCTTAAGGCATACCGTCCTGACCTGGTCGTTTACCCGCACCCCCAGGATGTCCATCCTGACCACTGGGGGCTGAACGTGTTCACCCGCCTGGCGATCACGCTCATCCGTCACAACGACCCATCCTACAAGCCCACCGAATTGACCTATCTCGTCCACCGGCCGGATTTCCCGGAAATCAGAGGCCTGAAACCGCAGGAGAGCCTGACTCCCCCTGCCATCCTTTATGCACTCTCCCCCGACTGGTATCGCCTGGATTTGACCCCCGCGGATACAACCCTCAAAGGCCAGGCGGTGCAGGCCTACCGCAGCCAGTTGCCGCTGTTACGCAACCTGATGGAAAGCTTTGTGCGTGCCAATGAGACTTTCGCCCCGGTAATATATGCAGACCTGGCGACTGCTGTAAAAGGTGATCCGTACAATCCCTCCTCCTGGTTAGGTGCTTCCGGCCAGCCGGTAATGCCAGTCCAACTGGACCCGGTAGGTGACTATGCCACCCGCAGCTTCATCCCTGCCGGGGACCTGACTGCGGTCTATGCTGCCCGGGATATGCAGGGCAACCTGCTGGTCTGTGCCCAGATGCGGGAGGACACCATCCCCGAAATCACCTACTTCCTGCGCCTGAAGGCGCTAACCGATAATGGCATCGTCTCCTTACCAGGCCCGGACGGGAGAGCTCCAAACCGGATGGCATCCAATGCATCGTTCCGGTGTCTATGCCTGCGCCACGGTTTCCCTGGCAGCCCTGGGAAATCCCTGGGCGGTCTTCGTGGGCGCAACCACGGAAGGCGGCGGACGCATCGAGGACGAAACTGCCTGGCAGATGGTATATATCAACAGGCCATAAACCATGCCTGAAATGGTTATTCGGTCCTACCAACCCACTGACCGGCAGGCCGTTTTCCGCATTGGAGCAGATACCGCTTTCTTCGGTGCGCCCGTCGAAGCGTACATGGAAGACCGCAATGCTTTCCTGGATGCTTTTTACGCATATTACACTGACCTGGAACCGGAGCATACCTGGGTAGCCAGTGCAGACGGGGAGGTGGTTGGTTTCCTGACTGGCTGCGTGGATACCCGTGTTCATAACCGGAAACTCCTGCGCGTAATCCTCCCGCGTCTCACTGGCAATTTGTTGCGCGGCAGGTACCATATTGGGAAACGCTCCTGGCATTATTTCAGTGGTATGGCGGGAGGCTTGTTGCGCAGGGAGGTCACCCACGTTGACCTGGATACCTATCCTGCCCACCTGCATATCAATGTGGAGTCTCCATGGCGCGGGAATAAACTCGGCCAGCGATTGATGGAAGCCTATCTCGGGCAATTGTGTGAGTTGGGAGTAACCGGTGTCCACCTGGACACCACCAGTCTTAACGAAGCTGCCTGCCGGTTATATGAAAATAAGGGTTTCCGCTTACTGGATGCCCGCCCCGACCGATTTTGGACCAAATGGTTCGGTCATCCGGTGGATAATCGTTGTTATGGTCTGAAGTTATTGAACTAATCAGTATATTGGTAAACAGGAGACAGTATGTTTATGGCAAGAAGCCGAGTCTCCCAGAGACTCGGCTTCTTGCCAGGTGAAGTACCTTCTAGGTTATTTTCAGCCTTGTGGTTTCTCTTTCTTCTCAATTCCAGACATCTCAAACCAATTCAGATAATTTTCTAAGGATCAGTAATTCAAAGTTCTGGCTTTCTTCACCAATTCGGGCAATGCTTTTAGAAATGCGTCAATATGCTCAGGAGTCGTCCCCGTACCCAGCGTGATCCGCAGGGAACCCAGCCCCCATTCAGGCAATAACCCAATCGCAGTCATCACTTCGCTTGGTTTGGGATTTCCCGTCTTGCAGGCAGACCCGGAGGAACAGGCAAAGCCAGCTGCGTCGAGCAAGGTCACTAGTAAGTTGCCGTCCATACCTTTGAAACTAAAAGAACTGTGATTAGGTAACCGGATATCCGGGTGACCGGTCAGTCGGGAGTCGGGTATATCCGCCAGGACAGTCCCAATAATACGATCGCGCAACGGGCGGACGTGGGCGATGCGTTTTGGACGTTCCTCAACCGTCAACCGGAGCGCTTCAGCAAAGCCGACGATATAGGGAACATTTTGCGTACCTGCCCGCAAACCAGATTCCTGAGCGCCGCCCGTCTGGAGCGGGAAAATCGGCGTGCCTTTACGGACAAAGAGCACCCCGACACCCTTCGGCCCGTAAAACTTGTGGGCGCCGAGCGACATCAAATCCACACCCAGAGACTGAACATCCACCGGCAGATAAGCCGCCGCCTGGACCGCGTCTGTGTGAAATGGGACGTTGTAAGCCTGGCAAATGGCCGCAATTTTGGCAACAGGATTGATTGTACCGACTTCATTATTAGCGTACATCACCGATACAATGGCAGTGTCCTTGCAAATCGCCTTTTCAACAATTTCAGGGGAAATCATTCCAGATTCGTCTGTATCCAGCCAATGGACCCGGAAGCCATTATGTTTTTCCAATTGTTCCACCGTTTTGGTGACGGCGTGGTGCTCTGCCCGGCTGGCCAGAATCCAATTTGCATTATTATTATCGCGCATCGCGAGCGCTGTCCCTCGGATGGCGAGATTATCAGATTCAGAGCCACAGGAGGTAAAAACGATCTCATCGGGCAGGCAATCAAGTACGTCCGCGACAGACTCGCGCGCCGATTCGACTGCAGCCTCGGCCTGTTGCCCGTAATTGTGGACAGAGGACGGATTACCGAACGTTTCCTTGAAGAACGGCAACATGGCCTTCAACACGCGAGGGTCTACGGGTGTGGTGGCGGCATAGTCCAAATAAATATGGTCAAGCATAGGAAGCGATTATACCCCTCCGGGGCACGGTGTACCCATCCGAGGCAGGATGTACCCATTGCGTAGGGAAAATCCCAGTGAGGAGGCTATATCTACGGGGGATGATATCCGCAAGGGGGATGTTATAATCCCGCTTGCTTATGGAACCGAATCTGCGACAGGCCCAACTCAGCCACCAGACCGGCGGCTACACTGTGACGATCCCTGTTTTCGAGGGACCGCTCGATCTGCTCCTGCAACTCATCGAGCACGCAGAACTGGACATCACCACTATATCTCTGGCATTGGTCACCGACCAGTACCTGACCTACATCCATCAGATGCAAATACCGGCAGACGAAATTTCTGCTTTCCTGGTGGTGGCGGCCAAGTTATTACAGATCAAGTCAGAAGCTTTGCTGCCCAGGCCTCCGATCCGGGAAGCGGGAGAAGAAGACCTAGGCGAGGCGCTCGCTCGTCAACTGCGAATATACAAGCGCTTCAAGGAATTGTCCAACTGGCTGGATGATCGGGAAACGCGTCATCTGCGGACCTATTTGCGTGTCGCGCCCCCTTTGAAAGTCGAAAGCCGCCTCGACCTCTCGGACATCACACTGGCTGATCTGGTGGCCGCAGCTGAAGATATATTTGCCGAGGAAGCGGAGAAACAGGCGCTGGGGACGGTCATTTCGGCGCCGCGTATCACCATCCGTGAGAAAATCGCACTGATAGCCGAACGTCTCGGAAAGAACCGCAACGCCAACTTCAGCGGATTGTTGGGAAAGAAGCCATCACGTCTGGAAGTGGTGGTCACCTTCCTGGCCCTCCTGGAGCTAGTGAAGCGCTATGCTGTTTCAGCCCAGCAGAAGAGGTTGTTCAGCGACATTCGAATTGAGAAACTGGAAGAATGGGGGACAGACGAAGACATGGAAATCGAATTCGAATAATGGCCTGAAAAGCAGGCTATTATTCTTATATGATCCCGGCTGGTTTCGTTGTATTCTAATCTCAATTGACGAGTTCTCGGAAGCAAAGTCTTGCCAAACTGGCAAGATCTTTGAACACGACCTATACCTGCACTACTAACCCTGTCACTTTTCTTCGGAATCCTGCTGATTGTACGTGGCATTCATTCTGGGTTTCCGGAAACCTGAACTACCGTCCCCACCCATCGAGCCGGCCATTGGACAACCGTCGGTTGTATAAGGACAATGTACTGTGAAAGAACAATAAGATGCGCCTTCTAGCGCATCTTTTTTCGATACCCTGAAACTGCGAATAACATCAGCGCGGCCCCGCCGCCATCAATAATCAGTGCGTCCACCCAACTGGGGTGCCGGCCCGGCACAAAGGATTGATGGAACTCGTCAGTGATT
This sequence comes from uncultured Chloroflexia bacterium, assembly GCA_963760315.1. GTDB lineage: Bacteria > Chloroflexota > Anaerolineae > Anaerolineales > Villigracilaceae > UBA877. The sequence continues at coordinate 13,436 of CAVXCK010000007.1, forward strand.
GCATAGAGTACGGCGAGGAGAAGCGCCAGCCACCAGGAGTGCTTGTTGAAACGCAAGCCGTTCCAGTATGCCAGTGCCAAGAGGCCATAGCCGAGCATGTGGGCTCCCTTTTTAACAATCAGGTCCCACAGGCCAAAATTGGGTATTTCCCGTGAGGGAATGGATGAAAAGCCAAAGATGACAGCCATCACAGCAATGGCAGGAAGCCAGCGGAGAAAACTTTTCTTATTCTTCATAGTGTCAAGTATAATCAAGTTTGTCAATTCAATTCCTCCATAAACTATGAAACTTAACCTCGCTCTTGCCCAAATCAACACCAAACTCGGCAACGTCCCGGCCAACCTGGAAAAGCACCTGACCCTGGCCAAACAGGCCTATACAGGAAGGCGTGGATTTACTGGTCTTCCCGGAACTCTCGCTGACCGGCTATGTACTCCAGGACCTCGTGCCAACGGTTTCCTGCCGGCCCGAGACCAGCGATCCGGTTTTTCAGCACCTCCTCGATGCCAGCCAGTAACATTGACCTGGTGGTTGGCTTTGTGGATGAAGACTCCCGCCACCGTTTCTACATCGCCTCGGCGTATCTCTCCCAAGGTGAAGTCGTTCACGTTCATCACAAGGTATATTTGCCAACCTATGGTTTATTCGACGAAGGCCGTTTCTTCGCTCCCGGTAATTCCGTGCGGGCTTTCGAAACCCGTTTTGGACGCTTTGGGATGCTCATCTGCGAGGATTTCTGGCATGCATCACCTCCCTACCTCCTCTGGCAAGACGGGGCAGACGTGTTATTGTTTTCGTCCGCTTCGCCGGGCCGCGGGCTGGATGGAGAACCAAAGTTGGAATCATCCACCTGGGTGGAGCACACCAATCGGGCTTACGCCAGCCTTTTCACCATTTTTGTCGCCCATGCCAACCGGTCTGGTTTCGAGGATGGACTTAATTTCTGGGGTGGTTCCACTGTCTTCGACCCGAACGGGAAATTGATTGCCCAGGCTCCGTATTTCGAGGAATCCCTGACAAAAGCCGAAATTGACCTGAACCAATTGCACCGTACACGCGCCCGCCTGCCTTTGCTGAGAGACGAGCGTCCTGAACTGGTGCAGCGTGAACTGGAAAGGATCTAATAAATAATTCCTGCCGTCCCAGCGGAAACCGCCTGGAGCAATATGGAAATTAACTTTCCATTGACCCTGAACTTGTCCGCAAAATCCTGACGGAATTCATCCGCTCGGAAATTACCCGCGTCGGCTTTTCGCATGCAGTAGTCAACCTGTCTGGCGGGGTTGATTCAGCTGTTTCCTTTGTGCTGGCAGTGGAAGCGCTTGGGCCGCAGAACGTGCTGGCAATCCGTTTGCCTTACAAAACCTCATCAGCCGACTCGCTCGAACATGCCCAGATGCTGATCGACCAAATTGGTTGTCCCTCAGTGACCATTCCGATCACCGAAATGACGGACCCGCTGATTGCCCGCGAGCCGGGGATGTCAGAGATACGCAAGGGGAATATCATGGCGCGTGCCCGCATGATCGTAGCCTATGACCAGTCGGAAGCATTCAAAGGACTTGTCGTTGGCACTGGGCAACAAGACCGAAATCCTGCTCGGCTATACCACACTGTACGGCGATTCAGCCTGCGCGCTTAATCCCATCGGTGACCTCTACAAGACCCAGGTGCGGCAACTGGCGCAAGGCCTGGGAATCCCGGAACCAATCATCGCCAAACCTCCATCTGCGGATCTGTGGACCGGTCAGACCGACGAGGGCGAACTCGGATTCACCTACGCGGAAGTGGACAAACTGCTCTATCTGCTGGTTGACCAGCGCTACCGCCCTGAGGAATGTGTCGAAGCAGGGTTTGATGAGAAATTCGTCCGCCAGGTTTTCGAACGCGTCCGCAAGAACCAGTTCAAACGCGTCCTGCCGCCCATTGCCAAACTCAGCAGCCGCACCGTCGGATACGATTTCCTGTATCTGCGCGACTGGGGAACATAATCAGGTTGAACGATCATGCACAAAGGTTTGGGGTAGGATTTGACCTCAAACCTTTTTCATTTAGAGGTTAACCATGAAGTTTTCCATCCCCGCGGCACTCCGTCACAAACGCTATCTCTATCTCTGGCTGGGATTGCTCATTTCCATTGCCGGCTCGCAAATGCAGATTTCCGCCCTCTTTTGGCATATCCGCATCCTGACTGGCAATGCCGCAACCCCTGGCTCTGGGCGGAATCGGGCTGGCACGCATCCTGCCGGTCATCGTTTTTTCTTTCGTGGGCGGACCGGTTGCGGATACGCTTAACCGCCGCCGGATTCTCTTTGTTACTCAAACTGCCATGGCACTGGTGGCACTGGTGCTGGCGACTCCTGACCTTTACCGGCCATATCACCATCTGGTATATCTATCTGCTGACAGCCATCCAGGCTACCGCAGTGGCCTTCGATGGTCCGGCCCGCCAGGCAATGATTCCCAATATTGTCCCGGCGGAAGACCTGCCGAGCGCATTCAGCATGTCTTCGATTGCCATGAATGCCGGCTCGATTATCGGACCGGCATTAAGCGGCATCGTCATCGTCGCACTTGGACAGGGCTACACTTATTTCTTCAATGCCATTTCGTTCCTGGCGGTGATCATCGCCTTGGTTATTAATTGGCCCAGTCTTGCAGGATTCCAAGAAATCCGGTATCCATCTGAGCGCAGCCATGGATGGTGTCCGTTTTATCTTTTCCAAGCCCATCATTCTTTCCACCATGCTGATGGATTTCGTAGCCACGTTCTTCGCCTCAGCCAATACCATGATGCCCATCGTTGCCAAGGATATCCTGAAGGTTGGTGAGATCGGCTATGGCTGGTTGTCGTCAGCGCAGGCGATTGGGTCGGTAGCGGCTGGCATTGTGGTATCGCAGGTTCAAAAACTACGCAAACAGGGACTGATCTTTCTCATCGCGGTGGTCATCTTCGGGTCAACCACGGTATTGTTCGGCGCCACCAGTGCCTTTGCCATCGCCATGCTTGCCCTGATCCTGATGGGTGCTGCTGACGCGGTCAGCACCATCATCCGCAATACCATCCGTCAATTGAACACTCCAGACCACATCCGCGGGCGCATGACCTCCGTCAACCAGATTTTCTTCCAGGGCGGACCCCAATTGGGAGAAGTGGAATCCGGGATTGTCGCCAGCCTGTTCGGGGTTCCGGCAGCAATTATTTCAGGAGGCATCGGCTGCATTGTCGGTGCGGCGCTCATCGTCCTGAAATGGCCGCAATTGCGCACATATAACGGCGATGAACATCTGCAAGCCAAGGTTCCGACCGATTGACGTTTTCCCTACGCTTGCTAAACGTTTGCTATACAGTTTTGAAAAAAAGACTGGTGCACTGGTTGACTTTACAAAGAAATCGCACTATACTGGTAAATAGAGTATCTGCCTATGCGAGTGTTTTCTTCAACTTCCCGATTGTTTTCCTGAAAGGCACGCTGGTGTTTCGCGTGCCTTTCACCATCTTCTAGATAAGGAGATTGAATATGGACTCTGGAATGATCGGCAAGATTGACAAAGCCAAGCGTTACGCACAAGAACCTCATCGCTTTCACTTTGAAACTTTCACCGTGAAAATTGACGGCGAGAACAATTCGCATGTGGTCAAATTTGCCAGACAACAAATGGGATTGTGATTGCGATTATTTCCGCTCACGTGGTGTTTGTACCCATACGATATCCATAACAAACTACATCCTCAAAGGAATGGTACCTGCCCCCGTGGAAGCGAGGTTGAGAAAAACGAATACGTAAACCATAACCTCCGAGGCTGAAATGACCTCGGAGGTTTCTTTATTTCACGCCAGTGATACAATTCGGATGTTTTCAGGTACAATTCGCATCCATGAAACCAATTTCTCGACGTGATTTTCTCAAACTGGGAGGCCTTGCCCTGGCAAGCCTGGCCTTCACTCCATTCTTACCGGAATTTACCGAGTTTGAAGATATTGACCTGGTGCGCGTGGCCTACCGACTCGGTCAGCGTTTATCAAGAGCCCGATGACAAGAGCCGGATTGTCGGAACATGGAACCGTGATGACCTGGTGCATGTATATGAGACGGTGCAGGCTCCGAGACCCCCGTCTACAATCCGATCTGGTACCGCGTCTTTGGCGGGTACATGCACCGGGCACGACTGCAAAAAGTGCGCATCCATTACAACCCGCCCTTACCAGCGTCCCGGATACCAAGCTCCTGGCCGAACTGACCGTCCCTTATGCCCAGATCTATCGCTATAACCAGATGGGATGGGTGGATCACACTGATTATCGGACTTATTACAGCACAATCCATTGGATTACCGGAATTGACACCGGGCCGGATGGAAAAGCCTGGTACATCGCTTCAGGATGAGGCCGATGAGAGTATCTATTTCATCCCGACCTCGCAACTGCGACCGATTTCTCCCGAAGAAATCACCCCTCTCTCTCCCGAAGTGCCGATCGGAAACAAAGCACATCGATGTGAACCTTACACACACAAACCCTGGTCTGTTACGAAAACGACCAGCCCGTTTTCACCGCCGATGTCTCCACCGGGGTGTTGAGGGTTATGATACGCCGACCGGGCGGTTCAATATTCATGGACAAACTTCCCTCCCGGCGCATGCATGGCAGTGACCTTTTCGCCAGCGACGAAGAAAACGTCCTTGCGGGTGTCCCCTGGTGCAGCTTCTTTACAGACGAAGGGTCATGCCTTCCACGGCACCTACTGGCACGATAATTTCGGCCTCCCGATGAGCCATGGCTGTGTCAACATGCGGCACCGAAGAAGCCAAATGGCTCTTCCGATGGAGCCTGCCTTCTGCCGGATTCGATGAGATTAACAAACTAACCCTGGATACCCGAGGCTTCGGGACAGCCGTAGACATCCACTACTAAAATGCCCATCCTGACCTGGCCATCGAAAGCACTTCCGGACCTCGAACCTGCCGACTTGATCCTGGACTCGGTGCTCTACCCGCGCGGTGTTCGGATATCCAGATGCTGCACCGGAAAGCCATCTCTTCCTGGGGGATAATTTGCGGATCATGGCTGCCCTGCTCCCGGAATATGAAAATCGTCTGGATTTGATCTACGCTGATCCCCCTTTTTTTACCAACAAGCACTACCCTGCCCGCATTGGGCGCGGCGAGGATTCGCGACGCCCACAGGAATGGCAGATGGCTGAAGGTTACGGCGATCACTGGGAAAATCTGGATGGTTATCTGGATTTTCTCTACCCGCGTTTGGCATTGATGTACCGGCTGCTAGCGCCGCATGGGACTCTGTACCTGCACCTGGATTGGCACGCAGATGCTTATGCCCGTATCCTGCTTGACGAAATTTTTGGACGAGAGCATCTGTTAAATGAAATCATCTGGACTTATCATGGGCCATCCCCCATCCGGCGTGCTTTCAATCGCAAGCACGATGCCATTCTCGTCTATACCAAAGGGTGACGACTATACATTCAATGCCGATGCTGTGCGCGAACCATATCATCCAAACACGGTCAAAACATTTGCCTCATCATCCAAAGCCGGGTTTGGAAAAGTCCCTGATTTGGATCGCGGGAAAGTCCCTGAAGATTGGTGGTACTTTCCGGTGGTGGCTCGCTTGCACAATGAGCGAACCGGTTACCCCACCCAGAAACCTGAAGCCCTGATCGAACGCATTCTCCTGGCTTCTTCAAATCCCGGCGACCTGGTTGCTGATTTCTTTTGCGGTTCCGGGACATTTCCTCTTGCCGCCGCCCGCCATGGTCGGCGCTTTTTGGCAGGGGATGTTTCCTGGCGTGCAATCCATACGACACGCGAACGGCTGATTGAGATTCATGCAAAAACCATTTTCGCTATGTAGTTGGAACACTTCAGCAGAAATCCCATCCAACGCGTCTTATCTGCCCGGTTATCGTTTCAAACTTGACGATATCCTTGAAAGATCCCCCGGCTCTCGATTATTGGGAAGTGGATCCTGCCTGGGATGGAAAAATCTTCCGCAGTGCATTCCAGGCCAGGCGTTCAAACCGCTCTGCTGAAATCCCCCTGGAAATAAAAATGCCCGCTGCGCCGACAAATGTCTGCGTGCGGGCTGTCACCGTAGACGGGTCGGTTAATCCAATCACACGTCTAGCCGGTATCCCACTCCCCTGATCGTTTTCAATAATTGCGGAGCATCCGGGTCGGCCTCAATGGCCTGCCGCAGCCAGGATATATGCACATCCAATGTGCGGGTGTCATCAGTGTAATTCGTTTCCCATACTTTCGAAAAAAGAGCCTTGCGCTCAATAACTTCGCCGCGATGCTCGATTAATGCTTTCAGCAAACCCACCAAACGCGGCGTCAAGCGGGCTTGTTTCCCCGAGCAGCGGACCATGCGTTTTTCGATATCCAGGCGGATCGGTCCGGCATGGATGCTGTCCTTACCATCACCGGGGAGGAGATGGCGAATGCGGTTGACCAGTTTTTGGGCAGTAAAGGGAAGGGAAAGGATGGCGTCCGCGTTAATTTTTTCCACTCCCCGATCCTCATCAAGGATGAGCAGGATGGGGAGACTGGCAGCTTTCTCTCGCAGTGACTGGCAAATCCGTTTTCCACTGCTCCGCAGGGTGGCTGCATTGACCACAACCAGTTCCGGAGCAAAACCGTCTGCCAGACGCGCTAACGCCTTCGCTGCCACTGGAAACCAGTTCAACAACGAAACCTTTTTTCCGCAGGGCAGGAGTGAAGGCGGGATGATCTGCGTGATTGCCCTCTATGAGCAGAAGTGTGGCGTCATTCATGATTTATGAAGTCAGATTGGATTTTGCAACGAATTTCAAACATTATACACCAATCTTAAATAAACGCATCAATCCTTGGTACCAATCTCACAATCTTGATAACCAGCTTCCAGAGCTTGAACTATCAGTGGCGCACTGGATAACTGGTTTCTTCAGCCGCCACAAGGCCTGGTCTGAAACGCGGAGATTAAATCACCCAAAAATGGGGAAACACCACCCGGATGATTACATCCAGGATCATTCCCAACATGAACCAGGTCCCAAAGGCGCGGTTATTTACAAACGCCTGCGGAGCGAAGTAGAGCGGCCATCCGCCCTGCCCGTCGGGAAAGCCTTCGGGGCGTGTCTCTGGCTTGGGTTTCAGGAACTGCGGATACAATTTTTAGAAAGGTCGGGAACCGCTACAAAAACCAACAGAAGCACCGGCGTGAAATAATGGGTGATAATGAGCACTACAACCAGCAAGTATGGCAGCGCCATCATCGCTAGAACAGCATACCGGGCGGCCTTCTCACCAATAAGCACCGGTAGAGTGAAAATCTTCTTGGCTTTGTCAATCAGCAGTTTATCAATATGCTTGCCAAAGATGACTGTGGTCACGCCCAGCACATAAGGCAAACTGGCCCAAATTACATTCCACGACCAGACATGGGTCAGCACATAGTATCCACCGCCAACCATCAGCGGTCCCCAGACAATCAGCACGGAGATCTCACCCATGGCAATATATTTCAATGGCCATGTGTAGAACAGGACAAAGAAAGCGCCCAGCGCGAGCAACAACCAGGTAAGACCACCACCGCTGATTACAACCAGATATATACCGCATGCCAGTGCCAACAAGCCTGTAATCGCGAAGTAGGTCAGGTGCTGGCGCTTGGTCAGGAGACCGTCAGCCACCGGTTGGGGGCCGTACATCGTGCGATAATAATTATCTTTATCCACGCCGCGAGTATAGTCGGTGATAATCGTTGAAGATGTTATTGGCGGCATGCGCGAGGACCAATCCAAGGGCCAGAATGAACCACGAGATAGGATTTACCGTAAAGTCACCTTGAAGCCGTCGTGCCAGGCAAAAAGTCCGGCAAGAACCGCGGAGAGAAAGGTCATCACCAGTACTGCGGCGCGTGTGCTGATAAGCCATTTCGAGATAATATCCAGTTTATCCCATTCTTCTTTGGTAACGTTTGGTATTACCGTTAAGGCTTTCTTCCACATTGCAAAGTTCATTTCGTACTCTCCTTGTCAGAATTCGGGCAGATTATACTCGAATATGGATGGCGATGTCTTTTAATTTGATTGTGAGTTTCGTCACACGAACGAATGACTTCCCCCACTGGTGATTTACCTCTAAAGAAAACATACTAATGGGAGAATCAAGCCAGACATGGTATTTTTTCCGCGGCAAGATTCTAGTAATGAGGTGGAGCGAACCCATGATTTCAAACAACCGAATAACAGCTCTTCCCAAACTTGGAGAGAGGTGATCCATGACCGCCAATGGAGCAGTAGAGCAATCATTTTACGACCAGGTCCTTGAGGCCACGCCGAACGGCGAAAGGTTGAGACTCTGTTTGCAGTGCGGCGATTGCAGCGGCATTTGCCCCTTCGGCTATCTCATGATCCATCCACCGAGCAGGATGATCGCCCAACTGCGCGCAGATCGGTTTGAGAAAGTACTGGACACCGATACCGTCTGGATGTGCGTTTCCTGTTATGCCTGTACCGCAGTTTGCCCGGCTCAAATCCCGTTGACACCCGGCCTGATGGCTCGTACAAAGGAAGAATTAATTCTGGCCGGCAATGTTCCCGCTGAACTTCAAAGTGCATTGGAGAACTCCCAACGTTACGGCAATCCGCTTGGAGAATCGCCCCGCAAGCGGGCAGACTGGGCCACCGGGATCGTCCCGGAGGTCAAAATATTGGGGAAAGTCAGAAAAAAGGTGGATGTATTGTGGTTTGTGGGCGATTATCCTTCCTATCACCCCCGGGTTCAATTAATCACAAAAGCGTTGACTAAAGTGCTCAATGCTTTGGGGGTGGATTTCGGTATCCTCGGTCCTGAGGAATCCAGTGACGGCGACTCGCAGCGCTTGGCCGGGGAACGCGGACTGTTCGAAATGCTGGCTGAGAAGAATGGGATGGCGTTCAGTAAGTACGAATTCAACGAAATCATTACAACCGATCCGCACGCTTACAATGCCATCAAAAACGAATACCCCGGGGTTGGATATCTCTTATCCGATCCGGCACTATACCGAATTTCTGGCCGACCGGCTTGATCAACTCAAACCATTGCTGAAGCATGAAGTGAAAGCCAAAGTGGCCTATCACGATCCTTGCTACCTGGGCCGAGCCAACGGGATCTATGACCAACCACGCGCAATCCTGCAAGCCATTCCCGGCCTGGAACTGGTGGAAATGTCCCACAACCACAAGAACAGCCTGTGTTGCGGAGGTGGCGGCGGCGGGATGTGGCTGGATGGTTTCCAATGGGAAAAAGCGCATGTGCGCCTGTCTGAGTGGCGTGTAAGCGAGGCGCTTGCTGCCGGTGCGGAGATTTTGGCAGTCGCCTGTCCATACGAATCGCCACGTTTTGAAGACGCTGCCAAGACTGTCCAGGGAGCTGGACAGCTCAAAGTGATGAGACATCGCAGAACTATTAGTCGAAGCGATGGGCAATTAGAGAGGCGAAAAATGAATATCGTCATCCTGGTTAAACTTGTCCCCGATCTGGTTGAAGAACTCACCATAGATACCAGCGGCATTGCACTGGATACGGCCTGGCTGCGTATGATCATCAACGAATTTGACGATCACGCCATCGAGCAAGGTATTCTGCTCAAAGAGCGCGGCGGAGGCCAGGTGACGGTGGTGGCTCCGGATATAGAGGGTGTGGATGATGTACTCTTCACCGCAGCCGCCAAAGGCGCTGACCGGCTGATAAAGATCAAGGGAGATTTTGTCGGGAGTAAACAATCATGCCCTGGCACGCGCTTTCACTGCGGTTGTCAAGGAGCTTCAACCAGACCTGGTGCTCACAGGTGTACAGGCCAACAACGACCTGGACGGTTCGCTGGGCCCCCTGCTGGCTGGATGCTTGGAAATGCCTTATGTTGGCTATATATCGGGTGTCTCCGCTCGGCAGAGGGAAAATCCAAGGTTCGGAAAGAATATCCCGGTGGATTAATCGCCGAGATGGATGTGACGCTGCCGGCCGTATTGGGTATCCAGGCGGCGGAACAACCGCCCCGCTATGTGGCCGTCAGCAAAGTACGCCAAATGATGAAGACCTCCACCATCGAAGAACGGACGGCGTCCGGTCTGGACATGGCTGGCGGGCCAACCGTAAGTCGCATGTTCCAAACTGAGGCCGGTCAACGCGCCACGATGCTCACCGGCAGCCCTGACGAAGTTGCCACCAAACTGGTGGGCATTTTCAAAGAATTGGGCGTGCTCTGAGAGGAGAACCACCATGAATCAGGATATTTATGTAGTCATCGAGCATCTGCGTGGGCAAGTGGCGGAAATTTCCTATGTGATGCTGGCCGGGCGCACGTGAGCTGGCAAAAGGATTGGGTGGGAATGTTGTCGCGGTTTTGCTTGGCCACAATGCGCAAGGATTGGCTGGAAATCCTTCAGCAGGCTCAGGAAAGTACCTGGCTGCCGACAAAGTCCTCTACATTGATCACCCGGCACTGGCTGATTTCACGTCAGATGCCTATCAAAAAGCCCTGACCGACTTGATTGGCAAGGATCAGCCGCGGGCGGTTTTATTTGGCAGTACTTCCATTGGTACCGACCTCGCCAGTACACTCTCCATTAAATTGGGATTGCCGATGGTAAGTTCCTGCCGCAGTTTTAGCGCGGACGGCAAATTTGTCAGTCAAATCTGCGGCGGCAAGATCATGGCTGAGGGAGGCTTGCCCGGCCCGACCGCACTGGTCACCATGGTCCCCGGCGGATATAAAGCCGAACAGGGACAGAGTACTCAATCGCCTGCCATAACCCAGGTCGAAGTCCCGGCATTGGAATCTCTACGAGTCACTCTGGCCAAATACATCGAGCCGGAATCTGGCGATGTAGATATTGCCAAAGAACCGGTCCTGGTCTCGGTTGGTCGCGGCATTCAGAACCAGGATAACATCATTTTGGCGGAGGATTTGGCCAAGGCGCTGGGTGGTGCTGTTTCAGGTTCGCGCCCGGTCATAGACCAGGGCTGGCTGGCAACCTCCCGCCTGGTGGGTAAATCGGGCAAGAGCGTCAAACCCAAGATTTACCTTGCGCTGGGGATCAGCGGCGCTCCCGAACACGTGGAGGGGATTACCAACAGTGACACGATCATCGCCATCAACACCGATCCGGCCGCACCAATTTTCGGAGTAGCGAAATACGGCTCCGAAATAGACATGTTCGACTTGATCGAAATCCTGACTGAGAAGGTCAAGCAATCCAAGGGTGGGTAGAATGATGACCTACGATGTGATCAAGTCAGTCCTCGTACTTCTTGCCTTGCTGGTCGCCGGAGGGATATTCCTTTGGCGGGTCTATCAGCTGCTCTGGGCAAACTTGCGTCTTGGTCAGCGCAGCGGTCCTTTCAAAAAATGGGGAGATCGGATCAAGGGCGTTATTGTTTACGTAGCTGGGCAATTTCGCTTGTTCCGCGTTTTAATCCCTGGGACCGGTCACTTCTTCATCTTTTGGGGATTCCTCATTCTTTCCCTGACCATCCTGCAGGCGATTGTTGAGGGATTGGTCAGCTTCGCAAACCCTCACTTTTTACTTCCTCTGATCGGGAGTTTTGGCCCTCTGGCTTTACTTCAGGATCTGTTCGCAGTATTGGTGATGGTTGCGGTAATTTATGCATTGGTTGTGCGCCTGATCGTCAATCCCAAACGCTACCTTGGCAGTCACAAAAGCCAGGGCGTAATGGTATTGATGTTCATCTTCACCATCATGCTTTCATTGCTGGTGATGAACGGCATCCGCATCAATCTTGGACAGGATCCGTTGCATGTCTGGCGTCCTATTTCAACGGCTGTCGGTAAGGTCTTTTCCGGAGCGGCTGCCGGAACGCAAGAGGTTGATCAAAGAGATCGCCTATTGGACGCATCTGGGAGTGGTCCTGATCTTTTTAACTGAACTGCCGGAAGGCAAGCATTTTCACGTTGTCACCTCCGTGCCTGCCGTCCTCCTCCGCAATCTGGAGCCGCATGGCCGGTTGCCTGCGGCGACGGATCTGAATGGCCAGGTTGGCGTCAGTGCAATTGAACAATTCCGCTGGCGGCAGATGTTTGACTTTTACACCTGCACTGAATGCGGCCGCTGCCAGGATGTCTGTCCGGCCTATGCAAGTGGCCTGCCCCTTTCCCCGAAGTTGCTCATGATGGAATTACGGGATAACCTTAAAGAGCGCGGATGCCGCTCTGAGAGCTCATGCCTCGAACAGTACAACACAGGCCACTCAGGTACGCACATTGGTCGGCGATGTGATCTCTGAGTTGGTGCTTATGGGCCTGCACGACCTGCTTTGCATGCGATCAGGAATGTCCACTGTTCATCGAACACATTTCTCCTATCGTGGACATGCGGCGCTTCCTGGTGATCGAAGGGCGCGTGGGTACGGAGCTCCAAGACGCTCTCGCCAATTTAGGCCGTTATGGCAATTCATTCGGACAGTCGGAGCGGATGCGTGCCCGCTGGACTCAACCAATTCAGCCTCCAATTAAAGATGCCCGTCGCGAACCGGTGGAATATCTGTGGTTCGTCGGCGATTATGCCTCGTACAGCCCAACGCTAACAGATGTTACAGTCAAGACAGCAGAAGTGTTCCGTAAAGCTGGTCTGGATTTTGGTATTCTCTACGACGCCGAGCGGAATGCAGGCAACGATGTGCGCCGCGTTGGGGAAGAAGGCCTGTTCGAGATGCTGGTGGAGAAGAACTCCATGGCGTTAAGCAAATGCACTTACCAGGCGATTGTCACCACCGATCCGCACACTTACAACACTCTCAAAAACGAATACCCGGCAAACGGAGACGAACACCGCCCGGTATTGCACTATACCGAACTGCTCGACCAGTTGATCACCAGCCGGGAAACTAAAGTTCAGCAAGAAACTGGGCTACAAAGTCACCTATCACGACCCATGCTACTTGGGCCGTTACAATGGGGTTTACGATGCACCACGGCAGAGTGATCGAGGCGACCGGTTGCGAATTGGTCGAGATGCCGCGTCACAAAGATGGTTCTTTCTGCTGCGGTGCGGGCGGTGGACGCATCTGGATGGCAGAAGGTGAAATCCAGGAACGACCCAGCGAATCCCGTATTCGCGAGGCGGTAAAACTAGACAAAGTGACAACTTTCGTCGTTGCCTGCCCCAAGGATGTCACCATGTTCCGTGATGCAGTGAAAACCACTGGCAACGAGAGCAGGATCGAGGTCAAGGATTTGATCGAACTGGTCCACGCGGCGCTATGATGTGCGCACGAATACGATGACGAACAGTAAGAGAAGCTTAAGGATACCCATCGCCACTAAGCTCATCCTGAGCTTTCTACTGATCATTGTCATCACCAGTGCCGTCTTCACCGTCGTTGGCATCCAACTGATCAGCAACCGCATTGTGACAGAAGCTCAAGAGAAAGTTGGGCATGATCTCAACTCGGCGCGAGAAATTTATCTAAGCAAATTAAACCACCTTAACGATGTAGTCCGCCTAACAGCTGACCGGTTTTATATAAAAGATGCATTAATATCCGGCGATATCGAAAGTTTCGCCAAGGAACTGGTGCGAGTAAAAATAAGTGAAGGTTTAGATTTATTGACAATCACTGATCCAACGGGTATTGTTCTTTTACGAGCTAATAATACAAACCTCTCCGGAGACAGCCAATATCATAACGAGCTCGTTGCCGCGGTAATAGATAGAAATGTTCCGGTTGCTGGCACGATGATTGTGCCCATTGAAGATTTGCGATTGGAATCGCAGACTCCTGGTTGACCAGGCGCACTTTACTTTTATCGACACTCCGATGGCAAGAGTAAGAACCGAGACTGAGGAAACGTCCGGCATGATGCTGGGAGCAGCAGCTCCGATCTTCGACTATCAGAATAATTTGATTGGTATCTTGTACGGTGGCATTTTGCTGAATAGGAATTATGAGATTGTTGACGAGATCAAGCGAACCGTTTTTCAGGACCTGCAATATAAGGGTCAGGATATCGGAACCGCAACGATCTTTCAAGATGATCTGAGAATTTCGACAAATGTCAAGAATGGAGATGGCTCAAGAGCAATTGGGACACGTGTTTCAGAAGAGGTATACAACCAGGTCGTCGTTAATGGAAAACCCTATATAGGGCGAGCCTATGTTGTGAACAACTGGTACATCACAGCCTATGAGCCGATCGAAAATATAAATCATCAAATTATCGGTATTTTGTATGTTGGCATCCTGGAACAAAAATATCGTTGATATCAAGCAGCAAACTGTTCTCGTTTTCTTATCCATTGCCCTGATTGGCGTGCTGGTTTCGACGGTATTGTCTTACGTGCTTTCTCGCAGCATTTCTGGTCCCATCAAGAAATTGGTCCTGGCCTCCAAGGAAGTGGCCAGCGGCAACCTGGATACCAAAGTTGAAATCACGACAACGGACGAATTAGGCAAATTGGCATACACATTCAATAAAATGGCACTGGCTCTGAGAGAGCGCGATGACAAATTAAAGGAATTCACCAGAAGCAAGATCATGGAGTCGGAAAGGCTGGCGCTCATTGGACAATTATCTGCAAATGTAGCCCACGAATTGAATAATCCACTCCAGGGAATTGTGACATATTCCCATTTGCTTTTAGAGGAATTGCCCCAGGATGACCCGTCCAGGGATTCCCTCGAAAAGATCGTCATCCAGGCTAACCGAAGCAGAGACATCATTCGAGGCTTGTTGGATTTTTCACGGCAAAGGAAACCTGATAAAACATTATGTGATGTTAATAACGTTTTAAAAGAATGTGTTTCTCTCCTGGAAAAGCAGGCTCTATTTCATAATGTGCAGATCACAACCAATCTGGATGAGAAACTACCATTGACGGTCATAGACCCATCACAAATAGAGCGCGTGTTTATTAATATAATCGTCAATGCAGCAGATGCGATGGATGGCAATGGAAAACTGAATTTAGCGACCAGATTCGACCCGGTTGACAATTGCATTGAAGTGGAATTTACAGATACAGGTCACGGGATTGCGAAAGAGAATTTGGAAAAAATATTTGACCCCTTCTTTACCACCAAGGATACTGGTCACGGCGTTGGATTAGGTTTGGCGATAAGTTTCGGGATCATCAAGGAACATAATGGGACCATCTCGGTTGAAAGCGAAGTTGGCAAAGGAACGACATTTATTGTGAGATTACCTGTAACCACTGAAGAAGAAAGCACAAAAGATGAAAACCAGTCTAGAATTCTGATCATTGATGACGAGGAAGTTGTTTTGGATTCCTGTACGCGGATATTGAAAGGCGGCGCATACAAGATCGCAACCGCGACCAATGGCCTCAGCTTGGTCTGGAACTGGTAAAGGAATTCCAACCGGATCTGGTTTATGTTGATCTAAAAATGCCGGGCATTTCAGGGATTGAGGTAATTGAAAAGATTCGCGAAGCTGATCCGACGATTGTGGTCATCGTTATTACCGGTTTTGCGACAGTAAGCTCGGCCGTGGAAGCAATGAAAAATGGCGCGTACGATTTTCTGCCAAAGCCTTTCACGCCCGACGAATTTCGATTGATCACCCAAAGAGGTCTGGACAAAAGAAGGCTGATTCTGGAGACCATTCAACTCAGAAAAGAAAAGGAAATGCTACGGGAGCAATTTGCTGCCATCGTCTCCCATGAGCTCAAGGCTCCTCTGGGTGCAGTCCAACAAAATCTATTTGTATTGATGAGTGAATTATCAAATCAACTCACCGAAGATCAAAAAGACCGGTTTGGGCGAATGCAGACCAATATCAGCGATCTAATCAATCTCATCCTCACCTGGCTGCGAGTATTGTCAGTTGATGTGATGAAGATTCGAGAAAACTTTAAACCAACTTCCATATCCACAATAATATCCAAAGCAACAGAGAGTGTTTTACCTCATCGCGACCCGTAAAGATGTTGAAATAATCTCTTCGGTTAAAGAACCATTACCCCTTGTCAATGGAGACGAGGGGACGCTGGTTGAAACAGTAGTGAATATTCTGGGTAATGCCATCAAATATTCCCGAACAGGAAGCCAAATCATAATAAAGGCCGAAGAAATCGAAAAAAATATCGTAATTTCTGTCGCTGATACCGGTATAGGGATATCGAAAGAAGATCTTCCATACATTTTCAATGATTTCTACACTGGCAAGGATGGTCAGAAGATCGAAAGAAGCAGCGGGTTGGGATTAGCCATCACCCGCCGCATTATCGATGCGCATAACGGTTCTGTTTCAGTGGAAAGCGAATTGGGCAAAGGTTCTACATTTACAATTCGCCTTCCGGCGTTAAAAAACACTTAATGCGATTTCGCTATCAATTACTTGGCCAAATCATAATCTAAGGAGATGTAAGATGAATGCACAAAAAAAGCTCATAATCATTGATGATGATCCCGATTACGTCGCTGGGATTAAATCCGTCCTTGAAACCGCTAACTATAGCGTGGACGTGGCCTATAACCCGAAGGATGGATTCAAGGCTTTGCAAACCAATCGCTATGACCTGCTCCTGCTTGACATCATGATGGGACGAGGCGCAGAAGGGGTTGCATTGGCACGGAAGATAAGAAAGGATCCCAAACTGAGAGAATTGCCGGTTTTAATCATCACCGGACTCAGGGAACAAATCGCTTTTCTCTTCCCGGGTCAGCCGGTTCATCCCCATTTCGTCGAGACTGACGAATTGCTTGAGAAACCGGTAGAACCCAAGCTTCTATTGGAAAAAGTGAGTTCCTTGCTGAAATTGGCAGAAGAGAAAAAATCGTAAATTTATGAAAACCAGGAGGTAATTGAATGGTAGATGAACTTTCTTTCAGTTATGAAGTAGCCAACCTCATGTACGCTTCACATGGGGAGCCAATCACAAACTGCTTGCAGTGCGGAACTTGTTCCGGGACCTGCCCAGCGGTTGAATTTATGGATCATACACCCCGTCAGATCATCGGAATGATCCGGGCTGACCTCAAGGAAGAAGTAATGGCCAGCAATACTTACTGGACTTGTGCATCTTGTTATCCACTGCACAGTCAGATGCCCGGCCGAAATAGATATTGCCGATATGATGTACGCACTGAAGCGCTATTCCATGTGGAAAGGTCAATTCCAGGAGGGCTTGATCGGCCCCGACTTCTCTGAAGCCTTCGTGAAGATGATCGTGAATTCCGGGAGATCCTTTGAGCCCTTGCTGGCAGCTACCTACCTTCCCAAGTTTAGCGCTCGAGACATCATTCAGGAAGGTCTAATGGCCACCGGCCTGGTTCTATCGGGGAAGATGCCTTTGCTTCCAAAGAAGATCAAGGGGCTTAAAAAGTTCCAGCAGATGGTGAGGAGAATCATCCCGATAGGAGAGCCATCATGAAGCAATACGCATACTACCCTGGTTGCTCTCTCGAAAGTTTGGGGAAGAGCTACCATGTCTCCGCGATGGAAGTCGCAGGCGCGCTGGGAGTGGAGCTCAAGGAAATCGAGGACTGGAACTGCTGTGGTGCGACCGCCTACTTCCCGGTAGACGAATTGCTGGCATACACACTAACGGCTCGGAATCTGGCCAAGGCTGAAAAAACAGGACTCGATTTCGTCGCCCCCTGCAGCGCGTGCTACAAGAATGCGTACTTCACCAATTCCTACCTCCAAAAAGATGCCGACCTGGCTGAGCATATCAACTATGCCCTGGAAGCAGATAACTTGCATGTCACTGGCACATCAAAGGTGCGGCACCTCATCGAAGTTTTCATCAACGATGTAGGATTGGAGGAAATTAAAAACAAAGTCTCGAATCCACTGAAGGGTCTCCGCGTCGCCCCTTATTACGGATGTCAAATCCTGCGACCCCGGAAGGACCACGAAGACGTTGAGAATCCTCAATATTTCGAAGGCTTGTTGTCAACCATCGGAGCAGAACCAATAGATTATGGCATCTAAAACCCGCTGCTGCGGCGGTTCCCTGATTATCACAAACCGGAAAGCCGCCCTGGACATGGTACGCATACTTCTACAGGATGCCGTTAATCAAAATGCTGACGTGATTGCTACCACCTGCCCGATGTGCAATGTCAATCTGGAAGTTTATCAAAATCAGGTCAACCGGGAATTCGGCACACAATACTCAATCCCTGTGATGTACTTTACGCAACTTATGGGATTGGCCTTGGGGATCGTTCCCGGTCACCTGGGGATTGGGAAAGAACAAATATCCGGTGCATCAATGCTTGCCTTTGCTCAGAATACGAAACAGGAGAGAAACCTATGAGTGAAAGAATTGGCGTATACGTCTGTCACTGCGGTACAAACATTGCCGGTATTGTTGACGTTGCCGACGTCAGCAAATGGGCTGGAGAAAAACTTGCAGACAAAGGTGTTGTTATCTCCCGCGACTACAAGTTCATGTGCTCCAGCCTGGGTCAGGAATTGATCCAGAAGGACATCAAAGAACAGAAACTGACCCGTGTCGTGGTGGCAGCCTGCTCTCCGCACCTGCACGAAAAGACCTTTCGCAATGCCTGCAAAGGCGCAGGCCTGAATCCATATCTGTGCGAACTGGTCTCCATCCGAGAACAGGACTCCTGGGTGCACACCGATAAAGTTGCTGCCACGGCAAAGGCCAAGGCCATTGTCTCGGGTGGCGTTGCCCGCGTGATCCATCACGAAGCGCTCGAACCCTTGCGCGTGCCCATCCACCCTGCCACATTGGTTGTCGGTGGCGGCATCGCCGGCATCCAGGCCGCCCTCGAAATCGCCGACGCTGGATTTCCCGGTCTATCTGGTGGAACGCGAACCGTCCATCGGCGGGCACATGGCCCAGTTCGACAAGACCTTCCCCACCCTGGACTGCTCGGCCTGCATCCTGACACCCAAAATGGTGGATGTCGGCAACCACCCCAACATCACTTTGCTGACCTGGTCCGAGGTCCAGAAAGTGGACGGCTATGTCGGCAACTTTGCCGTCACGATCAAGAAGAAACCTCGCTACATCAAGACGGAAGACTGCACCGGTTGCGGCATTTGCTGGGAAAAATGTCCGAAGAAGGTCGTTGATAATGTCTTCGAAGCGGGCATGGGCAACCGCAAAGCCGTGTATGTGCCTTTCCCGCAAGCCGTGCCAAAGTACCCGGTCATTGACGATGTAAATTGCACATATTACTTGAAGGGTACTTGCAAAGCCTGCGAGAAATTCTGCCCGACCAATGCGATTGACTTCAACCAGAAAGCTGAGGAGATTACCGTCGAAGTTGGCAACATCATCCTGGCCACCGGTTAGGACTTGTTCGATGCCCGACGCATCCCTCAATATGGCTATGGTAAGTTGGCGAATGTCTATCACCAACCTGGAGTTCGAGCGCATTTGCAATGCAGCCGGTCCGACAGGCGGCAACATTGTCCTGCGGGATGGCAAGACCGCTCCCAAGACGGTGGGGATTGTCCACTGCGTTGGCTCGCGCGATAAGAACTACAATGCCTATTGTTCAGCCATTTGTTGTATGCAAAGCCTGAAGTTCGCCCACCTGGTACACGAACGCACCGGCGCAGAAGTTTACAATTTCTATATTGATATCCGCACTCCGAGCAAGGGTTACGAAGAGTTCTACCAGCGCTTGCTTGAGGAGGGAACGCGTTTCGTGCGCGGCAAGGTAGCCGAAGTGACCAATGTGGCCAGAGTACCCGAGGAAGAAGGAAAATTGATCATCCAGGTCGAGGATACGCTCATTGGCAAACAGCGCCGTATCCCCGTGGACATGGTCATTCTCTCATCCGGGATGCAAGCACGCCACGACTCCAAAGAAGTCGCTAAATTGTTCGGCATCTCCTGCAGCGCGGATGACTGGTACATTGAAAGACATCCCAAGCTTGACCCGGTGGCGACCATGACCGAAGGCGTCTACATCGCTGGCTGTGTGCAAGGCCCGAAAGACATCCCCGCCAGCGTGGCGCAAGGCGCAGCGGCGGCTGCCCGCGTCCTGGGCAAGATCCAGCAGAAGGAAATTGCACTTGAACCGGTACGCGCCACGATCAACGAGGACCAGTGTTCCGGCTGCCGCATCTGCAACAACTTGTGCCCCTTCAATGCCATCCTCTTCCATGAAGACAAGATGGTGTCTGAAGTCAACCCGGCGCTCTGCCAGGGCTGCGGAACCTGCGTGGCAGCCTGCCCGGCGGGTGCCATCAGCGGCACAGGCTTCAGTAATGAGCAAATCCTGTCGCAGATTGACGGTTTGCTCCTGCTGAACATCTCGCACGCAGCGGTACCTGTAGAATAATAGAGGAGAGTGAGACATGACCGAAGAAACCAAACCCTTCGAACCCGTCATTATCGGCTTCACCTGTAACTGGTGCAGTTACCGCGCTGCCGATATGGCTGGCACCGCCCGCATGAAGTACGCGCCGAATGTCCGCCTGATCCGGCTGATGTGCTCCGGCCGCTTGGATCCACATTTGTCTTCAAAGCCTTTGCCGGCGGCGCAGACGCGGTGCTGATTTCCGGTTGCCATCCCGGCGATTGCCATTACGTCGAACAAAACTATAAAGCCATGCGCCGCTTCCAATTGATGAAGCGTGTGCTGGTCCAGATGGGCATCGAACCCGGACGCCTGAAATTGCTGTGGGCCAGCGCCGCAGAAGGTGCCATCTTCGCTGCTGAGATCAACAAGTTTGTCGAGGAAGTCCGCGCCCTTGGTCCACTCAACTGGTCACAACCAGGGGAACTGGTCAGTACACCCATCATGGAGGAGGTGACAGCATGAGCAAACCTAAATTCGCCATGTACTGGGCCGCATCCTGCGGCGGCTGCGAGATCGCCGTTCTGAACATCCACGAGAAAATCCTGGATGTGGATGCCAACTTCGATGTGGTCTTCTGGCCGGTCGCCATGGACGCCAAATATAAAGACGTGGAGGCGATGGAAGATGGCTCGATCCTGCTGACCCTGTTCAACGGCGGCATTCGCAACGACGAGAACGAACACATTGCCCACCTGCTGCGCAAGAAATCCAAGATCCTGGTGGCATTCGGTTCGTGCGCCTGCGAAGGCTGCATCCCCGGCCTGGCCAACTTCTCTCCCATCAAGGAAGTGGTGGATACCGCCTTCACGACCATCACCACCGACAACCCGGACAACATTCGCCCGCAGACCAGCTATGCCATGCCCGAAGGCGATCATCACCATCCCGACCCTTTACCCGGTCCTGAAGACTCTCGACCAGGTGGTGGATGTGGATTACTACATGCCCGGCTGCCCGCCTGAATCGCACCAGATCGCGGCGGTCATCGACCTGGTGGTGCAGGTCCTGCAAGGGAAAGCTGAACTGCCTCCCAAGGGTGCCACCATCGGCGCCGGAAATTCCACCGTTTGCGACGAATGCCCGCGCAAGCGCAACGTCAAGACCATCAAGGAGTTCGGCCGCATCCAATTAATCCACGCTGACCCCGAACTATGCCTGCTCGAACAGGGCATTCCCTGCAACGGTCCTGCCACCCGCAGCGGCTGCAATGCCCGCTGCCCGTCAGCTGGCGCGCAGTGCATCGGCTGCTACGGTCCTGCCGAAGGTGTGGTGGATTATGGCGCACGCCTGATCTCCGCCTTCGCCTCGGTCATTGACAGCAACAAGCCGGATGAAATTGATAAAATCCTGGACGGCCTGGTAGATCCCGCCGGGCAGTTCTATCGGTTCAACCTGGCTGGCTCCCTGTTGCGCTCCAGCAAGTCCGCGCAGAAAGGATAATTGAACATGCAAAGGATCACCATTGACCCCATCACCCGCCTGGAAGGCCACGGCAAGATCGAGATCTTCCTGAATGAACAAGGGAATGTCACCAACACCTACTTCCAGATCCCGGAACTGCGCGGCTTTGAGCGTTTCTGCGTCGGACGCCCGGTCGAAGAAATGCCCCTGCTGACCAACCGCATCTGCGGCGTATGCCCCGAAGCACACCACATGGCCGCGCGCCAAAGCCGCCGATGCAGTCTATCACGTGGAAGTCCCCCGCACCGGCAAGATGCTGCGCGAATTGCTCTACATGGCCTTCTTATTGCACCGACCACACCACCCACTTCTATGCCCTGGGCGGTCCGGACTTCATCATGGGCCCGGATGCCCCGGTTGCCGAACGCAACATTTTGGGCGTCATCCACAAGGTCGGGCTGGAAATCGGCGGCAAGGTCATCCAGATGCGCAAGTACGGCCACACCGTGGTCGAGATCATCGGCGGTCGCAAGGTCCATCCCTGCACCTCCATCCCCGGCGGCTTGACCAAGGGTATCACCGAAGAACAGCGCAAGGAAATCGAACAGATGGGACGCTGGGCAATCGAGTTCGCCCAGTTCAGCCTGAAAGCCTTCAACGATATCGTCCTGAGCAACAAGACCTACCTGGACCTGATCGTCGGTGATATCTACACCCACAAGACCTACTACATGGGCCTGGTGGACGAGAATAACAAGGTCAACTTCTACGACGGCAAAGTTCGCGTGGTCGGACCGGATGGCAAGGAATATGTCAAGTACGAGCCGAAGGATTACGCCGCGAACATCGCCGAGCACGTCGAACCCTGGACGTATCTGAAATTCCCATATCTGAAGAATGTCGGTTGGAAAGGCTTCGTAGATGGACCCGATTCCGGCGTCTACATGGCCACTCCGCTCTCCCGCCTCAACGCAGCCGACGGCATGGCGACTCCTCTCGCCCAGGCCGAATATGAGAAGTTCTACAGCACTCTGGGCGGCAAACCTGTCCATCAACGCCTGGCCATCCACTGGGCCCGCCTGATCGAACTGCTCTATGCAGCCGAACGCTGGGTGGAACTGGCCACCGATCCGGAAATTACTTCGCCCAATTTCCATACCATCCCGACAGCCACCCCCACTGAAGGCGTGGGCATCGTCGAGGCTCCGCGCGGCACGCTCACCCATCACTACTGGACCGACGAGCGCGGCGTGGTGACCAAGGTCAACCTGATTGTTGGCACAACCAACAACTATGCCCCCATCACCATGTCCATCAAAAAGGCAGCCGACAGCCTCATCAAGAAAGGCAACGTCAACGAGGGCTTGCTGAACATGGTCGAAATGGCCTTCCGCGCCTACGACCCTTGCTTTGGCTGTGCCACCCACTCCCTGCCCGGCCAGATGCCGCTGGAAGTCACCATCCGTGACGCAGAAGGCAACCCGGTCAATGTCTTGAAACAATTCTGCGAATAAGCTGCGATATTGGAAGGTTGAAGGTCGACGAATTCTTCAACCTTCCAACTTTTTAACCTTCAGACATGAAAACTTTGGTGATCGGACTTGGCAACCCCATTTTAGGCGACGACGGCGTCGGCTGGCGTGTGGTGGAGGAAATTGCCCGTAAAACAGCCAACCGGCCCGATGTCGAGGTGGATTGCGTCTCACTGGGAGGACTGAGCCTGATGGAACGGCTGACAGGCTACGAGCGTGTCATCCTGGTGGATTCCATTTTCACAGGAAAGAAACCGATCGGGACCGTCAGCCAATTCGCATTGACCGAACTGCCGGACCTGACTTCCGGTCATACCACCGCCGTCCACGACACATCCCTGCGTAATGCGCTAAATGTGGGCCGCAGTATGGATATCCCCCTGCCCCGCGATGAGGATGTGCATATCATCGCCATCGAAGCGGAGAACGTCTACGATTTCTCCGAAACTCTGTCCCCTCAGGTTGAAGCAGCTGTGCCTCAAGCAGTGGAGGCTGTGCTACAATTGATTGAATCAAAATAAGGAGAGAGATATGATTTCCATTGAACTCTTACGGCGTTATCCATTCTTTGCCATGCTCACGGATGACCAGCTCAAGGCGATTGCCATGATTGCCGAAGAAAAAATTTATCCCAAAGAGACCCTCCTGTTAAAGGAAAACACTCCTGCCACCAAACTCATCCTCCTGCTTGAAGGTGATGTGGACCTTATCTATAGCGGCGGTGGCGAAGGAGCCATTTCCAATGCCCTGGTCGGCTCGATCGCCCCAGGTGAGATGCTGGGCGTTTCGTCAATCATTGAACCGTATGTTTACATTTCTTCCGCCCGGGCGACCGTCCCCGCCAAAGTCGTGGAAATTGACGGACCGGCTGTGCGCGCCTTGATGCAGGTGGATAAAATGCTTGGCTTATGCACTGATGAGCAACGTGGCGACTGCCGTGCTGGAGCGCCTGAAATATACCCAGGTGGAACTGGCTGCGGCTAGAGCCTGATATTCCTGCAAAGGAAGCAATCCCAGTCTTTACCTTTTGACCGCGCCACGTGGCGCGGTTTTTAATTAACTCGCAATGCCACCAGCCCCGGGCGCAACCGGGATAGGAATATATCGTACATTAAGTGACTTATTCGGTTCTCTTTTCAGGAGGCTGAAATGAATGAGACCAACCACGCCTCAAACGGGTAAAGATCATATCAGAGCTGTGATTATTGCCACGACGATCGTCCTAATGACCTGCATCCTTTCCTGTGCAGCCGTGCTGATTATTCTAATCATGAGAACGGCTTAAATCTGCCGTTAATCTCAAAAGCGCCCCGAATTTGCTTCGGGGCGCTTTTGAGTTTATTCCAGATCAACCTTCACTGGTCATGATGAACAGCGGCTTCATTTCGAAGTTCTCATACTTGGGGCGGTAACGCTCAATATCATAGAAATGATCCACATTGACAACCTTCTTTGTGCCGGTGACCACATCCAGCGGCATATTGTCATAGCGGCCATTCTTGAGCACCACCAATCGTCCATGGATACTTTTCAGGAGCAGGTCGAGCGCCAGGTTGCCGAATGCCATCGGGACGACCGAGTCGATCGCGTCCGGGTCGCCGCCGCGCACCATGTAGCCCAGTTTCTGGTCAATGGTATTGATCGTCTTGCCATTATTGTGCTTCGCGGAAAGTTCCTTGATACGGCTGGCCACCAGGTCGCCAATTCCGCCCAACTTGGCATGGCCGTAGGCGTCCGTTGAGCGGTCGGCAAAGACCATCTCTCCGCCTTCGAACATTGCGCCCTCCGAGACCAGCACCACCGAGTAACGGCTGGGATTGTGGTTGCGGTCATAGATCATCAATTCGGTTAATTTTTCGATGTTGAACTTGTATTCCGGGATCACACAGCGGTGTGCTGCACCAGCCATCGTAGGCAACATGGCGGTAAAACCAGCATAGCGTCCGAAGACTTCCAGCACCAAGAAGCGTTCGTGCGATCCGGCGATGGTGCGCAGGCTGTTGGTCAGAGCAATCGTGCGGGTGACGCAGGTGCTGAAGCCGATACAATAATCGGTACCCGGCACATCGTTATCCATCGTCTTAGGGATGGCAATGACTTTCAAGCCCTCCTGATACAGGCGCACCGCGTAGCTCAGGGTATCATCACCCCCAATCGGAATCAGATAATCGACACCCAGCCAATCCAGATTCTTTAAAGACCTCGGGAGTCAGATCATTTTCATCGGCATTGTACTTGTCCTTCAAATGCACCGGCACATCATCTTTATTCATCTTGCTCGGTTTCGTGCGTGAGGTGTGCAGGAAGGTACCACCGGTGCGCCCGGCCTTCGTTGACAATTTCTTCGGTTAAGAAATTGGATAGTTGTTGCTGTTGTCGGCATCCTTTTCACGGATGATTTCTGTCACTCCTGCCCAACCGCGCCGCAAGCCGATCACCTTGTACCCTTCGCGTAATAGCGCGAATAGTAACAGCGCGGATTGCTGGATTCAATCCCGGCACGTCGCCACCGCCAGTAAGAATACCAATTACTCCCGCTTTTTTCTTGCTCATTTTCATCTCCTTAAGAAGAAAATATTAGTGCAATTGGCGGCAATTATAATCCTCGCGAGTATAATTACCAAGAAAAGAATGAACTTGAGAGAGCCATGCCCTCAGATAATCCCGGCCCATTTCTCACCGACCCAAATGGTCAGGAACACCGCCTGCCAGCGCAAACTGCTACCATCGGACGCGCCATGGAATGCGATATTGTCATCGCCAGTAAGAGCATTTCACGCGAGAACACCCGCATCCGCACAGGAGGGACGCCGCTGGTTTGTGGAAGATTTAGGTTCCACCAACGGGACTTACCTGAACGGAGAACGGATCATCACGGAGATGAACCTGCGTGACGGTGACAGCATCAAGGTGGGGGACGTGACGTTTATCTTCCATGACCCCGATACAACCACGCGCGAAAATCCCGTCCCCGACCTGGAAGTGGATACAACGGCCGGCGTGGTGCGCGTAAATCGGAAAGCAGTCAGCCTCTCGCCCAAGGAATATCTACTATTGGCCTATCTCTATGAACGCCGTTGTCAGGTCTGCTCGAAAGATGACATCGGGCATGCCGTCTGGCCGGAATACGAGGCTGGAGGAATATTCGACTACCAGATTGAAAATCTGGTCCGCCGCCTGCGGACGCGTATTGAACTCGATCCAGCCAATCCGCAATTGCTTTTTACCGTGCGTGGATTGGGATATAAACTGATGGCAGCATAATTTCTGCCAAGCCATGCCTTGAACGAAGGGAAGGTTATCGTCATTACAAGGCTTATCCTAGACATAATTCCGCCGATTTGATAATTCCCGCATTGCAACCAAGTAGCCCGATATTAGCCAGTTGATAGGTTGATTCCAGCCATCTAAGATATCATCAGCATCGGATGAAACCTATGGCCGCAAAACACGCAAAGAAAAACGAAATGGCTCCCATTATATCTGGAAGGACAAAACCTCGGCAAATATCGTATCCTCGAGCCATTGGGACGCGGTGGAATGGCACAGGTTTATAAAGCCTACCATCCCCAGCTTGACCGATACGTGGCGATCAAAGTCCTGCGCTCGGACCTGGTGGAGGACGTGGAGTTCCTGGCCCGTTTCCGGCGGGAAGCGCGTGCAGTGGCTGCTTTGCGGCATCCCCATATTGTCCAAATCTATGATTTCGACGTGCAGGATGACCTGTACTACATGGTCATGGAACTGCTTGAAGGCGATACGCTCAAAGCTTATTTGAATACGATGCGAGTACGCGGTGAACGTTTGCCACTGGGCGAAACGGTACGCATATTTATCTGATGTGCTGGACGGACTTTCCTACGCCCATGGCGAAGGGATCATCCACCGTGACCTAAAACCGGCCAACATTATGCTGACCAGGCGTGGCCAGGCGGTGCTGACCGATTTTGGCATCGCCCAGATCGTTGGCGGGACGCAATACACCGTGTCAGGTGCGCTGATGGGTACCCTGAGCTATATGGCACCCGAACAGGGCATGGATGGTCACTGCGATGCGCGCAGCGACATTTACTCCCTGGGAATTGCCTATTATCGAAGCATCTGACTGGAGCCGTTCCTTTTGATGCCGATACGCCACTGGCAATCTTGATGAAGCACATCAACGATCCCCTGCCGATGCCGCGCAGGATTGACCCAGGTATTCCGGAACCTTTTGAGCGTGTGGCGCTCAAAGCCCTGGCCAAACACGCCGATGATCGCTTCCAGAGCGCGGCGGCGATGGCTGAAGCACTGATGGGTGCTGCGCAGGAAGCCGGGATCCAGATACCGGAGACGATCACCCTCCCGCAGACGGATGGCAGTTCATCGGTCCGGTCTGGAGCGGTGGCAGTGTTCTCCGGGCAGGCGCGTCAGCACATCCCAGATGCCGGTTTTGCTTCCGGCGATACCGACGTCACGACTGGCAGAAACTGGGCCGGTCGCGGACAAACATCGCAGAATTGCACGAGCAAATCCAAAACCATTTTCACTCCTCCAGCTGATTTGACCGAAGTACGTCGCGCAGAATGTAAGAGGTGCGGTGCTCTCTTCAGTGGCAGGGATTGTCATTGCCAATATGCTTATGCTCTGGGTGAGCGGGATCTTTGGCTGGAAGGTATTCGGGCACATCTGGCCTATGGAACTGGTGGTGGTCGGGATATTGCTGGTCGCCCTGATGAGTATCCCTGCCCAGCCCCTGGCTGCTTATCCCTGGGGGGATCGTACTTGGCAATGGGATTCTGCTTTCGTATTTTACGCTGAGTGGAAATTGGCAAAATTGGACTTTTCTCTGGCCGCTGGAACCGCTTCTTGTTGCGGGTTGCATCATTGCGCCCTTCCTGCTCAAACGCCGTGGCGCAGACGGACTATGGCTGACGCGCCGTGTTGGTAAAATGCTGCTCATTCTCTCTGGGATCGTCTTCATCATTTCTTTGGTGATTGGGATACTTTACAAGTAATTCACGATCCTTTTATCATAAGTTTGTTTTTTATCTGCTGGAACCACAGGCTACCAGTTCTATTAAACGCGGCCCATTCAAAAGGAACCTAAAGGAGGTTCACATGCAAAAGAAAACTTCTCTTCTCTTCGGTATGACCTTGATTCTGCTGGGTATACTGGCTTTGGCCGGCAACCTGCTCATCCGGGCAGCTGGAAGTGGATTCCTGCTCGGTTTCCACGCTTGGCCGATTTTCGTGGTGGGTGCCGGACTGTTATTCTGCCTACCCCCTTTCATTTTTTCAAAGGTGCACGGTTTGAGCGGATTGTTCATCCCCGGCATCCCGACTTTGACGACGGGTATTCTGCTTTTCATCGCCAGTATCACCGGCAGCTGGCACATATGGTCTTATCTATGGCCGCTGGAAGTGATCAGTGTGGCGCTTGGTTTCATCCTGATGGCAATTTTTCTAAAGGTCCCCTGGTTGATGATCCCGGCATCCATCATCGGCCTGACCGGTCTGGTCCTTGCAATTCTGCGCGGCGACCGGATTGTGGAGTTCCTGGGCTGTACTGTGGACGGTGGAGCCGTTCGCAGTGGGTCTGCCGCTTCTGCTCATTGGCATGTTCAAGAAGATCGAGGGCGTAAAAATGGCCGGCATCATCCTGTGCGGTTTTGCTGGTCTGGCCTTTGCCGCCATGTCCACCGTCCTGGTTACTTCGCTGTGGATCACGCGTTTGATCGGTCCGGCAATTGTACTGGCGTTAGGTATTTTGATGGTTGTCTCAGCTTTGCTGAAACGCTCGTCTGAAACCAAAAGCGATTAGGCTCTATAATTGCACCAAGAATCAGATTGCGGATGAGAATCTCATCCGCAATCTTGATTTTATCCGCATCTACCTGGACTCTTTGAAAGGCTCAGGTTTAAACGCTGGCCCTGCGCTGCGCCAGAAAGCCTTCCACCCCGAAAAGGATCAGTGCCACCCAGACGACGCCAAAACCTATAAGACGGTGGTGGTCAAAAGGCTCTTTAAAAATCACCACGCCCAGCAGGAACTGCATGGTCGGGTTTACATATTGCAGGACACCGATCATGGTTAATGGGATGCGCTTCGCGGCTGAGGCGAACAGCAGCAGCGGGAACACAGTCACCAGACCCGCGCCGACCAGCATCAAGTCTATGAGGTTGACGGAATGCAGGAAAGCGCCCGTCCCGACGAATTCAGAATAAATTAAAAACCCCAGCGCGGGCAGGAAAAGGATGCCGGTCTCCAATGTCAGACCATGCAGAGCCCCCAACGGTGCGGTCTTTTTGACAAGCCCATAAAAGCTGAAGGAGATTGCCAGCGTGAGGGCCACCCAGGGCAACGAACCATAGGCGAAGGTCAGGTAGAGCACGCCCACGGCTGCCAGACCGATGGGGACCCACTGGAGCGGGCGCAGGCGCTCACGCATGAAAACCACCCCCAGCAGCACGCTCAAGAGAGGATTGATGAAATAGCCCAGGCTGGTTTCGACGATGAATCCTGCCCCCACCGCCCAGACGTAGGTAAGCCAGTTGATGGCAATGAGCACCGCGGCGACAGAGTAGATGACCAGCACGCGCCGGTTAAGAGCGGCCTGCAAGATTTTTCCCTGCCGCGCGACCAGGACAATACCGAGCAGTAAAAGGAATGACCAGAAGATACGGTGACCCAGAAGCTGCAGAGCCGGGATGCCCGCCAGCAGTTTCCAGTAGATCGGGAACAGACCCCAGAAGATGTATGCCCCGAGGGCGTACACGATGCCTTTATTCATGCAATGAGGTCTCCTTTGCCGGCGGCAAGTATACACCCAAAATAAGACGCGCTATTTCACCGCGATCTAGTCTTACGGATATCTCGTGATCGATTGTACCAAACATCTACGACGAACACCTCTTCGTCATGTATTACAACCTTTGAAGAACAAAAGAACATCCCCGCTACTATCTCTAACGGGGTTGTTTCATTTTTACTCTTCTCTGATCACGACGGGAAAGCCTGATAGCCGCGCTTCTCCAATGCAGCAAGTATTTGCACCTCGCTCACTTGTGTCTCGTCAAATTCCACCACCATTCGCCCCTTCTGGTAACTGGCAGCCACCTGCTTGATACCCGGCAAGTCATCCTCGATGCCTTCGATATTCATTGCACAATTGGAGCAGTGCATCCCTTCCACACGATATGTCTTTTTCACCATATCTAACCTACGGGTCTGCGCTTATTGGTCAAAGACGATCTCGCCAGTATACATGCCCATCGAGCAAGAGAAACGCATTACCGTACCTGTAGCTTGGGCTGGGATGGAAATGGCCTCTGTTCCTGATTCGGGCAGGAGTTTTTCAACTCCCAGCGCGGGGATGACAAATGACCGCGAGCAGGAGTAGGTTTGACTGGTCACCAAGTTCAATGTAATCGGAGTTTGCGCTCGGGCATGAAGGAGGCGCGGCGAGTAGCCGCTATTCGCGGCACTCAGATACAGGTTGACACCGTCCGATTGGGGAACTGGTGCAGATGCCAGGTTTGTCTGGGATGCTTTTACGGCCTGGATCATGTTCGTTACCGAAAGCGGCGACCCCATCAGGGTCAACCCTGAGTTGACCGAAACCAGCCCCAGCACCAGGAGTACCACCGCTACAAAGCGCATGAACCACTTCTCCAGCCGGGCACCCAACTGCATGGTGAGGTAAGCGATCACAAAAAAGACCGGGCTTGTGCCAAGGATGAAGGCAAACATCAACGCAGCACCCTGAAGTGGGCTGCCAGTCCCGACTGCCACAGCCATCATCGCCTGCGTTATGCCACACGGAATGAAAACTGTCAATGCACCGAGGAACAGCGGTGCGAAGAAACCCTCATTATTCTTTGACTTGCGGCGGATGTAGCGGGTGATGAACTTGGGCGGTTCGATCGCAAAGTAGCGAAAGATGGGATGGACGTTGAACATCCGCAGCGCATTGCCAACCATGAAGATGCCGACGGCAATCAGCAGGATGGCTCGTGTGATGGCGTTCAACTGGAGTACTGAACCCAACGAACCGAGCAGGAACCCCAGGAGGGTGTACGCAGCAAGTTTGGCAACCAGGAAGAACAGGATGGGCAGTGCCAGCTGCGGATGCGCCAGATATCCGATTCCGTTTCTTCCCGGACCGGTGAGCCCGCCGCGCGGCTATATCCTGCTCGATTTGCAGGTCGAGTTGCTGTTCCAATTGCTGTTCCAGTGAACTTGCCAGCAGGCCGCCCTGTACTGCCAGGCAGCTCAGTCCACCCGTGGTCAAGCCGGTAATAAATGCTACGATAAGTTGATTCATTTCACCATAAACTCATTGGAATTTTGATTTTCGCAATCGTAGACTGTTGGAGACTACAAAGACGCTACTGAAAGCCATCGCCCCCGCCGCCAGCATCGGGATGAGATAACCAAGAGCGGCGGCAGGGATTAGCACCACATTATAGAAGAATGCCCAGAACAAGTTCTGTTTGATGGTGCCGAGAGTCTTGCGCGAGAGCGAAATCGCCCGCGCAACACCGCGCAAATCGCCACTGATGAGGGTAACCGGCGCAGCGGCCATCGCCACATCCGTTCCGGTGCCAATCGCCAAGCCGACATCCGCTTGTGCCAGTGCCGGGGCGTCGTTTACCCCATCACCAACCATTGCCACCACTGCACCGGATTCCTGCAATTTCTTTACTTCGTTGGATTTACCATCCGGCAGCACTTCAGCGAGCACTATGTCAATTCCAACCTGCTTTGCGATCGCTTCGGCAGTCTTCTGGTTATCGCCGGTAATCATCGCCACTTTCAACCCCATCCGGTGCAGGTCGGCAATCGCCTCTTTTGAACCATCCTTGACGGTATCAGCCACAGCAATGATCCCGCGCACCTGTCCATCCACCGCCACAAACATGGCAGTTTTGGCTTCAGACTGAAGCTGCTCGATAACATTTTCAAATCCGTTGAGTGATAAATTTCGCGCGTTCATCATGCGGAGATTGCCGACCATCACATTGAGGCCTTCAACTTCCGCTTCAACACCGTGCCCGACCTCGGCCTTGAACCCGCTCAATTCAGACAACTCGAGACCACGATTGGTGGCCTCGGCCCAGATCGCCTCCCCAAGCGGATGCTCGCTACCCTTCTCCACCGATGCCGCCAATCTCAATAGATCCGCCTCAACCATCTTTCCATCAGTAATTACGTCTGTCACCGCTGGCTGGCCTTTTGTAACGGTCCCGGTCTTATCCAAAACAACGACCGAAACCTTACCTGCACGTTCAAGTGCTTCGCTGGTGCGAAACAGGATTCCCATTTCCGCACCCCTGCCAGTTCCGACCATGACAGCAGTCGGCGTGGCAAGACCCATGGCACACGGACAGGCGATGACCAGCACGGCGACCATGTCAATGAGTGCGCGGTGAAATTGTGAGACAGCCGGGTTGATCGGGGCAATAAAATACCAGACCAGGAACGTGACCGCTGCAATCCCAATCACAACGGGGACAAAAATCGCCGAAACCTGGTCTGCCAGTTTTTGGATGGGTGCTTTACTACCCTGAGCTTCCTCCACGAGACGGACAATCTGCGCCAGGGCGGTTTCTTTACCAACTTTGGTGGCTTCGAATTTGAGCAGACCCAATTTGTTCAGCGTCGCGCCAATCAGCTGGTCGCCAGGTCCTTTTTCAACAGGCAGGGATTCACCGGTCAGCATCGATTCATCCGTGGCTGAGCGACCTTCGACAACCACACCGTCCACCGGGATTTTTTCTCCCGGGCGGACGAGCACCAAATCTCCCACTTGAACTTCATCCGCAGGGATTTCTGCTTCGTTGCCATCCCGAATAATACGGGCGGTTTTGGCGCGCAAGCTCATCAACTTTTTGATAGCTTCGGATGTGCGTCCCTTTGCCCGCGCTTCCAGGAACTTACCCAACCGGATAAGAGTGATGATGACGGCGGCAGTCTCGAAATAAACATGCCCCGGCAGCAGACCCAGGATCACCACGATGGAATAAACATATGCCACCGATGAGCCCATGGCAATGAGCACGTCCATATTGGCTGAGCGATTGCGCAACGACTTATAGGCGCCAAGGTAATATTGCCCGCCCACATAAAACTGCACTGGGGTTGCCAGGGCGAACATCAACATTAGCGGCCACACCTGCTCCATCCACATCATTGGCAGGATGCGCAAATCCAATCCCATCGAGAACAGGAACAGTGGAACGGTGAAAATCAAGCCGGTGATAAGCAGACGCTTCTGTTGACGGATCTCATGTTCGCGCGCTTTCGCTTCTGCGTCTTCGGCTTCGCCGCCCATTTCCACCGCTTCAAAACCGGAGCGGGCGATTGCTTCCCGTATCTCGGCTTGGCTCACCACCGTCGGCACGTACTTCACCCGTGCCCGTTCGGTGGTCAATGCTGACCGAGACTTCGAGCACACCTTCGAGTTTCGCCAGGGTTTTTTCCAGGCGGCGGGCATCGTTATCGTCTGCCAGCCGCTTGATGACCAGGTCCGCTTCACCGGTCGCGACCCCATACCCGGTATGCGCCACACGGGCTACAAGGCCTGGTAAGCCAGCTGCCGATGGGTCAAATGTCACCGTGGCGCGCTCAGAAGACAGGTTGACCACCGCTGCCTGGACACCCTCCTGCTTCTTCAAGGCCGCGTTCGACTGTCGCCACACAATTGGCGCAGGTCATACCGGTAATGGGGAGAGTAAGTTGTTTTGTTTCAGACATTATTCACCAATAATTGCTACTAGGACACGGGGTTAGCCGAGCACCAAAAGATCCGGAATTTTATGCTGCGACGGGGTAATTGATCTCTGCCAGCAGTGCCTTGATCTTTTCCTCGGAGGCCGGGGCTTCAAAGACGATTTCGACCTGCTTGCTGTCGCGTCCGCCTTGACAGACTTGACGCCCGCCAGGTCAGCTACCTCGGTCTGGATGGTGTGCACGCAGTGCATGCAATTAATGGCGGGAACTTTATAGGTAACAGTGGTCATGATTTTCTCCTTAGTAGATACATTGATTTGGAAAGAATGGATATTTATCAGAAAGCTACACTTTCGTAGCAGTCTCAAACACATCAGTGATTTCTTTCAACACACGCTCACGCTCCGCCGGGTTCTCCCCACGGATGGCAGTCGTCACGCACGAGTTGAGATGGTTTTCCAGGATGCCTGCGCTGACTTTATTCAGCGCCGCCTGCACTGCCTGAATCTGGCGGATGACATCGATGCAATAGGCGTCTTCTTCCATCATGCGAATCACGCCGTGCATATGACCTTCGACAATCTTTAGTCGTTTCAAAGTTTCTTCGTTCTTCATTTCTTGCTCCTATCCCCCCCAGGGGGGTGGGATACCTAATATTACCCCAAACTACTCCATTTTGTCAAGATTAACAGTTTATTCCCAGGGAGTGTTGGGAATGGGGTAATTAGGTACACCCCCATTTCTTTCTTCATGCTGAAGAATTTCCCGATGATCCAAGAAGATGGAATGGCACAGCCCCAATATAAATGGTAATATAACGAACCTTGGTGCTGAGGGTTGGGTTATATTAATCAAATCTCCTTTGGAGGAAAAATGTCATCATATTGCCATTATTACAGATACCGATTCCAGTTTGCCTTTTGAACTCTCCAAGAAATACGGCATTATCCAGGTGCCCATCCTCATCCAGTTCGGGGAGAGAGTTTCCGCGACGCATTATGAGATTAACAACGATACGATTTTTACACGCATCGACCGGGAAGGAAAATTACCCACCACTGCAGCTCCCTCCCCCGGACAATTTGTTGAAGCTTTTACGAATGCTTTCGATTCTGGTGCGGATGAGGTGCTGTGCCTCAATATCAGCAGCGAAATGAGTGCTACCTACGCATCAGCCCGGCAGGCGGCTGGGATGCTCCCCGGCAATCGGATCGAAGTACTGGATACCCGCAGCCTCGCCATGGGACAGGGTTACATGGTTTTGGCAGCGGCGGAAGCGGTCGCGCATGGTGCATCCGTGGAGGAGGCAATCGCTGCGGCGGAAGATGTACGCAGCCGTACCTATCTCTTCGGAGCACTTGCTACACTTAAGTACATCGCCATGAGCGGGCGTGTCAGCCATCTGGCAGCCAGCATGGCTGGACTTCTGGATATCAAGCCTGTCCTGACCCTGCAAAACGGGAAATTGGAACTTCTGGAAAAGATCCGCACCCAGAGCAAATCCTGGAACCGCGCTATAGAGCTATCGGTTGAGAAAGCCGCCGGGCGTAAGATCGAAAAAATGGCTATCCATGAATGTCAAAGCCCCGAAAGCAGCGCACAGTTTCGAGGATCTGCTGCAAGCTGCCATGCCTTGCCCGGACGAGATCACTTACAGCTGACATCACGCCGGGACTATCCGTTCACACGGGCGCGGGGATGGTGGCGGTGGTCTTCGTCACTGCGAAATAGAATTAAGTCTGACAATGAAATCGGCAACCCGGATTTCCTGGAGAGATCCGGGTTGTTTTATAATCAGCGCATGGATAATTCCCGGATCGTTTTTATCCATGGTTCGAGCGGGGATAAGAGCCAGACCTATAAAGCCCGTCTCCTGCGCGAGACATTTCCCGGCATAGTAACTCCTGACTTCGACGGCGATCTGTCTGAGCGGATGGCGCACCTAAGGGCCATCCTCGGAAAAGATATCGGCTGGATTCTGATCGGTTCCAGTCTGGGAGGGCTGATGGCTGCGCTTTTTACGATGCAGGCTCCCGGTCAGGTGCGGAAACTGGTGCTACTGGCTCCAGCGCTGACCCTGCCTGAGTTTGCAGTGATTCCTCCGGGGTCAATTGACATTCCCACGATTATTGTCCAAGGCACGCTTGATGAACTCATTTCGTTGCGAACGGCGCGAGAACTTGCCGAAAAAACCTTTACACATCTGACTTATCTTGTTGTAGATGACGACCACCGCTTGCATAAGACGGCAGAAGAACTGGATTGGAAATCGCTCTTGGGATAATCATCATATAAAAAGAGCCTGCACTACTTGGTGCAGGTTCTCGTTAATATCCTCCCGCCAATCTCAGCCAGAAATCCGGGACCCAGAAGTTGCCGATATGGAAAGCATATATTGAAATAGTCCCTCCCACCAGCAGGAAAATCGAAAAAGCGATCAGCGCATAATCCTGCCAATGGAATGTGAGTTTATTCAGCCAGGTGCGTGGATGCGTTCCGAAGCAGCGTAAATCCATGGCATTGGTCACATCTTCCCCGGTCAGGATGGAATTCATCGTCACCGGGACGATCAATGGGGCGATACGAATGATTTGTTTGACAATCCCACCTTTGACGCGTTCGATCTCGTACCCGCGTGCCCTTTGGGCGTCGAGGGTAGTGCCAAAGTCACGCGCCAGGGTTGGGACGTAGCGGAAGGCTAGTTCCATCGAGTAAGCAAAACGATCCGGCAGATCCCAATCCGCGAAAGGTGACACCGTAAACGCGTGGGTCCATCGTATAAGGAATAATCAGAAAGATGGCTGAAATCCCGCCAATGCGCAAAACCTGGCAGATTGCAAACCACAGCCGTTCCCACGTCAAACCGAAATGGAAATGCCAATCGAGCAACGGGACGACACCTCCCTGCGGCCAGACCTGATGGCCTCCGGGAGGGACAACGCCCCCAGCTCCTCCGCCGGTGATAATGGTGTTGACGACAATCATCATGAAAAGAATAAATCCGATCAGATACCAGCCACGGCGTGGTTTCCTTCCACCTGGCCCGAGAAGAATAGTACCAGATAAAGGCAATGGTAAAGAAAAATGCTAAAAAGCGCGCGTCCCAGAACATGGTGACGGCAAAAAGAAAGGCCAAGGAGAAGATCCAGCGAGCACGTGGATCAAACTTCTCCATCAACCCATTCCGGAGACGGTAGCGCCAGGTGACCAGCATAGGATACAGGCAGCAGTCAGGAGGCAATCCTGCTGACTGCCTCCTGACTTATATCTACTTGATCAGCGTCCGGAACGTTTAACGATCGCCGCGTAGGCGATCATCAGGATTGGCAGCAGGATCAGACCATTGATCAGGTCTGGGACTGATCGCAGGGATGAAGTTGGCGAAGATAACCGTATTGATATCCGCACCGGAGACCCACATCTCGGAGAGCGAAGCTACTCCCATGCCCACCAGCACACCGATGGCGGAGAAAACTTCGGCCCACACGATATCTTTGACGGCTTTGTAAGTCGTCATCCAAACAGCGATCAGACCGGGGACCAGACCAATGATGCCATTGCCCAGGTCCCACCAGAACCAGAAGCCGTAGCCAGCGATCAGGTCGCTGATGATGTTGCCCAGGAAGCCAGCGATGAAACCGACGATGGGGCCAAATACCACGCCAAAGAACATTGGGATGACGATGGCGGGGCGGAACGAGACGTTCCCAGCCGATGGCAACTGGATCCAGTTGGTAGCCAGGCTCAGGACCGCGTATAGTGCAGCACCGATGGCCGAGTAGACCACCTCACGTGTCCCGAACTTCCATGATTTCTTAGCATTTCTTCCTCCTTTTGAGAATTGAGAATTGGGTTTACATAAGCATTAACTCTGAACATGCGCCAGAGTTTCTGCCCGAAAGAACCTGCCCGTCTTCGGCAGGTATTCCATATTCAATTTTAGCAAAGATGTTGGTAAAACGCGACAAGAACGAAGGAGTATCTCGTCTTTCAGCACCTCCTGCGGTTTCCCGTCTGCTACAATCTCACCACTATAGACCAGCAAAATGCGGTTGGCATAGATCACCGCCAGGTCCACATCATGGGTGATGAAAATTACAGCGTCGAATCCCGGCATCTGTAAAATGG
The DNA here is from genome assembly GCA_963760315.1 of uncultured Chloroflexia bacterium. GTDB lineage: Bacteria > Chloroflexota > Anaerolineae > Anaerolineales > Villigracilaceae > UBA877. The sequence goes on from CAVXCK010000007.1 coordinate 51,534, forward strand.
CGTCCATGAATGCCTGATAGTTCCAGTAATCCTGTCCAGCGGTGGGTTCATCCATCATCAGGATGCGCGAGCGCATTGCCAGGATCGCGGCAATGCTGATGCGCTTCTGCTGGCCGAACGAAAGCGCCAGAGGGGGCATGTCCATCTCACCTTTTAAGTTGACTGTCTCGATCGCCCAGTCTACATTTTTATCGATCGTGTCTGCTGGAAATCCCAGGTTTTTCGGACCAAATGATAGTTCTTCCCGCACCGTTGGGGCAAACAACATCTGCGACGGACTTTGGAAGACATAACCCACCGTATGAGCAGCCTGCGCCACGGTCATCTTGCGCGTCTCCTGTCCTTCGAGCAGGACCCGTCCCTCGGTCGGTTTAAGCAAGCCCAGGGCATGCTTGACCATGGTGGTCTTTCCGGAACCATTATGCCCCAGGACGGCGATCACATCTCCGGAATTGACACTGAAATTGAGACCTTTCAGGACCTCGGGCTCATCTTCGTTATACCGGAAATGGACTCCCTCAAAACGGACCAATTCCTTCTCCACCTCGTTCCTGGAGTCGTTTATTGGAATGAAGACCGGTGGCGGATCCCGACGGGCACGCTCCAGAACAACCTGCGCAGGGAGTTTAATGCGACGGTAGTCGACCACATCCATCAGCCCATCCGTGTCACCCAGATAGGTCATTTTCCCCTCGTCCAAATACATGAAGACATCCGGGTGGATGGACAGCACATCTTCGACGCGGTGCTCGACAATCATCACAGCAATGCCTTCATTAGCCAACTGGCGAAAAGCCTGCAAAGCCTCCTGAGCAGAAGCCGGGTCGAGACTGGCAAGTGGCTCATCAAGCAGCAGGATCTTCGGTTCCATCACCAGCACTCCGGCCAGGGCGATCTTCTGCTTCTCACCGCCGGAAGTGCCAAAGGTCTCCCGGTCACGCAAATGCAGGATGCCGAGCCGGTCGAGGGCTTTCTCGACACGCGGGGTAATTTCTTCGCGCGGGATGCCCAGGCTCTCCAACCCAAAGGCGACTTCATTCATTACGTAACTTCCGAGGATCTGGCGTTCGGGGTCCTGGAGCAGTGTGCCGACCGTTTCCGAGATATCAGCCAGCCCCATTCCGGTCACAGACTTACCAAACAGACGGATGTCACCGCTCATCTCGCCGCCATAGGTATGCGGGATGAGACCGTTGATACAGCGTATCAGGGTGGTCTTGCCGCAACCACTCGAACCGGCGATCAGTATCACCTGTCCCGGCTGCACCGAGAAATTGATCTTCTCTATAGCCGGTTCAGACCGGCGGCGATATTGGAAGGTGAGGTTTTCAACAATGAGAGGCAGAGTATCAGTCATAAACCATTTTCACTCAAAAGGACACGATATTGTTCTGAAGGAAATGGACACCCTAGAAAACCAGAGAGCTTATTAATCTATTTAACTCTCACTTCCACCACTTCGCCGACCTGCGCGCCCAATTTTATAGCGGCGCTGCCATTGACGACGGCGATCTCGACGTAGTTTTCACTATCCACCAGAGCAACCAACTCACCGGGTTGTTTATGGCCGTAGGAAGTCACCAGGCCGCGCACTTCGTGTCCACGAAGATGGAAGGTAACCCGTTCGCGTTCGGTCAGACGCGACAGCTGGCAGATCGGTGGTGCAGTTGCCGAAGATGTCGATCACGGTGATGTGGGCGAGCCAGCCTTGAGCAGTCTTTTCGGGCTTCGGCATGGACAACCGCACCGGGTCGAGGATGGCTGGACCCAGGTTCGCCAGCGGGACGCCGTTGGCAAGGTGGGCGGCGACCGGGGCAAAGATATCGCGTCCGTGGAATGTGGCGCTGACCTCCGGCAGGAAGAATTTCGCTTCCTTCAAATGGACAATTTCCACAAGCCACCCGTTCTTTTCGGCGTCCTCGAACATGGGCGTGAAAATGCCATTATCCGGGCCAACGAAGGCATGCCTGCCGAGGTGCGCTGCAATCGGGCGGCGGGACGTGCCGACGCCAGGATCCACAACTGCCACATGGACGGTTTCCTCCGGGAAGAATGGATATGAGCGCCAGAGGGCGAACGCGCCTGCAAGCACGTTCTGCGGGGAAATTTCATGGCTGATATCGGCAATCTGTGCTGAGGGGCTAATGCTCCAGATGACGCCTTTCAGCGCGCCGATGAAGCCGTCCTTGGTACCGAAGTCAGTGGTGAGGGTAAGAATGGGCATGGGGGTGGCATTTTGATCAGGAAAGGGGAGTCATGCTATAATTTTCCCGTTCTATTTTAACCCATTACCAATAAATATCCGAACTGCATTTAGTGCGAAGTGCGGCGAGGATAGGATTATGCACGCTATTCACAGAAACCTATAGGGATAACTTTACGAGTAAATAGTCATACCTTTTCTTACAAACTCGGGTATCAAAACCGTTATGGGAAACAAAGTTGTCGTTGCCATGTCTGGAGGCGTAAACTCCTCCGTCGCTGCAGCCTTGCTCAAACAGCAAGGCTACGATGTTATCGGCATGATGCTGCGCCTATGGAGTGAAACCGGCAAGGAAGAGTCCAATCGCTGTTGCACGCTCGAACTCGATGGCGCTGGCTCGCCGCGTGGCGGCCAAGCTCGACATCCCTTTCTATGTTGTTGATGCGAAAGGAATTATTCCACTCGACCGTTGTGCAATCCTTCCTGGATGGGTATGCCCAGGGTGTGACACCCAATCCCTGTTTGATCTGCAACCGGCAGATCAAATGGGACTTCCTGCTCAACCATGCCCTTGCGCATCGGAGCGGATTATCTGGCGACCGGGCATTATGCGAAGAAAGCAGGGATCCAAGGATGGCAGATGGCAGCTTTTCGGTCTACGGACCATTCGAAAGATCAATCCTATGTGCTGCACGTTTTGACACAGGAGAAATTGGCGAAGGCTCTCTTCCCGGTGGGGGAGTACTCCAAACCGGAAATCCGCAACCTTGCCGGAGACCTTTGGTCTGCCCACCGCCACCCGTTCAGACAGCCAGGATTTGTGTTTCCTGGCCGGGGAGGATTATCGTGAATTCCTTCGCCGCAATGCCCCGGAGATTGGCAATCCCGGTCCCATCCTAACATCGCGACGGGAAAACCCTGGGCGAGCATCAGGGACTGGCTTTTTACACGATTGGCCAGCGCAAGGGACTGGGCGTTGCATCCCTCATCCCGCTCTACGTGCTGGCGAAGGATGTGGCAACGAATACACTCATTGTCGGGAGAGAGGAGGAATTGGGTTCGCGCGAGCTGATTGCCAGAGATAGTCAATTGGATTTCAGGGGAAGACGCCAAAAGAACCATTTCGCGCTGAAGTTAAAACGCGCTATACGGCCAAGGAGGCCTGGGCTGAGATCACTCCGCTCGACGTATCAACCAGACGGGTGAGAACTTTCACCAGCCTCAGGGTCCGTTTTGATAAGCTCGCAGCGGGATATTACACCCGGACAAGCTGCCGTCTTCTATGATGGCGATATCGTCCTTGGTGGCGGGATGATTGAATAATCTGCGTATAGCCAGTATATGATATATTGCCATGCATCGAGAGAAATATGACTTTCCCCGCCATCGTATCTTGGAATTATTCTTTCTACAATTTATGGCACTGCCTTCCACTTTTGGAAAGGTGGCGGCCTGAAAAAGTTATTCCTTTACATCATGCTGTCCTGGCTTGGGTTCTGGATCGGGCACGTTGTTGGCGGCGCACATCGGGTGGAGTTTCGCAGCCGCATTGGTCCAATCAATGCCGGGATGGCGACTCTCGGTAGCGCGGTTATTTCTGTTTGTTGGAGAATGGTTGAGCAGGGTCGAAATTTCGAAGAAATAATTCACAACATCTGAATCTTCCGAAAATTGAATTCAACCTCGGTTTCGAGGTATTTCAGGAATATCGGTTCACATGAAATCCCTGTCCCACCGTGCGAAGTAACCTGACATGGGGAGGGATTTTTTAGGTTCAATTGAGAGATTACAGGGGTTTGACGTGAGCTGCCTGCAGGCCCTTTGGTCCTTGTTCGACTTCGAACTCGACCGCCTGGCCTTCCTGAAGGGTGCGGAACCCATCAGACTCTATGGCGCTATAGTGGACGAAAACATCCGGGCCGCCTTCGCGTGCGAGGAAGCCGTAGCCCTTCGACGCATTGAACCATTTGACCGTACCGGTCACACGCTCTGCCATTTTATTACTTCTCCTTACGTGAACAAAAAAAGAATAGGATAGTGGTGTTCGGTATTCAGTGCGGTCGAGGTGCTGCGGCGATGTATTCTTTAAAAAACACCGACCCTTGTGGATTGCTCTTGGGCCGGCTCCCTGCGATTCCAGCACGAACACTTACCACCTACACGACACATTTTATCTGTGCGGGTTAGAATTCGTCAAGACTTTCGTGATAAGATTAATTCTATACATGTGAAAGGAAAAACCCATGGCTTGCTCGAATAGAATCCTTCCTCTCTGCCCGTTTGCATCTCTCTCCTCAGCTTGTAGGTGACCGGATATATTTTGTCAGCAACCTTTCCGGACGCCTGAGCCTGTATGCCATGTATTACGGCGGATCGGTGCCTGAACCTCTCCTGCCACCAAATATTGCCATGCAGAACCCGGACCTGGTCGGCGGGTACTCGTTTTATGTTTTCCCGCTCCTCGATAAGATCCTGGTCATGCTCGATCACGACGGGGATGAGAATTACCAGCCGATGTTCATCCCCATCGATGGCGGATTCCCCGAACCAGCTATTCAGGGATTCTTCGAGAGCAATTACCGCGTCCACCTGACGGAGTGTGATATCGAGAAGAAATTATTTACTTAAATGCCGAACGCCGCGACAAGGGCATCCAGGAAGCCTACCGCGCCGACCTGCGGACAAACAAACTCACCAAACTGGATGAATCCGAGTGGGGTGCTTTCCCTTTCAGCCCAAATGAAGACCACAGCCGGATCATGATTGTGGAGAGGATACTCGCTGGTGACAGTGTCCTATGGATGCTGGAGAATGGGAAGAAGAGTTTATTGTTTGGCAAGCCGATTGAAAAGCGCAAGGAAGGGGAAACGGTGCCCCCCAACGGACTGGGGGCATCCGTCTGGACGCCATCCGGGACCGGAGTCCTGGTGACTAGTGCCCTGTTCGACGATAAATACAGCCTGGGTGTGATTGACCTGTCCAAACCAGGTCGAGATCCAGCCTGTCCAACTGGAGGGTATCCTGCACACCGGTGTGGGTGAGTTGAGCGGCCTCGCGCATCTGAAAGGGACGCATTACCCCATTGGCTTTAATATTGACGGTTGTTCATGGGAATATGAGGGCATCTACAACGAAGCCAAGCGCGTGATGACGCTCAAATACACTCTCGTAGGGGAGGGCGACCTCTCGGACGGCAAAATCGGAAAGCATTTATTATGACAGGAAAGGCGAACGTTTCGTGCTGTCGTTTTCCACTGCCGTCAGCCCGACCCAGATTTATACCGTGGAAGGCAAAGACCGCGAGACCATCGTCATGCATACCGAGGAACGCATCCTGGGTATCCCGGAAAACCATCTTTCGAAGGGTGAAGACGCCTCCTTTGTCTCCCACGATGGCATGCGCATCTCTGCCCGCCTATACCTGCCCGCCGAAAGTCTCGGTTACAAGGGTCCGCGCCCGCTGGTCTACTACATCCACGGCGGACCGCAGAGCCAGGAGCGTCCCGACTTTGCCTGGTTCTCGATGCCGCTCATCCAGTTCCTGACCTTGCGCGGTTTTGCCGTCTTCGTGCCGAATGTCCGTGGCTCCAGCGGCTATGGCTTGAATTATATGAAACAGGTGGACTGTGACTGGGGAGGGCAGGACCGCCTCGACCATGTGCATGCGATGACAAAGGTTTTACCAAAAGACAAACGCCTGGATGTGAAGCGTGCCGCAGTTGTGGGACGTTCCTATGGTGGATACATGACCCTGACCCTGGCTGGCCGTCATCCAGACTTGTGGTCGGCTGCTTGTGATATGTTCGGACCATACGATCTGATCACCTTCTGCGAGCGTATCCCGGAGACGTGGAAGCCGTACTTTAAAGATTGCTCTCGGTGACCCAGCGACCAGCGAAGGGTTCGCTCTTCCATGCACCGAGCGTTCACCCAAGACGTACCTGGAGGATCTGTCCTGCCCGATGCTGGTCATCCAGGGTCGAAATGACCCGCGTGTAGTGGCGAAGGAATCCGAAGAGTTGGTGGCCGACTTGAAAAAGAAAGGGAAGGATATCGAATTCCTGGTCTTTGAGGATGAAGGTCACGATGTCTTCAAACATGCCAACCGGGTCACTTGCTACAATGCCATCGCTGATTTCTTTGCAAAGATTCTCAAACCATAAAGGAGATAGGTAGACAGGTAATCATGAAATTGGAGACTCCATCTTTCTGATTACCTGATTCCTAAAGGTTAGATAACATGCCCTGGAATTTGAACACAACTCACGCCGCCGCCGGTGACCTGGCCCTCCTGGTCGGGCTGCGGCACAAGCACTTTATCTTTCCCGCTCCTTCCGGGCGGAACATTCCACACTCACCGCGGCATCCTGTCCCACGATGAATTGATCGGCAAGCCCTGGGGCACGCAGGTCTTCAGCCATCAGGGTGCGCCATTTTTCATGCTGCAACCGTCGCTGGCCGACTTGCTGGTTGACCTGAAACGCAGCACCCAGATCATGTATCCGAAGGATATTGGCTTTATCCTGACCAGCATGTCCATCGGGCCGGGGCAAACCGTCCTAGAAGCAGGGACCGGTTCCGGATCCATGACGGTGGCACTGGCTTACGCTGTCGGTCCTCAGGGACGCGTCGTCACCTACGAGAAGCGCCCGGAATTCCAGAATCTGGCGCGTAAAAATCTGGAGCGCACTGGGGCTGGACTTGCGCGTGGAGTTCAAGCTGGGAGATATCGCTGACGGCATTGCTGAGACGAACGTGGATGCCTGCTTCCTGGATGTACCCAACCCGTGGGATTACATCCAGCAGGTGCGCGCTGCTCTCAAGCCGGGTGGTTTTTTCTGTAACCTGGTGCCGACCTTCAATCAGGTGGAGAGATTGCTTTACGGTTTACGAGGCGGAGCATTTTGCCTTCGTTGAAGTGTGTGAACTCCTGCTGCGCTATTACAAGCCTGAGCCAACCCGCCTGCGTCCCACCGACCGGATGGTGGCCCACACCGGCTTTCTAACCTTCGGCCGGCGTATCGAACCAAGCGAAGATGAACGGGCGAAGGAATTGTTGGAGGAAGCAGGTGGGGCTGCTGAAGAAGAGAAGGTGGATCCCGAGTCTGAGGTTGAATCCCCAGACTGATCAGAGTGAAAATAACCCAAGGAGGTATCATGTTCCGACGACGCGGTTTTGGTAGACCTTCTGGACGCTCCCCCATCCCTGATATTCTTCCTGCCCTTCGGCGGGCCAACGAACTGGTGGTAATTGGAGATTACCCCGGCGCAGCCCAGGCATTCGAAGAGCTGGCTCGTGGGGCGGTTGCCCGCAATGGACCGAGGGCTCCCTTGCTGCTGCTCCAAGCGGGACGGATGCGCATTCTGGCTGGCCAGGTTCCTCTGGGAATGACACATTTCCAGCAGGGATTGGAGCTTTTCGCGGCGCGTGGTCAATGGCAACGGTATTACATCTCTGGTCAGCGGGTAGTGGCAGAACTATCCCAGCGCGGCCTGACTGAGCAGGCCAAACAAATCGAGGCGACTCTGAAGAACAGCCTGCCTGCCGGTTTTGTTCCCGGACCCGTTGCAGGGCCGGAAAGAACCAAACCTGTCCTCCCGACCAACTGTACCGGTTGTGGTGGTCCGCTGCATGCCGACGAAGTCGAGTGGACGGACGAAATAACAGCAGAGTGTCCGTATTGCGGCAGCGCTGTACGCGCGATGTGAACTCTTATTTTGTTCGGAGAATAAAAACCCTGGTGATCGTGCCCCCTATTCTGACCGAAATCGACATTGCGGATTGCCTGCGCCATGCTTACCAGCAAGGTGTGGTCGCATCCACCGACGGTTACGCTGAAATGTACACAGGTGTTCAGTTGAAATCCGCGGCGGTGATGATCCCGCTTGCCTGGTGGAAAGACGAATGGCATCTTGTATTTACCCGTCGTACCGAAACTGTCGAGCACCACAAGGGGCAGGTCTCCTTTCCGGGCGGTGGCAGTAACGCCGACGAGACCACCCCGGAGCAGACTGCATTGCGTGAGGCTGGGGAAGAGATCGGGCTGAAATCGGTCGATGTCCGCCTGCTGGGGCGGATGAATGAAGTGCTTACAATTTCCCGTTACCGGGTCACGCCGGTGGTAGGGGTGATGCCATGGCCGTATGAAGTCCGGCTCGAACCGGCGGAGGTGGAACGTGTTTTTACCATCCCTCTACTCTGGCTATCCCAACGTGAGAATTGGAAGGAGCATCCGGTCACAAGGGATGGTGTGCCACGCTCTTTCCAGGTAATTTCCTATCTTCCTTATGAGGGTGAAGTGTTATGGGGAGCCAGTGCGAGGATGACGCATAATTTTCTATCTGTGTTGGGACTGCTAAACAAATAGGGACACAGCGATTCTGTGTCCCTATAAAGTTACGGCTTCCGCATTGGTTGACGGATGACTGTGCGAAGTTTCTCCGGTGCAGTGCGGCGGGGGTCACCCAGATAGATCTCGTGATGTTTTCCAAATCGAACATGCCCGCTTTCTTCGATGAACTGGTGCAGGCGTTCAATGGTAGGACCTTCGTTGGCATATGGCCCGAAATACATTATTTGCGCTGCCAATCCTTCTTGGTAGCACTCCAAGCGCAACCGCGACAGGGTGTTTTTTCCCTTTTTCTCCATGGCCTCATCCACGGCCTGGGCAAACAATTGCAATGTGATGATTTCCGGCTGCATGATCATCATCGTCCATTTCCAGTCATCCTTGCGCGCCAGGCTGAACTCGCGCATGTCATCCATCCACCAAAGTCCCTCGGCGGCCATGACCGGGAAATCCACCTCCAATTCCTTTTTTACCTTGAACTTGAGCGTATAGGCAGCCGTATACAGGGCTTGCAGTGATTCTGCATATTCTGGAGAGTTGTTGGGGTCACCGTGCCCGTCAATCATTATGAAGTTCATTGGCGGCACGTCCACTACCGAGAACGCCTTGGCAGATGGCATGTAGAGATATTTTAGGTTTTTCTTCAGGTCAAGTTTTTCCATACTGCCCTCCAATTTTATGCTACACCCTCCTGCGATAGGAAAGTCAAGGGAATAATAATGTAGGGACGCAATACAATGCGTCCCTACAGAAATTTCTAACCAGCGGGGGTTATTTCTTCTCTTCGCCTTCCTCTTCTTCCTTCTTACCCTTCTCGATGATTTCTGGTTCAGTAGTCTCTTCAACCACGACTTCCTCTGGGGTGACGACTTCCTCGACTTCTTCCTTGGCTGGAGCTGTCGCGAGGACGATCATCTCATCGGGCGAATCCAGTATTTGTACTTTATCCGAAAGGATAATGTCGCGCACATGAATACCATCGCCAATTTTGACGAGAGTGGAAATATCCACCATGACGCTCGCCGGTAGGTCCTGCGGGAAAGCCTCGACCTCGAGTTCGCTCAAACCATTGATAAGCATGGCGTTAAAGTCCTTCACAGCTGGCGAGTTGCCGGTCAGTAGGATGCCAACGTTGGCGTGAATCTTTTCGGTCAGGGACACGACCATGAAGTCAACATGGATGATTGTTCGCTTGATATAGTTCTGCTGTTTCTCTCGTACTATGGTTGGATATTCCTTGCCTTCCAAATCAATTGTGATCAGGCTGGAGGACGATAAACGTCCCAATACCCGGCCAGCATCCCGGCCTTCCAACGAAATACTGATTGGCTCCACGTTATGCCCGTAAATAACAGCTGGCAGCATCCCGCTGCGGCGCAGAGCACGCACTTGTCGTCCGGTTGCGGTACGGGGCGTTGCTTTTAAAACGACTTTCTCCATCTTTCCCTTCCTTGAGCGCCTCTCACCCCTCGTTCGTAGCTATGGTGTTAACCATTCTTAATGCAACTGAAGTTGCTGCTGCCACCAGGGATTACCTTCGCTCTCGCATGAATTTTTCCAGCGTTGCTGGATGATATCCGGCCTGTGCCGGAAGCGGGCGGAATTATACACGGCCTGCACGGATTTGACAAGCAGATGCTATTCTTCATCAAGGTTATAATTCACGCATGCGAAAATATCTCTACTTTACCGTTTTCGTCTCCGGAATGACTACGATGGCTGCCGAGTTTGGCGCTTCGCGCCTGCTGGGCAATATCTTCGGGACCAGCAATCCGGTTTGGGCAGTGATTATTGGATTGATCCTGGTCTACCTGACTGCGGGTTACTTCCTCGGCGGTCGCTGGGCGGACCGGTCACCACATCCAAGAACGATGTATGCCATTCTGTCCTGGGGTGCATTTACGCTCGGTTTTGTGCCGTATATTGCCACCCCGGTGCTGCGACTGGCAGCGAATGCCTTTGACAGCTTACAGATTGGCATCTTGGCTGGGGCATTTGTCGGCGTGCTGGTGCTGTTCACCGTTCCCGGTGACGTTATTCGGGATGATTTCACCTTTTGCAATCCGGCTTTCGATGAACGACGCTGGCAAAGCCGGGAATGTTTCCGGGACAATTTATGGTATCTCGACGATCGGGTCATTCATCGGCACATTCCTGCCAACCCTTCTGCTGATCCCGACCATCGGAACGACCCGAACTTTCCTTGTTTTCAGCCTGGTCTTGCTCTTTGTCGCGCTGGCAGGTCTTGGTCTGACCGTGGGGTGGCGGGCTGTCTTCATGTATCTGTGGATGGTCATTGCTCTCGTCTTGCTGGCAATTTTCGGAGGCAGGGGTGGCATAAAGAGATCGAACGGACAGATTTACGAGACCGAATCAGCCTACAACTATATCCAGGTGGTTGAATTCAATGGGACGCGTTACTTGCGACTGAACGAGGGTCAGGGTATTCACTCGGAGTACAACCCGCAAACGCTGGAATATGGAGGACCCTGGCAGCAGTTCTTGGTTGGACCATTCTTTTACGCCGACCGCCAGCCGGAGGATGTGCGACGCATCGCCATCGTCGGTCTGGCCGCAGGCACGACTGCCCGGCAGGCTGCATCTGTCTTCCCGAACGTAGTCATTGACGGATTCGAGATTGACCCGAAGATTGTGGACGTAGGGAGGAGATATTTCGATATGAAAATGCCCAACTTGAATGTCATCATTCAGGATGGGCGCTGGGGGCTGGGAAGCAGCCTGGAGAACTATGACTTGATTTGCTTGGATGCTTATCGTCCGCCGTATATCCCACCCCATCTGACCACACAGGAGTTCTTCAGGATTACCGCTGACCATCTCAACCCCGACGGAGCGCTGGTCATCAATGTTGGCCGCGCTCCCGGTGACAGGCGTCTGATTGATGGGCTGGCGACGACACTTGGAACGATTTTCTCCTCGATTTACGTGATGGATATTCCCAATACCTTCAACTCAATGATTTATGCCACGCTCCAGCCGACCGCCAGCGGTCAATCTGGAGCAGAATCTTGCATCGCTTGCAGGGCACCAGGACGCAAATGCTCTGTTGATCAACTCCATGACCTTGACACTGGATAATCTCCAGCCTGCACCGCAATATTCGGTTGTTTTCACCGATGACAGATCGCCGATTGAGTGGATTACGAATACCATGATCCTGAACTTTATCCTGCAAGGGGAAATGGAGACAATGCAATGAAAACCCTGCAGAAAGTATCTCTCGCTGGTTTGTTACCCTCCTGCTCCCGGTAGCGTTGACTTTTCTCGGGGTTCGGCTCCTGTTGACTCAAGCCTTTCCTGAAATCGAATACCGCATGCCAGGCTTTCCGGCGGACGAGTATGGTTTTACCCTGCAGGATCGCCTGCAATGGTCGAGAATATCCATCGACTATTTGCTCAACAATGCTGATATTTCCTTCCTCGGCGACCTTGACCTTCCCGAATGGTGTTCCGCTGTTCAACGAACGAGAACTAAGCCATATGCAGGATGTCAAGAATGTAGTCCAACCGGTGTTGTGGGTTGGGTATGGCGTCTGGTTTCTGGTGCTCGGATCGGGTTATGGGCGCGTTTCGGTGGGTGGTGGACTGGAATATGTACGCGGCGTCTGGCATGGTGGCTGGTTGACGGTCGGGATAATGGCAGTTATTGGCATTTTCGCCGTGATCAGTTTCTGGCAGTTTTTCACGGTTTTCCATGAGTTGTTTTTCACGGGTGATTCCTGGCAGTTCCTTTACTCTGATACGCTCATCCGCCTGTTCCCGATGCGTTTCTGGCAGGATGCTTTCATATTTGTTGGTGCACTGGATGTGCTTGGCGGGCTGGCTTTGGGATTGGGTCTGCTACCGAAACAAAAGTAAGGTGTTATTACAGGTGATATAATTCCCTAATCTGTGAGGAGGTACGATGACTGATTACCGTTCTTCTGGAAAGACCACTCTCACCCCGGATGTATTATTGACCATTGCCCGAATGGCGGCTTTGGAAGTTGAAGGTGTCAAGCGTATGGCACCCGTCAAAGGTGGTGTGAACAGCCTGCATGGTCGAGGCAATGATGGGGTAAGGATAATGGTAGAGGATAATAACGCTTTTGTAGACCTTTATCTGGTATTGGATAATGATGTAAACATCCGTGAAGCAGCCGGACAGTTCAGCAAACGGTGGCGCGCGCCATCGCTGAGATAACCGGGATGGAGGTTGGGCACGTTAACATTCACATAGAGGATATTGATTACAAGACCGAGGCATAACTTTTTATGAAAGCACGCACCAGGGCGCGTGGCACTGCTCTGCAAGCACTTTACGAAGTTGACATGGTGGGTCATCCTCCAGTCGCAGGTCCTGCAAGACCGCCTGGAGGAGGAACCATTTCCTGATGAGCTGGCGGAGTTTATCCGCCAGATTATTTTTGGCGTCTTCCCCCTCCGTGAACAATTGGACCAGGTGATTGCCCGATATGCGCCTGAATGGCCGCTTGACCAGATTGCAGCCATTGACCGGAATATCCTGCGCATCGCCACCTGGGAGTTTGCCGCTCAGCGTGATACACCGGTCAAGGTGGCAATTAACGAGGCGGTGGAATTGGCCAAGGCTTTCGGCTCCGATAGCGCCCCGCGTTTCGTTAACGGCGTTCTGGGCAGTCTGGCAGAACATGAAAATGAGGTCGTGCAATTTCTACATCCTAAGAAAAAGGAATAAAGAAAGCAATCTTGGGGAGCAGTACGGTTCGTTTGCCGGGAGGACGCCTCCTGAATCAACTTATGGAACACCAGGGAGGGCACATTCTGCCTCTATCAATTCCCCCTTTTCCCTTGTAGAATACAAGTATATTGCCTTCTTTATCTTCTCGACCCACCGATGCCGAAAGGAGGGGTATGCGTAGTCAAGCTATTCATCCTTCAACTCGCAGATTGCTGTCTCTGGTGAGCGTCCTTGTCCTGTTGCTCAACGGCTGTTCCCTTTCGCTTTTGAACATTCCAGGGCTTACCTCCCAGACCCCAACACCATCCCTGCCATTAGGACCAACCGCCACACCACAATCCTCCGCGGCGGTTACATTCCGTGTAACGCTGCCCTCGCCATTATTGCATGGGGAGACTCTTTACCTGTCAGTGGTCGACGAGATTACCGGGTTGGGATTGAATGCCGTCAACTATGCCATGCAGGGCATGGATACATTGAATTATCTCGTTGCCATCCCTTTCACTATGAACAGTATCGTTAAATACCGATACATCCGCCAGGGTACGATCCCGTATCCGGAAGACGACGCCTTCGACAAACCAGTGCGCTATCGCATGTACGCTGTCACTGGTCCTGGGACGGTGGAGGATGTGGTCGCCTCCTGGAGCGACAGCCTTTTCTCCAGTCCCTCCGGGCGGCTGACCGGCCAGGTGGTTGATTCCTCCTCCAATAGTCCCATCCCGAACATCCTAATAGACGCAGGTGGGCAGCAGGCGTTAACCGACTCGACCGGATCGTTCGTTTTTAATAGCCTTCCTGTTGGAACCCATAACCTGGTGGCCTATGCCATTGATGGCACTTACCAGACCTTTCAGCAGGGTGCCCGTGTCGAAGAAGGAATGCGCACCCCGGTCACGCTCTCTCTGACCCCTGCCCAAATGGTAAATGTTATTTTCACGTTATCGGTGCCGGCGAATACAATTCAGAACGCCCCCATCCGCCTGGCAGGAAATCTGTACCAGTTGGGCAACACCTTCGGCGACTTGCTGGGCGGCCTAAGCACAATCACTACGCGGATGCCGATGTTGACTCCGTTGCAGGATGGCCGCTTCACACTCTCTCTCATGCTTCCCGCTGGTGCTGATATCCGCTACAAATACACCCTCGGCGATGGTTTCTGGAATGCGGAGCACGGCACCGGAGACGCCTTCGTCGTCCGGCAGTTGATCGTCATGGCTTCTTCAACCCCGGTGCAAATTGAGGATACAGTCCAGACCTGGCAGGCGGGAATTTCGTCGCCCATCCTGTTCGAGGTTGACGTTCCGGTCTACACTCCGGTCACTGACATCGTCTCGATCCAATTCAATCCCTACGGTTGGACCGAACCCATTCCGATGTGGCCTCTTGGCAACAACCATTGGGTCTACCAGCTCTACAGCCCGCTGAATTTGCTCGGCGATTTCGAGTACCGTTATTGCCGCAATGACCAGTGCGGCATCGCCGACGATGTGCAAACATCTTCCGGTCATATCGGGCGCCCGGTCTCTTCCAGTCTGGTCCCGCAGGATTTACAAGACACCGTCTCCGCATGGACTTGGTTGCAGAACACCACGCCCCCTGCAATAGTCGGATTAACGGTGACTCGCACGGCAAGGGTTTATGACTGGTGTGGAATTCCAATCCGGTTACGATCCGACCTGGCAGGCATGGACACCGCTGGCAATCCAGAATGTGAAGGGTCTTTATGCCAACTGGCTGGTGCTCACCCCTACCTGGACTGTTGATCGGACAGCACCATTCGTCTTTTCCCCGATCCCCGGCGTGGATCCGCTGTGGGCTGACACACTCGATTCCGTCAGCCGCGCCACCGCTGCCAACCTGAATGTGGCGCTTTTCCCGGCGGTAAATATGCCCTCCGATTGGCCGGTGTGGTG
This sequence comes from uncultured Chloroflexia bacterium, assembly GCA_963760315.1. Classification (GTDB taxonomy): domain Bacteria; phylum Chloroflexota; class Anaerolineae; order Anaerolineales; family Villigracilaceae; genus UBA877. Next base: position 66,723 of record CAVXCK010000007.1, read on the forward strand.
GACTTCAGCCCCTCTCGACGCAGCCTGGTGGAACACCTGGTTCGAGCGTTATGCGGCTTTCGCTGATTATCATGCTGACTTGACGACGAAATCCGGCTCCCAAGCCCTCATCCTCGGTGGGGACTGGATCACTCCGGCCTTGCCTGGAGGCCAGATAAACGGGAGCAGTTCCGGTGTCCCGTCGGATGCGGAGGCACGCTGGCAGGCTATTATTTCCGATGTCCGCAGTCGCTTCACGGGCAAAGTATACTGGGCCATGTCCTATTCCGGTGGATTGCAGTCGGTCCCGAATTTTGTTAAGAACCTGGACGGTGTTTACTTGCTCTGGGCTGCCCCACTCAGCGGAACGAATGTGGATGAAATAAAAGCCGCGGCCGGGCAGTTGCTCGACACGGATGTCCAACCCTTCCAGGTTGCATTGCAAAAACCAATCATCCTTGCGATTGCCTACCCTTCAGCTGACAACGCAGCCAGCGTTTCGCTGCCTGCCACTGCATTGTTCCAGCCCGGTGGCACACAAGGATCGGTCAATTTGCAGGCGCAGGCGGATGTGTATCAAGCGTTGTTGATGGCTGTCAACGAGCGGGATTGGGTGGGTGGCTTTTTCAGCCGGGGCTATTACCCTCCAGTGGTATTGCAAGACGCTTCGGCGTCCGTCCATGGCAAGCCGGCAGCTGATTTGTTATGGTACTGGTATCCACGGATTATGGGAATTACACCCTAACATGTACCGGTATTCTCAAGTAAAACAAAAGGTCTCTTTATTCAGGAGACCTTTTTGTCTGCTTAATTGCCACTCTTTACTCCTTCTTTATATCTTTCCTGGCTTTCAAGCCCTCCACGACCGCCGGGACGAACGAGATGAGCACGATAGCAATGATGACCAATTCAAAGTTGTCCTGGACGAAGGGGATATTACCGAAGAAGAAGCCAAGTAATGTGAAGGTTGCTACCCAGGTGACGCCACCGACAAGGTTCCAGGTGATGAAGTGGCCATAAGACATTTCACTCACGCCGGCTACAAAGGGTGCAAAGGTGCGAATGATGGGCACGAAGCGCGCCAGGAATATCGTTTTGCCACCGTGCTTTTCGAAGAAGGCATGAGTGCGGTCCATATATTCCTTCCTGATCCACTTGACCTCACCGGTATAGGCTTTGGCACCAACAACATGGCCGATCCAGTAATTGGCGGTATCCCCGCTGATGGCAGCAATCGACAGGAGGATGAACATCAGCCAGGGGTTGAGCGCGCCGCGGGCTGCGAAAGTGGCCGCAGCGAAGATGAGCGAATCGCCGGGTAGAAAAGGGGTTACCACGAAGCCGGTCTCCATGAAAATCACGAAGAATAACAAACCGTAGGTCCAGCCTCCGTAACGGGTGATGATTTCGTTGAGATAAGTATCAACATGCAGGATGAAGTCAATTATTCTTAGAATCCAATCCATTGGTTTCCCTCGGGTTTGAAATTGCCAGCGGGGCGATTATATCAGGTTGCACTGGCACATTTTGGGACGCAACCATCCGGCGAAGGAGCCGGTTGATCAGCGGCAAGGCAGTGAGCAATAAGACAAGTTCTAGGAATAATAGTCCTAATCCTCCCAACGCTAACAACGCGCCAGGAAAATCAATCTGCGTGTTCTGGACCATTGTCCTCAGTGTGCCATAAACTGCCATGATCGCGGAGCCGTTCCATAGACCATGGATGCTGACGGAGAGCAGGTAAGTCAAGGCCAGCCGCCCATAGCGTTTTTCCTGTCGGGCGGAAGTGATGGCCCATCCCATTAATCCGCTGCTGGTGATGTGCATCAAGGAGGCTGCGGCACGGCCGGCCAGGCCAAAACCCCACATTTGTGGGGCACCACTGACAGCCATTAGTCCCTCCAGCATGGCAAACCCGGCCCCGCACAACGCACCCAATACGAATCCCTCAGCTGGGGAATACAAGCGTTTTCCCAGGAACCAGATAACTGCCGGTTTGACTGCCTCTTCGATCAGTGGGGTGAGCACTGCGGCAAAAACTAGGATGGACAGGATGACCAGTGGATTAGTGATGTAGGGAGCCAGAACGGTCAGCAAGGCCTGCATATCCCCGGCTTTAACGTTAGTCACCTGGGTCTTGATTTCGTCCAGGACGGTACGCAATTCCGGGTTAGCTGCCGCGAGAACCCCGATAGTTACTGCCGCTATCCCGATCACCAGATATTCCAGCACCATTGAGGTTACCGTACCCCCGATCATGCCGTAGCCGAAAACGGACCAAAGGCGGCGACGAGACCCGGCGGGCAGACCACCTGCACAGATCCAGGTCAGAATGAGGATGGGGAGGCTGATGCCAAGCAGGAACAACGGCGCCGCTATAGCCCAACCATAAATGAGCAGGCTGGAAATCACTGAACCTATGACCACAACCAGCACCCAGACTGGAACTAACACTGCCACCTGCCAGACTTTGACCGGGTGGATGGCTGCAAGGAGGATTTCCTGACCTTTCAACTGTTTGAGGGTATATACCAGAACAGGCAGAAGCAATCCCAAACAGAAGACCATCACGAGTGCACCGAGCATATTGCTTGCCAGAATTGTTCCGTGCTTAGGATCGAAATTTAGGATACCGGTGACAACCAGGTAGGTACCGCGGGTTACCAGTCCCAAGATGCCGATGCTGCTCAAAATCAGAAGAAGGATGTCACGGCGATGGTCAATTTTGGGATTTGGCTGCATGGAGAAATTCCTATCGTTCTTGTATGCTGACATTAATCAGTTCATCCCCTGCCGGAAGCACAATGCCCGGCTGCGGATTGCGGGCGGTCAATGCAGACAAAATATTTAAACCGCTCAAAACCTGACCGAAGATAGTATATAGTCCTTCGATTTGGGGAGCCGGTGCAAGGGTAATAAAGAAGCGGCTGCCGTTCGTATCCGGTCCGTCGTTATCCATGGCCACCATGCCGGGTCGGTCGAAGAGCAGACCGGCGGCAAATTCGGTTTCGAACAGGTACCCTGGGTTGCCAAATCCGGTCTCGCTTGGATCACCAGTCATGACACGATTATCGGTGAGCACCCGATAAAAGGTGATACCGTTATACCAACCGCTGTGGACCAGAAAGATAAAGTTATTCACTGCCTGTGGGGCTTTCTCTGGGTAGAGCTGGAGTACTACGTCACCTTTGGAGGTATGCAGGGTGACGATGTACTGTTTGAGTGGATCAATGCCCTCGGGAGGGCAGGCGCTGAACTGGCGGGCTGCCAGCGCATTCATGCGCACTACCGTATCCAGACTGGCAAAATCGGCGAGAGAAGTGTAGGGTGAAGTGCTGTTGACAAACAAAAGGGGAGGTGCAAATGATTGTTCACCAGGGGTAAACTGTATGGCTTGCTGGAGACGGTCAGCAACCACCGTACCTTCGAAATCAGACTGGAATCGGGTTGGCTCTATGCCCAGACCTGTGGCTTGCGCCGTCGCCCAAGCTTCGAAATCAGCTGGTTTCATCTCGATCCATTCTGCCTGTTTCTCGAACAGCAGGTCGTGCATCTCCCAGAACTTGCCCTGCAAGTCTGCCGCCTCCACCGCCTGGATAGCAAGATTATCTTTGTCGCGAGTTGTTTGAGGAGCGTGCAGATAGATAACACGCACGTCGTTCGGATGGGTCAAACGGATTTGTCTCAGGCTTGCTGCCAGAAAGGCGCATGGTAAGCACTGGTAATCGCTGAAAGCGATAATGGTGACTGGCGCACCAGCTGGTCCGCTGACATGGCCGTGGTTTTCGAACTCAGCTCCCAGGGCAGCTTCAGGCGTGACCGGGTAGTGGAGCACTGTGCAAGGCATGGAAGCTGGCGTATCAGTCTGACGCTGCGTGGGGGTCGCCATAAAGACGGGAGTGGCAATGGGAGGCGATAGAGAGCATGAAATAAGGATTAAAAGTGTTATCAGAAGGATACAGATGCGTTTATACATTTATGTCCACTCTCATTGAGATACAGCGGCTTGAAGTTGCTGGAAGGAGTCCATTTGAGCGATGGTTTTCAAGAAGTCTGTCAGAGAGGCACTCCGCTCTCGCAAGAGGCGCACTGCAGGGCCGACAGGATCCTCACCGGCTGCACCGCCAGGAGTATCGGCATAGGCCCCGTAGAAGGCAAAGTAGGCCTGGTTAAGTTTGCGGATGGCGTAGCCGTTCTTCCAGAAGAGTTGGCGACGCTGTTCCATGTAGGTCTCAGCCTCAGCGATTTTACCCTGAACAAGCAACTCATCCACGTGAACGCGTGTGATATGCATTTCGGTATTGAAGTTGAATACTGCATGGGAAGATCTGAATGGCAGGTTGACGGTTTGGATGGCATATCCAGTCGAAAGTTCGGGGTAGTAGTGCTTGAGTACGAGCATCGCAATTTCGTGCCCGGCGATGGAGGCGGTGGTCTCGTTCATAGTGCGCAGTTCGGAAGAGGTCTCGTAGTTCAAGCCGAGAGGGCGAAGGGTGAGCCAATTATGAGTCCATTCATGGGCGATGGTATCAGAGAGCCAGTCGAGGGAAGTCGTGAGCATGACCATCGTAGGGTACGAGCCGATGCCGCCCACCGGTACCACCAGGGAGGAAACATTCAGGTTTGAATCCACCCGGTTTTCGAGAATGATCTGCTGGCCCACGGTCAATTCGGGTACTAGGGAGATGGCAGCATCCTGCTGGATTCTTTCGCGGGGAGATGATCAGATTGAAGGGTAGGTGGGTGATGTGGAAAAGGACGGGTGGAAGAGGTTGACCGCCGGTGGTAAGTCCTAGGTCCGCGAGCGTGGCAGAAATCTGTTCCTGTAGGACGGCTTCAGCCATTGGGGCAAGCTGACGCTGTCGGGAGTACAGGCGGTCGAGTTCGGTCCGCAGGTCAATGGAGGCCGTTTCTGGGTCGTGAACCTGAGGATCGGTGTAAACTGTATTGAGCTGGTTTTCGTTGGAGAGGATGTTATCCATCAGGTGGAGGTAATCCACCACGATCTGGTGGCGGGCTGTTTCGGTGAAATAAAAGGGAGTATCCAGCACAGCCTGGTCTAGCTTGACGCCGAGCGCCTCCAGCGTCCATGACACGTAATCAAACTCGACCGAGCGGGTGTAACGACGGGCGGCGTCAGACGGTTTTGTGGAAAGAAGCAAATTGCTACCCCCCAGGAGGCCGGCAAAGAATATAGCATAGAGGCCGAGTTCGACCCCGCGTAAAAGGCGGATGTACCAGGGCATGGGGGGATTATAACATTTCCCCCCATCTGACACTTTTGGCTACTCCTACTTATTATTCCATTCTACCCAGACACTTCTATTATTTACTGAAATACGACAGGAAGTCGAACTGCAATATCTGTCTTAACCATTCCAAATTATCCTGCTCTTACGCGCTGGGCTTCCAGCACGTTGGGAAGGTTTTCTATGCGGACTAGCATGCGGCTCAATTGGGCGATATCCCGGACTTCAATCACAAGACGCAAATCCGCTAGGTTCTTGCTGATGCCCACCTGCACATCCACGATATTTACACTTTCGCTGGTGAGCAAGGTAGTGATATCACCCATCAGCCCCTGTCGATCGAAGGCACGGATGCGAATAGGGACCGGGTAGGTACGTATATTTTCACCCCATGAAACCTTCACCAACCGCTCGCGATCCTTGATACGCAATATGTTGGGGCAATCCTGGCGGTGAATGGTGGCTCCGTGTCCTCGGGTGATATAGCCAATGATCTCATCGCCGGGGGTCGGATTGCAGCACCTCGCCATGACGGTCAGCAAGCCCTTTCAGTCCGAGTACAGTGACAGCCTCGGTGGAAATGGCCTCGCTGGATGCCGGAACGGCGACAAGGATATCGTCACTTTCTTTAGCTTCCAGGAGCTTGTTGACCACCCGTCCGAGGGTCAGATCCCCGCAGCCGAGGGCTTCATAGAGTTCCTCAGGGATTCGTCCATAATTCTGGGCAAGGGCCTTCAGGACATTCTCATTCATTTCTGCCAAGCCGAGACGTTGGATTTCGTGCTCTAGCATTTCCCTGCCCTGTGTGATGTTTTGTTCGCGATTTTGTTTCTTGAACCAGGCCTTGATCTTAGACCGGGCTCGCTGGGTGCGCACCAGTCCAAGGTTGGGATTGAGCCAGTCGCGGCTGGGGCCACCCTGTTTGGCGGTCAGGATTTCGACCTGTTCGCCTGTTTTGAGCGTGTAGTCCAGCGGGACGAGTTGTTGTTAACCTTTGCTCCCGGCAGCGGTCGCCAACTGTAGTGTGAACATGGTAAGCAAAATCAATCGGCGTGGAACCGGCCGGCAGGTCAATAATGTCGCCATGCGGGGTGAATACATAGACGCGGTCTTTGAAGACATCTGTCTTCATGCTATCCACGAATTCCTGGGCGTCGTCCACATCCTGCTTCCATTCCATCACTCGCCGCAGCCAGTTGATGCGCTCATCGTACTTGCCCCGTTCACCGCCTTCCTTATACCGCCAATGGGCGGCGATACCAATCTCGGCGTTCTCATTCATCTCATGCGTGCGGATTTGGACTTCCACAGGTTTGCCATCGTCGTAAATGATGGCTGTGTGCAGGGATTGGTAGAAGTTATCCTTGGGGGCTGCAATGTAATCGTCGAATTCGCCGGGGATGGGCCGCCAGTGGGTGTGGATTACGCCCAATGCGGCGTAACAGGCTGCCACGTCAGGGACAATGAGCCGGATGCCGCGCACATCGCGCACCAGGTCGAAAGACTTGCCCTTCTCGATCATCTTATGATAGATGGAGTAGATATGTTTTGACCGACCCGAAATTTCAGCCTTGATCCCCGAACGCTGCCAGCAGTTTGGAAATGGCTTCGGAGATCTGTTCTATCTCGGCCTCGCGTGATCTCACGGCGCTCAGCCAGTTGCTCGGCGATTTCCTTGTATTTCTCGGGGTTGGTATAGCGGAAACCTAGATCTTCGAGTTCCCACTTGATCTGCCAGATACCCAGCCGGTTGGCGAGTGGGGCAAAAATATCAAGTGTTTCCTGGGCGATGCGTCGGCGTTTGGCCTCCGGGAACGCACCCAGGGTGCGCATATTGTGCAGACGGTCGGCCAGTTTAATGAGGACGACGCGCACGTCACTGTCCATGGCCAGGAAAGTTTTCCGGAGGGTCTCAGCGGCAAGGTCACGCTTGCGGTTACGCTTAGCCGTTTCATCCTCGACCATGAGGACTGTCCTCGTCTGACTTACGCAGGGCTTCCTCCTGGTGTTCACCACGCGAGACCCGCGGTAACTGGGTTAGTTTGGTCACACCCTGGACGAGATTGGCCACCCCCTCGCCAAAATCGTTGCGCAGATCTTCAACCGTAATGGATAGTATCTTCGACAGTATCATGCAGCAGCCCCGCGGCGATGATATCGGTGGGCATGGAAAACTCAGCCAGGATTGCGGCAACTGCCAAACAATGATTAATATATGGCTCGCCGGAAGCGCGTTTCTGACCGGAGTGGGCCTTTTCTGCCACCCGGTAGGCGCGCTGGATTAGTTCTCGGTCGGCGAGGTTGTAATAATCAGGAAGCAGGCTCAGTAACTCTTCCAACCTGAGCGGAGAGGATGTTTTCATGTGTGCTTATTTTACTTCATCCGGGCTGAACCATGGTTGGCATTGACCGCGAGCACCATTATCGGGAGCTCACTGAACAGCTCGAACAGATCGAAAGACAGGTTAACGGCAAGGAGGGTCTTGCTTTTCATCTTTCGAGAATTTAGGATATGCAGAAAAAGTATTGATTTTCGTGTAAAATCTTAATGTAAGTCTTGCATAGCTGCCAGACACAGGACGATATCCATGTCAATTGTAAATAATGTAACCCGTTTGCTGGACTCGAAGAAAGTTCCTTACAAAGCCTTTGAACTTCCTGCTGAAAAACTAGGCGCGGGCGAGACCGCCCGCTTGCTCGGGGTGGACCCGGAACTGGTCTATAAAACCATCGTCGTTACCCGCCCGAAAGGCAAACCCATCCTGGCAGTCATCCCTGGTCCTCACCGCGTGGATCTTGAAACTGCTGGCTGCCGCGCTGGGTGAGAAGAAGGTCAGCCTGCCGACCGAGCGTGAAGCTGAAGAATTGACCGGTTTACAGGCGGAGGCATCTCGCCGCTGGCGTTGGTGAACAAAGGCTTCCAGGTGGTGATTGCCTCGGAAGCCCAGAAGCGGTCTCGAGGTTCACGTGAGTGGCGGGCAGCGCGGACTGAATATCCGGCTGCCGGTTATGTCCCTGGCAGAATTAACGCGTGCCCGTTTTGCGTTAATCAGCATCCGATGAAATCAGGTAACTCATAGGGAATCTTTGTTGCGGTCTGCCGGTTTTGTTCTATAATATACAAACTGTGGTTCTATGGAAATCACCGTGATAAGTATGAAAATTTTCGTGGGAGCAAATGATGAGTGAAACAACTGCAAACATCCGATCATAATTGCCCGCGACGTGCAGAAATGGTACGGCCATTTCCAGGCTCTAAAGGGGGTCAGCATGGAAGTAAATAAAGGGGAGGTGATCGTCATTTTCGGCCCGTCTGGGTCGGGGAAATCCACATTTATCCGCTGTATCAACCACCTTGAAGATCACCAGAGGGGACAGATCATTGTGGATGGGATCGAACTGACCAAGGACATGCATAATATCGAGAAGATCCGCATGGAAACAGGCATGGTCTTCCAGCAATTCAACCTGTTCCCGCACTTGACCGTAATGCAGAACATCACCCTAGCGCCCATCCAGGTGCGCAAGTGGTCGAAAGAAAAGGCCGAAGCCAAGGCGATTGAATTGCTCGAACGCGTGGGTATCCCGGAGCAGGCTGATAAGTATCCCGGGCAACTCTCCGGCGGCCAGCAGCAGCGTGTGGCGATCGCGCGTGCCTTGGCTATGGAACCGAAGATCATGCTCTTCGACGAGCCGACTTCTGCCCTCGACCCGGAAATGATCAAGGAAGTATTGGATGTGATGATCGGGCTTGCGAAATCCGGCATGACCATGCTGGTGGTGACGCACGAAATGGGCTTCGCCAAGGCGGTGGCCGACCGGATGTATTTCTTTGACCAGGGTTTGATCGTCGAAACCGGTACCCCGACAGAGATATTTACCGAATCCCCAGGAAGACCGGACGAAACTGTTCTTATCGCAGATTTTGGAAAAATAATCATAAGTCTAAAAGAACTTTAGAGCCGGAGAATATTCTCCGGCTCTATTTCTTCTAGGCTGCAATATATATTTCTCTTAACATCATGGATAAGTTCCCATTTATCCCTTGACTACTGCCAGCGGACGCAGGCGCGCTACTTTGCGCGCAATTCCAGCCGCGATGACTGTCTCGACCACCGCGTCCACATCTTTATACGCGGACGGTGCTTCCTCGGCCAATCCGGACATGCTACCGGCGCGAACCTTGATTCCGCGTTCCTCCAATTTTCGGCGCAAATCATCACCGCGGAAATCATGTTTGGCTTTGGCGCGGCTCATCGTCCGCCCAGCACCGTGACAACTGGACCCCCAAGAGCGAAGCATGGATGTTTCCGTCCCGGCCAGTACCCACGAGGCTGTGCCCATGGAGCCGGGGACGAGTACCGGTTGCCCGGTCTTATTGATATTCGGGCGGCAGGCCGGGCGTGCCTGGACCGAATGCCCGCGTCGCGCCTTTGCGGTGGACACACACTTTGATGCGTTTCCCATCCACCTCGTGCGTCTCGACCTTGCCCATATTGTGGCAGATGTCATACACCTGGGTCAATTGCCAGTTCTTCAGCTTCCCGGCGAAAGTCTCCTCGAAGGCGCGCCGGGCGGAATGGGCCAGCAGCTGCCGGTTGACAAAGGCGAAGTTGGCAGCCGCGCGCATCGCGCCGAGATAAGCCTGTCCTTCCGGGCTGTCCATCGGCGCACAGACCAGTTCCCGGTCAGGCAGTTCTATGCCATAACGCTGTACCGCTGATTGGAAATCCTGCACGTAATCGGTGCAGACCTGGTGACCAAGCCCGCGCGAGCCGCAGTGGATCTGGACAACCAGACAGCCTTCGCGCAGTCCGAAAACGGTGGCCGTCTCTGGATCGAGAACTGCTTCGACAACATCCACTTCGACGAAATGATTGCCTGCCCCCACAGAACCAATTTGCTCGAGTCCGCGCGTCTTGGCGTGTTCGCTGACCTTGCCCGGGTTCGCTCCTTCCAGACAACCATTCTCTTCGGTGCGGGCTAAGTCATTTTCATTGGCATAACCGTTCTTGAGCGCCCAGCGTGAGCCTGTCCGCAATACGTGATCCAGTTCTGGTCTGTTGACCTGCAGGACTCCTTTCACGCCCACACCGCTGGGGCAGTACTTGTTCAGCAGGGTGGCGAGCCTGTCGAGGTGGGGCAGGGCGGCATCCACTGCAATGGAAGAAGCCAGCAGGCGCACGCCGCAATTGATGTCGTAGCCGATAGCACCCGGAGAGACCACGCCCCGGGGGAAATGAGTAGCGGCCACACCGCCGATGGGGAAGCCATAACCCTGGTGCATGTCGGGCATGACGACCACCGCTCCGACCAGTCCCGGCAAAGTGGATGCATTGACAGCCTGTTCGAGCGATTTGTCGCCAAGGATTTGTTCGAGCAGTTCTCGCGTGGAGAATATGCGCACCGGTCCACGCATATCGCCACGGAATGATTGCGGGATTTCCCATTCGTAGTCGGAAATCTTGATCAAGTCATGCAAACCAATCATTTTTTCTCCTGAGAAGGAGAACAGAGAATGGAGATTTGAGAACAACTCAATACTCCATCTCTATTCATCATTCTTACACATCGAACACAATCTCAACTTCGTAACCTCGCGTTGACTGCTGGATTTTTAGGTTATGGTAAGTCACTGCTTTGATGGCCTTATCCAACGACAGAATGGGAGCGCCGCGCAGAGTGGCGGACATATGACATGGCGAACCTGCTTCAAGGTCGAACTCAGATTGATCTGGTCGAACGCCAGACGATCCTGTTCTGAGATATAGACGAGTTCTGAAAGGAAAGAAACCAGAAGACTTTCAGCATCCGGGGCAGGAGAGAGAAAAAAGACGCCTGACTCGCGGCTTTTCTGCCAACTTGATCCCTGCCAGCGCATTCATTCCTCTGGCGGATTCCGCGAACAATTGATTCAGGTCCGGAGCCCAGACACGTAAGGACCAGTCCGCAGTGTGTGGATAGTTCTTCGAATGGCATGGCTGAATTGTAATCGTTTTTAGGGGAGCAGCGTTTTTATATCTGCCTGCTTGAAGAGAGCCCGGTAGGCGGCGGTTTCTGCCAGCAGGGCCTGGACCTCCACCCACAACCGTGCCGCACCATCCAGGTCGATGTTGGTCTTTACGGAAGCCAGCAGGAGCTGATCGTCATTCTGGCGCACTATGGTAATATTCCCTTGGAATATCAGCCATTTCAATCCTCGCTCAACCGTAATCTGGCGTTGGGCGGTCGCAGCCGCCAGCTCAGTGTAGGTCACTTGGCCTGCACGGTGTTTAATTGCATATTTTACGAGACCGGTCAGGCGCGCCATGAACGCAGTCGGTGACGTCCAGAAAAGGATCGGCGCCGACAAGAGTAACGATGCGCGGTTTGACTGTTTCCAGGGCAACTTGCAGTTCCTCGGGCGAAGGCGGGATGGTCCAGATGACAAGATTGTCGGCGTGCTCCAGTTCGTTCCGGTCTTTCCCGCCAACACCTTTTTTTGCCTCTGCCTCCGCCCAGACCAGTGTTGACGGTTGGTTCTTGAGTTTTGGTAGCAAAGAAAGCGGGTCCAAGACGTTCCGGTAGTCAACGATTTCATGTTTTTGACTTTGTATTTCAACCGCAGGCGTCTCGACAATCAGGAAATCCACGAACTCCATCTGTACCTGGCGACTGCCGCGCCAATCCGAGGCGCGGAGGGTGTAGGCCAGGTCAAATTTCCCTTCGGGGAGGGTTTCTCCGGCGCCGTTCCACCATAGGACCGTCTGCATGTTTCCGGTCTCGTCGGAAACGGTCAGTTTCAGGTGTTCCTTGTTCCGTCCGATCGTCGTGGCTGATTGCATTTCAGGCCGTGAGTGGCCAGGGTCAGTTTTTCATTGCCGGGACCAAATGGAGACAGACTTTCGAGCGCGGCAGCGAGGTCGAGGGTGATTTCGGGCAGGTTGAGCCAGGCGTCAATCCTGAGTTCTGGTTCATCATGCGCATTCTCGCCAAGCATCTTCCCCACGGTCTTGAAAAACCTTCGGTAGAATTCGGGTAGATTCTCCTGTTCCAGTGCGAGACCGGCTGCCATCGGGTGTCCGCCGAAATTGAGCAGCAGGTCTTTCTGGGCGGCGATGGCGGCGGTGATGTTAAGTCCTTCCACCGAGCGAGCCGAGCCGCGTGCCGGTTCGTTGGCAGGCGTGGAGAACAGGATGGCGGGTTTGCGATAGCGTTCGACCAACCGGCTGGCGACAATGCCGACCACCCCGCCGGGCCAGGATGGGTGCCCGAGCACGAGCACGGGGTTTGCCAACAGGGACGGGTCGGCGCGCAGTTGGGCTTCGGCGGCCTGCGTCACCTGGTTGCAGAGCAGTTGGCGCTGGGCGTTATAGTTCTCCAGCTGCGTAGCCAGCAGACGGGCGCGACCGGGTCGGTGGTGGTCAGCAATTCCACGGCCGGGTTGGCGTCACCGAGACGGCCCAGGGCATTGAGACGCGGCCCGAGCACGAAGCCGATGTGCTCCTCGGTCAGGTTGGCTGGGACGAGTTCGGCCATTTCCATCATGATTTGCAGGCCGAGGCGTTGGGTGGTGCGCAGGGCGGCCAGTCCCTTTTGCACCAGGTAACGGGTGTCGCCCTTGAGGATGGCCAGGTCGGCTACCAGACCCAATGCCACCAGATCGAGCAAGGAAGTCGGGGAACAGGATGCGGAGGGGAAGCGGGCTATGAGTTCTTCTGCCAGTTTATAGGCCACTCCCACCCCGGCGAGGGTTGCCAGCGGATGCTCCGGCGGCAGTAATTTTGGGTTGACAACGGCAACAGCCTTGCGGCAGAATTTCCGGCAGGTCATGATGGTCGGTGATGACCATCTCCACGCGGCGCGTTCGGGCGTATTCCACGGCCTCGTGGGCGGTGATGCCGGTATCGCAGGTCAGGATGAGTTTTGCACCCTGGTCAATGATTTCCTTCAGATGTGGAATATTGACGCCGTGACTCTCGCGCTCGCGCACCGGGATGTGGTAGGTGACATCCGCGCCCAGGGCATGCAGGGTCTGGACGAGCACGGTCGTGGAGGTTTGCCCGTCCACATCGAAATCACCCCAGACGCAAATGGACTCGCGGGAACGGATGGCGCGCTCCACCCGGTCTGCGGCGGCGGCAAGCCCGGGCAGGTCTGCGGCCGGGGCGGGGGAATACGCATCCGGGTCCAGAAAGGCGCGAGCGGCTTCGGGCGTGTCGTGATCCCGCGGCGGATGAGCGTCTGCGCGACGAGCGGGTGCAGGTCAGGCAGAGGGGCGGGTGAATGAAGGGGAGTTGGTTCTTTCCAGCGCATCGTGTTCTAAAACTCAATTTCGGCAATTTGCTCGAAGTTAATGTCGGTGCTGGTCAGTTCGGTTTCGGCCATTTCGTCCATCGTCCCTGCCTTCTCGCCACGGTTGCAATACGAGCGGTAGGGACAGTAAGCGCATTTCTTTTCATCTTCGGTGAGCGGGAAATGGCGGTGGTTGCCGATTTCGTTGATGAGGCTGGTCAGGGCGTCCCAATCGCGTTTGTACTGGGCGGCATTGTAGGGGAAGTGCGCCGGTTCGGACGGGAAATCGGCGTACCAGTAAATCATCTCGATCTGTTCAGGCTGGAAGGGATTGCCACCGTTCAAGATACGCGCCAGCCTGGACGAGCAGCGCCCGGTAGACGCGCGTCTGCATCCGGGCAGCCATCCATTCATCTCGCGGGCGCTTATGGTAGGTTTTCCAGTCGAAGATGAATGGCCTGTTCTCCCGGTTTGACGGCCACCAGATCGTATTTCGCCAGCAGCCGGTAGGTCCCGACCGGAGCGGCGAGAGTGAGTTCTGTGTGCTGCGCGTAGCCAGTAATTCAAACTTGTAACCGAGATAGTTTTCCCACCAGCGCGACAGGTCCGGCGTATTTGCCAGCCGGGCCAGTTTCCCGGCGGGCAGACCGATCAGGTGCTGCTGGACCATGCGGTGGAAAAGCTGGCCTTCCTGCTGGCGGCGTTCGTTTTCAAGCGCCGGTTCCGTCTCCACGGCCGGCCACTGCCAATTGCTCGATATAGCGCAATTGGAAAGCGGCGCGGGCAGTCGCCGTAATCCTGCAAGGATGACTGGGAGAAGGTAAAACCGGAAGGCGAGGAAGGGGATACCATGTATCTATTTTACATGCTCTTGGGTGGTTTAAGCTGGTCAACAATTGTCTCAATCCCAACCAGCGCCAGGCCAGCGGAAGTGATGGGCGGCAAGTTGTTACCCAAGCCAACCTTGATCAGGATCCACGAAGTGGCCCACAGGACGGTGACAAAAACCGATTGCAGGATCGCTTTGAGGTAAGGAAAGCGGCATGGGTGGATTATACAGTGCTACCTGGACGACAGGATAAAGATGACAATCATTACTAGTCTTTGTGATTTCTAAAATGATACACTCTAACTGGTAAGTGGTCTTACCAGTTAGGAGAATCCATGGATTGGCAGACTGTGCAAAAACCCGCTGAAATGGCTGAGAGCCGGCTACTTGAAGCCATTCTTTCCGGGAATTTCCCCATCAACAACAACCTTCCCAGCGAACGTGACCTTGCCGAACAGATCGGCGTGACCCGCCCGACGCTGCGCGAAGCCCTCCAACGGCTCGCCCACGATGGCTGGCTGGATATCCAGCATGGCAAGCCGACCCGAGTCCGCGATTACTGGCGGGAGGGTGGGCTGGCTGTCCTGTCAGTATTGGCACAAACCCCTGCGGCCCGGTCACCGGATTTTGTAACACATTTGCTTGAGTTTCGCGTCCTCCTGGCTCCGGCTTATACCCGTCAGGCGCTCGAGACTGCGCCGGGCGAAGTGGCGGCTATACTAGAGACCTATGACCGTCTCGAAGACAATCCGTCTGTTTTTTCTCGTGCCGATTGGGACCTGCACATTCGCCTGACTCAACTGGCGTCCAATCCAATTTTCCGTTTTTTGTTCAACAGTTTCCAGAAATTGTCCATCCCGGTTGGTGAGAAATACTTCACCTTCCCAGAATGTCGTCAACATTCCCGTTATTTCTATGCCGAATTACTCAACTGTGCCCGTTCGGGCGCAGCCTTCGATGGCGAGACACTCACTAGGCGAATTATGGAAGAGAGTCTGGCATTGTGGCAAAAAATGCAAAAGGAGACCTTATGAAGCGCTGGAATGGATGGGGCAACGTCAACACCGAGTACCCGGTTCCGACTTCTGCCCAGGCCTACCTTATCAAGGTCTTTGGCTCCCTGAATCCGCAACCGGACGCTGATTTCGAAACCGTTCTCAAGTCTTTACCCGCATCCCGTCTCCCTGACCATCCGCTGGTGGACATATCAGCCGAGGTACGCTTGACCCATGCCCGCGGCCAATCTCTCCCCGACTGGGTGGCGCTACGTTCCGGGCGCATCCCGGTCTTCCCAGACGGGGTGGCAAAACCGGAAACGGAGGCGGATGTACGGACGCTGATAGGGTATTCCCAAAGAACCGGAGCGAAAATAATCCCATATGGCGGCGGGACGAGCGTGACCGGTCATATCAACCCACTTAAATCTGACACGCCGGTGCTGACGCTTTCGCTGGAGCGTATGACCCGTCTGCTCGATTTGGACGAGTTCGGCTATACGGCAACCTTCGAAGCTGGAATCACTGGACCGGAGCTGGAAAGGGTCTTGCAGGTACGAGGGTACACGCTCGGACATTACCCGCAATCGCACGAATATTCCACCCTCGGCGGGTGGATTGCCACCCGCTCATCGGGACAGCAGTCTTACAAGTATGGGCGCATCGAGCAGTTATTTGCCGGGGGGCGCATGGAAACCCCGCGCGGATTGATTGAACTTCCGCATTTCCCGGCCTCGGCTGCCGGGCCGGACATTAAAGAGATGATACTCGGGTCGGAAGGACGCATGGGAGTTATTACTCAGGCAAAAGTCAAGTTACGCCGAGTTCCGGAAATAGAGCAATTCCACGGAGTCTTCTTCCCAACTTGGGAGCAGGGTACTGATGCAGTCCGGCAGATCGCACAGGAGGAAATCCCGGTCTCGATGCTGAGACTCTCCAATCCGCAGGAGACTGAGACAACGCTGATTCTCTCTGGTAAATCGTGGGTGGGCACGGCGGAGAAGGGACTGACGCTCATCGGTTACGGGTCGCGGCGCTGCTTGCTGGTCTTCGGTGTCACAGGCTCAGCGACCTGTGTTCACCGGACTCGGGCACAGGTATCCTCCATCTGCCGCAGGCACGGCGGCCTGGTTGTCGGAACGATTGTCGGTCACACCTGGGAGAAGGCCCGTTTTTATTCGCCTTACCTGCGCAATACGCTCTGGGAGCTGGGCGTTGTGATTGACACACTCGAGACGGCCATCCCCTGGCCGAATGTAATGGCAGCTTCTAAGGCCATCCCGGCCTCGATTGTGGAGGCAGCGGGCAAGTCCGGTGAGGAAGTCCTGGCGTTTGCGCACCTGTCTCATATTTACCGGGACGGCGCCAGCATCTACACCACCTTCCTTTTCCGTCGCCCGGCTGACCCGGATGAACTGCTAGCTTGCTGGAAGGCGATGAAGCATTCCGCCTGCATGACTATCCAGAAATTCGGCGGGACGATCACCCACCAGCATGGCGTCGGCACCGACCACGCCCCATACCTGCCTGCCGAGAAAGGTGCTCTGGGAATGGACGCGCTACTTGCAGTTTGTAAGGCGTTTGACCCGGATGGATTGATGAATCCGGGGAAATTGCTCCAAACAATGGACTATAAGCCTTCTGTGCATCTTCCGTGACACTATTTTCAAGGAGAGCAACCATGGAATGGACTAAAGGTTGGCGCGATCGGGTCTGGTCGGAACTCAACCAGGTTTGGGATGTAGTCATCATCGGCGGCGGTATAACCGGCGCCGGGATTCTGCGCCAGTGTGTGCATGCCGGGCTGAAGGTGGTACTGGTCGAAGCAGGCGATTTCGCCTCAGGCACATCGTCCCGATCGTCAAAACTCGTCCATGGTGGGATGCGTTATCTGAAAAACGCACAAATCCGGGTCACGCTTGAATCCGTGACCGAGCGCGAGTACCTGTTGAAACAGGGCCGCGGATTGGTCAACCGGCTCGGTTTCCTCTACCCCTGCCTGTCCGGAGACCAGATGCCAGGCTGGGTTTTCGGAGCCGGGTTGGTTGTCTACGACCTGATGGCGCGTCAATGGAGTCACCGTTCCTATGATGCTGAAGATTTACACGAACTCTGCCCTTCGCTGGCTGTCACCGGTCTGCGCGGTGGATTCCGTTTCTTCGATGCCCAGACCGATGACGCCCGGCTTGTCCTGCGTCTATTACGCGAGTCGGTATCGAGCGGCGGGTTGGCGCTCAATTATGCTCGTGTTGATTCGCTGCTTAAGACAAATGCCGGACAGGTATGCGGCGTTGTCCTGCGCGATACTTCCGGCGAGGTAGACCGGCAGGCTGAAGTTGAAGGTCGGGTGGTGATCAACGCCACTGGGGCTTGGGCGGATAAGTTGCGCAGGGATGTGGGGAAAGCGCCGCGGCTGCGCCCGCTGCGGGGAAGTCACCTTGTGTTCCCGTTCCAACGCCTCCCGCTGACACGCGCCGTAACCTTCCTACACCCTGCGGACGGGCGCGCGGTCTTTGCCATCCCGTGGGAAGGAGTTGTCATTTTCGGCACAACTGATGTAGATCAAGACTCAGACTTAGTGACCGACCCGTCCATCAGCAACGTCGAGGCCGAGTACCTGCTCACCGGTCTGCAAAAAGTCTTCCCTGCCCAGGAGTTGACCTCTGCTGACGTGATTGCTACTTTTTCCGGTATCCGTCCAGTGGTGAATACAGGGAAGTTGAATCCGTCGAAGAATTGCGCGAGCATGTGCTCTGGGATGAGAACGGCTTGCTGACTGTCAGCGGTGGAAAACTAACCACCTTCCGTATCATGGCCCGCGATGCATTAAAGGCTGTCCGCCGCCACCTCGGGCATATTCCTTTCGACCCTGATATCCCCGTATTGGACCCCATTTCGCCGGAGGCTGAGGCAGCTTGTGCGGTCTCGAATTTCCCCCCGACACAGTGCCTGCGTCTTCTGGCGCGCTACGGACCCGGATCCGCGGCGCTGTTTAGCGCGTCAGGCGTTGATCTCCAGCCCGTAGATGGGACTATCTGTCTGTGGGCCGAACTCCGTCAGGCAGTGCGCGCCGAGGGCGTCGTTCACCTCGAAGATTTGCTCCTGCGCCGCGTCCGGCTCGGCCTACTTATCCCGAACGGTGGTCTCGACCAGATGAGCCGCATTCGCTCCATTGTGCAGTCGGAGCTGGACTGGGATGATGCCCGCTGGCAGGCGGAAGAAAAATCGTATGCAGAGTTGTGGAACCGCGCCTATCGACTATAATTTCCTAAGAACACAGGATATCAGATAAAAATGATTTTTAATATTCATCCAGTTTGTCCTTCGTGTAAAGGAGTCCATAATGCCTGAGAACCTGCTCGCCATTGACAACGGCACACAATCTGTGCGTGCCCTCGTGTTTGACCCGAGCGGGAATTTGCTGTATAAGTCCCGGGTCCCACTTGAACCATATTACTCCACCGCTCCCGGCTTGGCAGAGCAGGATCCAGAAGTCTTTTGGAAGGCCGTCAGCGAAGCCTGTCAAGAATTATGGGCGCAGGGGGTGGATAAGGCCAGCATCGCTGCCGTCAGTCTGACGACCCAGCGCAGCACGCTCATTAATGTGGACAAAGATGGCAAACCGTTGCGCCCGGCTATCCAGTGGCTCGACCAGCGTCGCACTGAGGGGGTCAAACCGCTTGGCGGATTGTGGGGGGCGGCGTTTAAACTCGCGGGTGCCTCCGAGACTGTGGCCTATCTCCAGGCTGAAGCCGAGGCCAACTGGCTCCAGAAACACCAGCCCGAAATCTGGAAAGCCACGCACAAGTTCCTGTTCCTCTCCGGTTACCTGACCTACCGGCTTGTTGGCAAGTTCGTGGACTCGGTTGGATGCCAGGTCGGTTATATTCCGTTCGATTACAAGAAGCAGAAATGGGAAGCCTCATGGGGGTGGAAGTGGCAGGCGGTTCCGGTGGACAAAGCGCTCCTGCCGGACCTCGTGCCGGTCGCGTCCCAATTAGGGGAAATCACTACCGACGCATCCGCTGCCACCGGCCTTCCGGCTGGATTGCCGCTCATCGCTGCCGCCGCTGACAAGGCCACCGAAGTGCTCGGCGCAGGCTGCCTGGAACCACATATCGGTTGCCTCAGTTATGGGACGACCGCCACAATCAACACCACACATAAAAAATACATCGAAGTCATCCCTCTCATTCCCCCGTACCCGGCGGCGGTGCCAGGGCAGTATAGTTTTGAGATCCAGATCTACCGTGGCTACTGGATGGTGACCTGGTTCAAGCAGGAGTTTGGTCTGCGCGAGCAGGGACTGGCAGAGGCGCAGGGTATCGAACCCGAAGCCCTGTTCGACGACCTGGTACGCAGCGTCCCGCCCGGATCGGAGGGCCTTGTGCTCCAGCCATACTGGTCGCCGGGGCTGGTCTTTCCCGGCCCCGAAGCGCGGGGCGCCATTATCGGCTTCAGCGATGTGACCACTCGTGCCCACATCTACCGCGCCATCCTGGAAGGACTGGCCTACGCTTTGCGTGAAGGTGCTGAGCGGACCGCCAAACGTTCCGGGGTACCAATCACCGAATTACGCGTGGCGGGTGGTGGCAGCCAATCCGAGGCAGCCATGCAGTTGACCGCAGATGTATTCGGTCTGCCTGCCTCGCGTCCGCATGTGTACGAGGCATCCGGTCTCGGCGCAGCCATGGACGCAGCAGTAGGTATCGGAGTCCACCCCGACTTTGCGACTGCCATCCGCCAGATGACGCGCGTCCGCGATACCTTCGAACCAGTTGCGAAAGTCCACGAGCGCTATGATGAGTTGTATCACGGCGTCTATAAGCAGATGTATAAACGGCTCCAGCCGTTGTATCAGGTGATGAGGAAGAAATAATGATTTACCCGGATAAAAATCCGGGCGAAATTTTGTTTAGCGGTCGCTCCTCGCGACGATATAAATATAGCAAAACGCTCATTCCCTGCTTTCCCACCACCCCTGCAACGCCACAAACGGAATCGCCGGAGTTTGGTCGCCCTTCCGCCCAGTATTCCAAGTCAGCACCAATTCCTTCTTTGCCCGCGTGATGCCCACGTACAACAGCCGCAGGCGCTCTCGAACGTAGTCCAGCCGGGCAGACTGGGTGGCCGCGCCTTCGACGTAAAACTCGTACTCGCTGGTCGAGAGGGCGGCTTCCAGTTGCGCCAGAGTCTCGGCCTCCAGGTTCAGACCGGCGCGTACGAACCACTTCTCCGGGATGTAGCGGTCGTTGGGTTGTCCGGACGGGAAGTCGTAATTGTTGACCGACATCAGGTAGACCCGGTCCCACTCCAGTCCCTTGGCCTTGTGCATGGTCGTCACCACCACCTTACCGGCATGGTGGGATGGGTCGAAGCCCGAGTCGTCCTCGCTGAAGCCCAGGAAGCGCCGTTCGTTGCGGGCGATCAGGCTGAGTTCCCCGGTCAGTTCGGGCAGGCGCCAGTCGCGGTGATCGTCGCTGACCTGGCGCAGCACCAGAGCCAGCTTGTGCGCCAGGGCCAGGTCGTTGGGGGCGGTGAACAGATCCTGTGACAGGGTAAGGATCATCTGGTCAATCGGGAGCACGGTCGTCCCCTGCCAGCGGCGGACGAGACCCCGGAACTCTTCCAGTTCTTCCGATCACTCGGCGGCTTCGCCTTCGGAAGCTAAATTTGCCAGCCAATCCCGGTCCGTTCTCGGGCTGACAAAGGTCTCCACCTCGCTGCATTTGCGGATCAATTCGGCGATCTGACACTGGAAATCGTTGTTGGATTCTTCCTCTTCCCCGCGCCGCCAGGCCAGGTAAGCTTTGCGCAAGCCGTGCGCCGACTGCGGGTCGGCCAGCGCGCTGACGATTTCGCCCAGCCGTCCGGCTGCAGCGCGGGTGGAAGAGGTGCTGCCGAGCAATTCCACGAAGATCAATGTTGCTGCTCTTTGAGCGCATCGATCGACTTCCACGCCGCGCGGATTGCGAGGCACCAGCACTGCCACCGTACCATCAGGATGTTCGGGCAGCCACTTGCCAATGGACTTGACCACCGCCTCCACTTCCTCTTCCGGTGTGTATTTCTTGCCAATGAATTTGACCCCTTGCGGGTCGTCGGGTGGGTTGGGTTGCGGATCGCTCTCAGGCGCGGGCTGGATATATGGGACGGTCAAGCGCATCCCGCACGGCTTGTTCGGGATGTTCGCCGTTTACCCATTTGATAAGTTGGTTTGCCAGGGCAATGATGCTTGGCTGGCAGCGGCCCGAATCGGGCAGTTCTTGATACTGGTCGGCTTCAGTGTGGATGAAGTCAAGCAGGTGCTCTGGGGAGGCGGTGGTGAAGGTCTCGAAGATGGCCTGGTTGGGATCGCCGACGCGCACCCAATTTCCCGATTTCTCCGGCGAGAAGCCGCAGGATGTGCTCCTGCAACTGGCTGGAATCCTGGGCTTCATCTTCAAGGATGTATGGCCAGCGATAACGCAGTCGTTCCAGGAACTCGGCGTCGTTTTCGAGCAGGTCAATCGCCAGGCGGATCAGGTCGTCGAAGTCCACTGCGCCGCGATAGGCCAGGGCACGCTGGTAATCGGTGTAAATCGCCAGTCCCATCTCGGCCAAAGGTAACGGAGCAGGCGCCTGGTCCAGCAAGTGGCGCAATTTTTCCGGGGTCAGGCGGTTATCCTTGGCGGAACGGATGAATGCCAGGGCGATGCCGGTCACCAGATCCGGCAACTGCTGGCGGCGCACCCAGTCACGCTTGCCATCGTCCATATCCGCAAGGAGATATTCGTCCAATTCGCTGGGATGGGCCTGCAGCCAGGCTGTGGCGGCTTCCTTGCGGATGAAATCGGCCTCGCGCTCGTCAAGGATGGCGAAGCGCTCCTCCAGCCCGACCGCGGCGGGTTTCTCACGCACGATATCGTGCGCCAGCCCGTGCAGGGTGCGGATGCGGTAGCCAAAGGGCATCGGCAGTTCGAGAAATTCTTTGATGCGGCTGGCGAAGTTATCCACCGCCGAGTTGACCAGGGTGACGATCAGCACTTCCTGCTCGTCGGCAATCCTGCCGGAGCGGATGAGCTGGGCAGCCAGGGCGCTGAGAGTGTATGGGTCTTGCCCGAGCCGGGTACGGCGGAAATGCCCATTTTCCCGCCGGTATATCGGAGGATGGAGGTTTGGGAGGGGCGGGGAATGAAATTTGTCATTATTTTCGAAATAGAAGAACAATAAGGGCGCCAGGGTTAATTTTCCTTTTTCAAAGATTAAGTCCCTCTCTGCGGGTTGTTATGGTCGTTGGCGTGTAGGTGGCACAGGTGGTGCCGCATCCGCCAGGGCAGACTCCCGGGAATAATAAGTTTCGCTGGTACCGATGGCGCAAGGCGGCGGCGTGCACACGATCATGAATGTAGTGGTCGGAGTGATTGTTTCCGTTAACGAGGGGGAATTGGTTGGTATTGCAGGATTGGTCGGGCTGGCAGTCGGCATGCTAAACCAACCGCCTTTTTATAAGTTTAAGGAAATGATGATGATGCAAAAGATGATTGCCAGGATGGCGAGAGCTCCGATAATGATTTTGGGTTTCATCAGATTTTCCTAAGGATTTATCGGTGAGACCATCGTCCCGATCGCTGGAGCTTCCCAATCAGCAGCCAGGCGTGGCAGACCGTTCTCGATCAGCACTGGTATGAAATTGATAGCTCTGCACACCCTCTGGGGTTAAATCCACGTGCAAGATGACGTGGCGTTGAAGATTCCCTGACTATCATCAAAGACGAAGTTACCCAGGCTGTAGGCAATCAGCCCTCCATGATAATGTTCGATCGTTTGCAGGATATGGGAGTGCGACCCAATTACCAACGCAGCGCCGGCATCAATGGCGGCAGTGGCTTCCGCCCGCTGGTGAGGAGACTACGGAGTAGTGTTCTCTTCATATCCAGAGTGGAGCAGCACAACCACCACATCTGCCTGCGAGTTTGGCGGCGGCCACGTCGGTCCTGATCTGGTCCAGGTCGGCCCAGGCAATGCCCGGCTGGGAGGCGGTGGCGATCCAGGTATGCGCGTCGAACCCGTTATTTTCCTCCGGTACGTCCACGTAGGCCAAAAAAGCCAATCGCAGTCCGTTGCGCTCCACGATGACCGGAGTGTGCGCTTCGGCGAGCGTTTGTCCCCGGCACCCACACTGGCAATCCCGTACTGTCCAGGGTGTTGCGCGTATCGAGCAATCCCTGTCCACCGTAGTCCATGGCGTGGTTATTTGCCAGGCTGAGCACGTCGAATCCTGCCAGTGCCAGGGTCTGAGCCATTTCCGGCGGAGCGGCAAAGGTGTAGCTTTTGATCTGGCGCTCGCCGCTCGCTGTGAGAGCGCATTCGAGATTCCCAACCAGTATATCGGCAGAATCGAGCTCCGACTGGACTCCAGCGAAGACGATTTCAGGACCAGCCGCCTGCACCCGGTCAGCGATCGTGCGCGCCAGCATAATGTCGCCCACTGCCTCCAAATTGACCCGCAGACTGGGTGTGGGGGTGGGTATACCGGTCGGTGCAAGGGTGGCCGTTTCTGTGACAGTTGATGTGGGAGCGTCTGATGGTGAGGCCGCCGTGGGCGTATCGTTTGCAGGGAGGAACGGGGTTCGCGTTTCGCTGGCAGTAGGGAGCTCCGGGCTGTCAACCAAGGTCACAGCAGGAGCCGCGCAACCGGTCAACATTGCGGCGATGAGAATTATTCGTATCAGGATGCGATTATTTCTCATTCTTTACCTGGATCTCCAGCTGCATCTTCCAGATGGCTTTCAACAACGGACCACGTTGCTCGAAGCCCGATTCACCCAGGTCGCTCATGCCCAGAAAGACGCGGCTCCTGCAGCGGCGCAGAAGTCCGGTGGTGAGACGCGCCAGGGTCTGTTGGTTGGCGGCCTGGTCGTCAGCGTCGGTCCATGGTCGGTCTCGCTGCCAAGAACGGCTGAGCACATAGGGCTGGGTTAGCGGCTGGAACAGGCGCTCCCACCAGCCGCTTGAGCCTGCGTCCAACCAGAACTGGATGGTTGCAGGCCGGTTCATCATCAGGAAAGTGTGCGCCGGGGCAAGCAGTACAGCCTCAGTCGGCTCTGTCTGCCAGGCTTCGATATACTGGGCGGCGATAACGCCGTCCTGCAGCATGGCTATGTATTCCCTGCCCATCTCCAAATTATTGGAGGGGTTTCCGTTTCCCGGCACATCTGAAGATGCCGGATCCATTGTCTGGCGGAATTTCTGCACCAACTCGACCAAACTGGCGGCGATGCGTGCCCCATCGTTGTTGCGGTGGAAACCGAATCCTTTTGTTGACAGGATTTCCCCAAATAGGCGACGCAGAAAGTGATCGAGAGGTTCGGCAACTGGCTGCTGCCGATAGGCTTCGATCCATTCCCGCAAGGTTTCATACTGCTGGCCAAAGACAAATGTGATGCGCTCCTGGACCTCGGTCCGGATCGCGGCGAAACCCGAGAGCGATATATCCCGTTGGCGATAGACGATCTCGACCAGCAATTGGGCGCGCACCAGATCCATGCCTTCGATGGCATACAGAAGAGCGTACGCAACGTCGAATTTTGTCGGGTGGACGCCCCATCCCGGATGAGCCAACTCTGCCAAGGTCAGAAGGCAGTGACTGGCCGGTTCATCCCGGAGGGAACGCGACGGCCGGTGCGAGCGCCAGGGGATTTCCAGTTCTTCCAGCCGGTTGCTGAGCGAGAAGCGCAGTGCGTCCGAGAGATATGGGGCCAGCACAACGATTTCGGATGGTGGCAGACCCTCTTCGGTGATAAGGCGCTGAATTTCTTCAGCGACCCAGTCCAGCATTTGGGGGTAAAAGCGGGTGGGTGTTTCGATTGGCGGGAAGGCGAGTGCAACCAGCCTTTCAGGCGAAATTTGCACCGGATGGTCTGGGATAAGTATCGATGCAAAAGCGGATTCCAGCGCCTGGATTTCCGGTGAGGTAACGAAAGACTTGCTCAGTTCGGCATTCGTATTGCACAGATCAGATAACCGGTGTGCAGAGATCGGATCCGCGCCCAGGAAGCGGCGGAAACCTCCATCCGTATCAAAAATAACCAGTGCCGAGTCGAACTCCGGCAGCCACTCCGAAAGCAGGTCATGAGCTACCGGGATGTCTTCCTCGATGTTGTCGCAAACCAAGTGGCGGTACTGGCACGTTAGATGCGAATGGCACTCCGGCGTGCGCCAGAGGATCTTCCAGAAGATATCCAGTTGCAGGGAGAAGTCCAATAGGTTGTGCTCGAGGCAGTATTGGCGGAAGCGGTTGGCGCTCTCCTGCGCGTCGCTGTATACACGCCGCTGGCCCGGGTCCCCGAGCCAGGCGGTGGATAATCTCTCGCCGATTTCGGTATGGGGGAATCCGACCGATGCGGCCTTATTCAAATTATCAAGGACCTGGCTATATAGCCGGTTGCGATCAATCGTGACCGAAGCAAAAAATCCTTCATCCAGCAGAGGGCGGACAAGACGCGCCATGTAATACTGCGCTGTTTCCAGCGTCAGGAAGACCGGCGGCTGGTCGGGGTGGGAGAATCCGGCAATCTCGGCCGCCAGCGGCCAGAACAGGTCCACCATGCGGCGTGCCAGCCCGCCGACCGTGGCGAGCGCCACCTGACCGCCCGGGCCGATGTCGGGGGAGCGAAGGACTGTCTCGTAGGGAATTTGCAAGGTCCGTTGGGGGGTGAGCACGAGGATTGAATCAGCAGGCAGGCCTGACGTCAGCATCGTCCGCAAACGTTCCACGCCAACGGTCGTTTTGCCGCAGCCAGCAGGTCCGGAGAGGAACGTTTTGGCATCGAGCGGGGCTTTGACGATCTCACGTTGTGCTTTACTAAGTTTCACAGGTCAAGATTATCGGAAAGAGGAGGATTTGTCAACCAGAATGAAAGGCTGTTCTCCGGGAATTGTGGTGGTGACTAAGATAACCATGATAGAATTTATAATATCGTTTGCGAACCTTTTTACGAGAGGAGGAACATATGGATTTGATCGTTCGTATTTTTCATGCATTGACGCAATTACATCCCCCACACACCGTGGTGGTACACTTTCCAATTGCGCTGACCGGAGCAGCCCTGTTCTTTATACTTCTGGCTCTCTGGAAGCGCAGTAAAATTATGGAGCAGGTTGCTTTTGCGAATATATCGCTGGCAGCCGCGAGCACGATTGTAGCCGCATTTTTCGGCATACGCGATAATATCGTATTCTATAATAGCGACGCCCCCAATCATATTGTAAAAATCATCCTGGCGTGTACGCTGTTTATCATTACCACTCTCACAGCAATCGCGCGGTGGCGGAATAAGAACCTATTTTATACCAGGTCGACCAAAGCGCTTTATGTGGCGGCATATTTTGTGAGTTTTGCCATCGCGGCCGTATTGGGATTTTTAGGCGGGATTATTATGTTTGGATTCTGACGCGCCCGTGTTTTGGTTGTAGATTTCTTTATGACCAAAACAGCCGGCGTCCTGAAAAGGATGCCGGATTTTATTGATCGACCAGACTTATCAACCGGAGGAATTGGTGTGGAGGTCATATTGGGAATTGGTTCTTTAGGCTGTACTACATACTAATTTCCGCCGGTGACGATATTGTACTCGTGGATGTCTCCCTGGATCAAGCACAAGGACAGGTTGCCGCAGGAGAGCGGGTTGGTCGGGAGGATGAGTATATCACCCATGGGATTTTGATATTAACCGTTGACATGGTTGCGGCTCGCATGTATAATACTGTCCGGTTCTGCCCCGGCAGGTTGCTGGGGCGTCAGTTTGTATCCCGGCTTCCCCGCTGACCGGCGTAGGGGTTCGCTCTGAAGATTGATACTGATCCAAGATCCGAACGCGTACCGCAGGGATAGTGGTGAAGCGAAGACCAGGAGAAAAAGATGAAGTATGCAATTGTGGAAAGCGGCGGCAAGCAATTTCGAGCCGTCGAAGGTGGTACCATCGAAGTGGACCGCCTGCCGATAGAATCCGGCGCAAATGTCAAGCTTGAACAGGTTCTGCTGCTCGCAGATGGGGAAAACATCACCGTCGGCACGCCGCTCGTCAAAAATGTACCCGTATGGACCACGGTTGTCGAGCATTTCAAAGGGCCGAAAGTGAATATCTTCAACTACAGCCCCAAGAAGCGCATTCGGGTTAAGATTGGCCACCGCCAGAACTATACCCGTCTGTTCGTGGAGCAGATTGGCGGTTCCGAACTGGTGAAGAAGGAACCTGTCAAGATTGAAAAGGCTGCCGAAGTTAAGGCTGAAGTAAAGGCTCCGAAGGCGAAAGCTGAAAAAGAGAAGAAGCCGGTAAAGGCCGAACTAAAGGTTAAGACGTCATCCACCAAGGGGACGTCGTCACCGAAGGGGAAGAAACCAGCAGCGAAGACTACGACGAAATCGTCTTCCAAGAAGACGACTGCCGCCAAAGCTAAACCGAAACCATCCCCGAAGGCGAAATCGTCCTCGAAGGTGAAATCGGCTGCCAAGAAGCCTGCGGCGAAATAGTAGAAGAGTGAGGTTGATATGGCACACAAAAAAGGTGGCGGCTCAGTCCGCAATGGAAGAGACTCCAATGCCCAGCGCTTGGGCGTGAAGAAATATGCCGGTGAGCATGTTCTTTCCGGCAACATTATCGTCCGACAGCGCGGCACACACATCAAGCCCGGTCTGAACGTGGACGTCGGCAAGGACGATACCATCTTTGCCACGATTGAAGGACTGGTCGTCTACGATGTCATTAAAGGGCGCAAGCGCGTCAACGTGATGCCGGCGGAAAAAAAGTAACTGGCGAAAGGATCTTGAAATGAAACAGGGTATTCATCCGACTTACTACACGGATGCCAAGGTGACCTGCGCTTCTTGTGGCACCACCTGGACAACCGGTTCAACAAAGCAAGAAATCCGCGTTGAAACCTGCTCAAATTGCCATCCGTTTTTCACCGGTGAGCAGGGTCGAATCGTGGACATTGAAGGTCAGGTGGACCGCTTTTATAAGAAGCTACAGGTCCGCCAGACTTATGTTGAAGAGAAGAAAACCCGCGCTGAGTCCAAGGTATCTCCCAAGCGCCCCATCGCTGAACTGGAATTGGCTACCCGACCCGTTACTGCATTGGAAAAGGCGGGCATCAAGGAAGTTGGTCAATTCCTGGCGAAACTTGGCCGAGGGTGAAGAAAGTGTTCTGGCGATCGAAGGTTTTGGCCGCAAGTCGCTGATTGACATAAAGAAGAAACTGCGCGCTCTCGGCTATGAACTTCCCGAAACTGCGGAAACTCCCGCTGCGTAGGGCTTGTCGAAAGCTGATAATCAGGTAAACTTAACAGGCAGATGCGATATGCATCTGCCTGTTTGGTTATTTTCAATTCCTTCACCCCCTTCCCATTGAGAGAGGAGATGGGTGTCAGCGAAAATGAGGAGATTATGACACCACATATTCCCGGTTCGGTCGAAGTTATTTGCGGTTCGATGTTCAGCGGCAAGACCGACGAGCTTATCCGCCGCTTGCGCCGGGCGACGATTGCCCGTCAGCATGTGCAGGTTTTCAAGCCCGCCATCGACATGCGCTATGCTGTCGAGAAAGTCACCTCCCATGCAGGGAGCGATTTTGCCGCTATCCCGGTCGAAAAGGCGGCGGATATCCGTCAACGGCTGGACAAGGAAGCCACCGTCGTCGCCATTGACGAGGCTCAGTTTTTCGACGACGAAATCATCCAGGTTGTCGAAGAACTGGCTGCAAAGAAGATCCGCGTCATCGTGGCGGGACTGGATACGGACTTTCGCGGCGAACCCTTCGGTCCGATGCCGGAGCTGATGGCGCGCGCCGAGCACGTGGATAAAATTCAGGCCATTTGCATGGTCTGCGGCGAACCAGCCAGCCGGACCCAGCGACTGGTCAACGGAAAACCGGCTCGCTTCAGCGACCCGGTGGTCATCGTCGGCGCGGCGGAGATGTATGAAGCGCGCTGCCGTACGCATCACGAAGTCCCCCGCTAGGGGGGCGAAGTCCCCCGCTAGGAGCGAAAATGCAGGATTTTAAGGATTTCCTTGCTGAAATTCTGATTGATGAACAGACTCTTCAAACCCGCATCAAAGAACTTGCTGAGGAGATCAACCGAGACTATAAAGGGAAAGACCTCCTCCTTATCTGCATCCTGCGCGGCGGGATTGTCTTTCTGGTGGACCTGATGCGGCAGATCACTGTCCCGCTTCAAGTAGATTTCATGGCAGTTTCATCCTACGGCGCAGGAGTGCGCCAATCAGGCGGGAGCGTCCGTCTCTCGCTCGATCTGAAAACCGATATCCGCAACAAGGATGTTTTACTGGTAGAAGATATCGTGGATAGTGGCAATACCATCGCGTACGTGTTGGAGTTCTTGCAAACCCGTCAGCCGCGCAGTCTCAAAGTCTGCACTCTTTTGGACAAGGAAGGGCGACGCGAGACATCCGTCCATATCCACTACCGCGGATTCAGTATCCCTAATAAGTTCGTCTTCGGCTATGGCCTCGACCTGGACGAGTACTACCGCAACCTGCCTTTTGTCGCAGTCGTTGACCTTAAGAAATACCAACCACACGACTGATGGAAGTTGGTCTATTAATAGATCCTTTAAAACGAAAGATTAGGGGGGTGTTGCAGGGATTCGTCTGCCTAAAACCCCCCATATTCCACATTCCACCTCACCCCGCGAATCACCAAGAACTTAGGAGCTACCATGCAAGATTATCATGAGTTTATTGACGAAATACTTGTCGACGAAAAGGCCATCGAGACTCGCGTTGCTGAACTCGGCGCGCAGATCAGCCGCGCTTATACAGGTGAGGAATTATTGATCGTCTGTCTGTTGCGCGGCGGGCTGACTTTCACCGCAGACCTGACCCGTTATCTCACTGTCGCCCATACCCTGGATTGCATGTCGCTCTCCTCCTACGGCGTCGGACATTACGCTTCCAGTGGTAATGTACGAGTCAACCTTGACCTGATGACCAACATCGAAGGATTGAATGTTCTTCTCGTCGAAGACATTGTGGATAGCGGGCGCACACTGGCGCACGTTCTGAAAATGCTCAAAACCCGCGAACCGAAGAGCCTGCAAGTCTGTGTGCTGCTCGATAAGAAATACCGCCGCGAAGTGCCGGTGGAGGTTAACTACGTCGGCTTCGACATACCCGACAAATACGTTTTCGGCTACGGGATCGATATTGACGAACATTACCGTCACTTGCGCTTCATCGCCTCGGCAGACTTGAAGAAGTACAAGAAGACGCCTTGATCCAAAAAGGAAACGGAATGGTGGAAGGAGATGAAAAATCGTATGCTGGCCGCTGGGTTGCCCGCCTGCGTGGACGGGTCATCGCCCAGGGAGGCACGCCCGAACAGGCTCGCCGGGCAGCTCAGTCTCGTTACAAGGAATCGCCCGAGATATTATTCATGCCAGGCAATTTCCAGCTGAATTTCCCCAAAATTTTAAACTCCGTCCGTGCGGCTTTGCCGGACGGTCTGACCGTTTACCTGGTGGGTGGAGCGGTGCGGGATGCCCTGCTTGGCCGTCAAATCCACGACCTGGACTTTGTCCTGGAGCGTGACGCGATTAAAATCGCCCGGCGCGTCGCCAATACCCTGGATGCGGACTTCTACCCGCTCGACGCCGAACGTGACACGGGCCGCGTCATCGTGACTAATGAGGGAGGCACCCGCAGCTTGCTGGATTTTGCTGCCTTCCGCGGTCCAGACCTGGAAGCGGATATTCTCGGCCGCGATTTCACCCTCAATGCGATTGCTCTCAACCTCAGTGACAATACGATCCATGATCCACTTGGCGGAGCGATGGACCTGAAGGAAAAGCGCTTGCGTGCCTGCTCCCCGTCTGCCTTTGAAGATGACCCGGTGCGCATCCTGCGCGGAGTCCGCTTGGCATCGAATTTTGGTTTTCACATTCCGCTGGAAACGCGCAAGGCGATGAGAAAAGCCGTTGGCCAGTTAGGAAACATTTCTCCAGAGCGGCTGCGAGATGAACTCTTCCGCCTCCTCGATGGCTTGCACCCAGCGGTCTGTCTGCACGCCCTCGACCTGCTCGGCGCATTGGACACGGTCTTGCCGGAGCTTTCCGCTCTGAAAGGAGTTAAACAGACTGCGCCGCACGTTCACGATGTTTGGGAGCATACGATCTCCACGGTGAGCCACTTGGAGGCGGTATTCGCTGCGCTGTCACCAGACTTTAACCCCGATACTGCCTCTGACATGCTCAATGGACTGATGGTATTGCGGATTGGCCGCTACCGTCAACAGATTGGAGAAACTTTCGCTGCCCCGTTTACCAGTGACCGGTCCCTGCACAGCCTCCTTTTTCTGGCGGCGTTATACCATGATGTGGCAAAACCCCAGACAAAAAAGGTGGATGAGAAAGGCCAATTGCGCTTCTGGGACCACGACCAGCAGTCCGCAGAAATCGCCGGCTGTCGCGGCCGCGCTTTGGCATTGAGCAATGAGGAAGCAGCCCGCCTGCAGACGGTCATCGCCAATCATATGCGAATTCTCTATCACACAAACCGGTTGGTACGGGAAGGCAAGTTGCCTTCGCGGCGTGCTGTCTACCGGTTCTTCCGTGACACCGGACCGGCAGGGGTGGATATCTGCCTTCTAGCCCTTGCTGATATACGCGCCACTTACGAACAAAGCATGCCGCAGGAAACCTGGGCTGCCGCGCTGGATGTTGTCCGCCTGATGCTGGAAAACTGGTTTGAAAAACCTGCAGAGTCCATCACCCCGATCCCGCTGGTGAATGGAGACGACCTGATGCGCGAACTAGGTCTCCAGCCAGGGAAAACGATTGGCAAACTGCTCGAGACCTTGCGCGAAGCGCAGGCGGTTGGAACAGTATTTACAAAGGAAGAGGCGCTAGCACGGCGCGCGAGTATTTATCAAAACAGGGAATCTCCAAATAACTTATACAGGGAGGCTGAATACTATGACAGCCAATCTCACCTATCCAGATACTGTAATCCCGACCTTTCGTTTTCAGTTCTGCCCGATGTGTAGAGCCGAACTGAACTCGAGAAATCCTTTTTGACGATAATATCCCGCGGGTCCATTGCCCTGCATGCGGTTGGATCCAAACGCTGTCTAATGTTGTGGCGGTTGCCACGGTTGTCAAAAGTGGAAACGGCATCGTCGCGATACTGACACCCGATGTACCGGCAGATGCTCCAGCAGCTCTCCCAGCTGGACTGGTGGAATATGGGGAATCTCCAGAAGAAGCAGCAATACGGGAGAACTCGCGAAGAAACCGGGCTTGATATCGGGATCGTTCGGTCTTTAGGTTGGTCGTTCTGCCGTTACTTTGAAGGATGGCCTGGGCCGATGGTTTACGTGATGTTCGAGGCTCAATCAATAGACGGAGAATTGCGAGGCAGTGATGAAGGTATGGCAAAGATATTTTCTTTGCAGGAATTTCCCCCCATCTCGCCAGAACGTCACGGGAGTTGGATGGCTATGCAGGCATATCTTTCAAACCTAAAAGGCTAAGTAATGAATATTGTCGTCTTTGATCTCGAAACCCAGAATCTCTTCGAAGATGTTGGCGGGAGAAGCAACATCGGAGCGCTCAAAGTCTCCTGCGGGGTGACCTGGTCCTCTATCCGCAATGATTTCGCGATCTACTGGGAGAAGGATGTCCCGGCGCTTATCGCAGAGTTGAAATCCGCCGAGCGGGTGATTGGCTTCAATGTCAAAGGCTTCGATTATGAGGTCCTCCGCCCTTACGCGCCGGACGAACGCCTGCAATTCCTGCCCACCCTCGACATCATGGACGACTTGTTCCACACACTTAGTTTCCGCGTCAGTCTGGACGCGGTAGCGCGTGCCACCCTCGGCGATACGAAGTCCGCATCCGGTATCCAAGCAGTGGCGTGGTGGCGAAGTGGCGAGTTGAACAAATTGGCTGAATATTGCAAGGTTGACGTGGATGTGACCCGCCGGATTTACGAATTTGGCTGTGAGAATGGTTTTATCCAGTACTACACTCGCCTGGGGAGCAAACAGAAAGTCAAGGTGAATTGGAAGTGCTAGCAGTATCATGACGAGCGGTAGAACTGAACACAACAATCTCTCATTTTTCTTGGGGATTTCTTGGTTGTTCCTCTCCACGTATTGACGGTTGTGGGAGTAATTATGGACAAAGTATTATTAAATGGGATACAACTAGCATACACGCGCCAGGGGCAGGGGATGCCGCTAATGCTGATTCACGGCTATCCGCTTGACCACACTATCTGGGATTCGGTTGTGCCCTTGCTGGAAAGTGACTTTGACCTAATCCTGCCAGACCTGCGCGGCTTCGGGAAATCCTCCGCTGTCAACACCCATTATCTGCTGGACGATATGGCTGCGGATCTTGCCGCTCTGTTGGATTTTCTAAAGTTCAAGAAGGCCGCAATAGCTGGTCATTCGATGGGTGGATACGTGGCTCTTTCTTTTGCGCGTCGCTATCCGTCGCGTGTGCGCGGGTTGGGGCTGATCGCCTCGCAGGCGATAGCCGACCCGCCAGAGAAGAAAGCGGGCCGTTACCAGGTAGCTGATCGTGTGGAAGCCAGCGGAGTGGACGAAGTGGCTGAAGTCCATGTCCTCCTTGCTGACGGCAGATGCAGGTTTTCAGGCGGCCTTGAGACAACTCATCCTGCACCAACCGCCGGAAGGTGTGGCGGGGGCGCTGAGGGCGATGGCTGAACGCCCTGATTCAACGGACATTCTCTCCAGTTTCGATTTTCGAATGGTAATCATCCACGGATTGAAAGACAAAATCATGCCCATTGAGCGCGCTCGCGAGGTACGGGATGTGGTGAAGAATTGTTCTCTTTTTGAAATTGAGGGAGTGGGACATATGCCCATGATGGAAGCACCGCAGGTCACTTCGGAAGCGCTAAAGACTTTGCTGTAAAAACCACCCTCCCCTGTGCAACAGGGGAGGGTTGGTCAAAATTAATCCGCAACCTTTCCGACGATGGCTGTCTCTTCTAGAACCGGTTCATAGAAGCACCGGCAGCCGTTCTCATGCGAGCAGCCCTCATTGGGCAGGCGAGGCACCTTATCTTTTGGGTAGGTTTTCATTAACTCATAACAATGCGGGCAGGCATCGTGCGTCACTGTGAGGCGTATGGCACGAATGCGTGGGTTGCCTTGCATGCGCTTGAGCGCTATCGCAGAAGAGGAGAATTCCCTCAGGTCAGCATTGCAGTAAATGCAGGTTAAGGCGTGATCTGGGGAAGATGCATTGCACTTGGAACAGGTTTGCATCGCAGGACTCCAAGGAAGTCTTTTTGATTGCAGGAATGTTCCCAAAATTGGAACAACCTGATTTTAACACAAATCAAAAAGCGCAAGCCCCAGCTTGCGCTTAAATTCTGGAAAACCTTCTAGACTGAGAGGGGAGCAGTTTTTGGTTGGAATTTACCGTTATTCATATCTGTGCGTCGGGTCAGGGTGTTCAAGTGAGAAATCAACACCCCACTGGGAACGGGTTTGACCAGGTAATCGTCCGCACCAGCGTCGAGGGCACTGGCGACGATGCCGGGGTTGTCGAGGGCTGAAAAAACCAGAATGGGCACAGTACTGAACTCTCGAATTTGTTTGCAGACCTGCCAGCCGTCCATGCCGGCCATCATCAGGTCGAGGATGATTACATCGGGAGTATCATCCCGAGTGCTCTTAACACCGTCTTCACCGGTGTTGGCGGTGAGCACATTGAACCCGTGCGTCTTTAACAGCAGGGTCAGCAATTCCGTCATGGCCGGATCATCATCAATTGTAAGGACTTTTAGGATCATAGAGGTCAACGCCTTCCTAATCCATATTATCATCGATAAGGTTAGTCTGTGCTTTGCAAATGCTTTACAAATCGGATGTTTGGGAATTACCCCCGTGATCCAGTAGTTACCCTTCAACGAAGTATTTCGAGAAAACCGTGGAATGGCATCAGTTGGAGGGCAAAGTTTGTGGTAAACTCTCGGATTGTGTGTTTGTACAAAAAATTACAAAATGCTGCACAAAGTTGCAAATCAGAATTGTTGTTATCACTTGAATTTAAATCCTTATAGGCTCATGTATTTGAGTAAGAAACAATAATTGAATTGTGCTGCGTTGGTTTATATATTCGAAAATTGAATCATATTTCTTTTGTTGGAGGCCAAAATGGCTAAGAGTAAGAAATGGGTCTATTTATTTGAAGAGGTTGCAGAAGTTGAAAAGTATGCCGGTTCATGGGAGGGCGTGCGTGGTCTGCTTGGCGGCAAAGGTTCCGGGCTGGCTGATATGACTCGCGCCGGGGTTCCGGTGCCACCCGGTTTCACTGTAACAACCGAAGCATGCAATGAATTCCGCAAGACCGGTCAATTCCCTGCAGGTCAGTGGGACCAGATGCTGGCTGCTCTCAAGGTTGTTGAGAAGCAGGCCGATAAAAAGTTTGGTGATCCGGCGAATCCACTGCTGGTATCCTGCCGCTCCGGGGCCAAGTTTTCCATGCCCGGCATGATGAACACCATCCTCAACATCGGTTTGAATGACAAAGTTGTGGAAGGCATGATCCGGCGTACCAACAATCCACGCTTTGTTTATGATTTGTACCGCCGCCTGATCGAGATGTTTGGCACCACCGTTTTCAATTTTGATGACGAGGTTTTTGAACATCCGCTCGCCGAATACAAGACCAGCAAGGGCTACAAGCTCGATACAGAAATGACGGCGGATGACTGGAAAGCACTGGTTGGCACTTATAAAGAAGCATTCAAGAAACAGGCTGGTTTCGATTTTCCTCAGGATGTCTATAAGCAAATGGAACTGGCCACCAAGGCTGTGTTTAAATCGTGGATGGGTAAACGGGCGATTGATTACCGCAAGGCCACCAACATCTCCGACGACCTCGGAACGGCTGTCAATATCGTGACCATGGTCTTTGGGAACATGGGCGACGACTCAGGAACGGGCGTGGCTTTCACCCGCAACCCCTCCACGGGTGATAAGAAGATGATGGGCGAGTACCTGCTCAACGCCCAGGGTGAAGATGTGGTGGCTGGGATCCGCAATACAGACCAGATCGAAAATCTCAGCAAGACCATGCCGGAAGTCTATACACAGTTCATGAATATTACCGGCAAGCTGGAGAAACATTACAAAGATATGCAGGATGTCGAGTTCACCATCGAGCGCGGCAAACTGTGGATGCTCCAGACCCGTAATGGGAAACGTACCGCCAAATCCACCATCAAGATCGCAGTGGATATGGCCAATGAAGGCCTGATTAACAAGGAAGAAGCCATTTTACGGGTTACGCCCGAAGTTGTGGATGCGCTCCTGCACCCCCAGTTTGACGAGAAGGCCAAGAAGGTGGCTGTCGAGTATGCCAAGGGCGTCAATGCCTCTCCGGGTGCGGCGGTTGGTCAGGCTTACTTCGATGCTGACATGGCTGAGAAAATGGCAAAAGAGCACAAACAGGAGACCATCATGGTCCGGCCGTTCACCAAGCCGGATGACGTACACGGCATGATTGCCTCCCAGGGCGTGTTGACCAGTGAAGGTGGTGCCACCTCTCACGCCGCCGTGGTTGCCCGTCAATTTGGCATCCCCTGTGTGGTCGGTGCTTCGATGATCAAGATTGACCTCGAAAATCGCCTGATGGAAGTGGATGGCAAAGTCGTCAAGGAAGGCCAGTGGATTTCAGTGGATGGCACAACCGGTCAGGTTTACGTTGGCAAGATTCCGACCAGCGCCCCGTCCCTGGAAGAACAGACTGACCTGCTGACCCTACTCGGCTGGGCGGATGAACTCGCCGCCCGCAAGGACATCCGCATCCTGCCTGATGGCCGCAAAGCTCCCGGCTTACAGGTATGGGCTAATGCAGACTATCCCAAGGATGCCCAGCGCGCCCGCTCGTATGGAGCCAAAGGCATTGGCTTGTGCCGTACCGAGCACATGTTCTTTGAAACTGAACGTCTGCCGATTGTACAGAAGATGATCCTGGCCGAGACCAGCGAAGAACGCACCGGATATCTGAACCAGCTCCTGCCGACTCAGCGCAAGGATTTCGATGGGTTGTTCGAAGCGATGAATGGTTATCCGGTTATCATCCGCCTGATTGACCCGCCCCTTCACGAGTTCATGCCTGATGAAGAGAAACTCTTTGAAGAAGTTGTGACCATGCGAGTCAAGGGTGAGACCAATGGTCTGAAGGAAAAAGAAGACCTGCTGGCTTCCATTAAGAGCCTGCATGAATCCAACCCGATGATGGGTTTGCGCGGTGTGCGCTTGAGCATCGCCATGCCCGAAATCGTGGAAATGCAGGTGCGTGCCATCTTCGAAGCCGCCGCTGATTGCACCAAGCGCGGAATTGTAGTCAGGCCTGAGGTCATGATCCCGTTGACCGGCACGGTCAAGGAATTGGAATGGATTCAGCCGCGTCTTGTTCGCATTGCCAAGGCAGTCACGGAAGAGAAGAAGGTGGACTTTAATTACAAATTCGGTACGATGATCGAAATACCGCGGGCAGCAGTCACCGCCGGAGAAATTGCCAACCTGGCTGAATTCTTCTCATTCGGTACTAATGACCTGACTCAGATGACCTTCGGTTACTCGCGTGACGACGCTGAGCGCAATTTCCTGGTCACCTATGTAGCCGCGGGTATCCTGCCCAGGAATCCGTTCCAAACTCTCGACCGGGAGGGGGTGGGTAAGTTAATGCAGATGGCGATTAATGATGGCCGCAAGACCCGTCCCGAGTTGGAGGTGGGTATCTGCGGTGAACATGGCGGCGATCCCAACTCCATCGAGTGGTGCCACATGATCGGCAATAATTACGTTTCCTGCTCGCCCTTCCGAGTCCCGATTGCCCGCCTAGCCGCGGCGCACTCGGCGTTGAAGTTCAGCGGCAAGAAGATTGCCGAAGACAAGTAGGAATCAACAAATAAAAGAATGCCCGACATCGGTCGGGCATTCTTTTATTTGGTCCTGGTCTAATTAGTAAAAATGTGGATTGGGTCTATGGTACTACCGGGGTATCAGTAGATGGCACTACCACCGGGGTATCAGTAGGTGGTACTACCACCGGTGTATCAGTAGGTGGCGCTACCACAGGGGTATTAGTGGACGTTTCTACCACCGGCTGGTTAACAATGTATGGGGGCCAGGGAACTTCCGCGGGACTTGTGTAACCATGTTTTTCAACGGTGTAAATCTGTCCGCCTGATTTCTGGGAGCAGCCCGGTTGGTCGGTAAATGTATACGTGGTAGTGAATTGATCCGGCAGACCGACTGGAAACCAGATGAGATTACCATTCTGGCATACCCACACATCCAGGAAATACCCCCGGTCGTCGTCCTCCGTCATCCATTCCTTGGTCCAGGAGACTGACGACCTGGTCCCCCTGGCGTTCAGACCTTACATTGTTGGGTGGGTCGTAAAGGTGGTTAAAGGCAAAGGGCATGCGCACCCGTTCCACAATGACCCGGTTGACATCGCCGACCACATTCACCACCGATGGAGAGACCCAGCAAGGACCTGGCCACCTGTCCCATTTTACGTAGAGCCAGTTGCTCCCATACGGGGCGCGACCCCAGACGACACCGGTATCACCGGCTTTCAAGTCGTTGGCCCACAGGTAAGCCTTCGCCGGACCAAATTTGCAGGCTGCTGCGGCTTTGTTCACCGTGACTCTTGGATAATCAAAAGTGGGTGTGAGAGTCCGGGTGGGCGTGAGAGACCGGGTGGGGGTGGTCGTCTCGGAAGAGGTGGAAGTGATGGTTGGTGTGGGTGTTTCGGTGGGGGTAAACGTGGCTGTGGGGGTTGAAGTAAAGGTGGATGTGTTAGTTGAGGTGAAAGTATAAGTAAAGGTAGGAGTGAAGGTGGGTGTCCAGGCGGCGGCCGTGGCTGTCTCGGAAGTGACGGTCATGGTGGATTGCTGTTCGGGGGAAGGCCCACACCCGGCAAGCGCCATGCAGACTGAAAGGAAGAGAAAACCGAGGATGGCGAGATTGGGTTTTTGTTGCATTTCTTTATTATTTTGACGCACAGTCAGATTCCTTTGGGAAGGATGGATATTTCTCCCGCAGATCATATGATGGCTTTTTGGAATTGCTTGTCTCAATTATAAGCGCGACCCAACTCGAGGCGACTTAACAAAATTGTCCGACCTCGATCTTCCCCAATGCCCGCTGTAAGTCTGCAGATTTCATAATAATTGCCACCCCCCGCACCCCGGAGCCGAGGGAAACCTCCTCCGGTTTGAAGACACTTGCATCGGCCAGAATGCGGATGGGACATGGCAGGCCGAGCGGCGAAACCATCCCGACCGCGTAGCCGGTGACGGCCAGTACCTCACCCTCGCTAGCCATCGAGATGCGCGAAACGCTCAGATGGGCGCGCAACTTGCGCCAGGAGATCTGTCCCGGCCCAGCCATCAGGGTCAGAAAGAAATTTTCCTTCTCATATCTAAAAAGGATGCTGCGGATGATCTGCCCGGAGGTCTGTCCTCGTTCGCGTGCAGCCTGTTCGATCGACTCAGGCGGATGGGGGTGTTCGAAGAGTCGATAAGGAACGGAGAGCAGGTCGAGCGTCTGTGTGGCGAGCGTGGAGATAGACATAAGGAAGAATATACCACAGCCCCAGGATGGGACCTAGATATGAGAGGTTGGCGCTTTCTAAAAGCAATGTCAGACAACTCAATTCATATTTTTACTTCTCAATAATTGGGCAAACAAACCTGGAAATGGTTTATTGCTTTATCATAGAGGATCTAACGAAATTTGATAATTATTGGATATAATTAGTCAGATATTATCATCATCAAAACAGCACCCATTAAGGGAGTTGGAATGGACAAGCAAAGAACTCTTGATTTATATTATCAGATGGTGCTTATCCGCCGGTTGGAAGAGAAAGGGGCTGAATTGTACCAGGCTGGCAAGATCGGCGGTTTCATGCACCTTTACATTGGTCAGGAAGCCGTCAGTACCGGTTTGATCGCTGCCCGCCAGCCGCAGGACCGGGTCATCACGGCCTACCGTGACCATGGTGTAGCCATTAACTGTGGAATACCGGTCAACCAGGTGATGGCGGAACTGATGGGGAAATCCACCGGAATCTCAAAAGGCCGCGGCGGTTCGATGCACATGGCGGATGTGGCCAGGAATTTCTGGGGCGGACATGCCATTGTGGGGGCGCACCTGCCGATCGCTGCTGGGCTGGCGCTGGGTGACAAGTATGCCGGCCGCAACAACGTGACAATCTGCATGTTTGGCGAAGGGGCCACCAATATTGGATACTTCCACGAAGCGTTGAACCTAGCCAAGGTGTGGACGCTGCCCGTACTGTGGGTGTGCGAAAACAACATATATGGGATGGGAACGACGGTTGAGCGTGCTTCGGCGGTATCCGAAATTCAGCAGAAGGCCGAGGGCTACGGCATGCTGCATGAGCGCGTGGACGGGATGGATGTGGTGGCGGTCTACGAAGCGGCCAGAAAAGCCATTGATGGGGTCCGCGGTGGGTCCGGACCTAGGATGCTGGAAATCATGACCTACCGTTTCCGCGGCCACTCGATGGGCGATCCCGAACGATACCGCAAGCAGGAGGAAGTCAAGAAGTGGGAAGAACATGACCCGATCGGCATCTTTCATGCCTATCTCATCGGGAACAAGAAGGTAACTGCCAGGGCGCTCGAGGAAATTGAGACGCGTGCCAAGGTGGATGTTCAAAAAGCGGTCGAATTCGCCGAAGCCAGTCCCGAGCCGGGTCTTGATACACTTTTCGACAACGTCTACGTGGAGGAGGTGTAGCATGGCCCGAATCACGATGCGCGAAGCCATCTCCCAGGCCATGTGGGAAGAGATGGAAAGGGATCCAAATGTCTTTATTCTTGGAGAGGAAGTCGGCGTTTGGGGTGGTTCTTATGCGGTGACAAAGGGTTTTTACGATCACTTTGGTGGGGAGCGTGTCCGCGATACACCCATTGCCGAGGCTGCCATCATCGGCGCCGCGATCGGGTCGGCCATGACCGGCTTGCGGCCAATTGCAGAACTGATGACGATTAACTTTGCCTTCTCGGCAATGGATCAAATTGTCAACCAGGCCGCCAAGCTGCACTATATGTTTGGTGGTCAGTTTGTCCTGCCATTGGTGATCCGAGCTGTGAGCGGAGGTGGACGCCAACTGGGTGCTACCCATTCGCAGACCCCGGATGCCATTTTTGCCCATTTCCCTGGTCTAAGGTCGTCTCGCCCGGAACACCAGCTGACGCCAAGGGTCTTTTAAAAGCAGCCATCCGGTCCGATGATCCGGTCCTGTTCATCGAACAAGCCACGATGTACCAGGTGCGCGGCGATGTCCCGGATGGGGATAATACTGTCCCGATAGGCAAATCCATCATCCAGCGTCCGGGGAAGGATATTACCATCGTGACCTATTCCAAGGGCTTGGAGGTTTCAATGAAGGCTGCTGAGGAACTGGCCAAGGATGGCATCGAAGCCGAGATTGTCGACCTGCGCTCCCTGCGCCCGCTCGACATGGGATCGGTGATGGAGTCCTTCAAGAAGACCAACCGGGCGGTCATCGTCGAAGAAGGCTGGAAATCATACGGCGTGGGAGCGGAAGTATCCAGCCGCATCTACGAGCAGGCTTTTGATTACGTTGACGCGCCAGTGGTGCGCGTTGCGCAAAAGGAAGTTCCACTACCTTATAGCCGTGTGCTGGAGCAGTCAGCTTTGCCGCAACCCTCTGATGTAGTGGCGGCTGTCAGGGAGGTGTTGTAATGGCTGAGATCATCAACATGCCCAAACTGGGTTTCGACATGGCCGAGGGCACACTTGTGCGCTGGCTGAAGAAGGTCGGTGAGAATGTGAGCAAGGGGGAGGTGCTTGCTGAGATCGAGACCGACAAGGCAACGGTCGAAGTCGAATCTTCTGCCAGCGGAATGGTGCGTCGTCTGGTTGCTGAGGAAGGGTCGATTGTGCCAGTTGGTTCACCCATCGCGATCGTCGGGTCTGCCGAAGAAATAATCCAGGATTTCGGTAATCAGGTCGCTGGGAGACAAGTTATGACCGAGGCGGGAGATTTGAGTGTAGAAAGACCGAAATCCGAAATTCAAAAATCAGCACTCGTAATGGCTTCGCCCCTGGCGAGGAAAATTGCCAGCGAAAATAAGGTGGATTTATCCACTGTCAAAGGAACCGGCCCCGGCGGACGGATCGTTCGAGGCGATATCGAAGCAGCGCTTGGCGGTCAGCAGTTGGTGGCTGGTGATCAATCGTTAGGGATCAATCATCCATCGTCGGCTGCAGAGGAAATCCGTGGCTTTGCCGAAACTTCGGCAAGCCATCGGCCGCAGGATGGCGGAATCCAAGGTGAAAATCCCACACTTTTATGTGACCCACGAATACAAAATGGACGCGCTGATGGACCTGAGGGCACAATTCAATAAGATTGTGGCAGAGAACGAGGCACTCTCTATTAATGACTTTATCATCAAAGCCACAGCTCTTGCCTTGCGCCAGTTCCCCAACCTGAACACTTCGTTGAATGG
Organism: uncultured Chloroflexia bacterium; assembly: GCA_963760315.1. Taxonomy (GTDB): domain Bacteria; phylum Chloroflexota; class Anaerolineae; order Anaerolineales; family Villigracilaceae; genus UBA877. The sequence continues at coordinate 109,615 of CAVXCK010000007.1, forward strand.
CAATTCAGTAATTCGCCACGGGCAGGTTAACATCGGCGTGGCCGTCTCCGTCGAAGGTGGCTTGCTGACGATTGTCTGCCGGGATGCGGACAAGAAGCCCCTGCGTAAGATTGCATCGGAAGTCAAAGCCATGGCAGCCCGGGCGCGGGACGGCAAGGTAAAGCCCGATGATATCGAAGGCTCGACTTTCTCCATCTCCAACCTGGGCATGTATGACGTGGAGAACTTCACTGCCATCATCAACCCGCCCGAAGCGGCAATATTGGCAATCGGGTCCGCGCGGGAGGTGGCGGTTGTGGACGAAGGCGCGCTCAAAACCGCTTGGCGGATGAAAGCCACCATCTCAGTGGATCACCGCATCAGCGATGGGGTCGAGGCAGCCAAATTCATGAAATCATTGGCGATGTTCTTGGAAGAGCCGTTACGGTTGGTGGTCTGAATATCTCCGGATGCAATGGATTAACACGGATGGGAGAAATCCATCCGTGTTAAATTCTGCCTAAAATCCATATCCACCTGTGTTTTTCTGTGGTTTAATTCCGCTATGACCATTCACATTTTCAACGGCTTCACCTGCAATGCCCGCTGGCCATCCAAACTGAAGACCGGCACCGTCTGTACATTGGTTGAGACAAACCGGGGTTTGACCCTGATCGATACAGGTCCTGGCTTGGATGATTATGCTCATCCTCACGCAATGTTACGTCTATTCCAGGTAATTACTATTGTGAAGATGGACCCGCAGGAGACAGCCGTACATCAACTCCAAAGGCTGGGCTTCAAGCCTGAAGATGTGCGCCACATAATACTGACCCATATGCACTTTGATCATTGCGGTGGTCTACCGGATTTTCCAAGAGCGAAAATCCATATCCATCGCCGCGAATTTCAAGCCTTCACAGGCAGGATGCGCCGATGGACCGATATGGCTTACGTCCGTCGACATATCGCCCACAAGCCGGACTGGGTGATTTATGACAATACCGGCGACAAGTGGTATGACTTCGATGCTATCCGTCTGCCGTTCGAGCCGGAGATGTGGCTGGTGCCTCTGCACGGGCATACATGGGGGCAATGCGGAGTAGCGGTCAAAATGGAGAGTGGCTGGTTCTTCAATGCTGCCGATGCCGGAGCGGTGTATAACAACACGACGCCTGCCTGGATGGTCAAGCTGGTGCTTGGACCGCATGATGGGCACTTGCGCCGTTTCATGGACGCCCATCCAGAAGTCCGCATGGCAACTTCGCACATGTTACCGGAGTGGTTCTCTGAGCATAAGGAGATTGCATGACACCTGATAATATTCGAAAAGCCAATGACGAAACCCGTAAAGCCTGGGATGCCAATGCGGCTTTCTGGGATGAAAATATGGGCGAGGGTAACGACTTTGTCAATATCCTCCAGTGGCCGGCTATCCTGCGCCTTCTGGACCCGCAACCGGGTCAGTGCATTCTGGATATTGCCACAGGTAATGGCCTGACCGCCCGGCGCCTGGCATCCCTTGGGACACAGGTGACGGCTTTTGATTTCTCGGAAGCGTTGATTAAATTGGCACAGGAGAAACCGAATCCGGGATCGCATATCACATATCATGTACTTGATGCCACTGATGAATTTGCACTGCTCGCATTGGGCATCCATGCCTTCAATTCGGCTTTATGCAATATGGCGCTCTTCGATATGGCGGACATCGAACCGCTTTTCCACGCCCTGCCGAAATTGCTCAAGTCAAAAGGCTCGTTTGTTTTTTCCATCTGCCATCCCGCATTCAATAATTCTTCCAGCATACACGTTGGTGAAGAGATGGACAATGAAGGCAGGATCCAGACTATTTACTCAGTAAAAGTGTCGCGCTACATGAATTCGTACTCTACCCATGGCGTCGCCATGCGTGATCAGCCCAAACCCCAACTGTACTTCGAACGCCCATTACAAACTTATTTCAACCTGGGCTTTACTAATGGCTTTGTACTGGACGGCTTCGAGGAGTGTGCCTTCCCACCGGAGGCTCCCCAGAAAAATCCGCTTGCCTGGGGTGGACACTTTAGCGAAATTCCACCGGTTCTTGTGGGTCGGATGAAATTGAGTGATGCCCAAGCAACATAACGGATATCGTTCGTCATCAACCTTAGGTTTTCCTCTGTTCTTTTACCGTGGTTAATTCTATCTTCCTCCTGATCGAGTTCCTCGACGAACTCGTCTTCGGCGTGAAAGGCGCTGCCTGGCCCCTCATCCGCACGGACCTGCGCCTGAACTACGTTCAGATCGGATTGGCGCTCAGCCTGCCGGGAATTATTGGGAACATCATCGAGCCTTTCCTGGGAATCCTGGGGGATGTCTGGAAACGACGCGTCCTTATCCTGGGCGGCGGGATTTTCTTCGCCCTGGCTTGTTTCCTGACCGCTGTCAGCCGCAATTTTATTTTCTTGCTGATTTCCTTCATCGTTTTCAATCCATCTTCGGGAGCTTTCGTCAGCCTTTCGCAGGCTACCCTAATGGACTTGGATCCATCCCGTCACGAACATAACATGGCGCGCTGGACTTTTGCAGGTTCGATGGGTGTGTTCCTTGGTCCGTTGGTGCTGGGCGCGGCGGCATTGATAGGTTTCGGCTGGCGGGGTATGTTCTTCGTCCTGACCGGACTGGCGGTGCTGGTCCTGGCAGGAGCCTGGCGTTTCCTGCCGCGTCCATCCGCGAACCATCCGCTGCTACCGAGACTCTCCTTGATCTGGGAAGGGATCCGCAATGCAATTCGCGCACTCCAGCGTGGCGCAGTAGTCCGCTGGTTGGTCCTGCTCGAATTCTCCGACCTGATGCTGGACGTGCTTTACGGCTACCTGGCGCTCTATTTCGTGGATGTAGCCGGCTTCACAGCATCCAATGCCGCCCTTGCAGTCGCCGTCTGGACCGGTTTTGGGCTTCTTGGTGACTTCCTGCTCATCCCGCTGCTTGAAAAAGTGCGCGGCCTGAACTATCTGCGTCTCAGCGTGATCGTGGAACTTATCCTATTCCCGGCTTTCCTTCTCGTCCCGAACCCCTGGGCGAAACTGGTCATTGTTGGTTTCCTTGGCCTGTTCAATTCCGGCTGGTACGCCATCCTGAAAGGGAATCTTTACTCGTCCATGCCTGGCCAGAGCGGGACGGTGATAGCGCTCGGAAATATTGTCGGCGTTGTCGGTAAGTTCATTCCCTTCGGTATCGGGCTGGCTGCCGAGTACTTCGGCCTCGGATCGGCGATGTGGCTTCTCCTGGCTGGTCCGGTTGCGCTCCTTGTTGGTCTGCCCGGACATCGCGCCACAAGCAGCACATGACGCTGGAATATATGAAAATGGAACACTCTCTATATTTTCACATCCCTTTCTGCGTCCACCGCTGTGCCTATTGCGATTTCAATACGTACGCCGGACAGGAAGCACTTATCCCGGCTTATGTGGACGCTCTCTGCAACGAAATTCGCTGTGTGGCATCTTCTGCACCACAACGCCTGACGGCGCATTCAATTTTCTTCGGTGGCGGGACTCCGTCGCTGCTTTCCGCTGACAAATTCGAATCCATCCTGAAGGCGGCCCGGGATTCTTTTGACCTTACCCCGGATGCTGAAATTTCCCTCGAGGCTAATCCCGGTACGGTCACACTGGATACCCTGCGGGATTTGCACAGTCTCGGTTTCAACCGTATCAGCCTGGGGGTCCAATCGGTGCAACCGGACGAGCTCCGTCAACTGGAACGCATCCATGATTACTTTGACGTAATTGACGCCGTGACCTGGGCTCGTCGCGCCGGATTCGATAATCTGAACCTGGATCTGATCTTTGGTCTGCCGGAGCAGACCTTCACCCACTGGCAGGCCAGTGTTAGATTAATCCTCGGCCTCCGACCGGAACATCTCTCGCTCTACGCCCTGACGGTGGAACATGGCACGCCGTTTGGACGTTGGGCGCAGCGTGGACTGCTGTCCTTGCCCGATCCCGACGCCGCGGCGGACATGTACGAGTGGGCAGGTGAAGCCCTGGAAGCAGCGGGTTTTGAACAATATGAGATTTCCAACTGGGCCAAGCCGGACCGACAGTGCCGCCACAATCTGACCTACTGGCGCAACCACCCCTATCTCGGTTTTGGCGCTGGAGCGCACGGCTCCTCTGGCGGTTTGCGTGTAGCGAATTTGTTACGGATAAGAACCTACATTGAACATCTACGCCCAGATCACCTTCTCTCCAATTACGTTTTTCCACTTTCCCCTGCTACCAAGAGCCAAATAAGAATTTCGAAGCATGTCGAAATGCAGGAAACCATGATGACCGGTCTCCGACTGACGGACGAAGGTGTATCCTCTGAAGTTTTTTCAGACAGGTTCGGGCTTCAAATGCGGGAGGTTTTTGGCAGGGAAATTGACGAGCTTATCGGCCTATCGTTGCTCGAATGGGTTGGTCCGGTCTTGCGTCTCACCAAACGCGGACGTTTGCTTGGAAATCAGGTATTCATGCGTTTTGTGGGATGATTTAGCGATTGCGGTCCCTGTAGTTTATCGGCCGTTTATCGGATTTGCTGCCTCATGGGCTTCTTCCTTCTCTTTTTTCAACCACAACCACACACTTGGCTTATCCCTTCTATCCACCCCATCCTGACGTCTTGTTAATTTGAGCTGGATCCTTTCCAGCTCAGCAGGGATTAATCCTAAGCCTGGACTATCGTCAGGCTTGATGAACCCATATATCAGCCAGGTCCCACCAGGGGCGAGCAGGCGGTCCAACTGGTTGAGATAACAAGTCTTGCCGGAGGGGGAGAGGCCATGAAAGCAGCCGATGTCAAGAACAAGGGAAAAGGGATCATGAAGTAAGGGCAAGTGGAGTACATCGGCAACACGAAAGTCGATCTCTACCCCAACTCGTCTCGCCTTTTGGCGTGCGATGCGGATGGCGCGCCGGACGAAATCTACCCCAATGACTGTCCAGCCGGCCCGGGCGAGGGCTATGCTCGAGGTGCCGGTGCCGCAGCCGAGGTCGAGGGCATGGCCGGGAGAATTATCCCGGATAAAATCCTCGACTTCGGGCGGGACGACACCGCTGTCCCAGGGTGGGCGGCGCAAGTACCAAAAGTCAAATGTCAGGCGGCGGAAGACGTTCACTTAAAATATTCGCTCACTTTTCCAGTATCCAATTGGCCAATCGAGCGCCAGAGTTCCTTTCCCTGTGCGTCGAAGAAAATGAAAGTAGGCGTATATTGGAAGCCGTAGATGGGTGCCAGCGTGCGCCCGGTTTCGCTTTGGATATCAACACGAATGACGAGCAGGTGGTCTTTGAATCGCTTTTCAATCCCATCCACGATGGGTTTCATCACTGTGCAGGCAATTCAGTACGGCGATTGGAACTCGAGCAGGACGGGTGAACCCTGCCCGATGCTTGCCTGGACTTGGTTAGCGTCGTGCATCTGGGCGGTTTGGCTCGGGTGGAGGAAGATCCATGCTGCTACCAATACAAGTAACAGAACTCCAAAAGCCAGAAACTGAGGTCTTTTTGGGTTTCGGCGCAGCAGGATTACCCCGGCGATGGCCGCCAGGAAAGCGGTAATCCAGACCGCGGAATATTGATTGAAGATTTGCATTTTTCTTCCTAAGTCTATGTCGTTCTAGGCAGGATATTGATGAGCATTGGAGAATATGTTATATGACTTGTGGTTCTGAAGAGAGGACAAATGACTTTGACGGTTGGGGGAACTTCTCTTATAATCAGGCGGCTGGCATCATCCCATCCTTAACGAGAGGTTGTCACATGAAAGAGTATACTACCGAGTTCATCCGAAACATCGCCCTGGTCTCGCATGGTTCGGGCGGAAAGACCATGCTGGCTGAGGCATTCTTGCACGCCACCGGTGCCACCACCCGCCTGGGAAAAATTGACGACGGCACGACCACCTCGGATTTCGAAGATGAAGAAATCCGCCGCAAGCTTTCGCTCTCCACAAGCGTCATCCCGGTGGAGTACAAGGATCACAAGATCAACGTTCTGGATACGCCGGGTTACACCGACTTTGTCGGTGAGGTCATCTCAGCCCTGCGCGTGGCCGATGGGGCCGTCATCCTGGTTGATTCCGTTGCTGGTCTGGAAGTGGGCACCGAAATTGCCTGGGGTTACTGCGACACGTTCAAACTGCCGCGCTTCCTGGTGGTCAATAAAATGGACCGCGACAATGCCGACTTCAATAAGGCGCTGGCTTCGGTGCAGGAATTTTCACCCATCCGCCTGATCCCCGTCCAGTTGCCTTGGGGTGAACAGGCAGCCTTCAAAGGTGTGATTGACCTGATCTCGATGAAGGCTTACGCCGGCGAAGGCAAGACTGCCGAAGAGATCCCCGCTGACCTCAAGGCGGCTGCCGAAGAAGCCCGCACCAAACTGATCGAAGCCGCCGCCGAAGGCGAAGACAGCCTTGCTGGAAAAGTATCTGGAAAGCGGCGAACTGACCACCGAAGAACTGATGCGCGGCTTGAAAGCCATCGTCCGTTCTGAAGTGTATATTCCGGTCTTTGTCGCCGCCGGTGGGCATGAGAAGGGTGTCCTGCCGCTGCTGGATGCTGTCATCAACCTGATGCCCTCCCCGAAGGAGATCAACGAAGTGGTCGCCCAGGGCAAGGATGGCGAAGAGAAACTCACCGCGGCTGATTCCGGTCCGCTGGCCATCTATGTCTGGAAAACGACCGCCGATCCGTTTGTTGGCAAGCTGACCTACTTCCGGGTCTATTCCGGTTCTCTCCAGGGCGATACCCGCATCTGGAACCAGACCAAGGGCGCCGAAGAGCGCATGGCTGGTCTATCCATCATGCGCGGCAAGGAGACGATGCCGATCAAAGTGGTGCACAGTGGCGATATTGGCATTGTCGCCAAGTTGAGCGTCACCTCCACCGGGGATACGCTGTGCGATAAGAGCCATCCGTTGACCCTGCCGGTGCCCGAAATACCCGAATGCGCTTTTCCGCGTGGCGATCAAACCCAAGACCCAGGCCGACGCGGCCAAGATCAGCCCACGCTCACCCGTCTGTGCGAAGAAGATATGACCCTTTCCTGGTACCAGGAACAGGCCACCGGTCAGACCATCCTGCAAGGGATGGGCGACCAGCACATTGACGTGGCCATCCGCCGCGCCGAAGGCAAGCTCCAGGTGGGCTTGACTGACTGCCGAGCCGAAGGTTCCGTATCGGGAAGGCATCACCAAGAAAGCCGACGCCATGTACCGCCACAAGAAGCAATCCGGCGGTTCAGGCCAGTTTGGCGAAGTCTGGCTGAGGATCGAGCCGTGCCCGGAAGAGGACTTTGATTTTACCGACGAATTGGTCGGTATGAACCTTTCGAAATCCTACCTGCCCGCCATTGAAAAAGGCATCCATGCCACTTTGCAGACCGGTGTGATGGCGGGTTTCCCGTTGAGCAATGTGCGCGTCATCGTCTACGATGGCAAGGAACACCCGGTCAACTCCAAGCCGGTGGCCTTCGAAATTGCCGGGCGTGAGGCCTTCAAGCTGGCCGTCCGGGATGCCAGCCCGGTGCTGTTCGAGCCGATCATGAACGTCCGCATCATCGTCCCGGATGCCAACATGGGCGATGTAATGGGTGACCTGAACAGCCGCCGTGGACGTGTCCAAGGCACCGAATCCGAGCGTGGACGTACGGTGGTCGTGGCCCAGGTCCCGCTGGCGGAGATGCTGCGCTACACCACGCAGTTGCGCTCCATCACCGGCGGGCGCGGCGTCTTCACCATGGAATTCGACCGCTACGAAATTGTCCCGAACCATCTGGCGCAGGAGATCATTGCTGCCCACCAGAAGGAACTGGAAAAAAGCAAGGCAGACGAATAATTCCGTAAAGGGCGGGGCTGGACCCCGCCCTTTCTTATATCCTTTTTCTCTCCTTGACAGGAGCCGATATTATCTGTTAATACAATATATTTACCATATTCTCCACAGAGATCCCTTAGAACTCGCATGTCCACATGCATTTTTCTGAGGCAGGGATCGTTGCCGGCTCGTGAAAGGAGTGATAACTCCTGGGGGACTACATAAATATCTGAACCACAGGGTATTGTGAAATTTCGAAACCCAAATTGCGGTGATTACTTCAATTTGACCGTTCAAAAATCACGTTTTTATGCAATCAATAATAAAATTCCATGCATTATGAGAAATTCGACAAGCCCATGTACCCATATTTATACAAGAAGCAGTAAAATAATGGCATGCCCACTCTGAAAATCCCCACCCCCTTGCGTTCTTATATGAACGGACAGACGGAGGTGACCTGTCAACGGTACAACCGTGGAGCAAGCCATGCAAAGCCTGATGAACCAGTTTCCGCAACTGCGCCCGCATCTAACCAACAGCGCCGGGCAACTGCGGCCATTTGTTAATCTATTTCTAGGCGAGGATAATATCAAGGATTTGCAGGGGTTGGACACTCCGCTCGGCCCGGATGATATTCTGCGCCTGGTCCCGTCCGTGGCGGGGGGCTGACATGCTTCCTGAACTTACTCGTGAAGAAATCCTGCGCTATTCCCGCCACCTGCTCATCCCCGAAGTGGGGCTGGATGGTCAGCGCAAGCTCAAAGCCTCGTCGGCGCTCATCATCGGTACCGGCGGGCTTGGCTCACCGGTGGCGCTCTATCTGGCGGCAGCCGGTGTTGGGTCATATCGGGCTGGTGGATTACGACGTGGTGGAAGAGTCCAATCTCCAGCGTCAGATCGTCCACGGGACCGGGATGGTGGGCAGGCTCAAGGTCGACTCCGCCCGCACCCGTCTGCTGGACCTAAATCCTGCCATCCAGGTGGAGGCATTCAACGAACCGTTCACATCCGCCAATGCGATGAAGATCGCCGAGCCTTTTGATGTCATCATTGACGGCACCGACAACTTCCCCACCCGTTACCTGATCAACGATCTATGCGTGCTGACCGGCAAACCGAACATTTACGGGGCAATTTACCGATTTGAAGGGCAGGCCAGCGTTTTTTATGCGAAGGAAGGCCCCTGTTACCGTTGCTTGTTCCCAGAACCGCCCCCGCCGGGACTGGTTCCCTCCTGTGCTGACGCGGGCGTGCTGGGCATCCTTCCTGGGACGATCGGCACCATCCAGGCCACAGAAGCGATCAAGTTCCTGCTCGGGATCGGCTCATCGCTGGTCGGGCGGCTGCTGCTCTATAATGCCTTGGAGTATGTCGTTCGAGTACGTCAAACTGAAAAAGAACCCGGACTGTAAAGTCTGCGGCCCGCATCCCGGAGATCACCGTGTTTGTGGATTATTTCGAGTTCTGCGGCGTTCCCGGCCTTGATCACGCCGAAGTTTCGATGAGCGTAGGTCGGGAATATCACCGCTCTTCTATTAGCGAAAAAACTCAAGCGGGGCGACAAAATCCACCTGATAGACGTGCGCGAGCCGCACGAACTGGCGATCTCGCGCATTGAGGGAGCACAGAACATCCCGCTCGGTGAACTGGCATCGCAGCTGGATGAGCTGGATTCAGCGCAGGAGATTGTGCTATTCTGCAAATCCGGGACGCGCTCGGCACGTGCACTGGAAATCCTGATGAGCGCCGGGTTTAGGAAGGTGAAAAATCTGCACGGGGGCATCAACGCTTGGGCAAGGGAAGTGGATAGAAGTTTGCCGCTCTATTAGTTGATCAACGCTGCTCGTTCAACTCACCTGATTCGATAAGGTAATATTCCCCAATGTCAAAATCAACTCTACTGGCTGTATTGGCCCACCCTGACGATGAATCCTTTGGCATGGGCGGCACACTGGCGCTCTATGCCTCGCGGGGTGTGGATGTGCACCTGGTGTGTGCCACGCGCGGGGAGGTGGGGGAAGTGGCTCCCGGAGTTGCTGAAAGGGATTTGAATCCATCGCCAAATTGCGCGAGTCCGAACTGCGCTGTGCGGCGGGGGTTTTGGGGCTGACAGGTGTCCACTTTCTGGGCTACCGTGACTCGGGCATGCCCGGTTCGCCGGAAAACACCCATCCCCAGGCACTGGCCGCCCAGCCGCTGGACGAAGTGGCCGCGAATGTCGTCTGCTATATCCGCGAACTGAAGCCACAGGTGGTCCTGACCTTCGATCCGATCGGCGGTTACCGTCACCCGGACCACATTGCCATCCAGCGGGCCACGGTACGCGCCTTCGAGCAGGCGGGGAATCCGGATTTCGCTGCGGATAGTCTCCCGGTCTACACGCCGCAGCGATTGTACTTCCACAAGATGCCAAACGGACTCCTGAAGTTCGCCGTCAAGTTCCTGCCGCTTATTGGCAAGGACCCGCATAAGTTTGGCTCCAACGGAGATATTGACCTGGTACCCATCGCCGAGGTGGATTTCCCCACCCATGCTCGGATTGACATCCGCCCCGTGCTGAAGAAAAAGGAAAAAGCCGGAGCCTGTCATGCCAGCCAGGGCGGGGGACGGATGGGGGGTGGCATCCTCAGTTTCCTGATGCGCCTGTTCAGCGGAACTGAATCGTTTATGCGGGCATCACCTCCGGTGGCAGAGGGGGAAAAAGTAGCCAGGGACCTGTTTCGCTTAGCGGGAACAAACCTGGTTTTCCTTACGTTTGATAGATGTGCCTCGGGTTCATGATAGAATACCGGGATTGTTTACGAAAGCATAAATATGACTGATACTTCTCCCAATCCCCGTCATTTTGATTTCAAGCAAATCCTTGCATTTTTGATCCATCCCCGGCAGGGTGTGGAGCGGTTGGCTGCTGAAGAAAAACCAGCCTGGCTTATGCCTATGCTGGTTTTGAGCATTATGTTCCTTCTGCGTACCATTGTCAGCGGGTTTCTCCAGGCGCGTGCTTCTGCCATGGGACAAACCACTCTTCCTGCCGACTGGCAGTGGTGGACGCCTGACATGCAGAACAATTACATGCAGGCTATCCAGGCCACTCAGGGACCGGTGTTCGTTTACATCATCCCGGCGGTGACCGGACTGGCGAAGTTGTGGCTGGGTTGGTTCATCGTGGGCGGGCTGCTGCACCTGGCCTCCACTCTGCTGGGTGGACGCGGGTCAATGCGTTCGGTGTTGAACCTGGCGGCTTGGGCCTGCCTGCCGTTCGCCTTGCGCGACCTGCTGCGGGTGGTGTTCATGCTCATCGCCAGGCATCCGATTGCCAGCCCGGGGCTTTCGGGTTTTGGTGGCATTTTATTCCTGAGTAAAGTTCTGGCAAGCGTGGACGTGTTCTTTATCTGGTTTGCCATATTGTTGGGATTGGGCCTGCATGTAACAGATATCCTCCCTGCCGGGAAAGCAGCCGCGGGTGTGGCAATTGTGTTGCTCCTTGTTCTCGTGGTTCAGGGCGGGTTGGGGACACTGAGCGCCACCCTGGGCGGGATGATGATCACCCGTCCATTCTTCTAAAATTACAACCTTTTCCATGCAAACTCCGTTCATCCGCATTTCAGACCTGACCAAACACTTCCAAATGGGCGGCACAACCGTACGCGCTCTGGATGGCGTTAACCTTGATATTCCGCAGAAGAGTTTCACTGTGGTGATGGGACCTTCCGGGTCAGGCAAGAGCACACTGCTCTACCTGGTTGGCGGGCTGGATCGGCCCACCAGCGGTCAGATCGCGGTCAACGGACAGCGGCTGGATGAGATGGACGAGAACAAGCTGGCGCTTTTCCGCCGCCAGACAGTAGGGTTTATTTTCCAGTCATTCAACCTTATCCAGAGTATGACTGCCGAAGAGAATGTTGGCTTTCCGATGCAGTTCGCCGGGATTGCGCCAAAAGAGCGTACGCGCCGTTCGAAGGAACTGTTGGAACAGGTGGGGCTGGCGGACCGTAGCCTTCATCGTCCGAGTGAACTCTCCGGCGGGCAGCAGCAGCGGGTGGCGGCTGCCCGGGCGCTGGTCAACAATCCCAACCTGATTTTGGCGGATGAGCCGACCGGCAACCTGGATACCGCCAGTGGAGCTGGCATTATGCAATTGCTGGCGGACTTGCACCAATCCGGGCGCGCCGTGCTGGTGGTGACGCATGACCCCCGCATGGTGCGTTTTGCCACCCATAAGGTTTTTCTGTTGGATGGAAAGGCGGTCAGCGAGAAGGAATACCGCACCGCCAGCCTGGAAATAAAGGAGTAAATATGAAACTGCAGTATAAAGGTTGAATTTATGACATGCATACTATTGGCTTTGACAACAGCCGTGATACCTATCCCGGCCATGGCGGCGCCTTACGATTTCGAGTGTTTCCCATAATTATATTGTCAACGATATTCCGAATGAAATTACGGTCCGTCGGAACAGGATTTATTACCGGCGCATTTGTCACTATCGGCAATACGGTCCTCTTTACAACAGTTGATACTGATGTATACTCTGCGGGCATTCGTTCCGCCGGGATTTACACCCGGTGTTTATACTGTTCTGGTCACCAATCCGGACCTGACAACTGCATTCCTCCCGCCGGGTTGACAGTGGTTTCGCCAACACCTACTCCCACGGATTTGCCGACACCAACTCCCACTGTACCACCAACGCCAACACCTACGCTAATAGAACCAACGCCCACTCCGGCTCCATTTAGCCGTCCACAGATCGTGATTGGAAAGTATTCCTTGAGCGTCGATTCCATCCGATATGGGCAGGATTTCAATTTGAATATGAGTTTGACAATGCAGGTGGTTCGACGGCCTATGGGATCCAGGTATCCTTCACCTCCAGTCGACTTGTTGATGCTTAAAAACGGCGGAGTGGTTGTAGCAGGGAACTCTGGGTGTGGTTGGCAAGGCGAATTTCAGCCAGACGATGACTGCGGCTGCCCCGTTGTAGGGGGTGACCAGGGTCAGCGTTGAGATGAATGTCAGTTATTATGATGAAAAAGGAACAGCCATACTCGGATAAATTTTGTGTTGATCTTTCCGGTGGCTCCAATCTCCAGCGGCGGCTATGTAACCCCGCCACTGCGACTCCCACCGGCGTGTACCGTCCGCAATTGGTCGTGATGGGTTACCATACGGATGCTGATCCATTGCAGCCGGGTGTCCAGTTCACCTTGAGCATGTCGGTGCAGAATGTGGGCAATGTCGCAGCCAAGGGCGTGACGATGATCATCGGAGGCGGGTCGGCTTCCGGGTCCGGGAGCGGAACGCCCCAGGCGGGAGTATCTGGTGGAAGTGGCGAGTTCACTAATTTTGCTCCGGTCGGCTCGTCGAACATCCAGTCCTTGGGAGACCTGCAGCCGGGTGTGATTCTGACAGCCACCCAGAAACTGGTTGTCAATGTTTCCACGAATCCAGGTGCGTACCCGATGAAAGTCACGTTTTCATATCTGGATGACCGGGGGAACCCGGTCAATGACGAGCAGGTGATTACGCTGCTGGTTTACAACTTGCCGATTGTGGATGTGGGATTTTATCAACCGGTCGGGACACTGGTGGCCGGGCAGTCCAACCTGCTCCCATTCCAGGTGGTGAGTTTGGGGAAGCGCACGGTTGTGCTGGGGAAGATGACAGTGGAGACCAGCGGCGGGACGGTGGAGAACGGCGAGGGACTGGTCGGTTCGCTGGACCCGGGCGGGTATTTCACCCTGGATGCGATGCTCACTCCGAATGAACCCGGACCGCTTGACCTGACCATCACCATCGAATACACCGACGATTTCAACCAGGCTCGGACGGTTACCCAGACCATGACGCTGGATGTCACGGACATGGCGACTCGAACCTACGCCGGACCTGTCTGCGCCGGGTGGCGGTGTCGAAGTCTCGAACGCTCCGGAATCTTATATGGCAAAAGGTGTGGCGTTTCATCCTGGGGTTGTTCGGGCTGGATAGCGGGGCTCCTGTCACTGCCCCTGCTATTGAACAGCCTACCGTGATCCCGATTGTCCCCGGTGGTGCTGGCGGTAAAGGATAAGTATATTTTCCCCGGCGATGATATGGTTTCACCATGAAATTGCTTGATACCGTGCGTCTCATTTTTGGCAATCTCAACCGCCGCAAAGGGCGTGTGGCTATGACCGCGGTGGGTGTGGTGATTGGTACAGCCGCAGTCGTGATCCTCGTCTCGCTGGCAATCGGGTTGCAGAAAAATGCGAATGAACAACTTTACGGTATTGGCGACCTTGACGCAGATCCAGGTCTCTCCGGCATATGGACGAGGGGATGGTGGTATACAGTCAGCGGAGGTGGTGGAGGGGGAGCAGTAGCGGAAGTTCTGGCAGCAGCCCCCAGACTCCCAAACTGCTCACCAACCGCGCCCTGGATGATTTACGCGCCATCCCAGGCGTGGTGGCTGTCATTCCGCGTGATTACATGATGGGTGGATTGACCATCAAATATCACCGTCTGGAGGCAGGCGCGAATATCATCGGCATCGGGACAGATGATCTGAGCGGACTGGGCATGGAAGCCACGCAGGGCGGGGTTGAACTGGCGCGCGGCACTGTCATCATCGGCCCGAATGGTGGCCAGCAACTTCTACGACCCGAAACCAGCGCCCCGGTCAGCAGGCGCCTGAGGTGCCCGATCTCTATGACCAGCAATTGATATTGGTCTTTATAAAATATGATCAGAACGGCAACGAGATCCGTAAAACCTTGACTTATCGTGTGGCTGGGGTGTTGGCTCAGACGCAAGGCGAATCCGACTGGTCCATTTATATGCGACTGGATGAGTTGAAGGCGTTGAACGAATGGGCTATGGGACGCAGGATCAATTACAACAAAGATGGGTATAGCCAGGTGATCGTCAAAGTGGATAAAGTGGATCATGTGCTCGATATCAATGACCAGATTACTGCCATGGGATTTCAGGCCTATACTCCCCAGTCTTTTGTGAAGGGGATTAACAACTTCTACCTGGTGTTGCAGGTCATTTTTGGCGGTGTGGGAGCGATTGCCCTGCTCGTGGCTGCGATTGGGATCGCCAACACGATGGCGATGGCGATCCTGGAGCGGACGCGCGAGATCGGCTTGATGAAAGCGGTCGGTGCAACCAACCGGGACGTGCTCTCCATCTTTCTGGGCGAAGCCGCAGGGATTGGTTTCCTTGGAGGTTTGGGCGGGGTGCTTATTGGTTGGCTTGCGGGACAGGGCATCAATGTGATTGCCCTGGTTTACTTGGCCCAGCAATCAGCCAGTCAGGGCGGCATACCGCCCAGCGTGGCAGTCTCCACCCCGGTCTGGCTGCCGATATTTGCGTTGGTTTTCGCCACTCTGATTGGGCTCGTCTCTGGTCTATATCCAGCATTACGGGCTGCCACGCTGGTTCCTGTCCAGGCGTTGAAATATGAGTAGAATTCCTCGAATATCTTGACAAATAGAAAATATGTTCTATAATTATCGATAGATTATAGTAGAGAGGAGCATCAAATGTCAAAACGAAATATCGTCCATATTGAAATACCAGCTGCAGATACGGTTAAAGCGGCAAAATTCTATCAGGTGTTATTCGGCTGGAAAACCACCCGGGATGAAAAACTGGATTACACCATGTGGGAACCGGCTGAGGGTCCGGGCGGCGGCTTTAGTCCGCTTGACGAAAAGGTCAAACCCGGCGACGTGCTGATTTACATTGACAGCGAAGATATCGAAGCTGACCTGACACAAGTGGGGAAGCTTGGCGGAACTGTAATCCGTCCAAAAAGCGAAATCCCCGGTATCGGCTGGTTTGGGCTGTTCAAAGACCCCACCGGGAATACCATTGCCCTCTATACCAGTAAGAACCCGGATTACAACAAATAGCCTGCTCGAGAAAAACACCCGGTGGCTTTTTTCAGTGCTCCGGGTGTTTTATTCCTTTTTTGGAAAGGAAAACGGGGGAATGAGATTGAGCGCCAGTAATTTATTAGCGGAACCATCCATTTTCAGGATCGTCACCGAACCGGTATGCGCTGTCAGTCGCTGGAAATTATCCAACGACAGGCTGATGTAATGAGCCACTGCCAGTTTGATAGGATCGGCGTGAAAGAATACAGCGATCAGTTCATCTGTGTGCGCGCTTGCGATGGCATCCAGGGCACGGACGACCCGTTCCTGGGCCTGGATGAAAGTTTCGCCCCCGGGGAATTGAAATTGCGACGGGGTCTCCTGGAGCACTTTCCAACGCCTTGTACGGCTCAACGCTTTCCATGAACGCCCTGTCCAATCGCCGACATCAATATCGGTCAGGTCCGATTGGAGGTGGATTCCCAGCCCGAGCGACTTCGCCAGCGGTTCGGCGGTCTCGATAGGGCGTTCCAGCGGGCTGGAATAAATCGCTTTGATGGGCAGCCGGCTCAAAGTGCGGGCCAATTCCCCCGCTTGTTCCCGTCCGCGTGAGTTGAGATGGATGCCGGGGATACGACCGGGCAGTCTATTCTTTGCCAGGAAATCGTTTTCACCGTGACGAATAAGGAGAAGGGTTGGCATGGGAATTCTTAATCCAGGTCTTCTTGTTTCATCAATCTCGCTGCCCGTCTCCCTATCTCCACGGCGAAATTTGTCCCACGGTCCCATGGGTAGACCTGGCTCATTGAAGCGAAATACACCCCCTCCACCGGTGTCTTGATTGCAGGGATATTCTGCGAATGGTTCACCAGGGGCACTGGTTGGGCGTACGCTGTGCGGAACAGCCAGGCTTTGCGCACCCATTCCCGCTCGAACTTGGGGTTGAACTTCTTCAGCGCAGGCAGGAAGCGCTCCAGCAATTCCTCCTGGCTCAGGCGGAAGAACTCGTGCTCCGGCTCCAGGTAATCACCCATGTAAACGATGTGGTCACCGCCGAACTTATCCGCCGGGACGTAGTTGGTATGCTCCACCAGCGCCAGGAACGGGTAGCCCGCCGACTTCGGCAGGTTGTACCAGTAATAGCCTTCCTCCGATAGTTGGTGCTTGAGCGCCAGGGCAATCACCACCGCCCCCATGGATTTCATCATCCTCAACCCTGCAGATACTCTTCGGGTAAAGATGGGACGAGCCGGGCCATCCCATCCGGCGAGAGTGTGACCAGGACCTTGTCGTATGCCTCGGTCGTCTCACTGCGAACCGTCACCCCGCTGGAACCTGAAGTGTGTTCGATGAGGGTGACCGGCGTCTGAAGGTGGACCTCAACTCCCATTTCCTGTAACCTGTCCGCGAAAAGATCTGCGAAATTCTGGAACCCGCCCTCGAACGTGCCCAGGCGGGTGGTGCGCGCTTTGAGGCGGGCCCACATCCAGGCCATGTTGACCTGCTTATAGTAGCGCTCGCCAAATTTGCCGATGACCAGCGGTTCCCACATCATTTTATAGACTTTCTCTCCCGCCCATTTGCGCATCCATTCATCAACGGTGTATTTTTCCAGTGCTTTCCAGTTGTTCGTCAGGCGCAGGAACACACCCACCAATCCGAAGCGGATTTTGTTGATCCCGAAACCCAGGCCGGGGAAAAGCAAAGCTTTGACGATTGAATTGAACGGGTAGAATTTTCCGTTGTGGTACATGACTGTTAACGGGCGTGGGAACAGGACTTTATCCTCCCACCCTAATTCTTTGATGAGACCGAGCATATGCATATCGCTGGCGAACCAGTGGTGGTAGTACTTCTCTACCGACCAGTCCCATCCGGGTTCCTTGAACCCGCTTGCCAGGCCGCCGACGTAATCTGCGGCCTCGAATATGGTCACTTTATGACCTGCTTTGGTCAAATCGTACGCGGCCGCCATTCCGGTGAATCCGGCGCCAATGATCGCGATTTTCATTGCCACTCCTGTAACAACATATCCAAGAATGCCAGATGTGCTAAAGTCAGCAAATGATCAGGCCTGCCCCTTCGGATCCTTTGTCATCGCTGGTTCTATTGCCTCCGTCCTCAGCGAGTCACTCCACTTGATGCCTTCGCGTGCCAGGTACCAGGCACCCAGCGCTGTGATTGGGAACCACAGGGCAAAGTGTAGAACGAAAGTATAAGCGCTGGCAATGCCCTGGTTGATGCCTTCCGCCGTGAGGATGGCGATTGCTGGTGCGTCAAAGGTGCCGAGATAACCGGGCGCCGCCGGGATGGTGGTGGCCAGGTTGACTACACCGTTGATCAGCATGAGCGTAAAGAAACTGACGCTGAAGGGAAAGGCTTGCATCACAAGCCAGTACTTTAACTGTCTCAAGCAGCCAGATGATCACCGAGGTGAAAAAAACCATCAGAACGTTGAACGGCGAGCGAAGCGATTCCAGGCCATCCAGGAAGCGATGCATGATCCCGGAGGATTGTTCTCGCAGGCGGGTGGGCAGAAACCGGTCGATGAACCATTGCCCGATTCGGGCTGTGACCTTGGGGAACATCGCCGCAAGTAGGAACACCAGCAAGGCGCCAAGGAAGGCCACGCTGCCCCATAAGGCCACGTCCTGGATTGTGACCTGCCATTTTCCCACAGGAATGACCACCTGTGCCAGGTTCGCCAACTGGGTTAGATTGAAAAAGACAAAGGCTAGCATGACCACACCGTCGAAGATGCGCTCGACGATGATAGTGGCCAGCGAAGCAGAGATTGGCACCCCCTCCCGTCGCTTTAGTACCACGGCCCGCAGCACCTCGCCGGCTCGAGCCGGATAAATATTGTTGCCCATGTAGCCGATGCAGGTGATCGGGAAAATGACCCGCGTGCGGATGGGTTTGATTGGCCGGAGCAGGTAATGCCAGCGCCAGGCTCGCGCCCACACCGCTACGAAGTATACGGCCACTCCCGGTACGATCCACCAGTAGTTGGCATGGATGATGGCCTGCCACAAGTCGGCTGGTTTCAGCGTGTGCAGGGTCCACCACAGGAAAACAGCACTTATCAGGACGCCAATCCAGAATTGCCATTTTTTCATAAGAATGATTTTACCATGTGGGGGGAGAAATATAGATCCTGAGGCGATAACAGCGGAAGAGCCGGCTGCAAATAACACTTACTCCAGGTCAGTGAAATAGTGCGGAAGAGCCTCAGGAAGGCTATCAGTTTGCTTTTTTCGTGCTAGAATTAAGTATGCTCATCGAAACTTCTCAACGGGTTGCATTTCTAAACCGTATTTACCTGTTCAACGGCCTGAACGAGGTACAACTTGAGGCTGTGGCGGAAGAATTGACGGAAGAAACGTTCCCCAATGGGAAGGAGATTGTCAAACAAGACGCGCAGGGCGACTGTCTCTACCTGATTTGGAGTGGTAGAGTAAGCTTCACTCAGTCGGGGAAAGACCAGCGTACAGTTACATATAGAACCGGAGATTCTTTTGGAGAAGAATCGGTGCTTGCCAACCGTCACCATTGGAAGGCTACGGTCACGGCCTCCGAAGAGACGGTCGCCCTGGTATTGAGGCGTGAAAAATTTCAAACGCTTCTGAAACAGGCTCCCGGTCTGAAAACGAATTTCGCGGTAGCGGCCAACACTCATCGGCTGGATCAGCGTACCCTCTTTAAGTGGCTCCAGTCAAACGAAGTCGTCTACTTCATGACGCGCAAGAACTCCGTCCTGCTTTTGCAGAAATTGATTGGGCCGGCGCTGCTCGCGGTGGCAGCAATCATGGGAATGTTAGCCGCATGGTATTATTCGCTCTGGACCCCTGCATTGGCAGGGTTATGGTATCTGTCACTGCTTGCTGGTTTGGGCGCGGTAGGATGGGGGATTTGGAATGGCGTGGACTGGGGTAATGACTACTATATTGTTACCGACCGGCGTATAGTCTGGGTGGAAAAGGTGGTGGGTATTTACGAAAGCCGCCAGGAAGCACCGCTTTCTGCTGTACTGCGCGTCAATGTGGAGACGGATTTTTCTGGACGAATGCTGGGTTATGGAAATCTTCTTATTTCAACGATTGTCGGAAGTACTCTCAAATTAGAAAATATGGATCACCCCTATCAAGCCGCTGCCATGATCGATCAATACTGGAAACGTTCCAAGGAAACTTCCCGGAAGATGGAACAGGAGGAGATCCACGATGCTCTCCGCTCCCGCCTTCTGGATGGAAATGACAACCCCACCCAGGTTCAGGGGATTGTGACGAATCAACAGGAGAAGAAGAATCCCTATGAAGATCAGCGGAGTCTCGGTAATATTTTTCGCATGCGTTTTGAACAGTTTTCCACTGTAACGTATCGCAAGCATATTTTCGTCCTTTTTGAGCAGACATGGAAGGCTGGCTTGATCTTGTTCATCCTGCTTGGAATAATAGGCTATGAAGTGTTCAGCCCCTCATCCACCTTTGCTTCGCTATTCAATATGAAATCGGGTTGGCTGGTGCTTATCTGGACGTTCTTGTTTATTGGGGCAATACTTTGGTGGATTTATGAGTATGTGGATTGGAGCAACGACATCTTCCAGGTCACACCCGAGCAGATCATGGATATTGACAAGACTCCACTGGGTGAGGTGACCAGCGACATCGCCTCTCTCGAAAACATCCTGTCCATCGAACATAAACAGATCGGTATTCTGGAATTGCTCTTCAACTTCGGCACGGTTTACATCACGATTGGCGGCGGTAAGGAGATGACCTTCGAAAACGTATACAACCCCTCCGCTGTGCAGGAAGATATCGAGCGCCGCCGGCTGGAGCGGATTACTAAAAAAGAGCAGGATACCATTAAGGCCGAGCGTTCACGCACAGCCGATTGGTTCGCAGCCTATTTCAACAGCGAACAGAAGCTAAGAGAAGAAGGCAAGCCTGGCATTGAGAAACAGGAAGACCGCCAACCGAAGAATGAAGTAAAATAAGCGCTCCATAATCCTAATTTACTGGTGAACTATGACGCTTCGTGAAATTGTCACTCTGCCCGACCCTGTCCTGCGCCGCAAAGCCCGGACTGTCACCCGCTTCAATGCGGAATTTCAAACCCTGATTGATGATATGATCGAGACCCTGCGCGATGCACCCGGTGTAGGCTTGGCAGCACCGCAGGTGGGCGTGTCGGACCGCCTCATTGTAGTGGAGTATCCTGTGGACGATGATCAGGAAGACGCCCCGAAGAAACTCTTTGTAGTGGTTAACCCGGAGATAAAAGAGACCTCTTCGGAGACTGAAATGGGCATAGAAGGGTGCCTTTCCATCCCTGGCTTGCAAGGGGAGGTTGAGCGTGCCCTGGCGGTGACGGTCAAAGGTCAAACTCGCCGCGGGCAGCCGGTCAAGATTAAGGCTAAGAACTGGTTGGCGCGCATCTTCCAGCACGAGATCGATCACATCAACGGCATCGTTTTTACCGATCGGGCCACAAAAGTTTGGAAACCCTCCCCGGAAGAGCCGGTATTGGATAACGTGTAACCCTCATTTCCCCTATGTTTTTAACACACCTCTCCCTGACCAACTTCCGAAGTTTCTCCCGCCTGGATATGGACATCCCCCGGCGGGTTGTTTTGCTCACCGGCAGTAATGCCCAGGGGAAGACCAGTGTGCTGGAGGCGGTCTATTTTCTGGCAGCCTTCACCTCCTTCCAGACCCACGCGGACCGGCAATTGATTAACTTCCTTGAAGCCAAGAAAGACCTGGCGGTGGGACGTCTGGTTGCTGAATATTCACGCGGGCCGGTCAAGCACCGGCTCGAGGTCCGCTTGGTGCTTGAAGCAGTGGGAGTCACGGGTCAACGTCTACGCAAGGAAATCCTGCTCGACGGCATCAAACGACCATTGTCCGAGGTCATTGGTCATTTTAATGCGGTCATCTTTGTACCGCAAATGACGCAGATCATTGAGGGCGGACCCGAGGAACGCCGTCGCACCTTAAACCTGGCGCTGGCGCAGACCGTCCCCGGCTACGCACACTTGTTGAGCGTGTATGGGCAGGCTTTGACCCAGCGCAACGCCCTGCTCAAACTGCTGGCCGAGAACGGTGGAGACCAGACTCAATTGGAATTCTGGGACGAGACCATCACCCGCGCCGGGGCAACGATTATCTTGCGGCGCATCGAGGCAGTGCACGAGATCGAAAAACTGGCTGCCCGTATCCACCGGGACCTGACGCATGGTGCAGAAGTGCTGCGGATCCATTACCAGCCGGCTTACGACCCGCTGCCAGCTCCAAACGGACAGATCGCCATGCCGCTCAAGACCACCGTGCAGCGGAATGGCGTCACCGAGGATGACATTCGCCAGGGATATGCCGCAGCGCTGACAGATAATCGTGCAGAGGAGATCCGCCGCGGGGTGACGCTACTCGGTCCGCATCGGGATGAGTTACGCTTCCTCGCCAACGGGATTGATCTTTCCGACTTTGGCTCGCGAGGACAAGTGCGCACGACTTTGTTGGCGCTCAAGCTGGCCGAGGTCGAATGGATGAAATCCCGCACCGGTCAGTGGCCGGTGCTGCTGCTGGATGAAGTTCTGGCCGAACTGGATACGCCGCGTCGCCTTGATTTACTGGCATATATGGATAAAATCGATCAGGCGATTCTGACCACGACGGATTTAAAGTTGTTTTCTCCCGATTTTGTTGAAAAAGTAGAAAAGTGGGAAGTTTCCTCCGGAACGGTCAAGGCTTGGAAGGTTGGAAAGGAAGGGTGAAATGACTGTCAAACATGCGCAGGATGTTGAAGCCCAGGTTGTCAAAGCAGGGGATAAGACCACCATTCAGGTGTTGATCACTTCACTGGAAGGACCGAATTTTGCCATGCGGCGGTTCGTGATGGAACCCGGTGGCGGGATTCCGAAGCATACCAACACGGTGGAGCACGAGCAATTTGTGTTGCGGGGTTATGCCAGAATTGGCATCGGTGGCGAAACTCACGAGGTTTTCACAGGAGATGTGATTTTCATCCCGGAGGGTGTATCGCACTGGTATCAGAATGTGGGCGAGGAGAATTTCGAGTTTCTATGCGTGATCCCTAATAAGCCGGACGAAATCACGGTAGTTGATCAGGGATGCTGAAGTGGATTACGACAACCTCATCATCGACTCAGGTGCAGTCGGATTGATGGCTGCATAGCAGTGGCACTGATGGAACAGTCAAAGATGTCGTGATCAAGACTTGGTGTGAGAACTGTAAAAATATACAGTCTATGTTCTACAGAAGTTGGAGGACAAAGTCAAACTGGCAGGCGGACAAATAATCAGAGTCTTCGAGGTGGGTGTGCGATAATAAAAGGAGTCGTGAAACTATGCATTCTTTATCTCCTCTTCGTGCTAAAATAACTCTGGAAGTTAGCCCACCTGGGAGGGAACCATGTCCATTGATTACACTCAAAAATCGTACTGGCTGAATACCTATGGCCCATACACACCAAATGTGCCTGTGAACGGTGACACCACCGCAGATGTTGCCATCATCGGTGGCGGTTTCACCGGACTTTCGACCGCATATTTCCTTCGCAAAGCCGAACCGGCGATGAAGGTTGTAGTGCTCGAGGGCGAGGTCGTTGGTTACGGCGCCAGTGGGCGCAACGGCGGCTTTGCCATGACACTGTTTGGCTTGGAGCCGGCTGTGACGGCCATGCTGTTTGGCAAACAGCGCACGGTCGAGGCGCACCACTATTGCGAACGCTCGGTTGACCTGGTGCGCGACTTGGTCCGCGAGCACGATATCCAATGTGATTTTGAATACACAGGATTCCTGCGGTTGGCCACCACGCCCGGCTATGTCAAGCGCATCCAGCATGACCTTGAACTTCTTACCAGCCTCGGAGTGACCGGTATCGAGTGGATTGATCAGCAAAAAGCCCGCGCCGAGGTAAACAGTCCGTTGGTGCTGGGGGCGTGGAGCGAACCGCGTTGTGGGATTTTGAATCCAGCCAAACAGGTCCGGGAATTGAAGCGTATCGCTCAGGAGGTCGGGGCGATCATCTACGAGCAATCGCCTGTATCCGAGATCCGCCGCGGGGCGAATTTCACCTTGAAGACCCTCAGGGGACGGTTACCGCCGATAAGATCGTTTTCGCAACCAACGCTTATTCGCATCTCATCCCCGGTATCCGGAACAAGCAGGTGCCTGCCTTCACGCACATGATCATTACCGAGCCATTGACCAAAGCCCAAATGGACTCCATTGGCTGGAAGAACCGTCAGGGGCTCGAAGATGCGCGTAACCTTGTTCATTATTTACGGTTGACGGTGGACAATCGCCTTGCCATCGGCGGCAGTGACGTAACAATAACCTATGGTCGAGACATGGAGCATGATCTGAACGAAAAAACCTTCCAGCAATTGGAGAAGGATACGATCGAACTATTCCCCGTATTGAAGGATGTAAAGTTCGCTTTCCGCTGGGGAGGGCCCGTCAGCGTGACCCTGCAAATGGCACCCGCCATCGGTATGGTCGGTGACCAGCGCGCTTGGTATAGCCTCGGCTGTGTGGGGCATGGCGTTGCGCCAACACATCTCAATGGGCAGACTCTGGCTGATTTGTTGCTCGAACGCAAGACCGACCTGACTTCGATCTGGTTTGTTGAACGCAAGCCCATCGCGTGGCCGCCCGAACCGTTGCGCTGGGTAGCTTCGCAGGCACTCCTTGGTTATCTGCATACAGAAGATTGGTGGTATGAGCGTCGTTTGAAGTCGAAGGCACAATAAATGCCAATTCCAAATTAAGATCGTAAAACCTTGTCTTTGATCCGGGGGGATATTCTGTCATACGGGTGAAATCTAATCGGATTTCTGCTCGTTCCATGTTGGCAAGCATGAATGTGGAATTTCTACAGTGAGCTACAATGGCTTCTTGACCGGGATGCCGGGTTTACGCGGGTACTGTGGGGGTGTTGCAGCCACCTTATCCACCACCACCAGAAAACGTTCGTCGGTCACCCTGGGCAAGGTGACGTGCAGCAATTGGCGCGTGCTTCCGCCAAGGATATTGAGTGCCTTCTCGGCTATGTGGATCTCAGCTGGTCCGCTCTGGCCTTTCTGCGCCAGCATGGCTCCTCCCACCTGTACCTGCGGAAGGAGATATTCAGCCAGCACCGGTAGGTTTGCCACGGCGCGTGCCACGGCCCAGTCGTAGGTTTCGCGGTGAGCGGGCATCTGCCCCACATCCTCAGCACGGGCGGTGACCACTTCCGTGGCCTCCAGTTTTAAGACCTCGACCATGTGGCGGCAGAAATTGGCTTTCTTCCCCACTGATTCGACCAGCGTCAGCCTCATGGACGGGTACAGGATTTTGAGGGGTATACCCGGAAAACCTGCGCCAGTGCCGATGTCGATCAGCCTCCGGGGTGAGTTTTCCTTCCAGGCCAGCACGCAGGAGAAAGAGTCCAGGAAATGTTTGGTGCGGATTCCTTCGGCATCCCGGATTGCGGTCAGGTTGAATTTCTCATTCCACGCCAGCAGTTCGCGCTCGAACGTTATCAGCGCAACCACCTGACGCCCGGTCAGGTGGATGCCAAAGAGCTGCTGAGCCTCGTGGACAAGTTTCTCCATGGACAAAATTATACCCCTCTCCCGGCTAGCCCTGCGTGAAGTCAAAGGGTGGGAGAGGGGTATTCGAGAAAAGATAGTTACTTATACCTTGCTGGCCTTCTTCCTCTTTTGCCGCCTTATCAGTGCCACGATCCCCCAGATGACCAGCGCGATCGGGGCAAAGATGGTGAGCAAGACTGGTAGTACAAGCAGGAACAAATTGATCAGGAAGTTCACGAATCCCTGCCAGAACTTGATCAAAGACTGAATGGCGTCTCGGGCTACCCCTTCGGGTTTCCATCTGCCGATCTGAATCGGCTGGATGGTCTCTTCGGCGACCAGGGTCACATTGATGAGCGAGTAGGTCGAGGACTGTTCGTAATATTGCATCTGGCCTTTGATTGACTCGATCTGTCCACGCACTGAGATGATTTGATTGTAGACTGATAACACGTCTTGCGTCTTGGATGTGGTGTTGCTATTGGGATTATTCTTGGCTTCATCCATGATGGCCTGAAGGTCCGCCTCAGCCTTTTCCAGGTTGGTTAACTGGCTTTTCAGGTCTACGTAGGCGGCGGTAACGTCCTGACCGGAACGGTTCTCATTGCTCACTTCAACTGCATCGGCTTTGATCTGGCTCAAGGCGTTTTCCAGTTTATCCGCTGGGACGCGAATGGAGATGGTCCCTGCCGGGACGGTTTGGCCACTTTGTGTGGTGGTCTGGTACATATTCATCGAGATGACAAAGCCACCCAGGTTGGTCGCCATCTGGCTGATGGCTTCAATTTTGGCTTGCGGGTCTGGGATGACTATGGTCAGGTCTGCGTTCATTATGACCAGCCGTTCCTGGAGGACTGTGCCGACCGCACTTACCTCTCCGGGCGCTTTGCTGGCATCGGAAGAACCCGCGAAAGCCTGGGTGAGAGCTGGAGCATTTTCATAGGAAGGCCCCCCACCTACACCCGGGGCGTACAGTCCTACCGACGGAGTGCTGGCGGCTTTTGTTCCGCAGGCAGCCAGCACCAGGGTCAGAGCGACAAAAACGAAAACTATTCTCTTCTTCATGGCGTTCTCCTCCTTCAAAGGGTTATCAGATCAGATTGCCTCATAGACGAGTAATCGGCCATAATTGTTCCGTCGACCCATTAAAAAAGGCACCAGGAGCGT
Source organism: uncultured Chloroflexia bacterium (assembly GCA_963760315.1). GTDB lineage: Bacteria > Chloroflexota > Anaerolineae > Anaerolineales > Villigracilaceae > UBA877. Next base: position 136,074 of record CAVXCK010000007.1, read on the forward strand.
TGTTATCTCCTGGTGCCTTTTCATTTGCATCTACCAGCCTCCGGCGAGGCGCTCGGCATGGCGGGATGGAAGGCCTGCATCCAATATCAATTTCTGCACCTCAGCAATGTCGTATTCCACGCGGCGCGGTTCCCAAGTTTGCCCTTCCGGGTGGAATATGGCGTAAGCGGCGCGCGGATCTCGGTCGCGCGGCTGGCCAACTGAGCCGGGATTCAAAATCGCACGTTCTTTGAGTTCATATTGTTCTCCGACCCGTGGCACCAATATGGACATGTCATCGGTTTTGGGATTGAACTGGAACACGGCTTGATAATGCGAGTGCCCGACGAAACACCAGAGTGTTTCGAAGAAGGACAGGTTGATTCGCGCAACCTGCGTGTTCATCACATATTCCCAAATCGGATCACGAGGGCTGCCGTGTGCCAGTGAAACCTCTCCGTGCACAACCAATTCTTCAGGCAGCGAACTTATGAAATTCCGGCTTTCCTCGCTGAACATTTTGCGCTGCCAGAGCAGGGCTTTTTTTGCATCGGAATTAAAAGTCTCCAGCGGCATAACGCCAATGTGCAGCGAAATCATGGTTGCCCATCATGCAGGTCAAATTTGGTCAGTGACCGGATGAGTTCGATACATTCATTGGGCTGCGGGCCGTAGCCGGCCACGTCGCCCAGGCACCAGGTCTCGTCCACTTTCCCGGCATCTGCCAGGACTGCTTCCAGGGCGACAGCATTGGCATGTACGTCGGAGATCACCAGAACTCTTGTCATCTACTCTCCAGGAGTGCTTCTAAATGTGCGATGATGGTCTCTGCCACTTCAGACTTGCTCAGCAGCGGCAATGTCTCTTCCTTTGCATCCGGGAATAGAAGTATGACACGGTTGGTGTCAACACCGAATCCGGCGTCGGGAGTGGAAATGTCGTTGGCGACAAGCATATCCAGTTTTTTGGATTTTAATTTGATGAATGCGTTTTCAAGTAAGTCTCGGCTTTCAGCCGCGAAACCAATGATAACCCGTGGCTTTTTGCGCCCTAAACCAGCTACCGCCAAAAGGATATCCGGCGTGGCTTCCAGTTCGATCTGCGGAATCCCATCCCGTTTCTTGAGTTTGTTTTTTGCGACTGTTATTGGGCGGAAGTCAGCCACCGCAGCAGCCATCACCAGCGCCTCCGCTCCGGCGCATTCGGCCAGCACCGCCTCCTGCAATTCCCGGGCTGTGCATACCGGGATGACTTTCGCGCCCACTGGCGGGGTCAAACTCGTCGGCGCAGTGATCAGCACTACGGTCCCGCCTGCATCCAGGGCAGCTTGAGCTACTGCATAACCCTGTTTGCCAGAGGACTTGTTCGTCAGCATCCGCACCGGATCGAACGGTTCCTGTGTACCGCCGGCGGTGACAACAACCTTTTTCCCGGCCAGTTTTCCACCGGATCCCGTGGTAGTCCCGGTTCCCGTACGGGATAATGCAAGGCGAATGTGGCCGATCAGTTCTTCTGGTTCGACCATCCGTCCGCGCCCGGTCAGGCCGGAGGCCATGTGGCCCTCATCCGGTCCGGCAAAAAGAATGCCGCGTCCACTCAGAATATGAACGTTATCCTGTGTAGCCGGGTGTTCGAACATGCCTGCGTCCATTGCTGGCGCAATAAGAATGGGCGAACGCATTGCCAGCGCCGTGATGGTGAGCAGGTTATCGGCGAGCCCGTGGGCCAGTTTGCCGATTGTGTTGGCCGTGCAGGGTGCGATGACCAGCAAGTCGGCGCTGGTACCGAGACCGACGTGCAGCACATGCGCTTCACCGCCCCACAGTTCGGCGTCGGTGAAGGCTCTCCGCCCGGTGACGGACTGGAAGGTGAGGGGGGTGATGAATTTCTCCGCCGCGGGGGTGAGAATCACATCCACCAGTGCCCCGGCTTGGGTCAGTTTGGAAGCCAGGTCGGCTGCTTTAAATGCAGCGATGGAACCGGTGACCCCGAGGAGGATGTGTTTGGAGGTAAAGATTGACATATGGTTAATTATACTGCCAACCGGCTAACCATAGGGGCAGGTGGTTGTTGCTCGCTTAGAGAGTGACCTTCATGGTGGATATAGCAGAGAGTGGCGAAGATCATCGGATTATCGAAACAGTGCTTCCAGCCCGCGCCAGATATCATCGCGCCAGGCGGTGAAGTTGTGCCCACCGGAAAATTCGTGGTATTTCACTTTGTATTTCTTCTCTTTCAGCAGGGCGTACATTTGCCGGTTGCTGTCAAGCAGCCACTCATAATGACCGGCGTCCATCCAAATGTCAAATTGGGTTGTGGGGCGTAGCGCACCAGGTCTACCACCACAAACTGGTGCTCTGGCAGGATGAATGCTCCAGACTGGCTCAACACTCTGCCAAAGACATGCGGGAGACGCATCCCGGCGTACATTGCCATCAGTCCACCCAGTGAAGCACCTACCACCCCATATGGTTCATCGCCTGTAGGTGTCAGTGTAAGATGCTCCTGCGCCAGTGGGATGACGCAATCAAGCACGAAGCCCAGGGTGGACTCGGAGCAGGAATATTCCAGGTTACGTGCAGGTCCTCCGCTCTGGATCATCGCCATTGCAAACGGACGGATACATTTTGCAGCGATCAAGTTATCCACGATAACGTTTAATCTGGCGCGTTTCAGATAGTCGCTGCCGTCGATAGACAACCACCAGCGGGACTGGCGCCTTGACCGGGGGCTGGTACAGGTACACCGTCCGGTTCGCGCCGACCACGTACTCTTTTGTCGGGACCTGGTGACGGGTCACCTTTCCCCTGGCAACTCCTTTGACCGGTTGGACGAGCGGGGTTGGCCCGCCGCGTGGCATGTAGAAATAGTGGTTGTACGCATTGATCCCGTTCCAGATGCGGTTTGGGTTGAGCGGGTCGGGGAGGCGTTCGCCGGTCTTCGGGTCTAGGAATGCATATTCGAAGTAGGCATCCGTCGGATAGAGACATCGTGTAGGACCAGAGTTCTGTTCCCGGCACTTTGCATGGTCTGGGGGTCTTCATCCCAGTTATGGAGATCGTCAATCAGGCGCGGCGCTGTTTTGCCCTGCCAGATAAAAGTGACTGTTTTGCCGTTCGATGACGGGATTACCTGTCTTGCGGGCTTTGGCAAGCAGAGGCTGGGTGGGCAAATCAGCGCACCTGTGCTTGGGTTTTAAGCCACTTCTGGATGTCCTCGCGATGTTGTTTGTAGTGCCAGCTCGTGTTGGCGGCTACTCCGCTCCAGAGCGCACCCATTGGCCAGGTGTCGTGTATGGACTGTTTGCAGTTGTTCTTCGCTCAGGGTTTCGGCGAGGGCCAGGGAATCCCAGTATGACAGGCGGAATTCCTCCAGGACATCGGAAAGCGGTTTATCCTTGACTTGAGTGAAAGTTTCGGAATTCATTCGATCTTCATCCCAGGGCAGGGGGATGTCTGGCTTTTCACCGCGGAAGGCACTGTTAACCCAACTGATCATTCGCCGTTCCCAGGCTGAGATGTGGGCCAGCGCATCCTTGACACTCCATTCACCGTCCACACCGGGAAGGAGCATTTGTGCGTGGGTCAGGCGGGAGAGCGTTTCTTCCAGTCGTCCGCGTTCGGCCCGGATCTGATTAAGGAGTTCGTGTTTGGTCATTTTTTCGGTTTGTGCGTTCATGGTTGCTCTCCATAAATAAAGTGCCGGGTTGTTAGATTGCTTTCAATAACTTCCTTCTAAAAGCTGCAGGTTCACTGCGCTCGATAAAAAGATCTTTGGCTTCATGGAAAGCCATGAAATCGCGCATGGCTCCGGCAATATCATGGATGAGTTGCTCGCCTGCTTTGATGCCCGGCTCCAGGTACAGCCCCCGCAGGACGAGCCTGCCGGTTTTGCGTTCGAGTTTGGGATCGAAGCGGCCCACCAGCCGGTCATTGTGCAGGATGGGCAGGCAGAAATAGCCGTAGACACGTTTCGGCGCGGGAAGGTAGGCCTCAATGGACTGGTGGAAGCCCCAGAACATCTCGTCACGCCGCGGCAGCCCAAAATAGGTTATCGAACGGGCTGAGGAAGGTTGTCCGCTCGGCCTTGAGGGCTCCGTCGGTCGGCTTGTTCCAGCAGCGGCAGGTTGTCACGGTGGATGATCAGGTCGGCGGTTATGCCGTCTCCAGTTTACCCGTAATCTCTACCAGGATGCCGTCTTTGACCAGCGCTTCCACGATGGGACGGGATTTGGTCACTTTCATCCAGGTGTAGTCCCCGGCGTGGCGCGCCAGGCAGACACCCAGCGCCTTCGCTCCGCGCTCGACCCAGAACCGGTCGCGTTCTTCGACCGTTGGCTCGCTCGTGTCCACCCATTTTGGCAGGACGCGTTCGGTAAGATCGTAAACGCGCTGGAATTTTTCCCGGTTGGAGATCATCAGTTCTCCAAGAGAATACAGGAATTCCAACGCAACTTTGGCTGGGCGCCAATTCCACCAGGTGCCGCCTTTGTGCCCATCCGACTCGAAATTACTGACCTTCAGCGCACCCTCGCCGCGGACGCGTTCCAAGACCTGCGGGACGAATTCCTTTTGAACAAGATCGTTCAGCCAGCGATTGTACCAGTTGGTGGGATGTTCGCGCAAGTTACGTTGTTGCGGTATCTGAAAACGGTATTCTGTTAGCGGGATGATTGCAGCGGCGTGCTCCCAGCCCTCGAAGAGACGGCGTTTCCGCCCGAAAATGAGACCATCGAGTTCTGCCGGTTCGTAGGTCCCCACCCGGCTCCACGGTACCAGGTATTGGCTGCGTCGAACCATATGGAGCGTATCTATTTGTACGCAGCCTATCTGGTTGAGAATTTGAAAAAGGGTGTCCGCTGTTGGCGTGGGCTCACAGCCATTGGCGGTATGCAGGTTCTGGGCCTTGAGCGCAACGGCACGCAGCGCGGAAGTGGGGTAGATTGTCATGATCCTTGGATTGAAATGCGCATGGGATGAATTTCTGCTACCATGACGTTCTTCTTCACGCTCGGGTCGTTGAACATGAACGCATTGGCTGTCTCGTCGTTTTGTGCACGAAAGATCACCAGCCCAAAAGTATCGTCGGTGCAGGGTCCGGCCAATAGGACTGTCCCGGTCTCGGCGGCTCTTTTAAGATAAGCGAAATGCTCATCCATGATGACTTCTTCCTCCGGGGTGGGGGCGTCGAAGAAGCCGTGGCGGTAGGGATGGATTAGGTAAATATATTCGGTCATAATCATTTCGAGAACGACCCCGACCAGGTCTCGAAGCGGCGGCCCTGGCATTCATCACCTTCATAGAAGGACAAGTACGTTAGTACTTGGTAAGGAATAAATTTCTGCTCTTCCGGCTTGTTGATTGCCAGGTCATGGTAAGTATGCCAGGTGCCGGAATTGATGTACATCTGGTTGGTTGGATGAAAGGTTCCCGGGAAGGAATCCAATGGGACAACTTCGTGATGGTGGGTGTGCCCGTAGACTACAAATTGTGCCTGGCGGTCCAGAAAGGCTTCTTCTTTCAGGGCATGGCGGGCGAAAGTAATATTATCCGAGCCGAATTTCTCTCGTATCCAGACTACCAGGTTGTCGATCGTCTTGAACGAGACGCCATCGGTTAATTTGATGACCATTTCCAGCCCATCCACAGCATCCAGTTTGAAAGGGATATTTCCTTCCTGTACGAATTCCAACTTCAAGAACTCTTTGCTCACCTCATCCCACAAGTCTTTGAGTTTCTTCTGTGTGGTTGAGGGAATGTTGTTATAGCGCAACTGGCTACTGATCCATAACGGCGTTGCCAGCGCCGGGCGGACGTTGACCAGCTCGCGCAGGCTTTCAACGATGCTCGGCGGTAGTTCACTTCCACAGCCGCTGCTCCACCTCCACCGGGAACCGGTTAACGATCTCGACAGCGAACGCGTCCCCCAGGCTGGATGAATTGCGGCCTTTCTCCTTATTGTAGTTGAACGGGTCGTATAAATCGCCGTGCTGGGCATACACCTTGTAGCGGCTGAGCAAAGCCGAGAGTTTGCGTGATTCCTTGAGTTCATGTGGAAAGGGTTTTCTTGAATTGGATAGACCAAAAGCCTCCACGATATCAGCCCGGATATTGTCGAAAGCCGGACCCGGCAAATGATAATACCAATCGTGGTTGCCGATCATGTAATGCAAATGCACTTTGACCGGGATTTCTCGTGCATCCTTATCCATTCCGCCCCTTGCTGTGGCAGGCGGCAGGGTGACGCTTTCCTGCGTCAGGCTTTTGAGGATGTTAATGGATTCCCGGTTGCTTTTTAAGATCGTGCGAGTGATGTCGCTGAGTTTGACTGCATATTCGGGGGCGTGGAAGTCGGTCCATGGGCGGACGTAGCCCGCTTCGCCGAGGTTGTGCTCCAGCCACTGGGTCGAGTGTAACGGGTCGAGGATATCACCCAGCATAATAATGTCGATGGTTCTTACCGGGCGGTATTTTCCGTCCGGGCGCTGCGAAGCAAAGCGGGCTAATTCTTTCAGTCGATCTGCAAAGAGTTGGAATGCGCCGGGAGGAATTGGTTTTCCACAGGTCCCGTCTCCGAGATGAATATCGCTGATGATGATGAGCACGCCAGACCTCCTGCAAGAACCAGTTCCCGGCACAGTTTATTATAGCCGAATGTCTGCCACCGGGGTTGGTATTTCTAACCATCCTATTATTTCCCCGTTTACCCACAAAATCCCCTGCCTTTTTGAACCATATTAAGGTACTATTGCATTAATTATGGCTACTCCTGCATTTTCCAACTCTTCCCGTTCAAAAGAAGGTTCGCCAACCGCGCGCATTTTGCAAACCACGTTCAGCGTTGCCATTCTGATAGCGACTCTGTTCACAGGTTTCTCCCCAAAAATGTTTTCGGGTAATTTCGATTCTATTATTTCCAGTATACTGACTCCTCAGCCGGATGGCGGGGGGGCTGTTCCAACGTCTCAGAAAACCGGTGCGTATAGGTATCGTATCTGGTCACTGGGGCAATGGAGATGACCCGGGTGCAGTCTGCCCGGATGGTACAAATGAACTGGATGTCAACCTGGCGATTGCCACTCTTGTCCGGCAGAAACTTGAAGCGCGTGGCTATAACATTGACCTGCTTCAGGAGTTCGATACCCGCCTGGAAGGCTATCAGGCTGCACTGCTGCTCTCAATCCACAGCGATACTTGCGATGTCATTGATGACCAGGCCACCGGTTTTAAATTGGCCTCCTCGACCTATAGCCGTGACAAGAACCTCACCGAACGCCTGTCTGCCTGTCTGTATGATCGTTATGCTCGCGCTACTGGTTTGCCCTACCGTTCAGGCAATATTACTATTAACATGACTGATTATCATGCGTTCAGAGCCATTGATCCCTCTACTCCTGCCGCGATCATCGAGACCGGGTTCCTGAACCTTGACCGCAGCCTCCTGGTGGATCACCCCGATGTGGTGTCAGATGGAATCGTGGCAGGCGTGCTCTGTTTTGTCCGGAGTGAAAGCGTCCAGCCGATACCTACGCCATGAAAACCGATCCGGAGTCTGCACAGCAAGCGCTTCTGAATGCCCGGCGAGCGATAGAGCAGGGTGACCGTCAGGCTTCACGTCGCTGGGCTGAGAGGGCGGCGGCCTTGTGCCCGGATCTGGAAGAACCCTGGCTCATTCTTGCAGCATTTGGCAGCCCGCGGGCCAGCGTGGAGTATCTTGAGCAGGCGCTCCGCATCAATCCGCACAGTCAACACGCCCGCAAGGGGATGCACTGGGCAGTGGACCGGCTGCGGAAAGAAACGGAACAACGTAAATGTGCGGGCATCCCGTCTGACAAACTGGAGCGACGGGAGACCTCCCGGCCGGGTTCGTCTCTTGAACCGGTGACCCGCCCCCGGGTTGGGGAAGGGTTTTCCTGCGACGGTCGCCCGGTCTGCTCCTGCGTCCAGTTCTCAACTATTCAGATCCTTGACGAAGTACCGCTGGTCATTCCTGACCTTGCTTCTGCTGGCAGTCTGTGTGACGGCGGCCTGGGTACTCTGGCCTGGCAATGCCTCGCCAGCGATGGCATTCCTGCATGTCCCGCAATCCATGTCTCTGGCCTTTGCTGCGCCGATCGAGGTGGATAAGCCCACCTACACTCCTACTTTTACTCCCACGTTCACACCAACCAGCACTTTTACTCCGACGCCGACCTTTACCTTTACTCCTACACCGACAGAGACTTTTACCCCAACCGAGACATACACACCCAGCCCAAGGCCGCTGCCGACCAATACGCCCAGCCCTGGCCTACCGCACACCCCGTATGTGGTATCCTGAGTACAACGGTGACCGCTGGATAGATGTGAATCTGTCCCAGCAGATGTTATATGCCTACGAAGGCGATACCATCGTGGCGAGTTTCCTGGTCTCCACTGGGGTGCCGGCGTTTCCAACTGTGACCGGTCAGTTTCATATATATATAAAACTGGTTTCCACCCTAATGGCCGGGCCAGGCTATTATCTGCCGAACGTGCCTTATACGATGTACTTCTATAAAGGCTATGGGCTCCATGGCACATACTGGCACCATAATTTTGGAGATCCCATGAGTCATGGCTGTGTGAATATGTACACGCCCGACGCTGAATGGCTGTTCAATTGGGCATCGGTAGGAACGTTGGTCAATATCCACTATTAAATCTTGTTAAGGGAATGGCGTTTTGTGGGGAATCCTGGTATAAATATTGCTCATATGTCTACAGGGTTCCTCTCCAGGCGTGGTTTTCTGAAACTGGGCGGTTCAGCCTTGCTCAGTATTTTGCTTTCAGAGCTGCGCCTCGATGATGTCCGGGCTGGTTCGGCTTCTGGTCAGGGGCGGGTGGTCTACAACAGCTTGATCGTCCGCGACGCTCCGGCATTCAGCGGGGTTCGGGTGAAATCCTATCGACGGGATAGCACATTGGATATCACCGGGCAGGTATTTGGTGGCGCGGATGGCGATTACAACCGTATCTGGTACCGCCTCGGGAATGAAGGCTATGTCTACTCCGGCGGTATCCAGCCGGTCAAAACGGTGTTGAATCGCCTTGTGACCGGGATTCCCGAAACGGGCGTACTGGGTGAGATAACCATCCCATATGCTGATTCGTTGTGGGCGGTCAACCGCAGTCCATATCCAGGCCCGCGGTTGTATTATGGGACCACGCACTGGATCAAAGCCGTGGTGGTGGATCAGCGTGATGGGAGTATGTGGTACAAGGCTTACGATAATTTATATAATGCTCATTACTACACCCGCCCCGAATGGATGCATGTCTTTTCGGATGAAGAGCTCTCCCCACTTTCACCACAGGTGCCGGAGACTGAAAAACACGTTGAAATTTACCTGGACCGTCAAATCCTGTTGGCTTTCGAGTGGAACGTGCCCGTCTATGCCGCGCGGGTGGCCACCGGCCAGAAGAATTATGAATCTCCCCTCGGTTGTTTCCGCACATTCCACAAGCGCCCGACTTACCATATGACCGGCGGTGCAGACGTTGCTTCTGTATTCGACCTGCCCGGTGTGCCCTGGGATTCGTATATCACCGATACGGGGGTTGCCATTCATGGCACTTACTGGCATAATGATTTTGGGCACCCGCACAGCCATGGCTGTATCAATATGGCACTGCAGGATGCTAAATGGATTTACCGCTGGACTCTCCCGACCGTCCCGCCGGGTGAACGCCTGGTGCTCGAACCCGGTGTTGGCACCCGTGTCCTGGTTGCACAGAGTTAGCGATTTCGATCATCCTAATGGAGAAGAAATAACCATGCCACGTCAACCCATATTCGCCGGTCTCGTCGTGGACGAGGCTGACCGCCCTGCAGGGACTGCTTATGTCGGTGATGAGCCGTGCTACGTGGTGGATGATGCCGGGTTTCTCCGCCACATCCCGTCGGTGCAGGTGGACCGCCAGGTGCTGGAGATGATGCGCAAGCAGATCAATGGTAACGAGGAGATGCTCAGTGAGCAGGCTGCTAAGATGCTTGGAACGGATGATATCTTCTCGAAGGCCCTGCTTCAAAACCATTTGAAGAATATTGACCAGCAATTCGAGAAATTGCTGGAGATGGGCATTCCCGAAGATAGCCGCGCCTTCATGGGAATGTCAGGCTTCAAGGTGGTGATCAACGTTCACGGCGAAGTGGTCCGCCTGGACCAGCCTGCTTCAACCGACGAAGGGGATGGCGGGGAAGAATGAGGGGATTGGAAATGAAAAATAGGGGTCTCGGGTCGGTTTATACCCACCGCCCTCCTTCTTTTTTCACCCTGTTTTCCCCTCCCCGATTCGGGTTATGATCCCCGGGGTGACACGCAGGGTGGGAGTGGACTGGGTGGGATAAATAACTCATATTTTGAGATTGCCTACCAAGACCGCTTGACTCCCGGCGTTGGGAATTGTATGATATTGGCATGGGTGAACCATTGACCCCCGAAGAAAAGCAGATATTGCTCCGCATGGCGCGCCAGGCGCTCGAAAGCGGCGTGCGCGGATGGAAATTGCCCCCTCTTGACGATGCCTCTCTCACCCCTGCCCTGCGTGCTGAAGGCGCTTCTTTTGTCACGCTGACGGTGCGAGGCAACCTGCGCGGCTGCATCGGTGCTCTGGAACCGTACCAGCCGTTGGCTGAAGATGTGCGTGAAAACGCCGTGGCTGCTGCTCTCGAAGATCATCGTTTTCCGCCGGTGCAGGAAAATGAACTGGCTGTTATTGAGATTGAGGTCTCGCGCCTGACTTTGCCTGAGCAGTTGGAATATTCTGATGCCGATGATTTGCTTGCAAAATTGGCCCCGGGCAGGGATGGTGTCATCTTGCGGGATGGCCTCCGACGGGCCACCTTCCTGCCGCAGGTGTGGGAAAAGATACCCGATCCTGCCGAATTTCTGACGAACCTGTGCTACAAGATGGGCGCTGAGCCGGATACCTGGATGAGCAAGCATCTCGCAGTGCTGGTTTACCAGGTGGAAGAATTCCACGAATAAGGACCATCGCCCCGGTCGATATGCCGGGGCGATTTTCTTATAAGTTCTGCGTTTCGATCTCCTGCCAGGTCTCTTCCGGTAGACGCAGGTACTTTGCCAGCAAGGGGTGGACGCGCCGGATCTCTTCAGCCACCCGTTGTGCCACTCGTCGCATTGAGAAGTGTGCGTTCGAGGCTGAGCGTACCTGGCAAAAAGCGAATGCTTCCCGTAAGTTCATTGTGAACAGGACGCGGCGGTTAAACCCGTTGGGAACAATGTAGCTGGCGACATGCGGATTCCATGCAGCCAGTTTTTCGTATGTCTTCGCTGCTGTATCCATGGCTGAGCGGTAGGGGATCTCGAGCCCGGCCTCAGCAATTTGACGCGGGATCGCATACCCCAGCCGGGTGGTCAGGCTCTGCGGCGTCTGTGTCATCATGCGGTGGCGCTTGAACTCGGCGTAGGCGCCCTGGTCGAGGAGCAGGTCGAAAGTGTAAGTGGTGTGTTCCAATTCGCGCAAAGGCTGTTCGTGCTCGCCGATTGCGCTGAGTAAAGATTCGGCCAGTTTTTCTCGCTCGTTTTCAGGGGCTGAACGCACTGTCTTCAGCGCGCGGGGGTAGGTCATTTCCCCAAACCGGAAGGTTGCTGCCGCCAGCACTTTCACCTCGCCCTCGGGATCGAAATTGATCAATTTGCACCAATCAGTTTTTCCTTCTTTGTGCTCCGGATGTTCTTCGGATTTAAAAACTTTCCTCGTTTCTTCCAGGGTAGGCACCGCCTCCGCATACTTCACCAGGGTTGGGACTTCCGCCAAGGCTGCCTCCTTGATCTCCTCTCCAATTTGCCTTACCTCCCTCAGCGGATGCGACAGCATTTTGCTGATGGCATGTTCCAGCGTCCGTGCGTTGGCGGTCATGCCCAGGTTGGCAAGGGATGCTGCCGGGAGCAGGAATTGGCAAGAATTGGCATACTGCGGACGGATGCGCCGTTCATAGGTCTCGTCCGATTCATTTTTCCGGCGCGGATGCTTTCCCTCCACCATGGTCCTCACAGAGGTAAGAGATTGCGCATAGGAATCAAAGAGCAATTTGCAGGTCCTGATGAACATTTTCCGTAACCGATGATCATCCAGTTCAGATGGGATGAAATAACTGTCTTCAGCCCACTTTTGATAGCGGGTCGATTTTTCAGTAAAGGATGCCAGCCGGTTGGACTCGATGCACTCCACTGCCAGCCGCGAAACGTTCTCGATGGCAATGTGCAGGACGGCATGTTCGGCGACCGAGGCGTGACCGTAACCGACCACCCATCGTTCGTGAAATTTTGCGCTGGATTCCCCGTTCAGTCCGGTGGCAATTTCCCGGAAGGACTCGGGCGAGCGGGATGTCTTTGCAAAGGCCACCGCGATAGTTTCGGGGCTGAGTTCTTTGGGGGAGAGCAGGTAAATCGCGCGTTTGGACATGATTTGTAATATAGACGAAAACACCTTGCAAGTCAACGGGTGCAGGGTGATGAGTATGGATGAACTACTGATTGTTGCCCGGCGGTTTATTAATTCCAGCTTGGTTGACAACTTAGAACATATGTGCTATAATCACTTTGCGGCAAGGGCGGTTGCAGGAGTCTCCTTGCCGCGAGGGGCTTTGCACATTAAAAACCGAATATTCCATAAGCCACTAAAAAGGTCCTCGCATCCGCCTGTTCAGGTTTCGATACGCGCGATCGATTCCATACCCATACATTTTAAAATATGAAGGAACATCATAGGGGAGTCGTTCCTCATTCGTTTCTCAAGTTCGAATTGCAGACCACTAGCTAAGGCGCTGGTCGAGACGGCAACAAGCCGCCATCAGCTGCTTCGACGACATGAGTTCGCCTCTAGCCGAGGCGGCCACAAGCCGCCATCGGCTGTTTCGGCGCCACGAAGCACCGATGTGCCCTTCCGGCGGAACGTCCCCTAGCCGAGGCGGCTATCGCGAAGCATATCATCCCCTTTGGGGATCCCCGAAGCGAAGCGTAGGGGACAAGCCGCCATCGGCTGTCTCGGTGCCACGAGGCACCGATGTGCTCTTCCAGCGGAACGTCCCGGTGCACTTCCGGCGGAACGTCCCGGTGCACTTCCGGCGGAACGTCCCGGTGCACTTCCGGCGGAACGTCCCGGTGCACTTCCGGCGGAACGTCCCGGTGCACTTCCGGCGGAACGTCCCGGTGCACTTCCGGCGGAACGTCCCGGTGCACTTCCGGGAGAGAGAGAGAGACAATGACCGGAGTTGTTTGTTTTACGTAAATCAATTCCCCTGCCAGGTAATATTATCCAGGTTAATACCTTTATAATGAAGAACTCCTCGAAGAGATTGGACCGTGGCAGGATGAATTGTTTGTTCCTCTTTTTTTCGCGAAACAAACAATTGTCTATGAGTGGTGGTTCCTTCCTGGAAAAGGTACTCCACCCGGCGCTTCTTCACTTGTCGCAAATTTCCTCCAAGTTATAGTAGAATACGACATCTTATAAGGGAATTCTGAGAATAAATGAATAAATCTTCTTCCACGGTTCTCATCGTCGTAGGGGTCATTTTGATCCTGTGTTGCTGCCTGATCGTCATTCTAGGTGGCGCGTTCTATGCTGCCTATCAATTTGGGAAAGTTCTTCCGACCATTGCCTCATATACGACCATTCTCCCGCCCCCCACTGAGATAACTCCCACTCCTTCTGAGATTACAAGTCAGCCCGTGGATGATAATATCTCCAGCACCTTGCGCTTGCTCGAAAAAACCAACGTGCCGACCAATGACCTGCGCGACCTGGCTTGCCGGTTGAAGGGCATCTGTGACACACCGCTGACCCTGACACCGCCTTCTTCTCCATTGACGGAGGGCACCCTGCAGACCTTCTGGCTCTCTAATGAAGATACTAATAATGATTTTCAGGTCACGGCCACGCTGCGCTATGTTACAGCACACTCTTACTTCTGGGCCGAGAATGGGGCGGAGGTCGATCAGCAGGAAATGAAAACATTGATGGATACCTTCGAGGGAAAAATCTACCCCACTGACCGGGCATTCTTCGGCTCCGAATGGACACCTGGCGTGGATGGCGATCCCCATATTTATATTCTCTATGCTGGTGGAATTGGATCGTCCGTTGCGGGCTATTACTCTCCCGCGGATGAATATACTCCCCTTGTCCGTGAACACTCGAATGCTCACGAGATGTTCGTCATCAACACCTCTGAACCGTTGAGCTACGAATATACTTACGGCACACTGGCGCATGAATTCCAGCACATGATCCACTGGTACCAGGACCGAAACGAAGGCGAATTGCCTGAACGAGGGGTTCTCCGAACTGGCCACCTTCCTTAATGGCTATGACACCGGCGGTTTTGATTTGTATCTTCCTCAACAACCCCGACCTCAATCTGACCGACTGGTGAGACGAGTGCGGGAGACTAATAGCGCTCATTACGGAGCCAATTTCCTGTTCATCACTTATTTCCTTAACCGCTTTGGAGAGCAGACCACGCAGGCTCTCGTCCACGACCAGCTGAATGGTCTGGAAAGTGTGGACGAAGTACTGCAGTCAGCTGAACATCACTGACCCGTTTACCGGTCAACTCGTCACCGCTGACGATTTCTTCACTGATTGGGTTGTTGCCAATTATGTCCAGGATGCGAATGTTGGCGATGGGCGCTACAGTTACCCAACTACCCCAATGTTCCCCAGGCCGCGGATACCGAAGTTATCAACATTTGCCCGCTGGTCCATCCGGCCGTACCGTCAACCAATATGGTGTGGATTACATCCGCTTCACCTGTTCAGGCAGTTACACGATTGATTTCACTGGCTCCACACTCACCCGTCTCCTGCCTGCCGATCCCCATTCGGGCTCCTACTCTTTCTGGTCCAATAAAGGCAACGTATCCGAAATGACCCTTACTCATCAATTTGACCTGACGGGAGTCTCCTCACCGGTCACATTCTCACTATTGGACCTGGTACGACCTCGAAAAGGACTATGATTATGTCTTCCTGGAAGCCTCCACCGATGGCGCTACCTGGAATATTCTCACCACTCCTTCCGGCACAGGCGAAAACCCCACGGGCAATTCTTATGGCTGGGGCTACACCGGTCAATCCAATGGCTGGATCCAGGAAACGGTGGACCTGTCGCAGTTTGCCGGTCAGGTCGTTTCACTGCGCTTTGATTACATCACCGACGCCGCGGTTAACGGTGAAGGTTTCCTGGTGGATGACATTTCCATCCCCGAAATTGGATACACCGAGGGTTTTGAATCCAGCGATGGCGGGTGGGAAGGGGCTGGCTTTGTCCGTATCCAGAACGTCCTGCCGCAGACTTTCCGCCTGGCTCTCATCACGCATACCAGCAATGCGACAACCGTGGACATCCTCCCCGTCAACACTGACCAGACGGCACAAATCCCTGTTACATATCGGCAGCAAGGATGTGCAGGATGTTGTTTTGGTGGTAACCGCGACGACGCGCTTCACCCGCGAACAAACCGCGTACCAGTTTGAAATTCGATAATCGATAAGGGCAACATAAGAGATTCCCCAATATAACATACTTGGAGAAGCCCATGTCAACTGCACCTAAGTCCGAGGTCCTTATCGTGACCAGCCTGGTAGAATACCAGACCGGAGCCGTCGTCTCCCGTCAAATTACCAAGTCCGAGAGCGGGAATGTCACCCTTTTTTCATTTGACGAGGGACAGGAACTGAGCGAACATACTGCCCCGTTCGACGCCCTTGTCCACGTGCTGGATGGGGAGGCGGAGATAAAGATCTCCGGAAAACCATACCTGCTGAAGGCGGGAGAAGCCATCCTCATGCCTGCAAATCAACCCCATGCATTGAAGGCATTAAAAAAATTCAAGATGCTATTGACGATGATCAAGGCATAGTAAATTTGAAACGCGGTTTCGTGGAGAAACCGCGTTATTATTTGGGCCATCAGGATACTGGCTCGGTCGGAGACGGCGATTGATGCCATTTCACTTCGCCTGGAAAATACCCAGGTATTTCCCAAAGAGGATATATCCCAGAGCCACTCCCGCGCCTTCCAGTCCGACATATACTCCGACCACCAGCAGCGCCCTGCCCAGGTTGGGGGACATTCCCTCTGCAAACGCCTCCACTGTTACCAGCAGGAGACCTAATGCCACAGCCGTCAGGATGACCATGTTCCAGGGGCTCCTGCGCGGGTTGAGCCAATCCAGAAGATGGCGCTGTGGTGGGAAGGTTGTAAGTCTCTCCATCCGGAGGGGTAAATCTGGCGCACGACCGAAATGTCGCAACAGGACCTGACAAATCGCAGATATATCGCTGAAAATATCCTCGTACTTAAACTTTACCGCCGGGAAGATGGCTGTGCCAAGCTCCCAGACCGGGACGAACAGCAGGACCATTCCAGCCAGGGCGCTGAAAGATTCCGCCCGGAATACCGGAATCACGCCATTCCAGTGGAAAGAGGGCAAGGATGAGGATTGCCAGCCCTGAAATGATCACCGCCCTCCCCCATCCGCGCTGCGTAAATGGCACTTCCGCACCGTGCGCTGCCCGCGCGAAAATCCAGCTCGCAACCAGCGTGACGAGCGCCATCCCGCCGAGAAGGCTGGCTAGCGTCCATGCTGCGGGGGAAGCTCCACTTGTGACGATAGATCGGACCAATCCGATGGCGTCGGCTACCAGTGTTATGATTACGGTAAGTAGCACGACTATCCCGCTTCGCAGAGCCATCAGGAGTTGGGTGGGGGGTACAACATTCTCTGGATATGGCCGGAATTCGCGAATAAGAGTCGATTAAAGCGGAGAGCAAGGCGAGTTGGATGCCGAAAGAGCCAACCGCGTCATAGGGGTCCGAGGCGAAGGGGTTGATGCTTCCCAACGCGGGGCGTGTTTGCAGTAATCAAAGAAGTAGTAGAAAAGGATAGATAACCCAAAGACGAACAGGGCACTTAATTTGGATCGTTTCATATAGATAATTCTAATCCTGATGGATGTCATTTGCTACCAGAAAACTTCCAAAAAAGATGTCCCCAGCATTTCCAAAGTGTCAGGAACTTGATGGATAAATGTTTATCCCCATCCATTTCATAGGATGTACCGCAACGATTATTCCTCATTCCCAGCGGAACGTTTTGGCCGAGATGAGGACGCCGATAACCAGCATTGCCGACAAGACGATGACCTCAGTGATGTGTTGGCTCCATGCTTCACCGATCCAAAGCCCACGCAACAGGTTGACCACATAAGTCAGCGGTAGGAATGTGGAGATTTTCTTGATGGTTTCAGGCAGGAGTTCGCGCGGAAAGCCGGCTCCGGAGAGGAATAACATGGGGTAGAGAATCACCATCCCGACCACCTGGGCAGTGCGAGCCGTCGGCATGAGACCGGCCAGGATGAATCCGAAGGCAAAGAAACTCAAACTGCTCAGCACAAAACCTGCCAGCACGCTGAGAATGTTCCCTTCGAAGCGCATGTTGTAGACCAACTTCCCGGCGATGACCAGCAGGATCATGCCGAAGAGGGTCATCAGAAACAAGACGATGACCTGCGCAGCCAGGACAACCAGTGGGCTGAGCGGGGTAGTTCTTAGGCGGCGCAACACTCCTTTTTCGCGGTAGGTTGTTATCGTGATAATCAGACCCATCAACCCGGTGGTGGCGATGATCATGGCTGTATAAGCCGGCACGGAAATATCTATTGTCCCGTAACCGTTAAAATACTGGGAAGGTTCATTACCATATATGCTTCCGAATAGGAACAGCATCATCAACGGGAATACCAGCGTGAAAAAGGCTCCCACCGGTTCCCGCAGGAACAGCTTGGTTTCAACCCAAGTCATTTTCCAAAGGCTTTTCATTGGGCACCTCACTCTCTCATTTCGCGGCCGGTGAATTTCAGAAAAACATCTTCCAAGTTCGGCTGCTCGGTGCGAAGATCTCTGAATTGGATCCCCTGCTCGGTCAGCAATCTGACCACCTCGCTCACCAGGGGGACCTTTTGGCCATGTTTTCCGTTGACAACCACCCGATCCCCCTGTACATCAACCCGGGCTGACGATGAAAGGGTTTTTTGGAACGTCGGGGGTAAAATCCCATCCACGCTGAAGGCAACGCGTTCCTCCAACTTCAGGCTTTGAATCAAGGCTGCGGGTGTATCCAGGGCTACGATCCGGCCGTGATCGAGGATGGCAACCCGGTCGCACAGGCGTTCGGCCTCTTCCATGAAATGGGTGGTGAGCAGGATGGTCTTACCCTTCGAACGGACTTCGCGCACCAGGTCCCAGATAACATGGCGGGCTTGCGGGTCCAAGCCGGTCGTCAACTCGTCAAGGAAGACCAACTGTGGGTCCGGGAGCAGCGCCAGAGCAACAAAAAGACGTTGCTTCTGCCCGCCGGACAGTTTGGAAAAGGGTGTGTTGCGTTTTTCTTCCAAGCCCAGCTGTACAAGCATTTCCTGCCAATTGGCTGCACGTGGGTAGAACGAGGCATACAAGTCCAAGGCTTCCCAGACCTTCATCCGATCCGGCAGGTTCGACTGCTGCAATTGCATCCCGGTGCGTGCTCGCAGGGCTTTACCATCGCGTTGAGGATCCAACCCAAGGACGCGCACCGTCCCCCGGTCTGGTTTGCGCAGCCCTTCCAGGCATTCGATGGTGGTGGTTTTACCAGCCCCGTTCGGTCCGACCATCCCGAAGATCTCACCTTCATGGACTTCAAAAGAGACCTCGTCCACAGCAACGACCTCGCGGTAGGTTTTCCGTAGACTTTCAACTTTTACGATGGTGTCCATTTATTACCTCAATTGCTTTTCAAAATCAATTCCAGTGCCGCCACGTGCTCGTTGAACACTTTGCGGCCCTTGGCAGTGACGCAGACATAGGTGCGCGGCTTGCGGTTGACGAATGTCTTACTGACTGCGATGTAGCTCGCCTCTTCCAGCTTACGCAGGTGAGCACCCAGGTTACCGTCAGTGACTTCCAGCAGGTCACGTAGATAGGAAAAGTCCACTTCCTTGCCTGGTTCCAGGATCACCAAGGCAGCCATGATGCGCAGGCGTACCGGTTGGTGGATGGTTTCGTTGAATTCCTTCATGGGTCTACCAACTGAAGCGGATGTAGATACCGAGGGCGATCATCCCGCCGCCACCCAGAAAAGCCATACACAGGTAGAAGAAATCGGGCAGGAGGAAGTAACCGATTAATGCCAGGGCGGTCAGAGCTAGTCCCCACCAGGCTGAGATAAAGGAGAGCAGCAGGCCCATCGCGATCCAGCCGACCATGACAAAGAGGATGATAAACATCGCCAGTTGCTTGCCGTCCGCCGGCCAGGCGACAGCGATAGCTGCAACGCAGTAAAAGAATAATAGCAACCAGAAGAAGGCAATCCGCTTCCCGGATGTGGTGGGTGCGGAACTGCGCACACCCTGGTTCATTCTTATCCCGATAAAGGCCGAAAGGATCCCCCCAAGGATATTCAGCCCCATCCAAACATAGGATGCAATTTGATTGGGCAGAAACTGGGAATTTATGAACCCAAGCAACCAGATGATGCCCCAGACAATGAGGAATATATGCGCCCCACTGGTTGAAATGGCTCGGCGGGTCTTCTGCATCATGGCTCGGATGGCTGACAGGGCTTCTTCCGCTTCACTTGAGGATATGTTCATGGCTCACTCCTTATGAATTGTTCATTATAGAGAACTCTATTATATAGAGTATTCTACAACGTATTATTTCAAATGTCAAGCTCCCGCAAGACAGGTATTCCATCCTCAGAATCAAAGGGCCAGCCCTTCACGGAGCCAGCCTTTGTATACTTGTCCTTCAACGCCCAATGAAGGGCTGAGTAGTCTGTATCAATCAGGAGTGACCAACTCCTCTTGGAGGGGATCACCCCTACTGAAGATTAGATGTGTATCGCGCTCCCCTCAAGGACATGCGCAGCTTCCATCAGCGCCTCGGAAAGAGTCGGGTGGGCATGGACGTTGCGGGCAATTTCGGCCGGAGTCAGTTCCAGCATGTGCGCCAGGGTCAGTTCGGGCAGCAGTTCGGTCACTTCCGGGCCGACCATGGAAGCGCCCAGGATCTCGCCGTATTTCTCGTCCACCACCAGTTTGACCCAACCGGCGTAATCGCCCAATCCCAGCGCCTTGCCGTTGGCCTGGAAGGGGAAACGCCCGATCTTCACGGTATAGCCGCGTTCCTTCGCCTGGGCTTCGGTCATCCCAAACGAAGCAACCTGCGGCTGGCAGTAGGTGGCGCGCGGCATCATCTCGTAATCGAGCGTGACCGTCTCGTGTCCGGCAATATTTTCGGCGCAGACAATGCCCATCGCCGAGCCGACATGCGCCAGCATCAGTTTGCCGGTCACGTCGCCGATCGCCCAGATGCCCGGGACATTGGTCGCCATCTTTTCGTCAATTTCGACAAATCCGCGCTCACTGATTTTGACGCCGGCTTCTTCCAACCCCAGGCCTTTGGAATTGGGGCGGAAACCGATTGCCACCAGTGCCTGTTCCGCTTCGAGCACTTTGGTCGCGCCCTCAGCTGACACCGTGACCTTGACACCCGTCTTTGTGGTTTCAACTGCCTCGACCTTGTGCCCTGCCAACAGTTTCACACCGCGCTTGGTGAATGCCTTGGCCACTTCGGCGCGAGCTTCCTCATCCTCCAGCGGCAGGATATGCGGAAGCATCTCCACCACGGTCACTTCCACGCCGTAGGAATTCCAGACGGTGGCGAACTCCATCCCAATGGCACCCGCTCCGATGATGATCGCACTCTTGGGCAATTTTTCCTGCAAAATCGCTTCCCGATAGGTGACGACTTTCTCGCCATCCACTTTCCACGCGCCGGGTACTGCGGCGGAAGCGCCAGTTGCCACGATGATGTTTTTGGCGGATAACTCGGTCAGTTTGCCGTCTTTATCGGTGACGGTAACAGTTCTGAGCGTAGATGAAGCATCAGTTGTCAGCTTCGCTGTTCCCATGAAAACGGAGATGTTGTTTTTCTTCATCAAAAAGCCAACGCCTTTAACCAGGCGATCCGATACCTGGCGCGAGCGTTTGACTGCCGCGGCGTAATCCAGTTTAAGGTTCTCGAACGAAAAGCCAAATTCCTTGCCGCGCTCACGCAGGGTATGCGCGATTTCAGCATTACGCAGCAGAGCCTTGGAAGGGATGCAGCCAATGTTCAAACAAACGCCACCCAGCCATTGTTTGTCGACGATGGCGGTTTTAAGTCCCAACTGCGCAGCGCGGATGGCAGCCACATAGCCAGCAGGCCCGGCACCGATCACGATGAGATCCTTGGTTTCCATGACGAATTTCTCCATTTGAAAAGAGTAAAATTAAGGGAATTATACCCTTAACCTTTTTGTGTTCATTTGGACGTAACGACCGTCATGACACACGGTTTAAAGCAGCGAAATATTGTGCTTCTTACAGGTTGCGATCATCTCCGAAGGCCAGATGCCCACCTGGATTTCACCGATGTGTGCTTTGCGCAGGTAGTACATGCACAGGCGGGACTGGCCGATGCCACCACCGATAGAGAAGGGCAATTCGTCATTCAACAGACGTTTGTGGAACAAAAGACCCATTCGCTCCTGTGTACCAGTCAGATCAAGTTGTCGTATAAGGGTATCACGATCAACCCGAATTCCCATAGATGACAATTCAAAGGCGCGCTGAAGCACTGTGTTCCAGACGATAATATCTCCGTTCAAACCCTTATAACCTTTCAAGGTCTCAGTTGTCCAGTCGTCGTAATCTGGCGCCCGCCCATCGTGAGGATGTCCATCGGCAAGGGGAGCACCAATGCCAATGATGAAAATCGCCCCAAATTTCTTGGCAGCCTCCTCTTCCCGTTGCCGGGGCGTTAAATGAGGGTACTCCTTTTGTAAATCCTCGGAGTGGATAAAAGTGATCGAGTCGGGCAATTCCGGTTTCAGGAACGGATAATTATCGTATACATAGAACTCAGTCCGTTTAATAACGGAATAGATTCGCCGGACGATCTCTTTCAGGAAATCAAGTGTCCTTTCATCCCGTTGGATCACCCGCTCCCAATCCCATTGATCCACATAGAGCGAATGAAGGTTGTCCAATTCTTCGCATGGGCGGACTGCATTCATATCAGTATAAAGACCATATCCATTCGGAATATCATAGTCAGCCAATTTCATGCGTTTCCACTTTGCCAGGGATTGGACAATTTCTGCCGTAAAACCATTCATATCGTTGATCAGGAATGAAATTGGCGTCTCGATACCGTTCAAGTCATCATTGATGCCTGTCCCCTTTAGCACGAATAGAGGCGCGGTCACCCGGCTGAGCCGAAGTTCGGCGGCTAGATTGCTTTCAAAGAAATCTTTGACCAGTTTGATGGCTTTCTCAGTTTGCCTGACATCCTGTGCAGACTGGTAGCCGGGCGGAATGATTATTTTACTCATTGTTCAATCTCCTTTGGTGGATTTTACCCAGTATGTTGGTATCGGTTGAAGAAGAATTAAAAAAACGCCCTCCACGAATGCATTGGGCGTTTCGCCAGGTTATATTTCCATTAATCAATCTGGCAGGCTTCGCCCAACGTCATCTCGGAGATCGTTATTTTTCCTGATATTATTGCTGGAATTGGCGAAGTAGATCCAGGTCATCTCTACCTTGGTTCGGGCGATTATACTATTAAATGGGAAATTTGAATTATTGAGTATTGTCTCTCGATAAATTTCTAATAACATGCGGGAAAAGATCCGGGGTAAAATTCCGGAAGAATTCTTAGTAGTGACGATTTACCATCGCAAGAATGCGACACGCGACCTAACTCATGGTCGTGCTTGGCAAAATGGGAAGAGGCATGGGCTGGCGAAGGATTGTAAAGGTGGACTTGTAGTGGTGCATGACCACATGCGTATTGCAGGCGTACGCTTCATCCAGGTTGCCAAGACGGATGTTATGAACTAATGACCGGAAGCGTGAGTAATGCATGAGGCAACAACCAGCACATCGCAGGAATTTCCAACTTCATTTTCGGCAGTGCCAACGCATCCTCCATCGTAGCTGCGGGGATCATTTTGCAGTCTGCCACCAGATCAGGGCATTCACTCCCTACAATTATAACACGTGCTTGCTCCAGAACCTTTGCCATGATAAACGCGCGCTGTTGGCCAGGCGGGTATCCATTGCGCCGGGCGTCATCCAGAATGAACTGGATATTTGGCGCATCCCGCATGGCAGTCAGGAAACGCTGTTCACCAACTCCGGATCCGGCTCCTTCTTCGCAGCGAGCAGGGATGATGATAATTCCGCCTTTTCGGACCACTGGTATTGGCGCGAAGAAAAGGTAAGAGGCAGCCCGGCTTGCCTGGTAAAGGTTGGTATCTTTCGGGAAACCGACCCCGCCAATGGCAATATCGTATTGATGTGGAATGGGGACTTCGTAGATGGATTTGGCAAATGTGACCAGTTTTTGGAAAGTCTGGTTCGGCTCGCCTGCCTGAACACAAAGGACTCGCTTATCATCATTCAGGACGACATTTACAATAAAGGTTAGTTTACGCGCCGGGCAGCTTCGGTGACGGCCTCCTGGAATGGGTTCCCTTCGATCTGGCCCAGGCGGGTAAGAGGGTTGTCAATGAAGGTCGGTCCATGCGTGTAGGCGATAAAATCTTCTCCCAGCTGCACCGATAGCCACTGTTTTACATCCACCCGAATATCCCGCATACTGGTGTGGCTCCACGATACCCGTTGCGATAACCAGGTCTGCTTCCACAACGGCGCGATGCATATTAACCGGCACATTGCCAGACATAACCCCCAGGTCCACCAAGACATGCGGATTTTGCGGTTCATTATCAGCAACTCTGTAAGCGCTTTACAATTCCGGCTCCCAGCTTGGTAACCTTTTCTTCGCGTGTCGAGATCCGGTGCATGCCGGTCGCGCATAGAAGGGTAATATTTTCGTCCTTTACGCCTGCCTTTTCCAATTCAGCTAGTATAGGCTGGGACCAGTAGATGATCCGGGCAGCTGCGGGTATTATCAGTGAAAACAATGCATACGCTTGTCCCCCCGGATAGCAAGTTCGTGGAGCGGTTTTGTCCCGACCGGACGGGCTAAGCGCTTCTTGATCGCCTTCGGCACGTCCTTCAAAGGTTCCGCCGGTTGCGACACGATCATGGTCCGCTTGCATCGTGTGGGCACGTAAATTCCAGGAACGACTTGCTATAGGGGACTCGGTACGTTTTTGTTTTTGCAAGTGGTTTCACAATTCCTTTGCGATAATGTCAGTATTATAAAAGCAAATGCGGAGACAAGTGCCTCCGCATTTCAATTGATTTCACTGTATGGTTTGGCTTACTTCACTGTCACCGTTACAGCGAACGTGTCCAGATGGGTCTACCCCTGTTTCCCAGGGGCGATGGTATACCAGCGTAAGGTAGCCGTCCCCGCCTTCACAGCTTTGAATGTCAAGGTAAGGTACCCACCCGCCCCGACCAGGCCTGGGTTGCTGCTGACTAAATGCGGGCTCACCGACCTGCTCGAAAATGGTCGTATCCAAATCCAGTGATTCCCAGGTATATCCGGTGGATGGGTTGCCGTCAAGGGTAATGACAATTTGATCTCCCACCTTGACATCCACCTGGCTGCCCTTCTCAGCGGTAGTCAAGCTAACCTGTTTGGAAGAGTTACATGCAGCTGTGAGGATGAGCACCAAAGTAAAAGTGACAAGGGACAATGTTTTACGCAACATATATTCTCCTCTTATAATGTTGTATATCGAAGAGACGTTGAGACACCCATATTTGTTCCACAAGCAACATCCTACTCCCCGCTGGGCGGATTCGGATTTGAAAAACATCACATGAACCCCTTCAGCAAGCAGCAGGATTGTCATCTCCGATTATGCATGGTCTGGTGACCAACCACTTGTCGATAGAGTTGTTCCGCAGACGGCGCAAATCTCGCGGCCGATTGATATGCTTAATCAGCACTTTTAATTGAACAAGCAACTTTTTTTTCCAGCATGCTGATCGACCATAATACATAGGAATTGTAATCTTATGCATTGACAACGAAGGGATCTGGACCTGGATGTTCTTCTGTCTTGGCAGAAATGCGTCAGGTCCCAAACGTAGATGTAGCTGTAAGAAATAAATAGAAGGGTGATTGCCATCCAGCCATCCAGGAAGCGAGCCCCCATATCTCTGACATATAAGCCGTCATCATTTTAGCCGACGTTTGCTTATCTTACCAATCTTCCTTCAGTTCTTATAAAAAATCTTGTGATAGAGGTAGGTTTATGGGAACACCCCCAAGTGACAATTCCTAGACAGACTTTTTATAGATTTTTTTGAGTGTATGTAAATCCCGCTCTAGGTTGCGCCAGCGAATGATTAGACTGACGAGGTAAAGTGCAAGCACGGTGAGGATCACCGCGTATCCCGCAAGCATGTATTTTATCGAGATGGCATATTCAATCATGGTCAAATCCTTTATTGCAATTCTTCAAGTTTGAGTTGTTCAACCTGTTGCGCAAGCTGGCCCAGGCGGATGCGGTGCCAGAACAGGTTGACGAAGATGACCGAGAAGGTAAACAGGGCGAAGAACATGGTGACGAGCATTTTTGAGGTCATATCAAAACTCCCTGGGTGGCGGAGGAGTTCGTCCCGATAACCACCGGATGGATGGTGCGGAACAAGCCGGATAGACATGAAGGTGATCGGCACGCTGATCGCACCGATAAGTGTGTAGACTGCGCTGAATCGGGCACGCCGGTCTGGGTCGTCGATACCCTGGCGCAGCAGGAGGTAGGCGATATAAACCATCTCGAGGATGGCGGCGGTGGTCAGGCGCGGTTCCCAGGTCCAGTAAGCGCCCCAGGTGGGACGTGCCCAGATGGAACCTGCGACAATGGTTATAAAGAAGAACACCAGGCTTATTTCCACGGCAGCCAATTCGATGATATCCCATTTCTGGTCATGTTTGACCAGGTAGATCACCCCGGCTACAGCCGCAGCAATGAAACCAAGCATCCCAACCCAGGCATTGGCAATGTGGAAATAGAATATTTTCTGAACATAGTTCATGGTCACTTCCAGTGGTGCGTACAGGAACACCATGCCGAGAGCAGCCAGGAAGAGCAAGAACAGAGACAACGTTGAGCACTTTTAAAGCAATCGGTTGAGGTTTCATATTTTTCTCCAATATAGTGGGCACAGAGGGTGCTCATTCTATTCTTCGACCACATAATCGAATACCATGTAAGCGGCAGCAATAAAAATCACATCATAAACAATAAGCAGGTTGATATAAGGCATAACTTCCGTCAATGCCAGGCCTTGCAGGAAACCACTGCTGGCTTTGACTGCCGCGATCAGGATGGGGATAACGACCGGGAATAACAGGATCGGCAGCAGCACATCCCGGGTGCGGGTCTGGACTGCCATGCTGGATAGCAAAGTTCCCACGGCAACATATCCAATCGAACCGAGCAGGATGACGACAATCAACCCGGGATTGAACAGGTTCGTGTTGTACAACACGCTGTATACCGGCAGGACAACCACTTCGACGATAAGCATGAAAGCCAGGTTGCTGATCGTTTTGCCAAAATAGATTGCCGAGCGGTCCACCGGGGCGAGCAAGAGACCATCGAGGCAGCCGCGGTCTTTTTCGACCGCCATCGAGCGGTTCAGGCCCAGCGTTCCGGCAAAGGCAAAAGTGGCCCACAAAATTCCCGGAGTGGCCACCCGACGCGTTCCTGGATCCAGTTCAAGGGCGAAATTGAAGATCAGGATGACCAGCAGGGCAAAAACCAGCATGGCCGAGAGAAGTTCCCGCGAGCGCAGTTCGGCCGCCAGGTCTTTCCAGACAATTGCACCGATGGCACCAATAAAATCTGGACGCTGGTTTTTGCCCTGCGATCTGTTGGATTATTGCTCATGCTGTTACCTGCCAACGCCTTGACGGTAAAAATCAAGCAAGTTATTTTTACCCATTTCATTTCGTCTGACCGAAGCTGAGATGATCCCC
The DNA here is from genome assembly GCA_963760315.1 of uncultured Chloroflexia bacterium. Taxonomy (GTDB): domain Bacteria; phylum Chloroflexota; class Anaerolineae; order Anaerolineales; family Villigracilaceae; genus UBA877. Next base: position 163,098 of record CAVXCK010000007.1, read on the forward strand.
CGCGAGAGCACATCAAAGCGCGACGCAAGGTCTTCCACCCGTGCCAGGTCATGCGAGGTCATAACCACCGTCCGGCCCTGTCCCGCCACCTCGCGCAGGAGACGGTCGAGCATATCGCAGGCATCCTGGTCGAGACCGGTGTGTGGTTCGTCGAACAGCAGCACATCCGGGTCATGCAGGATGGCCCGTCCGATGGCGAGACGCTGCTGCATGCCGCGCGAAAAAGTCCGCACCAGGTCGCGGCGGCGGGAGGTCAATCCCACCAGATCGAGGATCTCATCGATCCGACTGCGCAGTTTCAACACGCCATACATCTTTCCATAGAATCGCAAGTTTTCCTCAGCAGTCAGGTCACCATACAGCAGCGGCAGGTGGGAGACCACTCCCAGGTTGCGGCGGACTGCGGCCGCCTCTGGACTGGAAGGCGGTAACCTGCAACTCGGACATCACCAAACGAAGGTCGCGAAAGCGAAGCCAGGATGCGCAGGAATGTGGTCTTGCCAGCTCCATTCGGACCGAGCAAGGCCACAAATTCCCCTTCCTGAACCTCAAAATCCAAGCCGCGCAGGACGGTTTTTAATCCAAAACGTTTGACAAGCTTTTTGACGGAAATCATGCAGTTATATCGAATATTCTTCGCAGGTTCAATCCGTGTCTCCTTGAAACCACAGATGAACACCTTACATGGATATTAACCCAGGTTTTTAAGCCGGTCTTTCAATTCGTCCCGGCGCTTTTCGTAGGCTTCTTTTGAAATGTCTCCGGCTTTATATTGATCATCCAGCGTGATAATGGCATCCATGATGCCTTCGCGATCATCTCCCAAGGCATCTTCTTCGCTCTTCTTCCTCATCGCCTTCAATTCCTCTTCCAACTTCTTGAGTCTGCGGTCGCGCAGGAAGAGAAAGATCCCAAGGCCAATCAGTACCACGCCTAACGCACCCACTCCGATCAGCAGCCATGTGTGCTGGTCGAGCACGAAACCGGTGGTTGTCTTATCCCCTGGCATGCCGGAGATCGTCAGGGTCAGCGTGCTGCCGGATGCCAGGCTGCTGCTTGATATAGATGATAGGTTGTGCCGGTTGAACCTTGCGTACCGGCATCGGTTAATTGGTCACTGCGTAACTTTGACACCCTCTGGCACGATGATGGTTGCAGAAGAAACCGGTAGGCTGAATGGCTGGGTAAATACCAGGCGGTTTGTGTAAGGAAGATTGAATGTAGTAATAATCCCATATTGCAGATCAGCGCCCGGTAATAACGCAAAACCATTGGTTGCGCTCAATAAAGGCGAACTGCTCTGGCCAATTGGAAATTTAGCACTTTGAGCGCCTTCAGGGATTTGAATGAACGGCACACTGGTCCCGTCGCTGGTAACGGTGATGGCATTCCCGCCAGGATTACTGATCACATAGAGCACCATTACCTGTACCTTTCCGGCGGTTGAAAAATCAAATTGCAGGTGAGCCTGGGTGATGGTGAGAACATTCAGATCGGTGCTGTGTATTCGTAGACAGTGATGGGCATATCAAACTGGAGAGTGTCCCATCGAAATTTACTGGGACGGAATAATATGTAACACCGCTATAATCCACAGTGACCAGGTAGACAGTGTTGGTATCTGCAGGGACATTGGAAAATTCATATTTTCCATCTGGCAAAATGGGAGTTGTCAGCGTTTGCGTTTCCTGTCCGGAGGTGGTGTGATACACCAACAGGGTTGCAATAGTGCCATCCGGGATGGCTGCGCCGGAAGCAACAGTCACTGTTCCGTTAATTACCACCACACTAGGCTGAGCGGTGGGACTGACCTCCGCTAGAGGGGGTGGTCACGCCGTTGGATGCATCCAGGAGTGGAGATCAGTGGTTGTAGTGACTGATTCTGGAGGTTGGCTGTGAGGTCAGTTGGCTGTCGAAGGAGGTTCCGGCGTCTGGTGAGGCTGGGACGATCGTCGACTATGGAAGTCGGCGAAAAGTAGACGGCCGGCGGGGTGATATCCTCGGCCAGGGAACAAGCAGCGAGGGAGAGGGAGAGAAGAATAACAAGAATGCTCAAGCGGAATTTCATGAAGGATCCTTTTCGTTTACGAGATAGCCATCCAAAAATGTTCCTGGTAGAGGTGGAGAGCACGAGTTTCAATGAGACTGTCAAAATGATTTCAATGTACTTACCACAGGATGGGCAGAAAACATCCGATTGCAGAACAGGTTTACCACACTTCGGACAAAAACCAGCAGTCTTATCTTTCCGTGCGTATGCGGCGTTTTGCAAGCAAATCTTCAAGATCGTCATCAGAAAGCGGAGCAACTGGTTTGGCTGCACTGACAGAACCCTCAGCTATTCTCCGTCATGTTTGCGACCCTGGGGTGAGCGTATCCAACTGGCGCAGCACTTCTGCACCTTTATGAAGCAACATTGCACGCTGGGCGGGGTAATCTTCAGCAGGGATTTTACCGAGAGATTGGTCGAAATCCAATTCCTGCAATGCAGTTAACAGTCGTTCACGTTCGGCTAACAGGGACGAAATTTCGTGGCTGCTCTCAGCTGCATCTCGGAGCGCCGCCGTTTAAAAAATGGACGGGTAACGAAGAGCACGATAAAAGCGAGTAAGATTAGAAGCAGGAAAATGGCAACCGGTTCCATAAAATATTACCTCCCCGACAATAATGGATCGATGACGGACTGGATTTCCGCTACGGATTGGAATGGTCCAATTTGGATGAAGCGCAGGATACCTTGCTGGTCAACCACATAAGTTTCCGGCACTCCCAGGTTGCGGTTGAATATTTGCGAGATACGCGCCCCCATGTCGGGGCCATTGGGATAACTTAGTATGAAAATCGGTCATATAAGAACGTGCTTCCGTCTCGGTATCCACGTAATCCACGCCCAGAAAAACACCTTGCCTTTTTCTCGTAGGAACGCCAGGCAGTTTCCAGGTCCGCCGCTTCAGTTCTGCATGGCTGGCACCAGGATGCCCAAAAATTTACCACCACCACTTTGCCCTTCAGATCGGAGAGTTTAACTTCCGATGCGCCATTGTATTCATATCCGCTGAATAAGGGCAGCGTGAAATCTGGCACAGTTGAGCCGACACCCAGGATTGGGTTCTTGGCCTTCAGCAACTAGCTGCCAGCAGGCCGAGCAGACCCAATAAGCCAATCCAGACGAAGATCTGCGCCCAGAGTGGGACGCTGCGCCGAGATAGCCCTCTTGATTCGGAGAGGTGACATTCTCAGATAAGACTTGAACATATGTATTCTTGTCCGGGTCTTTTTCTACAACTGAGATTGACTCACAATGGTTACACTTGTATGTCACTTCGTCAATCTTCGTAAGATTTGGACTTCCACAATTTGGGCAATTCAAAGACTTCATTTTTCCCATTACAGCCTTAATTACTGTCTCTTACGTAGTTCTTCTTCAAAGCGGATTACATACTCATCATCTGCACCGTTATGGGATCCTTTGTCAGGCTCAGATCCTGACCCAGACGATGACGAATGATCTGCTCCCGATAACGGTTCCTTCGACAGCCGTTTCCAGGTCCGGAATGCCAGGAAGAGCAGGTAGACCCCGGCCAAAAATGCCAGTGGTGGGACGACATAAACCAGCCAGTTAATTCCCGTGCGTGGCGGTTCAGACAGGACACGGGCTCCATAATAGTCCACAAAATATTGCTTGATTTCTGCGGCTGATTTCCCTTCTGCCAGCATCTGCCGGATGAGTATCGCGCCACTGATGACAGGCAGTGGTAGGACAAACATCCAGCGGCGTATTCTCGCAGACCGGGCAGAACAACTGACGGGCGATGGCATTCACCTGGTCATCGGAGGGTGTTGGCTGCTGGGCATAGACTGCAACGCTAGGAATAAGGGCAGTAGAAACTAGCAAGAAGTAAAGAGCAAGAAGAATAATATTTCTTATTTTCATTATTTTCCTTCCTGCCTTTCTTCCTCGCGTTCCGGCCATGCCGCAACCAGGAATCCGAAGAATGAACATCAGACTGCCGATCCAAAGCCAGTTGATCAGTGGGTTATGATATACCTTAAAAGGTGCCTGGGCTGCCGAGACGTTCTCCCAATTAACCAATACCACATACAGATCATCTGCCAGGGTGGAGCGCACCCCGGCGATCGTCATCGGCTGCCCGCTCGGGTAATAATCATAGCGGGGATAGAGTTCACCCAGATACTTGCCACCCCGGAAAACGCTAACGATAGCGCGCGTCACAATACGCCCGTCTGTATAAGGGAATTGCGCCAAAGAGTCATAGCGAAGGGTATACCCGGCAATCTGGATATTTTCGCCAACCGCCAGCGTTTTTTGCGTAGTGGTTTGGTAAAGCTTCCATGCCCAGGATACCGATGGCCATTACCACCATGCTGAGATGGATCAAGTAACCACCATAACGGCGGCGATTGCGTCCAGCGAGTTGCCAGAGGGCGACCAGAAAATTCTCGTTACTCTTTCTTTGCCGGGCGCGTACCCCTCGCCAGAACTCAAACAATGTCACGAAGATCACAAATGCCACCAACGTAAACCCGACCAGCGCAATCCAGTTGCGCACTCCCAGGATAGCCAACACCATCGGGACGATCACTGTAGGGATGGATGGCTTCCACAGGGCACGCCCCAATGTCTTGTAAGGTGGATCTGCCCCAGGCCGAAAGCGGGGCGATCCCCATTAAAGCCATCAATGCACCGAACAACGGCCATTGGCACGCATGATAGAATGGGGGCCCAACGGTCACTTTCTGACCTGTCACCAGTTCCGAGATCAAGGGAAAGATCACTCCCCAGAAGCAGACGATCAGAACGCCCATGAACAGGAGGTTATTGAGCAGGAAAAGCGCCTCGCGTGAAAACAGTGAGTGACATCTCGACCTCAGCTCGCAAGTCTTTCCAGCGATAAATTAATAGGGCAACTGATGTGACAAAGGTGATCCCAATAAAGGCAAAGAACATCGGTCCGATGGCACTTTGAGCAAAAGCATGGACTGAAGAAAGCACACCGGAGCGGGTCAGGAAGGTGCCGAAGATGACCAGGGCATAGGTCAAGATGATTAGCAGCATGTTCCATTGTTTGAACATGCCGCGCTTTTCCTGGATCATGACCGAGTGCAGGAAAGCCGTACCGGTCAGCCAGGGCATCAGGGCGGCAATTTCTACCGGGTCCCAGGCCCAGTAACCACCCCAGCCAAGCACATCGTAAGCCCAGCGCATCCCCAGCACCAGGCCGAGAGACAGGAACAACCAGGCGACCAATGTCCAGCGGCGGGTGAGACGAATCCAGCGATCGTCTGAACGGCCAGTAACCAGCGCAGCTATGGCGAACGCAAACGGAATGACGAAAGCAACAAAGCCCAGGTACAGCATTGGCGGGTGGATGATCATACCGGGATGGCGAAGGAGCGGGTTCAAACCCTGTCCATCCGAAGGAGTTAACAGGAATGGCTCCGGCAGGTGCAAACATATGCGCGTACAAATTCACCAGTCGGCAGTTTGCCACCAGCGGGCAAATGGGTTCTCATAGAGAATGGAAAGTGACAGGAAAAAGGCCAGCGTGACCGAAGTCACCACGATAACCCAGGGCAGCAGTTCCCGGTCGCGTTCCCATTTGCGTAGGGTAACAGCCGAGGCGAAAGCAGACATCAGCCACGACCACAGGACGAGCGACCCGGCCTGTCCCCCCCACAAGGCAGTAATTTTGAGATAAAAGGGCATGTCGTTGCTTGTCACCGAGTAGACATATTGAAGTTCATAATGTCCTGTGACGAGCAGGTAGGCAAGTGTTATGACCGCCAGTGTGATAAGCGGGAAGGATAATAAGCATGCCACGCCGGGCGGTTTCCACCCAGCGGTCAGACTTGCTAAAGTATCCTGCAACTGCCGCACCCACACTAAAAAGTGCCAGCAGGAATGTCAGCACGAAAACGCCAAAGCCGAATTGTGCAAGCATGAAGGCTCCTAAAGAAGATCTGTTACTTGTCAACAGACTGATTATAGGTAATTCCAGTAACGACCGATCATGATCTAATTTCCGGTTGCAACCTGGCTGGGAATGGCTTCCTGATATTTGGTGGGGCACTTTAGCAAAAGCTCATCGGCATGGAAGATGCCATCCTCACCCAGATGACCGGTGATGATCAGCCTGCGCCTCGTCACGCAGCAGGTCGGGTTTTGGACCATTGTAGACAATGGTCAGGCGAGTCCGCGTCAGGTCCGTGACCGCTGAGTGGAGCACGGCAGCCAAGCCGCCACCCATTTCAATGGCAGCGTTATCGCCGGGAACGTGGGCAATATCAAAAGATAAATTCATCGTCTGTGGATCATATTGGATGGTATTACCAATAACCGCACCAGAGATGCGCAAACTGCGTCCAACCAGACTGTTGCCTTTCGATTTTAATTCATTCACGGTCATAAAATATTCGGCATTAGCCTGCGTGGCTGAAACGATAAGGTAGATCACCGCTGCCAGGATGAGCAGGCCGCCCACAATGAATTTCGCACGGCCTTGAAGAATACCAGTCTGTGGGGATTTCTGCATTACATACCTCCAAATTTCCTTCGCTCAAGTTCCAAGGTAATTTTACATATGTAGATTAACGCAAGGTGAGAACATGAAATATTTTACACGATTAATACTAATGAACTAACCCGATACGCATGGAAAATATAATCAGCTCAGTCAGGAACAGGGCTATCCTATGATGGAAGATAATCGGGTCACCCGTCCCATTAAATTAGGGTCATCCGACACTGCAAATCAGAGACAAATTGTCGTAAATTTAGGGGTGTAAGATCAAATCATCTATAACCTATCTTATATCACTAAGGAGAATAAAATGATCAACGCTAGTTACCACCCGCAAGGGCGAAGTCATCCAGACCCCATCATTCATCACCAAGCTTTTCAACCACCCGCTGGCTGGCCTGATCTGGCTGCCGATTCGTGTTTGGATTGGCTGGCAGTGGGTGATGGCTTCCTTGCACAAGCTCGAGAGCCCGGCCTGGATGCAGACCGGCGCGGCTCTCAAGGGTTTCTGGGTGGGTGCCGTTGCCATCCCCGCCACCGGGAATGCTCCCATTCACTACGCTTGGTATCGGACCTTCCTGCAGTTCCTGCTGAACGTCCAGGCATACACCTGGTTTGCCAAGCTGGTATCGGTCGGTGAATTCCTGGTCGGTGTCGCCATGATCCTGGGTATCTTCACAGGTTTTGCGGCTTTCATGGGCGGTTTTATGAACTGGAATTTCATGATGGCCGGTTCTGCCAGCGTCAACCCGATGTTCTTCGCTCTCTCGATCCTGCTGGTCCTGGCGTGGAAAGTCGCCGGCTACTTCGGTGCGGATTACGTCCTGATACCGTGGCTCGGATCGCTGTTGAATCAGAAAAAGGAAAAAATTGAAAAATTGCCTATCCGATCTCCCAAGGGAGCCGAGGCGTAGCAGGTTCGGAACTATCAAAAAGACGGCGAGTTACTTCGCCGTCTTTTTTTATTCCAGCGGTTTATTCCCGTTTCATACGCTCGGACAGATGATACTTGACGGCATAAGTCGCCAATTCGATGCGGTTGGACAGGTGAAGCTTCTCCAGGATGGCGCTGACGTAGTTGCGGGCGGTCTTTTCACTGAGATTGAGGCTCTGGGCGATCTCAGCATTGGTCTTGCCCTGACCCACTTCATAGAGCACCGCCATTTCCCGCTCGGTCAGGTCGCGGAAGGCATCTTCCTCCTCCTTGCGCTCGGCGGCCCGCACGCGGGCAAATAAACGGCTCGTGGTGGCCGCGTCCATCACTGAATTTCCCTGCGCAGCGGCGCGGATTCCACTCAGGACTTCCTCGTTACCCACTTCTTTCAACAGATAACCAACAGCTCCAGCCCGGATGGCGCTCATGACCAGCTCTTCGTCCGCAAAGGAGGTTAGCATGACGACTTTGGTCTCTGGGAAACGGTCTGACGATCTGGCGGGTGGCCTCCAGGCCGCCTTCGCCGGGCAGACGGATGTCCATCAGCACCACCTGCGGGTGAAGACGCTCGACCGCCTGCAAAGCCTCCTGAGCCGTCCCAGCTTCACCGATCACTTCCATGTCGGCCTGGTCATTGATGAGGGTTTTCAATCCCAACCGCACCAGGGCATGATCGTCAACCAATACCACTGGAATCTCTGATCATCGATTGCATTCCAATGGGATGTCCAGGGTGACGCAGGTGCCCTTATCCAATTTATCAACTGCCAGATGCCCGTGCAGCAGGGAGGCCCGGTCGCGCATGTTCCGCAGGCCGTGCCCCCCATCAACCTGCTACCGGCAGGCCAATCCCATCATCCTTGACCATCATCGCAGGCGATCTCCCCTGCAGTCAGCCGTAACTGTGACATGCCGGGCATGGGCATGCCGGACAATGTTTGCCAGGGCTTCTTGGAGGATTGCCATGACATGGATGTTACGCTCGGGGGTGAGGAAACATGAATCGGGCAGATCCAGATCCAGGTCCACAGCCACCAGCGAGCTGAAGCGCGGGTCAGTGGCCAGCTTTTGAATGGCAAGCTTCAGGGGTTCTGGGGAATTTGCCGGGGCGTGCAACTGGCTCAAGTTCTGACGCAAATCGCCGATGGCATCGTCCAGTACGCCAACAGCGGTCGCCAGGCGACCAGCCAGCGGGGTGTCCTGTACAGCAAGTTTCTCGGCGGAGCGGATGAGCAATCCGGCCGTATACACTTTCTGGATGGTACCATCGTGCAGTTCACGGGCAATCCGCTCGCGTTCATCTGCCAGCATGCGTTCCTGTTCCATGGCTTCGATCTGGCGACTGGTCTCAACGTCGAAAATTTCCAAGAACCTGATCGTGGTCATAGCCATTACCAAGCCGATCAATGCCCGGACGAGTTGGGGAGGAACAAGCAGGAAGCGGGTGAAGGTGTCTGTATTCAACCAGTTCCCTGGAAAAAAGGAGACCGGCGGACCGATCAATCCGGCTGCCAGCGCATAGATTGCCATGGCAATCCCGGAAAGCTGCAAGGCCCGTACGATCCGGGGCACATTGTAGGGGGTGATCCGTTTGAGGGTGTGTTCACGCAAGGCATAGGCGGCTAGCAATCCACTCGGCAGGCCGATGAAGTAACGAGTCAGCGCATTTACGGCGTTATACCAGGTATTAAAATCAGTGAACCAGACCCTGAAAGGGAATAAAGAGAGCACCAGCCAGCCGACCAAAAGGGCTGCAAAAACGAGGTGCAGCCAGCGGCGGTGCTTCAATGGCTCCAGCAGGGCTAGCCCAAACCCATACAGGCAGGCAAAAGAGACAGCCAGCAGCAGGAGATGGAAATATTGCAGATAAAGGATGATTCCGGGAGCAAGGTATTCGGCCTGCAATGGGATAAAGAGGTCGCCCCATTCGTGAAACCCATGCAGGAAACCAAAGGCAGCCAGCCAATTCACGCTGCGCGCCAGGTCCAGATGGGATGAATGCCTGGACTGCAGGGCAATCGCCAGGCCCAGCACGAAGAACATCAATCCGTAGATGAAATAGATGATCTCATGATTGACAGTAAATAGATTTCGGATAAAGTCAATCATGGAATGAATTATAGCACCTCAATATAGAAGGGCGATTTGGACCCTCTCGACTGATTCTTCATTAAACTGTTTTCTTTGTTTCCGCCTTTAAACGCATCCCACACGTGCGGCAGAACACATCGCCCGGTTGAGCACGCTTACCGCATTGATGGCAGTAAACCTCACTGGTTTCGCTTGCCTGTTGTGGTTGTGCGTGACGTTTACGTGAAGCAGATGAACGGCGCGTGCCGCTTTTCCACAAATAAAGACCACCCACTATACCAACAACGATCAGAGCTCCTCCAATTCCTGCCAATACCCACGGTAGGATACTGCTCATTGTGACGCGACCGGGCGTGCTCCCATTAAGCGGTTGCGTCGGTTGAACCGGAAGCCCGGTGGTGCTTAAGGCATCGGTCGCTTTCTGATAATCGGCAGTCAGAGTGAAAGATTGCCCCGCTGCAAGAGGCTGTGGCGTGGATTGATAGTAAACGAAACCATCCTGACCGACGCTGCTCTTGGAGAGGGCGGGATCTGATACCAAGTCGGTTGCACCAATTGGTTGCTGAAGGACGACTGCAAATGAAACTACTGCATAGTCGCCGGCCCATTCGTAGATAATATGTCTTGCGGTTCCGTTTCTTACTAGGGCATCGTAATATTCCACCTGCACATCTCTCGAATTGGCAGTGATCGTCAGCGTTGCCCACGACCCTTGCACGGTACGATCATAGGGAGTGTTGAGAAGCCCGTTCGCTGGATCGGAGACGGCTACCGCATAGACTTCAGCTTGGGCCGGGACACGCAGATTAAGGGTTGCTGGAAGCGTTGTATCGGGAGGTAAGGAAATGTGATAAATTACCAGTACGGCTGGCTGGTCATATTCCGGCCAGATATCCACATTCACAGAACTCAGGCGCATCTCACTTTGCGCCTGGGCGGGGAAGGATACCCAGAGCGCCATCAGAACAGCCAAAACGGTAAAACATTTCCTCATCAAACACCTCCAAATAAAATAAAAATTGTCTACATCTTAATATTACCACGAACAGGAATGGCTTTCACCAGTGACCAGACTGTCCGGTTGACCGGTACTTGGAGATTCTTCTTCTCCGCCAGGCGGAACGACTGCTCCCGTTGATCGCATCGATTTCTGTTGGCGGCTCCCCGCAGGACATCTTGCAGCATCGAAGACTGGTTCTCTGCTGTCCGCTGCGCTACTTCTTCAGCGGCGCTGTTCTGGGTTTGGGAACGGCAGCACTATTCCCAGTGTTTTTGCCACTGCAGCGGTTTCGCGCGCCAGTTCACCCATCAATGCCCGTGCGGATGGGCGTTCGAGCAGTTCGCCATTTTTCACCCGCAGCAATGCGGTCAAAGGATTGATGGCTGAACTGACCACCAGTTTACCCCATACCAGCGATTGTACATTGTCCACCACATTTACATCAAAACCTGCCTGGTGCATCATCTTTTCCAATGGAGACAGGCGTGGATGGGTCTCAAGCGACACTGGTCCCTCTCCACCCTGGCAAACCAGGCCGGGTGCGAGCAAGGTCGCGCCAAGGGTGGTCACACCCCTGGCAACCCGCGGCAATCCCAGGACATGCAGCGAGCATCGTATCGTTCCCCAGCCCGTTTTGGAGAGTTAATGCCACTCCGTCTTCAGCGAGGCAGTCTGAAAGTTGGTGGGCGGCGCGTTCCGTCTGCCAGGCTTTGACCAGCACTAGCGCGAATCGCATGCCTTTGCATTCGGCCGGGTTGTCTGTTGCGTGAACATGAAATGCCTGATCCTTCCCCATCCACCTGTACGCCCTTTTCATTTAGGGCAGCCAATCCCTCTGGCCAGGTGCCGAGCATGGTGACGGATATACCTGCTTCGGCAAGCCGCGCCGCAAAAAGGGTCGCCAGCGCGCCGGTGCCAATGATAAGGATCGAGTCGCTATTCATCTGCGAGACTCTGCTCCTGGTGGTTGAGATGCTGAACAAGCGCTTCCCATTCTTCATCGGGCATCTCAACGGTATGCTCTTTCGCCGGGAAAGTGTGGTTTTGTACATCGGCGATATAAGCTTTGAAGGCATTATCCATCTCGGCATGCAGGTTGGCATATTTGCGGACGAATTTGGGCGTGAAGCGGTCGAACAGACCCAGCAGATCGTGCGTCACCAGCACCTGCCCGTCACAACCTGCGCCAGCTCCAATTCCGATGGTGGGGATGGACAGTCGCTTCGAGACCATTTCGGCCAGCCTGGCTGGGACGGATTCGAGCACCAGGCTGAAGCACCCTGCTTCTTCAAGGAGAAGGGCATCCTCGAGCAATCGCTCGGCAGCTGATGGCAGTGCGTCCCTGGGGGCGGAATCCACCCAGCATGTGGACCGATTGTGGTGTCAGGCCCAGGTGCCCCATGACAGGAATCCCGGCTCCGATGATGGCGCGGACGGCGTCCAAGCGTTCCCGTCCCCCCTCCAGTTTGACTGCATCCATGCCAGCCTTCCTGGAGGAACCGGCCTGCATTTCGGACGGCTTCTTCCGTTGAGACCTGGTAGGACATGAAAGGCATATCCCCGATCAGCAGGGCCGTTTTGGCTCCGCGTGCCACTGCGCGGCAATGATGCAGCATCTACATCCATGGTGACAGGCAGGGTGTTTTCGTAGCCCAGTACCACCATCCCGAGAGAATCGCCTACCAGGATGGCGTCGATTCCGGCTTGATCAAGCGCCAGTGCGGTCGGGTAATCGTACCCGGTCAGCATGGTAATTGGTTCGCCGTGTTACTTTTTTTTGGCGGAATGCCAGCGTGGTGATTTTTTTACGCGCGCTTTGTGTAATGGGGTTAGGGGGAAGTGTGGACATGGTACCCTCCTTTCAGGTAGGGGCCTGGTTTGAAATGCATGTGCAGATTGGACTTACTTTTATGGTCGCGTTCCAAAAGATACGCGCAACAATCACTATTATTCCACAAATATGGTGCTACCGCAATCTTCCATGCGGATTTAATTATGCTCTATAATATGAATAGTATATAAAAACGTTTTTCATAGGAGGCTTCTATGCGTCGGGCTTTTGGGTTTTTAATTGGGACGTTCATCGGCGGGTTTATTGGTGCAGGGATAGCTCTGCTTTTCACCCCTATGGCAGGCAAGGATTTGCGCTATCAGATTAACGATCGCGCCCAGGGTTTGGTTGCCAGTATCCGCAGTGCTGCCAATACGAAACGGATTGAATTGCAGGAGCGGCTGGAAACTTTACGCGCCCCCCGTTGATTAATCTGATCAGGGTTCCACCTTGGAGATACCCCTCCCAATTTTATAATAAAACGCCTCAGCCATTGCCATGCAACGTTCGTAAGTGGCTCTTTCGGCAATGATGCGGGCGTTTTCGTTTTTTGCAGCTGCACAGTAGATCAGGGCTTCCCAAGGGCTGCAATGATCCCGTCTGCCAGGTCGCGTGGGGAGGTTGCATCCACCAGCAGCCCGTTGACATCCGGGCTTCACCCACTCCTGCATCGACTCGATATTACCCACCACCGGGAAACATCCGCTGGCCATTGCTTCCAGCAGCGAATTGGGCGTCCCATCGTGAATGCTGGGGGAAACAAAGACCCATGCTTTATTGATACAGTGCTCCACATTTGTGCCCGTTCCAGGTGCGGCCAAAGTTTCGTATTCGATCTGTATTCCCAGCAACTCAACCCAATGTTCTGCTTCCCCATCCCCGGCCAGGTTGGGGCATATGAACAATGCCTGCGGGATTTTTTCAATCACCAGGGGGATGGATTGGAAAAAGACGTCCTGCCGCAGGCTGCCGGGACGTTGACCGCGTGGGTTGACCACGATCGGGACATCCGGAAGTTCCTCCGGCAGTATTCCAGATTTCGAGAGTGCTTTCATTTCATCGAGACCGGATGCCCCCCGCCCCGGGGACAACCAGGGTTGGTTTGTCTGGTGCAAAACCCCATTCCTGTCCGAGACGGATATCGCGGCTTGCATCCGCGATGAGACCATCGGCTCGCCGCAGGGTCCTGCGGGTGAGACTCGCCATGAAAAATGAGCCATGGGCATGCAGGGTGATGTCGTTTCCCCAAATGGAGACTACCAGCGGGATACCCGTCAGGTGTGCTGCGGCCAGCATCCCTTCGAACGGGATGCGCAGCGCATGGACCAGGTCGGGATGGATTTCTTCCACCATATTACGGAAACGTGTTTGGTAAGGTGGCAGGCTGAGAGGCCCGGGCACGTACCGCATAGGGAGTAGGAGACTGCGGAAGCGTCCGACAAATTTATTGTATTGTTTGCACCCCCCGTATTACTGGTTATTCCTGCTAGTCATCCCGCTAAAAGCAACCGGCAGGATATGGAATGATGCCAGTCCTGGCGGCTGCTCACAGGGAAAGGTAGAGACAAGGTGGGTCTGGTGACCGTTGTCGATCCAATGGCGCAGCCAGGATAATGCCGTGGGAGACCGCCCATCTGCGACAAAAAGCAAACGCATGGTTGCACTATACCACAAACCCGCATTGGAAATTGTTTGACGAAACAGGTAGGTTGTGTATAGTGTATAAATTGGCGAGAGAATGCCTGAATTCCAGAATCACGCTTTGGTATGAGTAAAATCCTGAAAGCTATGTAATAGCGGTGTAGACCATTCTCCACTCCCTTCCACCCCTACGCTGACTATGACAAGGCAATTCCGATTTCTTGATTGTTCTTCCCTTTAGGAAAGGGAAGCCACTAATTGGCAACCCTTGCCTAAGTGTTTTTCTGGTATATTTGAGCGGCATTTACGAAAATCTGTGTGATTGGGAATTCCGTGACAAGAATAAATGGGAGTGTTGGGTGGGTTTTCCCCCTTGATGCCTGTTATTGCATCTCCATTGCAGTGATTCTAAGATAATCGAAAACTTGCTTGATTCAGGAGTAATATGAAACGAATCTGCGTTTATGAGAGTCGTTAATATTTATCCGGTCACAGCAACCGATTTCACTGACTTGGTGAAAAGGAGCACTCCTGACCTTCCCCATTGCGATGTGAGCTGTGGTTTGGACTGGAAATAATATGCAGAAGAAAAACGCCCCCCCGTTTGTGATTACGAAGGCTCCGATTATCAAACTCGCTTCTGGGAAAGAGGAGGACGCGATTATGAGGATCGATGCGAAGCCATTGCCTTGAAGCGTTTGCTCCCCCAAAGCGGCAAATTGATGCTCGAACTGGGCGCAGGCGCGGGTCGCAATACCTCCGCTACAGGGGCTTTGAGCGCGTCGTCCTGCTGGATTACTCCCGTACCCAGCTCAAACAGGCGCAGGAACGCCTGGGTACTAACGAACGTTACATCTATGTTGCAGCGGATATCTACCGGCTGCCTTTCGTGGATAGCCTGTTCGATGCGACCACAATGATCCGCACTCTGCACCACATGGCAGATGCGCCTGCTGCTTTGCGTCAGGTGCGGAATGTTCTCCGGCCCGGTGCGACTTTCATTCTGGAATATGCCAACAAGCGCAATATTAAAGCCATCCTGCGCTATGCGTTGCATCTTCAGAGCTTGGAGCCCGTTCGGCTTGACCCGGTTGAGTTCGCCCCACTGAATTTCGACTTCCACCCGCATGCGATCCGTGGCTGGCTCACGTGATGAGGGCTTTCAAGGCAGAAAAAATCCTGGCTGTCTCGCATTTCCGGCGTCGGATGTGCTCAAACGCAACATTCCGCCAGGTATTTTGGCTGGTCTCAATTCTCTTTTCCAATGGACTGGAGCATTGTGGCAATTTACTCCGAGTGTGTTCATAAAGTCGATGGTGGCAAGGTGGACCGAACAGGATCTATCCCTGATGACCCTAATAGCGTTTTTCAAATGTCCCGAATGCGGACATTCTCCGCTTGTGGATCAGGGCGAACGACTCTTTGCCCGTCATGTAGTCGAAGTTGGAAGATTCTGGATGGCATTTACGATTTTCGCGGGGAAGAGTCTAAAATAGAAAAGCCGCCTGAATATATGCAGTCCGAGGCACGCAATAGTTTTAATCTGTATATTGCCCCTCCTTATGATGCGAAGCGTATCCCGAAGGGTATAGCAAAGGGGGATGGGGTTTGAATATGTCAATTTATGATGAATGTCAACCGGACGATTGCAGCCTTGCATCCCATTCGGTTTTGTGTTAAAATTCTGTTCGTCTGAGAAACCAATACTGCACGCATCGAAAAGTGGGCAACCCCCACTTTTCTGCATGTAACAGGAAACTAATTTCTGGGGAGCAGGTTAAGTATGAAAAATGAATTTGCACTGGCTTTCAACGAAGTGTTGGAAGAAAAACAATTGCCCAAGGAGATCATCATGGCTGCCATCGAGTCGGCCATGGTCTCAGCTTACCGGCGGGCGGTCAACGCCTCCAATGCCCAGGAAGTCGTAGCCAAAATTGACCCTGAATCCGGCAAGGTCACGATTTTTGCCGAAAAAGAAGTGGTCGAAGATGTACAGGACCAGCGCACGGAAGTGACACTTGAAGTGGCGCGCACGGTGAACCCGGAAGCCAATTTAAACGACATGGTGGTGGTCGAAACCACACCTGCAGATTTCGGGCGTGTTGCCGCGCAGACCGCCCGTCAGGTCATCCAGCAGCGCATCCGCGAAGCTGAGCGCCAGATGCAGGCTGATTTCTTCAATAAACAGGTTGGCGAGATCATCAGCGGCGTGGTCCAGGCTGTCAGCATGACTCAGGGCGTGACCATCGGCTTGGATATGAAGGCCGAAGGCATCATGCCCCCGAATCAGAAGATCCCCGGCGAGAAATTCAAAGTGCATGAACGCGTCCGCTCGATTGTCCTGGAAGTCAAGGACAGCCCGCGTGGCCCGCAGATCATTCTCTCGCGGTCCCATCGCAATTTCCTGCGCCGTTTGTTGGAAAACGAAGTCCCCGAAATCTATCATGGCATTGTCGAAATTCGTGCTATCTCGCGCGAACCGGGGCAGCGCGCCAAGGTGGCTGTCTCCGCCACCCAGCCCAATGTGGACCCGGTGGGGGCCTGCGTGGGTATCAAGGGTGTGCGTATCCAGGCCATTGTCAAGGAATTGCACGACGAGAAGATTGACATCATCGAATGGAATGCCGACCCGGTGTTGTATATTTCCAAAGCGATCAGCCCAGCGAAGGTTTCCGGTGTTTATCTGAACGAGACCGAAAAGACTGCCACGGTGGTTGTCCAGGAGGACCAGCTAAGTCTGGCCATCGGTCGTGATGGACAAAATGCCCGCCTGGCTGCCAAGTTGACCGGCTGGCGAATTGATATTAAGTCGCTGATTGAAGCTGCCGCGGATGCCATTGTCAAGGTGCAGAGTGACCCATCTTTTGCAAATATTGCCGAAGTTGAACACAAAAATATTCCCATTGTTGAAGAAGTCCTGGCGAAGAAGAGCGAAGGCCGCCCGGTGACACCGGAAGAATTCATGACGCTCATCCAGTTTGTGGAGCGTGTGGAACGGCGTACGGTGGAGCAGAAGAAAGCCACAGCAGCGGCCGAAGAAGAACGGGTTTCTGCTGCCCGCGCTGAAGTCCCGAATGCCGCGTTCGAAACTGGGATCGATGCATTGGGTCTGCCTGAGCATATCTATAACATTCTGACGGAAGCTGAGCACCGCACCGTCGGTGACTTGATGATGGCGATGAAACTTAACCCTGACAGCGTCCTGGGTCTGGCTGGGATTGGACCAAAGTCCATGGAAGCCATCAAGACTGCCTTGGAGAACATCTCGTTCCCTGAACCGGAACCGGTCGTTGAACCGGTTGTTGAAGATCCCGGTCGAGTTGGTCGCTGAAGCGCCGGTGGAGACTGTTACAGAGACTCGCGCCTGCTGAAGGTTTGCCCGAACCTGTATTGGCGGAAGGTGAAACTGCTCCTGTTGCTGTCGAGATCCCCGAAGAAAATAGTCGAAGAGAAACCACTCGAGGAAATCTTCACGCTGACGTCCCGATATGCTGCAACCTGTGGCAGTTGCGGCTGAAGATGATGAAGATGAGTTAGACAAGAAAAAGGGCAAGAAGAAGAAAAAGAAAGTTGTCGAGATCGTATATGACGAGGACCTCGAAAAGGCCATTGCCAAGAAGAAGCATAAACGTGGTGACGAAGGCTGGGAAGAAGATTAGTCTCCCCGCTTGAAACAAGAACATCTGCCCTGTAGAATATTGGAATTTGAAGGTGACTGGCAAACCTGCAAAACCACCCAAGCACATCCCCCAACGCACCTGCGTGGGCTGTCGAACTGTCTTATCGAAGCGGTCCCTGCTCCGTTTGGTGCGCGAGCCGGAAGGTGTGCAGGTGGACCCGACCGGAAAATTAGCCGGACGCGGCGCATATCTGCATAATCGCCGCTCCTGCTGGGAAAAGGGCTTGAAAGGGTCACTGGCTCATGCCCTCAAGATTACCTTGACAACCGATGACACCCAACGCCTCCGCCAGTTTATGCAAACACTGCCGGAGGATGAAGAGGATACCGGTGAACAGGGATAAGGCCCAAATGGACTGATAAACCGCTGATCGTTCAACGGCAGGCTTGAGGGTTTCCGGCTCGACCCGGTCAGCAGACGGGGTTTGCCGTACAAGTGTTTTGATTAAGGAGATGCCGTATGAGCGATCCAGACCGTAAAAAGATTGAACTTCCCGCGAATATTTCCATTCGCGATTTCGCACAAATTATTGAAGTCAGCCCGATCCAGATCATTAAAAAGTTAATGACCAACGGTGTGATGGCAAGCATCAACCAGACGATTGATTATGATACCGCTGCTATTCTGGCTGACGAAATGGGTTTTGAAGTTACGATGGAAAATCAGGAAGCGCCGGTGGAGAAAGAGATTGGGGATGTGCCATTGTGGCGGCAAATGATTGCCGATGAAAACGAAGCATCCCTGACCCCGCGTCCGCCTGTTGTGACCATCCTCGGCCATGTGGACCATGGCAAGACCTCTCTTCTGGATGCCATTCGAAACGCAGACGTTGCTGCGTGGGGAGGCCGGTGGAATTACCCAGCATATCGGTGCTTATCAGGTGGAATTAAAAGGCAGGCAGATTACTTTCCTGGATACCCCCGGTCACGCTGCCTTTACTGCCATGCGCTCGCGTGGTGCCCAGGGTGCGGATATCGTGATCCTGGTGATCGCTGCCGACGATGGTGTGATGCCACAGACAAAGGAAGCCATTGCTCATGCCAAGGCGGCCCGTGTACCCATCATTGTGGCGCTGAATAAGGTGGACAAACCCAATGCCAATCCCGATCGCGTAAAAAAACAACTCGGCGAGAACGATCTTATGCCCGACGACTGGGGTGGCAATACCATGGTCATCCCGGTTTCGGCCAAACAGAAACAGGGTATCGAAGACCTGCTGGAAGCCATCCTGCTGGTGGCTGATAACACCGACATCCGTGCGAACCCCAAGGGTGCGGTCATTGGGACGATCATCGAAGCAGAGTTGGATAAATCCAAGGGGCCGGTTGCCACGCTCCTGGTCCAGAACGGGACGCTCAACACGGGCGATATTGTGGTGGCTGGGAATACTTATGGCCGACTGCGCGCCCTGTTCGACTTCCGTGGTCGCAAGGTCCAGAAAGCCGGACCATCCATCCCGGTCTCGGTGATGGGGTTGAGCGAGTTGCCCTCCGCTGGGGATGTGTTCAAGGTGGTTGGATCCGAGAAAGAAGCCCGGCAAGCCATCCTGGAACGACAAAACGCCAACAAAAAGCAAACCTCAGCAGCCAAAAAGATCACTCTGGAGGAATTGTTCTCCAAGATTAAGGCCGGTGAAGCTAAGGAACTTAACCTCATCCTGAAAGCTGACGTGCAGGGTTCACTCGAACCCATCATCAACGAAATCAATAATCTAGGAAAAGGCGAGATCAGGATTAACATTTTGTATGCTGAGACAGGTAATATCAGCGAGAACGATGTATTATTGGCATCCTCTTCTCAGGCGATCATCGTCGGATTCAGTGTCCAGGCGGATGTGGCTGCCCGACGTCTCGCCGATACTGAAGGTGTCTCCATCCGGCTGTATGACATTATTTACCGTCTGATCGAAGATGTGGAAAAAGCCCTCAAGGGCATGCTGGCTCCGGAATATACTGAGAAAGCGATCGGCAAGGCGGTTGTATTGCAGGTCTTCAGCCTGTCAAAAGGCACGAAAATTGCCGGATGCCGGGTCACCGAAGGCGAAATCCGCCGGAACGGCAAGATCCGCATTACCCGCGGCAAGGATATCGTCTTTGAAGGCGAAGTAAGTTCACTAAAACATGAGAAGGAAGATGTGCGCGAGATGCGCACAGGTTTCGAATGTGGAATCGGCCTGAAGAACTTCAGCGATGTTCAGGTTGGTGATGTAATTGAATGTTACTTGCTGGAAAAGACAGAAATCGAATAGTTGAAGTCCGTCGAGGAAAACGTAGAATTATGCCATCCGGTGTCCGTCTCCAACGCATAGCGGACCGTATCCGCCAGGAAATCTCGGAAATGCTCATCCGGGAGATCAGTGATCCGCGCTTGCATCAGATTTTTATCACCGATGTCAAAGTGGACCGGGAACTGGCCTTCGCTGACATCTATGTTTCGGCAGTGGAAGGATCGGTTCGCAGTGCTGAAATACTTGGAGGGCTCGAACATGCCAGCGGTTTCCTGCGCCACGAACTTTCTGCCCGCATCGAACTGCGCACCTTCCCGCGCTTGCGGTTCCATTGGGACCCCACGCCTGAAAACGCAGACCACATCGAACGGTTATTGGCAGATTTGCGAAAGAATGAACGACCTGCAGAAAAAAATTAAAGACCGCATCCAAGCGGCGCAACGCGTTCTGATCACCTCCCATGTCCGCCCGGACGGGGATGCCATCGGCTCCAGCCTGGCGCTTGCCTTGGCGTTGCTCGACGCTGGCAAACAGGTCCAGGTGGTGCTCTCCGATGGCATCCCTACCAATTTCAAGCAACTGCCCGGCGCGGAGATGGTCCGAACCAAAGCAGACGGAGAGTTCGACCTGATTGTTAGCGTGGATTGTTCGGACTTGAAGCGCATTGGCGATGCCCTGGATGGTTACCATGCTCCCGATATTATTATTGATCATCATGTTACCACCGAAGCGTTTCGGAACCCTGAACCTGGTCGAACCGGAAGCGGTTGCTACTGCCTCGGTGCTGACTCGCCACATGCGCGAGTGGGGGCTGGTCATTACACCGCCCATCGCTGCTAATTTGATAACGGGTTTGGTCACTGATACACTCGGCTTCCGCACTTCGAACACCACCCCAGAATCTCTTCGCCAGGCCGCTGATCTTCTGGAACTTGGCGTGGATATGAGTACGCTTTACTACCGCAGCCTGGTTCGCCGGACCTTTGTGGAAGCGAAATACTGGGGTGCAGGCCTCAGCAGCCTGGAGCGGGCTGACGGAATTGTCTGGGCAACTTTAACCCTGGCTGACCGCAAAGCCTCCGGTTACACCGGGAATGATGATGCCGACCTGATCAACATAGTCTCGTCCATTGATGATGCAGAAATTGCTATCATGTTTGTGGAACAAAATGCAGAAAAAACGAAGATTTCCTGGCGTGGGCTGAAACCGCATGTAGATGTTTCGCAGATTGCCCGCCAGTTTAATGGTGGAGGCCACAAAGCCGCCGCTGGCGCGGAATTGTCCGGCAGCCTGGTCGAGGTCCAGGAACGTGTCCTGGCAGCCACACGCAAAATATTACAACACCCCCGATATTAGTATATCGGGATTTTCTAGGAGGAAAAAAATGGAAAGTCAAGATATTAAAAACGCCATCTCCGGCATTCTTGTGGTGGACAAGCCCGTCGGCTTGACCTCGCACGATGTGGTCGATCATATCCGCCGCGGTACCGGTATCCGCCGTGCAGGTCACACCGGCACCCTCGACCCGCGCGCGTCCGGCGTGCTGGTTATCCTGGTCGGACCAGCAGTTCGTTTGAGCGAGTTCGTCTCAGCTTCGGATAAGCGTTACCAGGCCATCCTGCGCCTGGGCAATGCCACCGATACCTACGATGCTGAAGGACACTTCACGCGCCAGCCTTCAACAATCCCGGTGGATGTGACCGAGGAACAGTTCAATGAAGTGCTCCAGCGCTATATTGGTGAGATCGAACAGACTCCCCCAGCCTTTTCAGCGGTGAAGGTCCACGGGCGTAAAGCTTACGAGATGGCCCGCCAGGGCGAAGAAGTGGAACTCGCCCCACGTAAAATCAACGTATATCATCTTGAAATTCTGGAGTGGGCACCACCTGAAGTGGTCATTGATGTGCATTGCTCTTCCGGCACCTACGTCCGCTCGCTCGCGAATGATGTGGGCGATGCCTTGGGCTGTGGTGCGTACCTGGTCGGACTGCGCCGCACCAAGTCGGGTCGTTTTAGTTTGCGGGACGCCACGCCCCTGCGCAAACTGGAGGAAGCCTTTGCTGCAGGGAACTGGTACCAGTACCTGATCCCCGCTGCTGAGGCCCTGGCAGAATGGTCTGCCGTGGAACTCAATCCTGACGAGGTGGAAGAAGTCAAGCACGGTCACCGGGTTAAGGCTGCCGCGGATACCAAGCCGGGTTTAGTGCGAGGCGTAAGCATGGCCGGTGAACTTATTGCTATTCTAGATCTCGATGAAGTCACCATGGAATGGCAGCCAAAGAAAGTGTTCTTCTCGTAATTCCATTAGGCGAGAGATTCCAATGTAAATTCATCAGGTTACGGACACTTACCCCTGCGGAATAACTACCTTATCGGTCGGATACCGGGACGGTCCGGTGGGAGGGGGGTGGAGGGGAATACATTTATTAGGTGGTACACGTATTTGCCAGTCCTTTTTCTTCAACCTTTATCCCTTCCTACTTAATGATCATCAGTACTCCATTCTCTAATTATGATTTACACCCATTCTATTGACGACCTTATCCTCCAGAATGCCTGGCTGACCATCGGTATCTTTGATGGAGTTCATCGTGGCCATCGGAAAATCCTGCAACCGCTTGTCAGCGGAGCACATGAAGCAGGTGAACCGGCGGTGGTTTTGACTTTCACTCCACACCCAGCTGTTGTCTTGGGAGGGAAGACGGATTTTAAATGTCTGACCACTCCCGAGGAACTCCTATCTTTGTTGGAGTCCCTTGGCGTGGATGCCGTCATCTCTCAAACTTTCAGCCGCGAATTCGCAAACCAGACCGCCGAGGAATTTATGCGCCACGTCGTGCGGACCCTAGGCCTGCGTCGGCTTTTCATAGGCTATGACACCGCCCTCGGTAGAGGACGGGAAGGCAATGCTACCCGACTGACCGAAATCGGGAAAGAGTTGGGCTATACCGTGCAGACGGTTCCCCCGTTGTCGGATAATTTGGGTGTTATTTCGTCCACTCGCATCCGCCAGGCCATTTCTACCGGGAATGTTGCTGCTGCGGCGGGTGATTTGGGCCGCTTTTACGACCTAACCGGCCTCGTCATCCACGGCGATGGAAGGGGACATAGAATTAACCTCCCCACAGCGAACATACAAGTTCCGGTAGGAAAGATCATCCCTGCCAATGGTATCTATGCCTGCTGGGCTTGGCTTGAGGGCTCAGGTCAAGCTTCCGGTGAAAGCTCCGGTGAGGAGGAAAAACTCCCGGCTGCCACTAACATCGGTATCCGCCCGACCTTCACACCCGGTCTTCCTACCCCGGCTGTAGAAGCCCATCTCCTGGATTTTAACCGTGACCTGTATGGTCGACAAATCAGGTTGGAGTTTGTCGAGTTTCTTCGTCCCGAGAAAAAATACTCATCTGTGAAAGCGCTGGTCGGGCAAATCCACGCGGACATTGACCTTACCAGGAAGATATTGGCGTGAGCTGTTTTGAGAGCAATATTAAACGACATTTTCTTTGCCGGCCTCTTGTCGCAGCCCTGTGAGTGCGCTATAATCTCCCGCCAGTAATAAAGGTAAGAAGGAAGCAAGAATGCCAGTTTACACGTATCGATGCAGCAACTGCGGTGTGCAGTTCGAAAAACAACAGTCTTTCGTTGATCAATCGCTACTCCATTGCCCGGAGTGCGGCAAGAGAGCTTTAAAGAAAGTTTTCCTGCCGGTGGGAATTGTCTTCAAAGGTTCGGGTTTTTATGCCACCGATCATCACTCCCCTTCTGGTATGGCATCCATGAAAGCAGATGAGAAGCCGGAAGAGAAAAAAGAAAGCAAAGAAAAGGTTGAAAGTAAGGAACCAGCAGCGAAAATTGAGAAGAGTTCCGAGGATATTTCCGAAACGAGTTCTGAGAAGAGTTCTGAGAAGTAAGAGTGAGAATTAGAATAGAGACAGCCCACCATATCGGTGGGCTGTTTTCCATTTGGAAGCCGTTGGGCATCTCCCATAAAGGGAGTATAAGTATCCGGGGTATAGTGGTATTCCCAGATCTTCGTAATGATTTTCCCAATTTTATCAATTGAGTAATCAACCTCCCTGGATGGGTTATTATCATGGTTGTCAAAGAGGGTGATGTCTCCAGTAGACAGCCGGCGGATGTCGTGCTGGAAATAATAGCCTCCATCATTCGTGAAATTAAGCTGGTTGTTTTTACCCCCCAAGCGCCAGATAATCGCTCTGGACTGGCGATCGATCTTGGTGATTTCCGCCATATGCCCGCTGGAAATCAAGAGATTTCCGTCCTGATCCAGCTCCACGGCATTGACATGGACATAATCCGCGATGGGCGTGTTCAGGTCGAAAGCGTATTGGTTTATATAATTGTATACTTCGGAACCAAAGGAAGGAGTACGATCATTACCAATGGGGATCTAAACCCGATAGATTCCATATTTACTTATGCAGTATAACAATCCCCTCAGTCATTAAATCAGATACTAATTCGGCGCTAAAACTGTCATCATATTTATGCGAAATTTCCCAAACCCAATTCGGCAAACTCTGGATATTATTCCCAGTCGTTTGTACTTTCAATACCTTACTAAATATCTCTTCTTTGCCATTTAAGAGCGGAAGAATTGTTAGTGATTTAAACAATCCATTTTCAACAAATCGAGAGAAAAAACTCCTGGTGAATAACCATTTATCATCCACTCCAATAAAAAATATATTAGTTTTATCCAAAATCTTAGCCATGTTTCGCCAGGTAATTAGAGCATTCTTGAAATATGCGATTGTTTGTCGTGGTAACTTGTGGGCTTCTTTGAAGTTTACAATCTCTTGGTAAATAAGCCCGAGAATAGCATAGCCATTTTCAAAGGGCTCAAAGAAAACAGCCACTCCGCCGGGAGATAATACGGATTGACAAGCTGAAATAGTCTTTTCAGGATTAATTAAATGGTGCAAGACAGCTGTGCCCGCAATAATTTTAAAGGTATCGTTATTAAAGTCATAAATTTGCTCGGCGTTTAATTGCATGAAGTTCATCCTGGAAAGGGCGTCAGGCTTCCGGTCAATAACTATCTGGCGTAATAATGATAAAATAGGCAAACTGAGATCGGTTGCAACAAAATGAGAATTTGGTAAAAGTTCCAAAAGGGGTAAAGTAGCGAAGCCGAAACCACAACCAATTTCGAGTACATTGATTGGTTTATCGATCAAATCGCTCCATTTAATATAATTGAATGCTCTCTCAAAACAATTTTTATAAAAGACGTTCATTAAATCAACCCCCATCTTATTATATTGCCCCAATACTCCTTCCCTTGATCCGTAATATTCTCCTATATACCGATTAATTTCAGCGTCCGAGTAAACGGGAGAATATATTCCAGTCAATTCTTTCTCAGTACCACCAAGGTTCTTAAGTGGTTGTCTGTAATTATTTTCTAGCCATGAATGATCAAGCGGGGTAAAGTTTGTCATATTTTACCTTGATGGAAATATATATGTAATTATTATAACAATGTATCTCTTATTATCTATACCCGGTCAGTTAGGTATGAAACCGAATTGACAGGTATCAAAGGGCCTCAATTTTGATGAATAATGGCAGTAGAAAGATAGACGGGCTAGAAGCAAACTGTGGCTATGGAACGGCCCGCAGGATTGTCGATTCCCCAAGAAAACTGGGAAGGGAAACCGCTTTCGGCCCAAGTGGTGGTGACCTTCATATGATCCGCAGATACCGCGCCCTCAAACCAGATGGGGTTCTTCTTCGCGACCATACCAAATTTGGGGAAGGACTATTTTCTGATCCTTGGAAGGTTACTATCACTTAAGCCTTTAGCAAGGCAAGAAAGAATAACTTACCATTTGTTGTAAGATTCGCTCATCTTGCGGTATTCGAGAAATGGTTCGTCGATAAGCTTGGCAGCCAGCATGATCTGGCAGGATTCCTCCAGGGTTGAAGACCAGTGGAAGGCCTCATCGAGCGTCTGCCCGATGGCAAAGCTGCCGTGTCCACGCAGCATGATAATCTTGTAATTCTGGAGAGCGGTTGCCACCTTATTGGCCATCTCCAGAGTGCCGGAGGCGAACTCCTCGGCGATTACCGGAACCTTTTTGAGCAGGTAGGATGCCTCGTTGTCAATCGGTACGATTTCACTTCGCGAAAGCGAATAGGCAATGGCAGTGCGCGGATGGCAGTGGACAACTGCCAATGCTGGGGTCTTCAGGTAAATGGTACGGTGAACCAGAAGCTCGGACGAAGCCAGTGCCACACCGCTGTCGTTCTTCTCCAAACCTGTTTCGATTAAGTCATGGAGTTTAAGGCTGCTGAGCATAGCCCCGCGGCGTTTAATGACCACCCGGTCCCCCAGACGGATGCTAAGGTTGCCACCATGCGAGGAGACCATGTTAGCAGTATACAGATCTCGCCCGATCTCATGGAACATTTCGTAAATGCGTTCATCGACCATGGCTGACTCCTAATCCAGATCCACCAGGCTCAGTTCTTCCAATTTCTGTCCCTTCGGAATGCCATTCTCGTCCCATCCACGTGTCCGGTAGTATTCCAAGAGCATTGGCTCCAAGTGGGACACCCAGCCCTTGGAAGGGCCGTTCGCCACCGGCTCGGTGAGCAAACGCGACGGCAGCGTGTCATGCTCCTTGGTAAATCCTTCCCGCAAATTATAGAGTTTCTCCAGGTTCCAGACCCGCTCCCCCACCCGGATCAGGTCGCCAGTCGCATAAGGGATGCCGGTCACAGCAGTCAGGACACGCGCGAAATATTCCTCCGCCACTCCCATGTTGGTGAACTTGCACAGCACGAGCGAATCGATTGCCGCGGCAATGTTCTGGTGCAGGATGACATAACTGGACTTACCCTGGACCTGGAAGCGGTCGATCAGTTTTGGCAGGCCGAGAATTTCCAGACCGAGCATATTGCCACGCATGTGACAAGCGCCGCGATTGGAAGTGGCGAACAGCAGGCCTTGTCCCTGCATTCCGCGCCCGTCGTAGGCGGGCATTTCCAAGCCTTTGACCGACATAGAGAGTTCAGGGTGGCCATACTTCGTCGCAAACCGCAGGCTGCCCTCGGCGAGATCCGCCCCCAGGTCCTGGCGGGTGGCCATCTCCTCCAATGTGGAGACCAGCAGGTCGGCGCGGCCGAAGCGCAGGTCCGAGTTGACGAAACCTTTTTCGCTCAGCTCCATCGCACAAGCGATGGTTGAACCAGCCGAAATCGTGTCAAAGCCCAGGTCATTGCAGACGTGGTTGGCTTCGATGATGGCTTCCAGGTCGCCAACTCCGCACTGCGCGCCGAAGGCCCAGGCGGTTTCGAATTCCGGTCCTTCACCTTCGACTTTCTCCGTCTTGCTGTAAGCGCGTGCAGGCGATCGGGCAGGCCCAGCAGGCTCGTTTCCTTACCAGGTACTTCTCCGCCAGTGTTTCCCCGCAGATGGCCTCGATCTCTCGAACTGGGTCTGCTGGTTGTTGCGGGTGGGCAGCGCGCCGACGTTATTGACAATGTTCAGCATCACCACGGTGCCGAATTCCGGCAGGGCCTGGCTGGTTAGAGGGCTGGCTGCAAGGAGCTTGCGGGCTTCGTAAAGCATGAACTTGAATTGCTCCCGGTCAACGATCTCAGGCTTGTCATTCCCCTCTACGACGATCGCCTTGAGATTCTTCGAACCCATCACCGCCCCGGGACCGCCGCGCGCCAGGGCACGTTCCCCATCGTTCATGATCGCCGCGATACGGCTCAAGTTCTCGCCCGCCGGGCCGATGGTGAGCACATTGCGGATGGTTCTTGTTCTGGCCCAGTTTTTCTGTCACAGCCAGCACGCGCATCCCCCACAGGTTCTTCGCATCATGGATGGTCACCTGGTCCTGCTTGATCTCGATCCAGACCGGCCTTTCAGCCCGGCCGCGTACGATCAGGGCGGCATACCCGGTCTTGCGGAACTGCATGCCCCAGAAGCCGCCGGAGTTGGCATCCAGGATCGTGCCGGTCAGCGGGCTCTTGGTGCTGACCGAGAAGCGGTTGCTGGTCTGGTAACCGGTCGCCGTCAGGGGACCGTTGGTAAAGATCAGCACGTTCCCGGGGGAAAGCGGATCAACGTCCGGACCGACCAGGTCCCACAGGAGGCGCGTCCCCAGGCCACGCCCGCCGACGAACAGGCGCGCCATTTCCATATCCAGCGGGTGGGTCTTGATCGTTCCGCTGGTAAGATCGATATCCAGTATTTCTTCTGCCCAACCACTCATGCTTAAGATCCTCCCTTATCATCCGCCCGCAATGGGCGGAAAGATGGCGATCTGGTCCTTCTCAGAGACTGGGGTGTCGAAAGCGGACAGCGGATCGAGAGTGTGGCCGTTAAGGGTAAGGATTGCTGAAATCCGGTCACCGTCGTCGATTAAATTCTTCAGGTCCGGGAAACTTCCGACGAGTGTCTCCAGGACAGCGCGGATGTTTGCACCCGGGATGACCTTCTCTTGTATTCCGGTCAGTTTTCGAAAGCTGGCATAGAACTTGACAACGGGCATATTAGCTCCTACACGTATACTCAAACTACTCATAAGACTTGATCTCATCCATGAAGTCCATCCCCTGATGGACATCCTGGCAGGCACAATGATCATACCAGATACTATCCAAGGGCAGAGAGTTTAGATCTTCTTTAGGAGCCTGGTTATGGACAGTCTCCCGGTGGATGTCTTTTGAAAATCTGTGAAAATTCACAGGCAAAGGATCTCTCATTTGAGCTGTATGAATTCCTCGAATCGGGGACACCTGATGCAAGGCGCTCTATACATCCTTCATCAGCCATATTGCATGCACTTTGCCTTCAGCCCGCCGCCTGATTTCCCGGATTTGGAAGCCACCAAATTCTGAGCGTAGTTCCTCTTCTGTAAAGATATGATGTGGCAAGCCCTCCTCTATGCCATCGAGTGGAACATACGTGCCTGGTTCAACTTCTTCATACGTTACATCCTCATCCTTCCTTCCTGCGACCGTTATGAAGGCAATCCCCCCATTGGTCAGAACCCGCCATATTTCCGCAATTGTTACTCGCACCTCGGAAAGAAAGGCATGATGGATTACTTGGGTCGAGAGGAGACCATCGAAACTTTCTGATTCAAATGGCAAGAACTGGCGCATATCTGCATTGACCAGGCTTGCTTGCAAGCCTTCTTCTTCAAGCCATTCGCAAGTCAAGCGTAATCCGCATGAGGAAATATCAAGACCAATCGGATTAAATCCTTCTCTTATCAGAGCCACAACATGTCGTCCATTTCCACAGCCCAGATCCAAGATTCGGCGACACTGGTGTTTGGCAAATATCTTGGCGACACCCTTGAACCTTGGAAATGGCTCAGTGAAGACGCGGCCTTCACGTTTGTATATCGATTCCCATGGGTGGCTTGTAGTATTCATAGAGTTTCCAAATATTACCTCGTGATGGATTGAGAGCCAAAGGCGGGCAAGGCGTCCACCGGAAGGGCTCCCCTCCTGCAAGAGGCAGGTTGGAAGAAGCTGGACTTGTTTGCATTATCGCGCCGCTTCTGGAAACGCGTCTCTGTGCGAAAGGCGCAGGTGCTGTCTGTCGCGGAGCATATCGTTCCTCTTGGGAGGTTGTACGTTTTGTTGGGTGGCGTTGCTATCCCACATAATTCCATATCAATCTTGATATTAATGCCCATCCTCATACTGCCTCTCCATTTGGTTCTCAAACCTTACAGCTTAACCCTTTATTTGCGGCATATATACCCAACGACCAATATTGGAGTTGAGCCGCTCGCATGGAGCACGGTGAAACGTGAGCTGGCTGAAAACGGTGTTGAGCGGCTTATTAATCAGATTAAGCACTCCGATTGCTGAGAGGATTAACGAGAAAGGGCTGTGATCTCACATCCTCTCGCCCTTAATATACGACCAGTGGTTATGAACAATCCGCCATTTACCATCGATTCGCACGTAGACTTCGCTGCAATTCCAGGGTATCCTGCTCGAAATTGAACCATTCGGATTCAGTTGAGTGGAGAAGAAGCGATATGTCAATACCGCCGCGTCCTCATGAACTTGAATTCTTGGGGCGATAAACTCCATGACATCATAGTGGATCTTGCCTTCCCGCTGCGCCAATTCGGCACTCAAGGCGTTCAGACCGTTCAAGCGTTGCGGCGTTCCAGTGTCGAAGTATGTAACGTCCGGGGCGTAGATTTCGATGAACCCCCACGGGTCTCCCTTGCGCCACCGCTCCATTGCATCTGATTCGAGCGCCATTACCTCACCCAATACACCCTCATATCCCCGGTATGACAACTGCACAGGGAGGGGAACTTCCACGCTCTTGGGGAGCTTGTGCTTGACGTAGGACCAATGGGTATGAGCGATTCTCCACTGTCCATCCAACTGGAAGTACACCTCCGTCGTGTTCCAAAGGGTTTGGTTAATTCCAGTCGCCTCCGGCGTAATGACTGTAGATCGGTAGTTATAAGTCAAGACAACCACATTCCCGAAGATCATCGCCTTGGGATCGATGAATTCCGAACCCTGATAATCGATTTTCCCCTCGAACTGTTTCAGATATGTTTTATACTCATCAAGGCCGACAATGGGCTTGCTCAAGCCAGGATCCACATAGGTCATTTCCTCGGCGCTGATTTCCGCCCAACCCCAAGGATCACCATGGCGCCACCTTTCCATAGCGCCTTTCTCAAGAGAGAGGATAATATCTTTCATTAGGTTTTGCTCCTTTCGCACCTGATAGATCCAACCATGCAGGCAGCCGCCCAACTAGGTGTTTTACTGTAGGTTGGCGGCTCGTGGGGCTAAAACAGCCGCCTCGCAGGGGTGCTTCACAAAAGCCGCCTCGGTGAGTAGTGGCTCAACAGTTTATGGACTTTTCTGGTCTAATCACCGAAATTAATATAAGAATTAGGCAGCGAACTAAAAATAAAATCAACCATATCCTGATCCAATTCAATACCTTGCGCTTTCGGTGATTGGTGGGTCATTAATCGACCGATTTTAAGTTCAAATCTAAGTATATTATATTTACAAACTGATTCGCACATAAAAATGTACGCATCGTGGAAGACTTAATACCTCCTTGCCGAAGATTTGAATATTATCCTCTTTTGGCGACTTCGAATTTAGCGGTTCGAGGTCCAAGTCCTATACAATGAAATTCTTAATACTTGAGTACTTGCTTTCGATTTTGTTTTCTCGTATAGTATACATTGTGGGCATTGGGTTATTTCCCACATCAATATAAGACAAACGAATTGCTCTATAACACTCTGATCTCAAATCTTAAGAAGCACTTATTGCTGCAAAAGTACGCGATTTACATAAATACGAGCTTCTATGCCACCTATAGGTAGTTTTCGTGGGAGTCTACTTCTTGGTCGCCTGAGC
Organism: uncultured Chloroflexia bacterium; assembly: GCA_963760315.1. Lineage (GTDB taxonomy): Bacteria > Chloroflexota > Anaerolineae > Anaerolineales > Villigracilaceae > UBA877. The sequence goes on from CAVXCK010000007.1 coordinate 194,454, forward strand.
AATGGAATCGCATTTCACAAGAAATAAATGGGAAAATTGACGCTTGTGGAATTGGGACTTGATCCAGAACTAAATCTGGATCGGAATATTTTATGAAAGGGAAAGAATATGTCAAAAATTAATCCGCGCAAACTGGGAAGGTCTGGAATCGAAGTCAGCCCGATGGGGCTTGGCTGCTGGGCGATTGGCGGTCCATTCTGGGCCGGAGAGACGCCACAAGGCTGGGGCGAAGTGGATGATGAGGAGTCCATACGTGCTATTCATGCCGCCCTCGACCTGGGCGTCACCCTCTTCGATACAGCCAATGTTTATGGAGCTGGGCACAGCGAACGCGTACTAGCTCGCGCGTTTGCAGGCCGTCGCTCACAGGTCGTTATTGCCACCAAGTTCAATGCTGTCTTCGACGAAACCACTCGTCAGGTGACCGGCAGCGATACATCTCCGGCGGGCATCCACGCAGCCTGCGAACAATCGTTGCGTCGCCTGAACACAGACTACATCGATCTGTACCAGTTCCACGACAATGGTTATCCCGCCGACAAGGCTGAACTGGTGCGTGAGACGCTTGAAGGGCTGGTAAAAGAGGGAAAAATCCGCGCCTACGGCTGGAGCACAGATTTTCCCGAACGAGTGGAAGTCTTTGCCCAGGGCCCCAACTGCGCCGCTGTCCAATTGCAACTCAATGTTCTGGACGACAACCCAGCCATCCTTGCCCTTTGTGATAAATATGACCTGGCAGCCCTCAATCGCGGTCCACTGGCGATGGGTCTTTTGACCGACAAATATTCTGCCAATACGAAACTCACCGCAGATGACGTACGCGGAGAGAAAAGCCCGGAGTGGATGAAATATTTCAAAGATGGGAAACCCAACACCGAATGGTTGAGCAAGCGGGATGCCGTGCGTGCAATCCTGGCCAGCAATGGACGCAGCGTGGCCCAGGGGGCGCTGGCCTGGCTGTGGGCGCGCAGCCCCAAGACACTTCCGATCCCGGGCTTCCGCACGGTTGCCCAGGTAGAAGAAAACGCCGGAGCCATGCAGTTCGGTCCGCTTATTACAGAACAGATGAAGGAGATCGACTTCCTGCTCGAACGATAAACAAAATACACCCTCTCGAATGCACAAAAGCTCCTCGCCGAAGACAAGCCGAGGCGGCCTCAAGCCGCCACACTTGCACCGCACGCAAGTGCAGGTGTCGGCAGTATCGGCGCTATGAAGTGCCGATATTATCGAACCTCAAACCCGCCGGTTCTGAGTTCAAATCCTGGTTGAGGCGAATTTTGGATAGTCTCATTGAATAATGGTGTGCGTTAGCGGCGGACAGGGGGCGGGGTGAAATTCATCAGCGAAACGGAAAAAACTTGAAGCGAAGAAAACTGTTATTTTGGCGGGAGAATCCCCGCCGTCCGTTGCACGCCTTGTTGGGCGGAATTATCATTCAATCAGTTTCTTAATAAAGTTTTATCCCTCTTCTATTTTAATTTCATTATCGGGTTTTTGGATAATGTCGTAAAAAACAACAGCGTCCAGTTGTGTCAGTATTAATCATTTAATCCCTTTCCATCGAGAATTTGCTGCATACATTTTTCAACCCTTGACTCCCGGGTTTTGGATTGTTTGGGTGCAGAAAAATAAAGAATGTATGCTCTTTGCCGTCCCGGCGTCAATGCATCAAAAGCGTCTTGCAGGCCAGGAACTTCCTCTAGCTTATTTATAAATTCTTCAGGAATGCTGAATTCTGTAGCCTTTTTATAATTCACTTTTAAACCGGCTTTTTCCACTTCAATGGCTTCATGAATATAGGCCTTTACGATGGGTTCCATCTCAACTATTTCTCGAACATTGGTGAACCGAATCTGGCGCGCCGCCTGCACATTCTCCGTTTGTTGGATCAGGATACCATTGGAATCCTTTAGCAAGGCACCTTTGATAAATAATAGCGCACAATATTCTTTAAATCCATGGATTAGAACTATGTTACTGTTCTGAAACGTGTAACAAGGTTGACCCCATTTCAATTCTTCGGTCAGTTGACAGTCAAGAATGATCATTCTCAATTTCTCAAATTCTTCCTGCCACTTTTTAGCTTTACTAAAAAAGAAATCAACCTTAGGATTCATTTTATTCATTACAGTCAGCCTCCTTGCTGAAGGTGATAGTCAATCCCCAAGAAGGATTGAATTGGTTGAGGAAGACATATTCTATTATGCCAAGATTAATAGATAGTGAGTTTCGATCTTGCCGAAGCGCCTAACGGTGTGCGTTAGCGGCGGACGGATGGCGGGGTGAAATTCATCAGCGAAACGGAAAAAACTTGAAGCGAAGAAAACTGTTATTTTTGCGGGAGAATCCGTGCCGTCCGCTGGGACCGCTTGTTGGGCGCCAGTGCGCGCTTCAAGTTACCTGCCGACGTTTACGGACAAGACCTTGTCTTTTGCATTCCTCTCTTTTGTGTGATCTGTTCTCAAATTCAAATTTAGCTGTCTGTGCAAAATTTAGACCCTTAGCGAGCCACGGAATCCCCTGACGCCATAATACGAATCCGCACCGTTGTGAAACACGAAGACATGGTCGTAGCGACGATCGGCAAAGATGGCGCCACCGAGTTTTCTTATTTCAGAAGGTGTTTTCAACCAGCTCGACGTTTTCGTATCGAAATTTCCAAGTTTCTGCAACTCTCGATATTGTTCTTCCGTTAAAATCTCGATGCCCATGGCAGCTGCCATATCCATCGCGGTATCTTTTGGTTTAAATTCTTTCCTTGACTCCAGCGCTTCACGGTCATAACAAACAATTCTGCGGCCTTTAGGACTTTCCGCTGAACAATCATAAATAATGTATTCGCCCGTCTTTTTATCATAACCAACAACATCCGGTTCACCACCGGTTCTCTCCATTTCATTGAGAGACCACAGTTTTTCAGTATTAGCTTCCAGCTTTGTTTGTACTTTAGCCCATTCGAGACCTTTATGGCGTTTCATGTTTTTCTCAAAACGGGCTTTCAATGCTCTGAGTAGTTCTTCACGTTGTTTTGCTTTCATGTCTTTTGCCCTTTGCATCTCTGTCTTTGCCTTTCTGCTCTGTTTCATTGGCCTTTGCTCGCCCGGCCTTCTTACGGCTTGTTCTTTCGCTTCATGACCGCCGCAAACATGAACCCGTTGCTCACAGACGAGGAGTTCAATTAGCGCCTGCGTAAGGCCCAAGCCTCCAATTCAACGACCGCGGTAGACAACGTCGACACTCACAGCCTTCTCTGGCGCCCAATGGAATGGCTCAGCGGCGGGCGGGTGGGATTGGCGGGGGCGAACACCACTATTATCGCGCAGGATGCCTTCGGGCGGCGCAGGCCGCCCGTCCGCTGGGGCCGGTGATGGGCGAAAAATAAATCCTTCAAAGTATAGATAGCTCTTCGTTCTTTAATTCTTTGCTAACTTTTCTAAGGACATAATTTCTTTAGCCAGATCTAGGTAATAAACTCGATAAATATCTCCTTGCTGCAAGATGTCCACCTTTTCAAAATCTGCCACATCGAATTTGACGCCGCCAATACTCCAATAATAGTCATAAAACTTGTGCGCATGATTATCTTCGTTTTCTTCTTTGATGATATTGACCTGTCCTTCGATCGTTTTGAGTGTATCTGGTGTGGAGGTTCCTCCCGATAGGCGGAAGACCAGGATTGCCAGGAAGGTCCAGACGGGAAGCCAGATAATCAACCAAGGCAACCAATGTTGCCAGGGGGCTTTCACAAATAAAAGGATGAGGAAGGGGAGAAGATCCGCTGCCACCATAATAAACCCAAAGATCAGTAAGACTTTATGTGCACCTTTCCCTTCTTGTTTAACGCGGGCCTGCTGCCTCGGGGATAGGTAACCATTCCGATTAGCAAAAAGATCTGCATCATTAAAGTCGAAGTATTTTCTGATCTCTTTTTCATTATCCATAGCAAGCCTTCCTGACTAGTAATCCAAAGTGGAGGAAAAAGGAACTAAAAATACCCTAGACGATAATCACAAAGGTTATCCATTTCGCCCAACGGTCAGCATAGCCAGGTTCGCTGCAGCCGGTGTTGAGAGTCTTTATCTTCTCCAGCACTCAATCAAGTTTCAGGCCTTTTCATTCACTATTTCTTATTGAGTCTCCGTTAGGTAGTCGAATAGAATTTCGCCATAACCCAAACTCAAATCCTCAACAGATTGTTCGCCACCAATAATTTCTAGAACCGGTATTTTTCCCAATTGATCAAAAGGCGCCGATTTGAATGATAATGTGGCACTGCCCCTTGATAACTCTTTCTTCTTGGTAGCAGTTAATACTGAAGTCAATTGAAGAACATCTGGAGCATGACCCTTCTTGACCGATGGTACTATCTTGAGATTGAAAGATGGTATTTCTGGTTCAATAGGAATAGGTTTCACTTGCTCGCTTGCGCTTACGGACGCTGTTATCAATGCAACACCATCTCTGGATACACTTACCTGAATTATCTTTTGGTCGACGACATAAGTGATCTCAGCATCTTTTTTCGGCCATCCCCATATCTCACGGCCTCCTATTATGCCAGAGATAGCGTCGAGGTAAAGAGAAACATAATAGTTGCCCGGTCTTCCTTTGAACGTAACCGGTATACCTAAGCCTGCTTCTTTATATCGCAATCTTTGTGGAGCTACAATGCTGAGATCGCCAACATATATGAATGCAAAATTGTCAGGATTTGGAAGTAATGGAGATGGCACCAATTCTTGAAGAACTGCAGTGCTGGTTCTGAATAAGATGTTGATCATATTGTTGTTTTCGTAAAATATTGGCGGTTCTTGATATAGCGGGAATGCAGATGGCATACTATATCCGATGTTCATAATTAGCCTCCTAAACGGTTGGAAATGTGACTACCTTTTCGACAGCCAACGGTTTGGCTCAGCGGCAGCGGCGGGGGGCAGGCGAGGACTTTCTCGAGCATATCAATAGTTACGCAGAACTGTTGTGCTACGGCCGATTTCAAAGTACTATCTACGTAATTTCTACTGAAGCTTATGCCTTATCGGCTGCTGGCTAACTAAAATGGTAAGTGTATTTGCAAAACATACAAGTTGGGATGATATATAAATCCAGTATATCAAATGTCATTGGTAAAACATAGCCATTTTTAAAAAGCGGGGGGCTGTTAACCCAGGGATTCGAGCTTCGTATCCTAAAGGAGGATAAAAAGGGATATAAAAAGCGACGTATTGTCCAGGAATACGTCGCAAAAGGCAAAAAAGCTCCTCGCCGAGGATTTGAATATCATCCCCTTATGGGGACCTCGAACTAGAGGAAAAAAAAGCACCAAAAAGGTGCTTAAGCTCCTCGCCGAGGATTTGAACCTCGAACCTAGCGGTTAACAGCCGCCCGCTCTGCCGTTGAGCTAGCGAGGAAGGCAGGCGGGATTATATAAGGAACGAGATACTCTGTCAAGTCGCTTGTGGAATCAGGCGCATTGTTGTATAGTTTGAGAAACTTTGCGAGAGGGAATTGACATGAACGAATCCTCCAAACCCGTTTATCGCATCACTGACCTGGCCGCAGACGAACGTCCGCGTGAACGGCTGGCGCGCTTGGGTCCGCAGGCGCTCTCGAAAGCGGAATTACTGGCCATTCTCTTGCGTGTAGGTGTAGCTGGGGAGAATGCCGTACAGGTGGGGCAGCGCTTGCTGAATGAATTTAAAGACGCTGGCGGGATTGCACCGGGCTCCCTTCGAAGAATTGTGTAACCAGCATGGGATCGGTAAAGCCAAGGCAGCTCAGATCAAGGCTGCCATCGAATTGGGCAAGCGGATGTCAGAGGAACCCGCCGAAGACCGTCCAACGGTCAACAGCCCGGCAGATGCAGCCGCGCTGGTGGCTTACGATATGTCCGCGTTGGAGCAGGAACACCTGCAGCGTTATCCTGCTCGATACGCGCAACCGGGTGATGGAAATCGTCGAAGTTTATATAGGCTCGGTCAATTCGATCCAGGTGCATGTGGGCGAGTTATTCAAACCCGCCATCCGGCGCAATGCGGCCGCGCTGATTGTTGTCCATAACCATCCCAGCGGGGACCCGACCCCCAGCCCGGACGACGTGGCGGTGACGCGTGCCATTGTCCAGGCCGGGAAACTGCTGGATGTGGACGTGCTCGACCACATGGTCATCGGGCAGGGGGAGCGGAAATGGGTGTCGATGAAAGAACGAGGGTTGGGGTTTGGATAAAATGATTGACCGGCACTTTGAAATGCCGGTCAAATTGTGATTTACTTATAATTTGCTGCCAGGTAATCAATCAGCGTTTGTTGTTCCTGCGTATTGAGTTGCGCTCCGTGGCTGATCATGCGTTCCACAGTGGTTGTCCACTCGGCGGCTGTCTTGTGTGCTGAAGTGATGCGATCCGTTGAATGACAAACGGAGCAGCGATCCTGCATCAGCGTTGACCATCGGTGGACCCGCTGGTAGCAGAAGAGGGGTGGTATTGCTTGATCCGCAGGAAGCCAGAAGGGTTCCAATGAACAGGATTAAAGAAGAAAGCTGATAAGGGAAATTTTCTGTTTGTCCATGTAATGCTCCTATCGAGTGAATTATATCTTGTCTTATTTTACGCACTATACTTTACACCAAAATTCTGATATTCTCCCGTTGCCAATTCCCATTCTATCCTCGCTTCATCCACCCTCGCCGTGCGGGGACCATTTTTCACCGCTTCTGTAAAGTTTACCAGCCTGTCGCGTGGGCCCTCCGCCACAGTCTCCACCGTGTCATAACCTACGTTGCGTACCCAGCCGGTGAGGCCGAATGCACTCCGGATTGCTGAACAAAGGAGCGGAAACCCACTCCCTGTACGTGTCCGGTCACCCAGATGTGGATGCGTACCAGGTTACCTGATCTGTTCCGTCATCGGTTCCTTCCAAAGCCAATTTAAAAATAGACTCCTAATTGTGGAATAGAATTGTACAATCGAACCTTCGAAAGTGAATTGCGCCCGATCAGGTTTTTTCAAATCGGGCAGGATGTCACTGCTGCGAAAGAGGATGAGAAGATACGCATTTCACCGCCCAAGGAGATAAAGCAGAGGGGTCAGTGTGAGCGGGCTCAGAATGGTGCCGACGAAGACGATGGCTGTCACCAGGGATGTGTCAAGTTTGTATTCGTTGGCCAGGACGGTCGTCATCACTGCTGAGGGCATCCCGGCTTCGGTGATTCCATCTTTGCGGGCGATGTTATTCAAACCAAAGAGGGCGGCCATGACCAACCCGATAACCGGTCCGACCAGCAGGCGGCAAACCACCGGGATGCTCAAGGCACGCAGGTTGTTCGTCCACTCCACTTTCTGCAATTCCAACCCGAGCAGGATGATCATGGCAGGGACGGCTCCTCCGGCTGTCAGTTCTACCGTTTTCTGGATTGGAGCGGGTAAATTCCAGCCGGTGCGAATGAATATCACTGCCAGAATAATGGCATAGATCGCCGGGACTTTCAAGAGGCCCAGCAGGGCTTCCTTCAGGCGCAGGTGGCCAAGGCGGCAATTAACACGCCTACGGTGTAGAGCAGTAGGGAATTCGTTACAAAGTAAATGCTGGCGTACGCCAGGGCTTCCTGCCCAAAAGCAAAGGAGATGAGCGGCAGGCCGTAGTTGCCGTTGTTGGCAAACAGGCTGGTGAGAACCACAACAGTCAGCATGGCTGCGTTCCAGCCGGAGCAACTTGCCAGCAACAAAAGCGATCCCAGCGATGATCAACATGACCGAGGCGGAGTAGCCCATCATCAGGAAAATGCTTTCCACAGCTAACTTGCTGCTGGTCAGAAGGTTGAAAATCAGCACCGGGCTGAGGATATAAAAAATAACCCGCCCCAGCGGGCGCGAGTCTAAGTTTGAGCGCTTTACCCAAAACAAAGCCTGCCCCGCTAAGCAGCAGGATAGGCAGGAGGTTGTTGATAAAAACATTCAGCAACGGCATAAGGATGTTATTGAGGTACGCGATACTCCGCGATTTTGTAGTCTTGAACTGCTGAACGAATAATACCAGTCTTACTCTTCCTCGTCCGGTTCTTCTTCGATGAAATCCACTTCCGGGTCAACATCGATCAAGGAGAAGTTTCCCATATCCTCGGTGAATGACAGGGTATCCAAGGCTTCTTCGATGAAGTCGGCTTCTTCGTCGTCTTCTTCGATCTCGAGCAGTTCTTCCAGTTTGGACGCGAACGCCTTCTCCGCCGATCCTGGAAAGTGCCCAAATAAGTTCACGGCGCACTTCCAGGTCTTCCTCGTCTTCGAGGATGTCGAGCAGAACAGGGCGGGCAGATTCCAGTTCCAATTCTCCGGCAGCGTGGATGGCCTCGGACCGGATATCTTCGATCGGGGAGCGCAACTGCGAAAGCACCTGTTTTCTCCAGCGGTTGTTACAAGAGCGACCCATGGCAAACAGGGCACTGACCATCCAATCGGGTTTTTTCTCACGGTAAGCGGCTTCGATGAGCGGAATAACCTCTTCGCGTCCCGAATATCCCAGTGACTCCAGTGCCCGTCGGCGGACCAGGGTCTCTTTGGAAGAAGTAGTTGCAGCTAGCAATTGGTCTTCAATCTTGTGGTGGAGTTCCGCCGGGATTTTATCCAGTTCACCCAGGTACACAAATTGACCCAGGGCATTCGCGGCGGCAGCCCGCACTTCAATATCCTCGTCATTATTCAGAATATTGAGAAATACAGGAACGAGTTTCACGTCTTCGCATTCCCATAGCAGACGGATGGCCCGGGCGCGGACTTGTGGGTCGGGATCAGCGAGCAGGGAGCGCGCCAAATCGTCGAAGGAGGTCAGCGTATCCGCTTCGGCTAGGTCTTCCAGGTCTTCGAGCAGAGTATGTTTGCGGTGTGGCGAGACTTGCGGCCAGGCTTTAATCAATTTTTTCAAATCAACAGGCTCCAGGTCCGAAAAACGGTGCAAATAACGCGCCGGGAAGGGTTTGCTTTCATTCGAGCAGGGCATCCACAACAGTCAGAAAAGGTGCATTCTGAGGCATACGTTTCTTATCTTTCTGTTATCAGGGTAAGGTGAAGTTCACCGGACTTATGATGTCTTTTATGTAAAAGAAGCCGAGCAGGGTGATCAGGATGATGAAGCCGATTCCGTTGATCATGGCCTGGTATTTGGCCGGGATGCGGCGGCGCAGGAAGATTTCGGGCAGGGTCATGAAAATGCGCCCGCCGTCCAGCGCAGGGATGGGCAGCAGGTTAGCCACAGCGACGGTGACGGTCAACGAGATAATGGTCAACAGGGTATAGTTGGTCGGCTTGGTGGAAGTCCCGCCGGTTGAAGAGGCCTGGCGGCTGGATAACATCCCGGGCTACAGCTTGCTGGAATAAGTTCCAGACACTGCGCGGACCGCCGATCTGGGCAGCCTGTGGAGAAATTGTTCCGGCGATTATGCGGCCGGGCAGGGCCAGCAGGCTGTTTATATCCTGACCTGTGGCGGAAAAGGCTGCCGGGATGGTCTCAAACCAGGACTTGGCCGGGAGAAGCGGTTGGCCGATGCTGACTCCCATCGGTCCCTGGTCAGATGGATAGACAGAGCGCGGCGTGACGGTGATTTCCAGTGCCTTGCCATCCCGCAAGATGACCAGCGGGAGCGGCAGGCCAAGGTAATTGTGGGTGATCTCGGTCAGCCGGGTGTAACCATTAACGTGCGATCCACCCGCGGCCAGCACCACATCGCCCACCTGTAATCCGGCCTGTTCTGCTGGTGAAGGGGAGTCGAAGCTGGCGATCACGGCGGTATGGCTGTCGGGGATGCCGATCTGGCTGAAGAAGAATGGTGTAGACCACAACTGCTGTCAACAGGTTCATGCTGGCTCCGGCCAGAAGTACGGCAATGCGCTTCCAGGGATTGGCAGCAGCCAATCCCGCCCGGCGCTTCCGGGTCGTCTTCCCCTTTGATTTTGTTAAAACCACCCAGCGGGATCCAGTTCAGGGTAAACTCAGTGCCCAGGTCTGACTTCATTCAGAATTCCACTCATATGGATTTCACCGGGTTGCGGAGGATTGGTATTTAATTTCGTCTTTTCACCCTCAGCGGGACAGGAGAAGGAACAGAAGAGGGTTCGTGCTTCGAAACTGGATCGGGCCGTTTTTGTCCATCTTCTGAAGCAGCAAAATCGATGGAACGCAGCACGAGCTTTCCGTGTTTGGAAACGGCAACTGCATTTACCGGGCGATGGATGGACAGCTTGGGATCGAAAGGCAGGTCAAAATTAATCGGGATGATCAGCCGTTCCTTCCCGATTAGGAGTCGATCCTTTGCCGCGCCAGAGCCGTAACAGACGCGGAGGGAAACCGACGCCAAATTCTTCAACTTCAATATTCAGCAACCGGGCGACGATAAAATGCCCAAATTCGTGGAGCAAAATGATTCCGGCGAAGACCAGCACGAAGATGATCCCGCCAAGCAGACTAATACTCATGTATAAACCTCGTCAACAATAAACTGCGCCTCCTGCGAGGCGGTCAGGCTGATTATATCCGTTTTGGGCCTTGTCTGCTAATCTGTGCAGCTTCTATTATTCAAATCTAATGAGAATAGGTGGATAGGATTTTCCACCAGCCTGGCCGGTCCCCCAACTTTTGCCAGCCGCACTTCCTGGACCCCAGGAATGCCTTTCAACAGTTTGGCAGTTTCCTCCGCAGCGGCGGCAGAGCAAATCACATGAACGTTCGGACCCGGCGTCAATTGTATAGCAAACCGGCAGACCCTTTACCCGTGCAGATCGCACGGCCTGCATTACTGCCAATGTTGCCGGCTGCCAGTAGAAAAGCGGCGGACGAGAGGTCATCATCACGGCATGCATAAGATTGGAATCATCTTCCATGATTTCGGTAAAAGCCGCAAAATCACGATTCAGGATGGCATGCCGGCAGATGCCAAGCCGGCGTGGGGCGTCGACCACGCGAGCGGGTTGGAGCGGGGATGTCCCGGCCAATTCATGACCTTCGGTGGAACCGGTCGGTTTGGGAGCGGTGCTAATCATTGCGATGCAGTCGGTCAGGTCCCAGTATTCTGGCGGGGCAATGGAGACGGCATAGGAATCAGCGTCACCTGTCCCCGCGGTCCACTCGACAAATCCGCCCGGGATGGATCGGCAGGCCGAACCGGAACCGCGGCGTGCCAGGCATGAAAGCGCAGCAAGGTCGAAGTTGTGCTCTCCTGGCAGGACACCCGGACGGTCTGAGCTTGTCCTATTGTCCCCGCAGGGTAAAGCATCCAAACCGGCTGCTTTTGTGGCGGCCAGGGCTAGCGCGGCAAAAGCCGATGCAGACGAGGCAATCCCGGTCCCGGTTGGGAAGTTGTTTTCGCTCTCCACCCAAGCGAAGTGGCGGATGCCAGCAAGCGTGCGTACTTCGTCCAACATCCTGCTCACACGAGCGTGAGCATCACCATCAGCGATCCTTCCTTCAATTTTCACATCGTCCGACCGGAGAGACGTGTCAAAATGAACGGTGGTGCGTGTTTCCAATCCTTCCAGGTTCATGGAAATTGATCCATTCGCTGGCAGGCGCAGCGCATCGTTGCGGTTTCCCCAATATTTTATAAAGGCGATGTTTGGGTGTGCTAGGGCTGTGAACGGTTGCATAAGCACAGTTTATCACAGTTGATGCAGCCGAAAAACCCTCCCTTTAGAGATCCCTGACCGGAGAATTTGCTGACAATTATTTCTTTAGCGGAGCCTTCATCACCTCTTTAATCGGTAGTACTGCACCCCCAGACTCTGGCTTCCTGCCAGAATCCCGATACGCAATCCAGGCGGCACCCATTCCCGCGGCAGTGACCGCGATGTCAAACACCCAGCCGACGTACGGAGTAGCCCGCAGTAACGCAAAGATAATCGTCCCGGCCAGTAAGGCAGTGAATCTTAGCCACAAGGCATCGTGATGGAAGATTCTCGCAAACAACCAGGTTGCAACAACATAAATCGCTATGATCTTTGTCCCGTAAACGATGAAGAACCATAAGATCACTAGCAGGAATGCCAGACAGGCGTAGGCCGCTACCCATAACGCGAGCGAAACCTGCCACAACCCCAGGAAGTTGAGCCCCAGGCCGATGGCGAAAATGACCACCGAGAGCAGGAGCGCCACACCGATCAGTGCAAAAGCGATGACTAGAGCAAGCAGGCCAATCCCCAGTGTCCGCCAGGGTTGGGCCAGTAATGGCTCTCCGGACCGGTCGAGTGTCTTGCGCATAAGCCAAAGCGCCAACAGGCTGAAAGCCAGCAGGATCGCCCAGTTGCGGAGCAGGTTGATTGCCCATTTACCCCAGTCGAAGGAGGTTGGCGCTGGTGCGGCGATTTGGATTTGGGCGTGGTGCCCAGCGGAGATCAGGTTGCTGTTTGGACTTGTTACCGGCTGTGGGGTCTCAAAATGCAGCTTGATGGTCAGTTCATCATAACCGAGTAAAGTCATTAGGCCGTTATACAACTGGATTGGTCCGATGACGGTGTGCAGATCGCGCCCAACCCGGCCATTCATACCGGAATCCAGCCCGATGGCGTACAGGTCCCGCCCAATGACGGACTGGTCTCCGCTGGTGAGGCTGATGGTGACCACGTACAGATCGCGTTGGATGGAGGCGTAGGGGCTCAAGGCGAGGGTTACGGCCGCGGCATAGACTGTTCCGCTGATCGTTCCGCTAATCCCGGCGTTCTGACCGATAATAATAATACTGCCGTCTACGATCCCGTTAACTGTCACTTGGTTGCCTAGGACAAAGGCGTTACCGTTAACGGTCCCATCAATGGTGATATTTTGGCCGACGAGGATCACATCATGGTCAACCACTGTTCCAGCCGGGATGGAGTCGCCTGTGATGGGTCCCTGGGCGGCGGCCGGGGTGGTAACAATAAGGGCCAGGGAAAAAGTCAGGATTATGAAAAGAAAACGAACATGGATGGAACGTTTCATTGGATTGTCTCCTCTCCAGGATAAAGGCATTTACACTTGTAGTGTAGGATAAATACCTAAAAAGGGCAAGAGGAATTGGGAAGCACCAATTATTCTATCCTTTGCAATATAAGGAGAGCCGCCTAATTCAGGCGGCTCTCCTGGTGGTTCTAACTTCGGAAGTATTTACTTCGAGAAGAAGTATTTCTTGACGAAATAGACGACCAGAAGTGTCAGAGCGACCGGGGCGAGGAAGGCAACCACAGCGGTGAACATGCCAGTGAGGGCAGGTCCAACGGCGGGGATGCTGTTCAGCGCACCAGCGACTGTAGCCAGGACGAGGAAGCGGATACCGAAGTTAACGACGTCGTCCGAGTCAAGGAAAAAGATCGCCGCCAGGATACCCATGAGCACCAGGATCAGGGACAGCCATGAGTATGATTTGCTGAACAAGCCGGCGATGGCTGCGATAAGCAGGCCAATGAGGTAAAGCCACTTGCCAATGGTTTTCATATTCTAATATCTCCTTTGGTTGGTATGAGAGAATAGGATGGAGCTCCAAACTATATAACATCCATTGACGAGGAAGGTTACGAGGTATTTGTCACCTTTTTGGGGGTTCCCTGAATGTATTTTTGAACCTGTATTTACCCCCTCGCGGATGCCCTCGGTCTGCAGGTTTGACCCGGGGGCTGATAGAAGGGTCATGCAGATGCTATCGTGATTACTGCCGCTCCAACGAACCGGCCTTCCGTAGTTGTTCCAACGCCTCGCCCGTCTGTTCCAAGGAGAAGCTCGTCACATCCGTTTTTACAGGTATTTGCGGGGCTAGGGCCAGGAATTCCTCGCCGTCGCGGCGGGTGAGATTAGCCACCGAGCGGATGACACGCTCCTCCCATAGCAAGTTGTATGGAAAGGCGGGGATGTCGCTCATATGAATGCCACCGCAAACGACCACACCGCCTTTGTTTGTGGCTTTCAATGCGGCCACTACCAACGGACCGACTGGGGCGAAGATCAAAGCAGCGTCCAGGTTCTCAGGCGGCGCCTGGGTGGAATCCCCAGCCCAGTCCGCCCCCTGGCCTAAGGCGAACTCCTGGGCGGCCTTGTCGCCGGGACGGGTGAAAGCGAAAACCTTCTTGCCTTCATGTTTGGCTATCTGCGTAATAATGTGGGCAGCCGCGCCAAAGCCGTAAATGCCCAGCGTCCCCACATTCTCTCCAGCCATTCGGTATGCCCGATAGCCGATCAGACCAGCGCACAGCAGAGGGGCTGCTTCCACGTCATTGAAGGCATGGGGGAAGGGGAAGCAGAAGCGTTCGTCGGCGATGGTATATTCAGCGAAACCACCATCCACGTTGTAGCCGGTGAAAGTAGGATGGTCGCAAAGATTTTCCTGTCCACGTCCTACAATAACGGCAGGTCCCGTCGGTGGCTCCCAGCCAGGGCACACCGACCCGTTCCCCGTCCCGGAAACGCTTCGCCTCAGGTCCAGCTTGGACGACCGTCCCGACAATTTGATGTCCCAGCACAAGCGGTAATTTTGGTTCGCTTAATTCACTATCAACGATATGCAAGTCGGTGTGACATACACCGCAGGCATGGACTTTGAGAAGCACCTGTCCCGATCCTGGCAATGGGACGGGCAATTCTGCCAGTCGAAGAGGCTGGCCGGGCGCATAAAATAGCATGGCACGCATGGTTTGCATCTCGGTTCCTTTCAGGGAGTGGGAAGAGGCGGCGTTACATTGTGACCGTCACGCCAGACCAACAGGAAGGGGAACGGATCCACTTCGCCGCGACGGGCATGCCAGTCTTCGGGATAGGTGGGATGCGAAATCCCAAAGTGGACATGGGATTGCGTGGTGCGGGCGTTGCCGGTGTGACCGACATAGCCGAGCACTTGTCCTGCAGCCACCCGGACTCCAGGACTGATCCCTGGTTCGATCGCCGACAGGTGCGATCCGTAATAGCGTACGCCATCGTCCCCGATGATGGCGACGCATAACCCGCCGCGCAGAGCCGGGTCATCGTGCTCCGGGTTCCAGCGGTCTTCGTATGAGACAAAGTCAACCACGCCGTTGGTTACCGCCACAAACTTTGCTCCTTCCGGGGCGAAGATATCCGTGGCCGGATAACCGTGACTGGCATGTGCCCTCTGCGAAATCTGCTACGTTCGATGGCTGGACGGGAAAAATATAGGTCCAGGAAATTGGAGGTCTCAGTGGAAATTTCAGTCGAGTTTTGAGTTGGCGTTTCGGATGGCGTGACGTGGGTGTTTAAGTACTCAGATGGGGATGGGAGAGGAATGAGTGTGGGCGGCAGAGAAGAAGGAGGTAAATCTACTGGGTTGGAAGAGGTGTGGGGGTGGGAGAAGATAGAGGTAAAGGGATGCCCGGCATAGGGGAGCAACCAGCCAACAGTAATCCGAACAAGCAGAAGACTCCGTTTCATGGCAAGATTCTACTTTTTCTTGTTCAATGGTTTCCAGGTCCGGGATATCCTGCGCAGCCTGGCGCAGGATATCGAAGGCAGTATCCGTCAACAGGTCCAGGCGCTTTGCAGCGATCGGTTCTCCAGCGTCGGCTTGTTCGAGTATTTTGATGATATTTCCGCGCAATCCACTGGCGCGCCGAGCCCAGTGCGAGTCAACTGAAAGCCGCTCCAAGCGGTGTGGCGAGCAGGCGCAGGAGTTCGATTGACATGGTTATCGATCACGAGGGTATTATAGCGTAAGGCGACCCATCGTCAGGATGGATCGCTTATTGTTATATACCCCAGCAAAGAGTTTGTGGATTTATTCTTTGATTTCATTGAGTAATTTCCGGGTGGTCTCGATGAAGTTTCGAGCGCACCGGACGGGCATCCTGACCAGCTTCCTGCATTCCCAGAACAACGCCGCCGACCACCGGGGGAACGGTCAGGCGTACAAGTCTGGCTCCCGGTGCAGTGCGATGGATGGTTGTGCGCATACTCTCGGTCATTAACGGATGCCCGTCGTACAGGCTGCCGATCAGTACAACATCGAAGACTTCATTTTGAAGATCAAGTTGGTTAATGACACTGACGGCCATCATCCCCAGTTCGCTGCCTGCCCAACGGATGACTTCCAAGGCTTGCGGGTCGCCCTGCCGGGCAATCTCGAATACAAGCAGGATCATGGCTGGGTTGAAGTCGAACCTGCCCAGGTAAACTCCTTCGACCAAGATCATCCAGGTCTTTGGCTCCGGTTTGCTGTAAAAAGGCAGGAGTAAGAGCAGTGGCGGGTCCGCGTTTGACCCACTCAAAGTGACAGCACGCATCGCCCGATAAAGGATGTCGAAGCCTCCGGCGGCCTCCCCAGACCAATGACTAGCGCCACCCACCACTCGGCCTTCCCGCTGGTGGTCCCGGCTCCAGCCGCGGCAGTTGCAGCCGGTTCCTGAAACCACCGAAATACCCCATCCTTCATCTGCGCCGGCCAGAATCCCAAGAGTGGTGTCATTGACGATTTCCAATGGACATGCCAGTTTCAAAGGTTGAATGGCGTCCAGATGAGCCTTCCGCTGGCTGGGCCAGTCGTATCCGGCCAGCCCCATACCAGCCCCGGAAATTTGCGATATGTTGATATTTGCCATCTCAAGAGCCTGGCTGGTGACATCGAGCAAGTTTTTTGTGAGTCCATCGTAGCCAACCGCTTCCCAGTTTCCAGGTCCGGCCAGACCAAAGCCAACGGCCTCACCGGTCTCATCCGCGATCAGGGCGTGGGTTTTTGTCCCACCTGCGTCAACTCCGAGAAAATATCTCATTCATTTCCTCATTCTATGGATTATCTTCAAGTGCTTATTTCCAGAACTGGGGAAGATATTCTTTATAGCTGGTCAAATAGTCATCAAGAATTTGCTTTGCCAGTTCGAAATCATTAACCACCGGGTCAAGCAGGAGGCATTGCAGGGCTTTCTCGCGCGAGCCTTCGATAGCCGCGTCCACGCATAACTGGGCGACGGTGACTTCCCGGCGAAGAATTTCCGCTACCGGTTCAGGGAATGCTCCCACGTGGACCGGGTGGATGCCATCGCCGTCCACTACAACCGGCGTCTCGACAGTACAACCAAGCGGCAGGTTGGCGATCTGGCCTTGATTGCGTAAATTGGCTGCCAGGTGGTAATGGGTAGCTCGCTCCAGCTACATTCTCAATCATCTCCAGTGCGCCCTCGGAATCGGTATCTTTCAAGGCCATCAATGGTCGCCTCGCCATCCGCCATGCTTTTAAGTCTCTCGTGTTCGAACTCGCGCACAGCGGCATTCAGATCCCAGTCGTAGAGCGGGAGATGGTACTTTTCCCAGGGCTTGGTGGCCGGGTCCGAGACCCAAGGCAGGTATTCGCACAGATGGCTATCCCCGGGAACGGGAAACAGGCCAAAAGCATCGAATACGCGCCTGGTCAGCGGCTCGAAGGCTGGGTCCAGTTCGAAGAAACGCTTCCTGAAAAGCGGATAAAGGTCTTCGCCGGTCTGCCGGTCGCGGATGGAGATGATCCAGGAGAAGTGGTTCAAACCAGCGGCACGGATATCCACGCGTGGGACGATCTGTGTTTTTACTTGGTTGTGGAGCGGGGCCTGCATGGGATCGGCATGCATCCCAATAATGCCCTCTGGGACTGTAATCCCCAGGTCTTTTGCCAGGGCAATGCCCACCATCGTGTAGCCAATAAAAATCTGATGGCACAGACCAACAGCATTGATTTTGCTGTGACGGTTGATTGCGTCGCAGATACGGATCATCGGGTTAGTAAAATTGATGAACCAGGCATCCGGGCAGGCCTGTTCCATATCGTGGGCGAATTCCATCACCGGGCCGATATTTCGCGCCGCGTGGGCAAACCCACCCGGGCCTCCATTTTCAGCATATGGTTGCCGGACTCCGTACTTAAGCGGGATTTCAAAGTCTTTTCTCCACAGTCCTTCGCGTGCCCCAACTTCGATGGCCGAGACGACAAAACCAGCACCTTCGAGCGCTTCCTGATGATCGTGTGTGAGCGGTGATGGTGATGCCAGAATCCCACTCGCGGTTTAGCCGTTCAGCCAGACGTTTAACGGTATCGAGCGTTTCAGGATTGTGATCAACAAGTGCCAGCGTGCTGCCGCGCAGTTTTTTGCTGCGCACCAGGGCAGAAAGTGTATTTTCCCCAAAGGAAGCGCTGCCTGCGCCTATAACAACAATTTTGGTTGGGAGAGTCATGTGTAGTCACCATTTTAAGATAAACACAAATTTCCTTCGTGTTCTTCGCGTCCTTTAGCTCTATTCTTACTGGATCGCGGTTATTGGATGGTCAATTCGTACCAGTTTTCACCGAGCGTGTATTTTCCCGATGTAGAGAGTGGCGAATAGCTTGTATATCCCCGGTCCCGAGCGATGGCAGGGTTAATTTGGTTTCTGGTGAGATGCTGTCAGCAGGGATATCCACTGGGAAGGTGGCAGAAGCGATATCACCCATCCCACCTTCCAGACGCCAGTCACAGATGGCGTCGGGGAGGGCTTTCGCCAGGTCATTGACAACGCAAAATGAAACCAGGTATTGCCTTGCCAGCCTCAATATTTTCCGGCAATCGGAAACAGGGTAGAACCGGTTGCATGGACCGCCGCAAGGCATCAAAGGCTGGCTTGGGAGTTCTCCAGTAATCCACCACCGACCAGGTCACTGCGGGCCAGGGGTCGCTGAAATCGAATTGGATGAGGCCGGTGACCTTGGTGTATTTTGCGCGCCGGTAGCATTCTGTGGCATATTGAATTAGAGAACTCTGGTATGCCTGGCTGTTGGCGATAAATTCGTCCAGTGAGTCTGCCCAGGGCGATCCCATTATCGAAGGTCTCAGCTGGTTGGAAGTCGTGGAAGCGCCAGGTTTCCCAGACCTCGCGGGCGTGGAGCAGTTCCTCGGGCGTTTTTTCAAGGGGTGGAATGTTTTTATAGGCGGAGCGCTCTATTTTTATGCCCAAGCCTTTCATCCATGCCTGGATGGATTTCCAATGTTTTCTTTCGGTCAAATTCCAAAAGTAAGTGCCAAACTTGATCAGTGTTTTTGTGGTGGCACTGATTTTCTTCAGAGAGTCGAGCCAGGTTTTGAAGCGCACCAGCTCAGCGTAACCTGCATCCGGTCCGAACTGCGGTAACATGCGCTGGACGTTTTGTCTGACCGGCAGCCCTTGCGCTCCATATTCGGTAACAAATGGTGCGCCGGGAGTATCCTGGAAATCACGCCAGTGACCCACGTACCAGCCTGGATAAACGTGCCCATCACCGGTGCCGGAGTTGCGGTGAACATAGCGTGTCGGGTCGAGTTCACGGGCAACAGTCTCCAGCCGAGCATCCAGGTCGCGGTTGTGGGCCGGATCATAAATGCTCGCCTGCCTGACCTGCCATCCAGGGTGCATCCCAGGGACTTTCGTTATGACAGCACCAGGCAATGATGGATGGATGGTTGTACAGCCCGGTAATCATGGCCTGCATCTGGCGTTCGGCCTCGGCGTGGAAATCCGGCTCATCCGAATATCCCCATTGGAATGGGAAATCCTGCCAAACAAGCATCCCGGCCCGGTCACAGGCTTCATGAAATTCGGGCGGCAGTACATGGGCATGAACGCGCAGGATGTTCAAATTGGCTTGCCTTGCCAGGCCCACGTCGCGGGAGTAGAAATCACCGCCCGCGCTGCCTCCAAATGGGTGTTCCTTGCCGCTGGCAGCTTCCGGGAAAAGTGTTTCAGCCAGCCACTGGGAAGGCAGGTAGTTCGAGCCGCGCAGAAAGTAAGATTGGCCATTGATAAACCAGCGGAACCCAGGCTCCACCCGGACGGTGCGAAAACCAAACAGACTGGTGCGAGGCAACGGTCTCCTTGGCGGCGACTAAGAGAAGCTGAGATTTCATAAAGGTGCGGGAAAGCCCCGGTCCCAGGGCTGCCAGGGGTGGAATCATTGATAGGCATCTGGATCGAGTGAACACTTTCGCCTTCCGGCAGTTCCAGCGTGAACTTGGCAGTTTGAGACTTACCTTTGAAATTCTCCGGAGATGCAGCGGACCTCGAGCTGGGCGCTCCTTTTTCGGGATCGGTTGCGAACCTTCAGTTCGGCGAGAAGGGTGGGGGGTTGCGTATCCATATCCGCCCGCAGGAGCAAGTGGTCAATTGTCACTGCACCGTGCTGTTCAAGATGGACGCGGTTCCAGATTCCGCCCGTGTTATATGATTGGCCGACTGGTTCCCAGCCCCCGCCGGGACGGCAGTCGTGGTGGTTGAGCACACCCTTGATGAGGCGTTTGCGCAAATACCAGCCATCTAGGTCCGGGCTTTTCATAAGGGCTCTCAACCCGCACGGCCAAAATGTTTTCCCGGAGCGGAGGGTTTCGGTCACATCGAAGTCGAAAGGATCGAAATAGCCTGTATGGTGCCCAAGGTGCTCACCGTTGAGGATACACATCGGCGAAATAATCCACGCCATCGAAATGGAGGTCTGTGGTACACTCCCCGCGCGTGCGGTGACGAAATTCATGGCGAAACCAAACAACGCCATGATGGTCAAGCCCGCCCAGGAACCAGTTGGTCGGGATGAACATCGTTTTCCAGGCAGAATCATCGATAACCGGGTTGGGCGAAGTCGGGATTGTCTTCGGTACAGTAGCGCCATTGGCCTTTTAGATCCATGCACATCCTTAATTGCTCATGTCCGCAATTTTACACATTCAGACTATCCGGGCTGGATATACTGGGTAATGGTTCTCCCCAGGATCTACATTACACTTCTTGTCATGAGCCAAAGAGATGGCAGCGCACCCAATGTCCAGGGGTCAATTTCCTTTTGCCTGGCATAATCTGATGGCAGGTGTTCATTACTCTTGGACAGCGCGCCGCGAACGGACAACCTGGCGGGGGATCAATCAATGATGGCACTTCACCCCGTGCCCCGATATCCTTGCGTGTACGCAAGCCAGCGTGAGGATCGGGGACGGCAGAAAGCAAGAGTTGGGTGTAGGGATGTAAAGCGCTGCTCATAATCTCCTCGCTGTTTCCGCCTTCCACCATGTGCCCGGCGTACATTACCATGATCAGGTCTCCAATGTAGCGGGCGGAGGCCAAATCGTGAGTGATGTAGACGTAGGAAATACCGCGCTCTTCTTTAAGCCTGGACATCAGGTTGAGAATACCCATGCGGATGGAGACATCCAACATGGAAATGGGTTCGTCGGCCAGGATCAGTTTTGGATCTACGGCCAGGGCACGGGCAATGGCAACGCGTTGGCGCTGTCCACCGGAAAGTTGATGCGGGTAGCGACGTGCGATTTCCGCCGCAGGCTTGATTTCAACAGTCTCAAGCAAATCGCAGACGCGGTCGTGGATTTCCTGGCGGCTCGCAGGCTTTTTTATGGATGATGAGCGGACGTGCCAGATGATGCTCGATGGTGTGAACAGGATTAAGTGAAGCGAATGGATCCTGGAATATCAACTGGACTTTTCTGCGGTAGTCCATAGAAGCCCGGCGCGGTTCGGTTTTTAGAATATCTGCGCCCTCAAAGAAAATCTCGCCTTTCGTCACCGGGATCAGGCGGGCGATCATGCGGATGGTGGTCGTCTTTCCGCTTCCCGATTCTCCCACCAATGCAATTACCTGGCCGTGTTTACGCTAAATGTTGCATCTTCCACGGCATGAACCACCGGGCGCTCGTGAATACCCCAACCGGAAAATGTTTGGTCATGCCCGCGTACATCAAGAATGATGTTAGATTCAGAATTTGACCGGATCATAGTTATCTCTTAATACAAATGACAGGCGACTGAATGGTCGGCGGAGATGATTTTTGTCACGGGGGACAGTCATTGAACAAACCGCCATCACATTTGGGCAGCGTGGATGAAAGCGACAGCCGGATGGAGGCGTTACCAGGTCGGGAGGCGAACCGGGAATGCCGGTCAGTTTATGTTTTTCTCCGCTGATTGATGGGAAGGAGTTCATCAGACCCAGCGTATATGGATGCAGGGGGTTGTCGAAGAGTTCCCGCGCCGGAGCTTTCTCGACGATCTCGCCAGCATACATGATGGCAATATGGGTTGAAAATTCCACCAGGAGGGACAGATCGTGGGTGATGAACAGGATCGAAAATCCCAATTTCTCTTTCAAGGTGGCAATTTGTTGGAGGATATCTTTTTGTACGACCACATCTAGGGCCGTGGTTGGTTCATCCATGATCAGTATGGGCGGGATCAGCGCCAGGGCAATGGCGATCACCACTCGTTGGCGCATTCCCCCTGAGAGTTGGTGGGGATAAGCATCCAGACGCTGCGGTTCAATCCCTACCAGATCAAACAGATTTATCGCGCGTTCGGTTGCATCTGTTTTCGAGAGGCCATGGTGCAGCATCACATCCGTGAGTTGCTCGCGGATGCGCATGACCGGGTTAAGGGCGTTCATGGCGCTTTGGAAAACAATGGAAATATTGCTCCAACGGAATTGCTCCAATTCGGCATCATTCATTTCCAGAATATCATAACCGGCGAATAGGGCTTTTCCACCAGTGATGAGTGCCGGAGGATGCAGGATGCGCAATATGGCATGGGCGATAGTTGACTTTCCACTGCCTGATTCGCCAGCCAAACCAACTACTTCACCAGGTTTGAGTCGAGAAGGAAACGCCATCCACAGCCTTGACTGGCCCGCGTGCAGTCAAATATACTACTCGCAATGCCCGGATATCCAGGAGTGGATTGTCAGGCGCCAGGTTCTTTAACGACGGGAGTTGAACGTTTTGCGCCGATATGGAATTTTTTGAGAACACTGGAAATCTCTTTCTCGCTTCTTAGGCGGGGATTGGTGATTTCATCCATGGCATAGATGAGCATGGTGGTGGCAAATGAGACCAGGGCAATGCACAGGCCGGGTGGCAGGAAGGTCCACCAGGCTTCTTGTAGCAATGCTGAATTGTTTGATGCCCAATATAGCATTGTGCCCCAGGAGACGTTATTCACATTCTCAAATCCCAGGAAAGCCAGACCGGCATCAGATGCAATGGCATAGGCAACTGACCCGAAGAGAGAAGATACCACTAGCGAAAGCATATTGGGGAGTATCTCTGAAAATACAATACGGTTTGTGTTTTCACCGCTCACCACAGATGCTGAGACGAAATCTTTTTCACGCAGGAAAGTGTCTGGGAGCGAAAAACTCGTGCTGACCAGGCCCAGCCAGTGGCGGTGAGCACCAGAATCACGGTGGTGATGCCTGGCGGCAGGAAAGATGCCAGTGTAATCAGCAATGGAAGGCCAGGGATGAGCAGGAAGACATTCGTGAACATATTCAGCAATCCATCTATCACCCCGGGGATGTACCCTGCAATCATTCCAATGATCAAGCCAATCAAGCGTGGTCAAGATACCGACGGTAAATCCGATAAATAGTGAAATGCGTGAACCCCATACTACTTGCACGAATACATCCTGGCCTTGCCCGGTTGTGCCCAGCCAATGCTCACTGGATGGCGGCTGATGCGGACGATCGACGAACCTGCTTGGATTACCGGGGGCAATGAGCGGGGCAAAAATGGCCATCAAGATAAAGACTGCCAAAATTACCAGTCCAATAATCGCCTTGGGCTGTGTTACCAGGCGCTGAAGGAATTCCAATTGGGTGGAGATGGGTTTCTTCAACGAGACTGGTTGAGGCTTTCCATTATTCTAAGGTCGGGTGGGTGCATTTTTTGATTTTGGGCCCATAAAATATTCTCATGACCCCGTTCAGCTTACCCGAACACGCGGGTCAAGTCGAACATATAAAATATCCACAAGGAAGTTCGCTGCCAGTACTGCCAATGTAATCATCAGGAATAACGCTTGCATGAGGGGATAATCTTGCGTGGTGACAGACCGCACCAGGTAAAAGCCCAACCCCGGATAGGAAAAGACCATCTCGGTCAAGAGTTGACCGGCAACCACAAAGCCAATGGACATTCCAAACTGGGTGATATTTGGCAGGATCGCATTGCGCATGGCATACTTGAACATCACGGTGCGTCTGGGAAAGCCCCTTGGCTTCAGCCATGATAATGTAATCCTCGTTCAGCACACTGATCATGGTGCAACGCATTCCCATCATCCATCCGCCGACTGATACCAGGATGATCGTTCCGGCTGGTAAAACTATGTGATAGATCACGCTGCCGATATAAGCCCAGGTAAAACCGGGTGATAAGTAATCAGAATATGCATGGGACATGGGGAACCAGTCTAATTCAAAACCCATGAAAAAGAGCGCTACCATTGCCAGCCAGAAATAGGGGAATGACCCAATAAAACCACTCAGGCCTGGCAGAGTTAAATCCAGAAACCCATTGCGCCGCCAGGCAATGAATACCCCCAGGATCGTTCCTAATACGAAACTGGTTAACAGAGTCACAACGCCAAGCAAGATTGTCCACATAAATCCGGTGGAAATAACAGAAGAGACCTTTGCTGGATAAGAGGAAATGGAGATGCCAAAATCTCCACGCAATGCGTGGGAGAGATATTGGAAATATTGTTGCAGGATGGGAGCGTTCGTGAATCCATAAGCAGCTTTGATAGCTTCAATTTCCTCAGGTCTGATTCGGCCGCGCATGCGTGCGACAAGCGCCGTGACCGGATCTCCCGGCATGGCTCGCGGAAGAATGAAATTAAGCGTCAATGAAGCCCAGGCCGCCAGAAGATAGAGGCCGACCTGTCGTAATAAATATTTCATGGTTTCTATTTCTCCAGAGGAGAACTGATTACATGAGGTGCCAGGGTTGGCTCGCCTTGCAGAGCCAACCCTGGCTGTGAAGAACGATCTATTTGGGTTTTATGGTTGTCAGGACGATCAATGGGGTGTTATAAGGTGAATTCCCATAAGGAACACCCGGAGCATATGGATCATCTGCGCTCGGGAAACCAGTGAAAGCGGGTGGTAGCGTACTCGTACCAGTCCGGTCCGGGGAAGAGCGGCAACGCGGGAGCGTTGTTGACAAAGATCATCTCAATCTGTTGATGATCAGCTTCTGTTGAGCGATGTCCGATGTTTTGGCAAATTGCTCCAGGAGTGTGTCCGCTTCTGGGTTGACGTAGCGGAGGAAATTTTCATTAGCTACTTCGCCCACCGGTAAAATGGGCAAGCTGCTCATCTGCCCGCGGTAGAAATTGTAAGGAGTAGGCCCGCCGCTGCCCCATAAGATCGCCCATTGGAAATCACCTTGGGAAACCTGAGTGATATCGGTATTCTCTTCAGGAGTATCGAGGGTAATTCCGATACCTAGTCACCCATGTTCTGGGCAATGATCTGGGCTGCAGAGATCCAGTCGGTCCAACCGGATGGGACGATCAGGGTGTACTTCATCGGCTTGCCATCCTGGTCAACCCGGATGCCATCGGAACCCTTTGTCAGGCCGGCCGCATCCAGGGCTGCATTGGCAGCCGCCACATCGTAATTGACCCAGGTGCCAGCTGCCACGGCTGCGGGGTCTTTCCAGACCGAGTAGGTATCACCCAATCCGGTCGCATCGGCGGGAGGTATGTAATTGAACATGGCGGTCTCGACGATCATCTGGCGGTCGATGCCCATGCTGATGGCTTTGCGAACATCCGGGTTATCGAAAGGTTTCAATGTCAGATTGATGTAAAGCAATACAGCATCACCACCAACGAAGTAATAATGAAAGTTCGCCGGATCCTTGGCAACAAATGTGTTTTCGATATCGGGAACAAAGTTGCCAGTCCAGTCCAATTCTCCTTTGGCCAGAGCCAGGTTGGCCGCATCGTTGTCTGCAAAGGCGGGATAACGTATCCCCTGGAAATACGGCTTGCCAGCCTGCCAATAATATGGGTTTTTCTCCAGGACGTAGATCTGGGCTTCGAACTTGGTCACTTCAGTGAAGGGGCCTGTCGCGACCGGGTTATCGTTGGTCCAGGTCATCGGATCCTGTGACATCTTTCCAGATGTGTTCCGGGACGATGATTTGGTTGGCGATGTCATACAGGGCCGCCGTGTATACCGACTTGAAGTTGAATACAATGGTGAAATCATCTGGAGAAATAAAACTGTCAACATACTCGCTTAGATACACCGCTTCCGGATCCCGATAGGGCAGGATTGTTCCTGAGCATGTTAAAGGTGAAAAGAACATCCTTTGCGGTGAAAGGTTGCCCGTCTGACCATTTGACGCCCTCCCGTAATCTTGAAAGGTCAAAGTCAGATTGTCCGACGCTCCAGGTATATTCGGTCGCCAGCCACGGCACCAGCTCCCCGATGGATTTGTTGTAAATCATCATCGGCTCGTAGATGGCAGTGACGGTCGAGCCGAGCGTATCTGGTGAGAAAGGGTTGAAGTTGCGCACCCAGGTTGACACTTGCTCGAAGTTGACAGTGAGATAACTCCCACCGCGTTGGCGATTGGAATTGTATTCGGGAATTGGGGTATTCAAGGGTTATTAAGGTCGGTGTTCGGGACCGCAAGATGCCAGCAATACACTGGCGATGACAAGGAAGCTGATAACCAGCCATAGCGTTCTCGTTTTCATTTTTATCCTCCGAATAACTAGAATTGAAAAAGGTGGAATATTGATGAGAATATTGGATTCGTCAGGCACCTCCTTCTTCGTTCACGTATGACATCCGCACGACTGACGGATGGTCAGTTCAGTGGATAGGACCAGGCGTGGTTCCACGTCCTCGCCCTGGATGATACGGACAAGCTGTCGTACAGCCTGCTTTTCCGACCTGTTCTGTTGGCGCACGCACGGTGGTCAGTGGCGGTAACAAAGTATTCGCGAATAAAGAATCGTCGAACCCAACGATGGCAACTTCTTCCGGGACTTTCCGACCGGCCTGCCGTAAAGCCAGAAGAACCCCAATGGCTGATTCGTCATCGCCTGTGAAAACAGCATCGAATTTCACGCCGTCAGCCAATAGATGTTCCACGGATGTGCGCGCTATGTCGCGATCAAAGTTGCCACGCCTGATCAGTGATGGATCAAATGATGATACCGTTTGCTTCAAGTGCCAGTCGATAACCTTTTTCACGCCAGGTCGAGTCTTCGTGACCTTCCGGTCCCTGCAAAAAAACAATCCGGCGGCAGTGATGGATTTCGATCAGGTGTTCCACAATCTTCTGGGCGCCGGATTGATTTTCAATGGTAACAACAGGGATCTTCAAGGAATTTGGGGGGGCTTGGTGAAGCAAAACAACCGGAAATCCGATACTGTGCAGGCGAGTCAGCTCTTTCGCATCCAGGCTTTCGGTAAAGACCAGCAGGCCATCTGTGTTGTGCTCTCCGAGCGGGCGACGAGGAGCGTTTTCGGGGCGGGATTGGGTGGTATGAATTAGCAGGTCAAACCCAGCCTCGCTGACCCCAGCTTCCACACCCCGGAGCATGGGCTGGAAAAAGGCTCCGCTGATTTCAGGCAGGAGCAGGCCAATGGTATCTGTCCGATGGCTGGCAAGTGTTCGTGCAGCGGCATGAGGAACATAATTCAGCGCTGCGACTGCCAGAACGGACCCGCTCTGCAGTTTCTGTGTCAACGGGTGCAGTGCCATTCAGGACGCGACTGACTGTGGCGATGGAAACGCCGGCTCTGTTGGGCAACATCAGCAATTGTAGTACGGGAAGGGGGCATGGGTTAGGAAGGAAATTCGAAGAAATGTAAGCGTTTTCTGAAAGCGCTTACATAGTATAGCGAATTTTGCAGCCTAAGTCAACCGTTCAAGAGAATATTTAAGGTTGGGGGAAATGAGTATTCAATGAAGATGCAGTGATTATTTTTCTTCCCTGCGTCTTGTATTACGGTTTTCCAGTAATCTTCTTATTCTTGCATGGCGTTCCCGGGTCAGGGGATAGAACCAGGTGGTGATGACAGCTGAGAATAGCAGTACTGCGCCCAAAGGTCCAATCAGAATGCGGATGGCCGTCAAGGTAATGGGGGACTGTACGAAGGTTGTCGCACCCTCCGGGGGGGTCCGGTAACCGAACCAGCCCAATACTTGCAGGGCGATAAAGATCGCCAGCGCACCAGTCAGCTTGCGGATGAAGTTCTTGACGCCGTAATAGATCCCTTCCTGGCGGCGACCGGTACGCAATTCGTCCCACTCGATCACGTCCGGGAACATGGCATCCGGCAGGACATGGGCGGCCGAGACGCTCAACCCAGCCAGGAAAGCCATCCAGAGCACCAGGGTTATCTGTCCGGGACGGACCAAGGAAGATGCCGATCTGCACTCCCGCCCAGAAGACCATCCCGATGATATAGGCGATGTGTTTACCCAGCCGATGGGAGAGCCATAACCAGAAGGGCAAGGCGACGATCGCGGTGACCAGCAGCAGCGCAAAGACCGCTGATTCGAGCGGCAGGGAAATACCGAGAAATGTGACCGAAGCCAGCATATTGCCACCAGCGATCCAGTACAGCAGGTAGAAAGGCAGGAGCCAGTGCCACCAGGTCGAAGGTAATCCAGTTCAGCATGTAGATGAGTGTGGCAAAGCGGAAGGGAACATTGGCCCAGGCGGTGCGGACGGTTTGTCTGAAATGTCACTGTCTCCTGCGGCCGGTCTGCTGCACCATAACGCTCACGGACAACGGCAAAAATAAGCAGGAACGGGATGGCAGCCAGTCCCGCCGAAAATCCCGGCCACGATCAGGTAACCCTGCTGCTGGGTCAGACCTGCGGCCAGGGCTGCGTCGATGATGGCTGGCGCGGCAACCGCGGTCACCAGGGAGGCCAGCAGGTTGAAAAAGATGCGGAAACTGGTCAGGGTGGTGCGTTCGTCGTAATCAGGGGTAAGTTCGGGCAGCAGGGAGGAAAATGGAACCCCGCACAGGGTCTCGAATGTGTCGCTGATCATGAAGGCCAGCGTGACGGTGGCAGCCAGGGCGATTTGGTTGTGCCAGGGCGGAGCCCACCATAAGCAGGAGGAAACTTGCCCCGAAAGGGATGGCGAAAAACAGCAGGAATGGTCGGCGGCGGCCCCAGCGGCTGCGCATCCGGTCGGTCAGGATGCCCACCAGCGGGTCGTTGACCGCGTCCCAGATGATGCCCACCAGCGCCGCGAAAGAGGCCAGGCGGGCGTCCAGCCCGACCACATCCGTCAGGAAGATGGCGTAGAAGATCTGGCGCAGGGTTCCATAACTGGCCTCGCTCCAATCGCCGGTCCCATAAACCAGCTTGACCCAGAATGAAAGTACATCATTTTTTGACTCTGCCGATTTTGTCCGCTCATTAATGCTCCTCACCTGAAGTGCTGACATACCCTTAACACCACTTTTACCAGATTTCCTCGAGGTGGGCAGGATTGTTAAGGATATAATCGCCTCGATGACCGAACCATCAAAATCCTCCCTTGCCGAAAAATTAAAATCGTTGGGAGTCAAAATTGGCGCAACAGACCTCCACCTGCCAGTTGCACAGAAACGAAAACAGGACGTTCCCATCCAATCCGTTGTGGATGGACATTTCATTTCCACCCGGCAAGGGGAAACATTCGTATCCGAACAGACTTATCCATCCGATTACCGTCATGGTCTCACTCCACTTGCTACTTCCGTTCCTCTGCTGACCATCGCACAATGGGCACACGATATGCGCCTTGCTGACCTGCCGCTCGAGTCTTTCGCCTTTCTGGATACCGAGACCTCCGGTCTGGCGGGTGGGACGGGCACGTATGCCTTTCTGGTGGGCGTGGGGCGCTTCGAAGGGCGAGACATTCCACCTGGCGCAATTCTTCATGCGGGACCCATCAGAGGAAGCTGCTCTGCTCGAAGGGCTGATGGATTTCCTGGCTCCCTGTGCTGCACTCGTCACCTTCAACGGCAAAGCCTTCGACGCGCCGCTGCTGGTTACGCGTTACTCGCTTCACAGCATCCCGGTGCCGTTCAAGGAGTTTGCGCATCTCGATCTACTTCCCCTGGCCCGGCGTCTCTGGCGCGACCGATTGCCCAGCCGCGCCTTGAAATACCTCGAAGAGAACGTCCTCGGCGCGCCTCGCACCATCGATGAAGTCCCTGGCTACGAAATCCCTAATCTCTATTTCGACTATTTGCGTACTGGTGATGCCGCTCCGCTGAAGGGCGTGTTCTACCACAACGCCATGGACATCGTCGCACTGGCAGCATTGATGAACCATATGGCATCCATCCTGCACGCCCCTTTTGATGGACAGGTGTCAGCACGGACTGGATTTCATTGCCCTGGCGAAACTGTTCGAAGACCTGGACCGCCGGGAGGAAGCAGCCCGTCTTTACGAACGCGGCTTGCAGGTTGGCGTGAGCGAAGCTGGACTTTGGATCGGCTGTGCAAAGGCTATCCGCATTACAACGCCGCCGCGGCGACCTTGAGTCTGCCGCTGCATTATGGCAAAAAGCCGCCGCTGAGGGACATGTCTATGCCCATGTCGAACTTGGCGAAATACTACGAGCACCACCTTCGCGATTATCCTGAAGCGTTGAAATGGACAAAGAGCGCAGAGGGGCTGGTCAGTTCGCTTGACATCCCGCGTTATGAATATCGTCATTGGATGGAAGAACTTGACCATCGTAAAAAAAGATTGAAGGAAAAAGCACAGAAATAATCCGCTTGCATGATTCCTTTCATGAGGAATGAAAAGATGTCTCGAAACCACTCCCGACCACTGTTCAAAATTATTTTGTTGTCGGTTAACGCATTCATTTTGTTCATCTCCGCCTGTAGCAGAGGTACCCCTGTTGCTACCGGTGGCAAGCTCAGAGTCCTGGCAACAACCAGCATCGTGGGCGATGTTGTCAGCCAGGTGGGTGGGGATTCTCATAGCCCTGTCGATTTTGATGCCCGTCGGCACTGACCCGCACGACTTCCAGCCGCGGCCGCAGGATGCCGCCGCCCTGGTCGATGCTCAGATCATATTTTCCAACGGAGCCGGGTTGGAGGGATTTCTCCAGCCATGCTTGGAAGCAGCGGAGCGACGGGCAAACTGATTGAAGTTTCAACGGGGATAACACTCTTGACCCTGCCGGGCAGTAATCAGACCATCCGGTGATCCGCATACCTGGATGGACCCAAACAACGTCATCATTTGGACGCAGAACATCGCCGCAGCTCTTTCAGCTGCGGAACCGGCGCACGCTGCCGAATTACCAGGCCAATGCCGAAGGCCTATATCGCCTCGCTTCGCGACCTGGATACCTGGATCCGCTCAGAGGTGGCGCAAATCCCGCCACAAAACCGCTTGCTGGTGGTGGACCATGCCGTTCTGGGTTATTTCGCTGCGCGGTATGGTTTTACGCAGGAAGGAACCATCACCGGTTCATTCAGCTCTGAAGCCGCGCCATCAGCCCGGGAGTTGGCCGCTCTCGAAGATAAAATCCGCCAGTCGGGGGTCCGTGCAGTGTTCGTAAGCGAAGCCGTCAACCAGACCCTGGCTGACCAGATTGCCGCGGATACCGGCATAAAGTCTGTTTGGATCTACCATGCCACGCTGACCGCTTCCAATGGTCCGGCAGCGAGTTACCTGGAGTTCATGCGATATAATGTCAAGGCGATTGTGGAAGCTTTGAAATAATGTATCCTCACACCCATCACCAACCTGATCAACCAATTCTGGACGTCCTGCACCTTTCCGTCAATTACGATGGACGGATAGCGCTGGAAAATATTACTTTTCACCTGCACGCTGGGGAACGGGTGGCAGTGGTGGGACCGAACGGGGCCGGGAAAAGTACGCTATTCAAGGTGGTGGCGGGTGTACTGCCGCCCACTTCGGGGGAGGTGAAAATCTCGGGCTTACGGACCTCGCGGGCACATTTGCATCGCATACGTGCCCCAGCGCAGCCAGGTGGATTGGCGTTTTCCAGCCAGCGTGGCGGACGTGGTGATGATGGGCCGCATCGGGCAGGTGGGCTTTTTCCGCTGGCCGCGCCGTGCTGACTGGGATACCGTCCACGCTGCGCTCGAAGCGGTGGACATGGATCCAATGGCAAACCGCCAGATTGGAGAACTCTCCGGCGGCCAGCAGCAGCGCACTTTTCTGGCGCGTGCCCTGGCGCAGGAGGCTGAACTGGTGTTGATGGACGAGCCGCTCAATGGCCTGGACACACCCTCGCAGGAAGCGATTTTGTTCCTGCTGGATAAACTGCGCCAGCAGAAGATCACCGTCATGGTCGCCACCCACGACCTGGGACAGGCCGCCAGCCACTTTGACCGCGTCATGCTGCTCAACCATCAGTTGATCCGTTTTGGGTCACCGCAGGATGTGCTGACCAGCGAGAACCTGCTGCGCGCTTACGGTGGTCATGCCCAGATGATCCAGAGTGCGGACGGTACGACCACCCTCGCCGATACCTGCTGTGACGGGGAAGAAGAGCATGAATAACCTGTTCAATATCTTCCTCCAGCCATTCTCATATGACTTTATGCTGCGTGGACTGGTGGCGTCGGTCATTGTCGGTATTGTCTGCGCAGTGGTGGGTGTGTACGTCGTCCTGCGTGGCATGGCCTTCTTTGGGGATGCCCTGGCACATGCCGTCCTGCCTGGTGTGGCGCTCGGCTATTTGCTCAGCGGAGGCAGCCGGGATACCCTTTTCTGGTGGGCGCTGGGAGCAGCGGTACTGGTGGCGCTGGCAGTGGGACGCATCTCCAAACATGCCGAGATCCGCGAAGATACCGCCATCGGTATCCTGTTTGCCAGTATGTTTGCCCTTGGCATCGCTTTGATTTCCACCGTCCGCAGTTACAGCGTGGATCTGAGCCATTTCCTGTTTGGCAACGTACTCGGCGTCTCGACCCGCGACCTGGTGCTGACATCTGTCTTCGGCGGGGTGGTGCTACTGACGATCTTCCTCTTCTACAAAGAATTTCTGGTCTTATCCTTCGACCCGGTGCTGGCGGCTACCTTGCGTCTGCCTTCTGGCTTGCTGAACAATGTCCTGTTCATCCTGATGGCACTGACCGTTTCGGTTGCGATGCAGACGGTCGGGGTGGCGCTAATGGTGGCGATGCTGGTTACTCCTGCGGCGACCGCTTCGCTGCTTACCCGCCGCCTGTGGCAGGGGATGCTCGTTTCGGCTGCCATCGGGGCATTCTCGGCGGTGACAGGTCTCTACCTGAGTTATTACTTCAATATAGTTTCCGGCTCAGCCATTGTGCTGACGGCCACCGCTATTTTCCTCCTGGTTTTTCTTTTCCAACCGCAACGGGGGGTGGTGTGGAAGAAGAGATGAACCAGAGGTCCTAGAGAAGAGACAGTAGCTCATCTCTGCACTGAGTTGAAAATGACCAACCGAATGCCCGTATTGTTTATAGGTCATGGCAGCCCGATGAATGCCATCGAAGATAACGAATTCAGCCGCGCCTGGACTAAGGCGGGAAAGGACCTGCCGGCTCCGAAAGCCATTCTGTGCATCTCGGCACATTGGGAGACCAAGGGGACACAAGTAACGGAGATGGAGATGCCGCGCACGATTCACGACTTTTACGGCTTTCCACCGGAACTCTACGAGATGAGCTACCCGGCACCGGGTGACCCGGAATTGGCGCGGCGGGTGCGGGAGCTGGGGAAGGGGGATGGAATTACCACCGACCTGACCTGGGGCTTGGACCACGGGACCTGGTCGGTGCTGAGCCGACTTTTTCCTAAAGCAGATGTGCCGGTAGTCCAGTTGAGCCTGGATGTGACCAAGAATGCCCAGGAACACTATGACCTGGGGAGACAAATGCAACCCTTGCGCGACGAAGGCGTGCTGATCTTGGGTAGCGGAAATATTGTCCATAACTTGGGCATGGTTGTTTTTGAAGATACCGCCTACGACTGGGCGATGGAATTCGATGGCAAGGTCAAGGGATGGATACTCGACGACCAAACAGAACCGATCATCCATTACGATAAGCAGGGAACCGAGGCTGGACTGGCGATTAATTCTGCTGAGCATTACAAACCTCTGTTGTATGTGCTGGGGGCGAAGGAGGTGGGAGAGCCGGTTGGTTTCTTTGCTGAGAAAGTGTGGGGCGGATCGCTCTCGATGCGGTGCATCAGGTTCGGGTAAGACTGACAGTAGTACAAGGGGAAGAAGCGACTGATCAGGGCAGAGCGACTAACGAGGCTGCTTCAAACAGGGGATGAGCGATTGAAGTTACAACAATAAATAACACGTTTTATGCATGCAGGTCGCAAATCGCAAAGAACGGAGACAGGCGGAACACGAGTGAAGGGATGGAGGTGACGCACTGCGACTGGCATGGGGGTGTGTCGCTCAAGAAGAGAACTGGTAGGGAGGCGAAGAAGGACCTTGGCGAGGGAAGATCTCCTATCAATAGCGCTTGCCAGTAATTATTATTTCCGATATAGTATGAATAATGGTTATTAGTGCGCGATTTCTGGGAATGGAATCAGACTGGTTCTGGCTGTCAGCCAGAGAATAGCCGAGGTCAACGGCGCAAGGTTCGATATCCGGAGCGAACTAGGCGGAAAAACCATGAAGGCAGAATGGGCCGATGAGCAATGAAAACGAAAGCCCGATAACATTCCAACACGCTGCGGCGATCTTGTTGGGATTGGTATGCGGCACTAGCCTGCTGGCGTTGACTGGCTGGTTATTCGATGTACCAATCCTGGCTTCTCTACGCTCCGAGTACATTCCAATGGCTCCCGTATCAGGATTGATCTTCCTGGGATTGAGCGGGATCTGGTTCATCTACAGAAGATTTTCCGCCAGAGGAGGGATAGTAAATCTGATCCGGGTTGCCCTGGTGGGTTTGTTGATCATCGTCCTCATCCTGACGGTAAGGTACTTTACCGGGTATGGACCGGATCTCGAACGATTAGTTTACCCGGAACCTGCTTTATTCGGACGTTTCTTAACCGCGCGCATGTCCCCGCTGAGCGCCTTGGGGTTCTTCATGGCAATCCCGGCATTTCTTTTCATGACCGGGCGTGACCCGGGTCAGGGCATAAGAACCACAGCCGCCAGCTTATCCCTGGTCGTATCCATCCTGAGCATTATCAATATTCTTGGTTACTTGTACGGAGTACCACTTTTTTATGGGGGCACGCTCATCCCGGTGCCAATTACCACCGCTTTCGCATTTCTTTTCCTTAGCCTGGGACTGCTGATGACCGCCGGACCTTCCTGTTGGCCCGTGAATGTGTTCATTGGATCTTCTCTAAACGCGCGCCTGATGCGGAATATCATTCCGGCTTCGATGGTCATCGTCCTCATCCAGGGTTTTCTAAGTTCGGTGAATGATCCTTGGTCGATCAATCCAGCGGTGAAGGTGGCAATTGCGGCACTGGTAGCCTGGCTGATCGTGGTGATCATTATTTCGATCATCGCAAAAGGCTTAGCTGCAGAAATTGAACGAGGCAAGCAGGCGGAGGAGGGGCTGCGCCAGTCCGAGGCTGAATTGAGAGCCCTGTTCGCCTCCATGCACGATGTCGTGCTGGTGATTGACCGCGATGGAGTTTATCAAAAGATCGCCCCTACGAATCCTGAATTACTGGTTAACCGTCGAAGGAGCTGCTCGGTAAGAATTTGCGAGATGTCTTCCCGTCTGAACAGGTTGAGACTTTGCTCAATGTGATGCGACAGGTGTTGGATACTAAACAAACTGCTCAAATCGAGTATGACCTAAATATAAGCAAGCAAACAGTCCGGTTCGAGACGTCCATCTGGTTAATGACAGAAGACAGCACCCTCTGGGTGGCGCGTGACATTACCGAGCGCAAGCGTTTGGAGCAGGAGATTCGCAGTCTAGCATTAACCGATGAGCTTACCGGGTTGTACAACCGGCGGGGCTTTACCCTCCTGGCCGAACAAGAGATGAAACTGGCATACCGATTTAAGAGAAGCGTGTTATTGTTCTTTGGCGATGTGGATGACCTGAAGACGATCAATGATACCCTGGGGCACGCCAATGGCGACCTGGCGTTGAAGGAGGTGGCCGCCATATTAAGAGAAATATTTCGCGAAGCGGATATCCCGGCCCGTTTTGGCGGGGATGAGTTTGTTGTCCTTGCGCCGGATTCATCCATGGAAAACGCGGATATCTTGACAAACCGCCTCCAGGCCTCCCTGAAAGCGCACAATCGGCAGGGTGAACGCCCCTATCATTTGACCCTCAGTATGGGTTTTGCGCGCTGATGATCCTGAGGCTCCTTGCACGGTGAGTGAATTGATCACCCAGGCAGATGACCTGATGTACCGCCAGAAACAGGGAAGGAAAGGAAAAATGTAGACCGGTTTTCTTTGCCAGCGGCGGAACGACTTCGCGTGCCGGGGGATTGGGGGCTTGACAAAAGAACATATGTTCTATATAATCAATTCCGATGATAAAACCATGGGAGAACTTGATTTCCCGGCTGGGTACCCGGCGCGCCAAGGGGATGCGTCATTTTGAGCTGGATGAAAGCCTGCATGCGATGCTGGTGGCACTGGCTGAACGGGAGCAGAGACCGGCGCAGGAGGTTCAGGCAGACCTGCTGAGGACGGCCCTGGCGCAGCAGCAGAGGCACGGGGAGTTGTATAACCGCTGGCAGGTGCTGTCGCCGCGCGAGCAGGAGGTCACGGCACTGGCATGCCGGGGATATACCAACCGCCAGATTGCGGCGCGGCTGGGGGTGGCGGAAGAGACGGTTAAAGACGCACGTGCGCAACGCGCTGGTGAAATTCAACCTGCACGGGAAGGGGGAACTGCGGATGGCGCTGGGCGAGTGGGATTTTTCGGAGTGGGAGTGAGGGGGAATTGAGGATGATGGAATCACAAATGGGGGAGGCGAATGCAAAATCCTTGATACTTCCAGGTCGGGGGTTTATTTATTTTGGAACCAGCGCTCTTGCCTGCTCCACATACGCCAGTGACTGGTGACGGAAGTAGGTGTTGTAAAGCGTGGCATAGTGTCCCCTCTGCTGGAGCAATCCGTCGTGATTGCCCTCTTCGAGAATTCTCCCCTTTTCCAATACGATGATCCGGTCAGCGGCCTTGACTG
This sequence comes from uncultured Chloroflexia bacterium, assembly GCA_963760315.1. GTDB lineage: Bacteria > Chloroflexota > Anaerolineae > Anaerolineales > Villigracilaceae > UBA877. The sequence continues at coordinate 231,363 of CAVXCK010000007.1, forward strand.
TGGACAGGCGGTGGGCGATCAGGATGCTGGTGGATTCAGCCAGGATCATGCTCAATGCCTGCTGAATTTGCCATTCAGTGAACGGGTCGATGCTGGCGGTGGCCTCGTCCAGGACGAAAATGGCAGGTTTTTGCATCAATACGCGCAGCAACGCCACCAACTGGCGTTGTCCCATCGAGAGCATGGTACCCCGTTCACCGACAACCGTTGCAAGGCCGTTCGGTAAAGTTTCCAACCATTCGCCGTCGCCAATCCTGCGCGCCATGGACAAGATCTCGGCTTCCATGCTTTCCGGCGCGGCGTAACGAATATTCTCGGCTACTGTCCCTGAGAACAGGAACGGGACCTGAGATACGATGCCCAATTGCCGCCGGTATTGCTGCAGGTTGAAGGTGCGGATATCGCCTCCGTCAACCAGGATGTGTCCGGATTGGAACTCGTAAAAACGCGCAATCAATTTTGCCAGCGAGGATTTTCCCGCACCGGTGTGGCCCACAATAGCAAGGTTTTCGCCGGGATGAATGGTCAGGCTGAAATCAATCAGCACCGGTTCCTGGTCTACATAGCGGAATGAAACGTTCTCGAAACGGATTCCACCCTTTAATTTCACTACATCCCTTCGCTCAGTCTGAATCACGTTCGGCTCAGCGTCCATCAATGCGAAGATGCGTTCAGCAGCGCTCAACCCGGATTGGATATTGGACCAAAAAGCTGACAGGTTCATGACCGGGTCGAAAAAACGGCCCAGGCTGATGATGAAAAGGTACCACGCGCCGATGGTTACGGCTCCCTGGGCGGCACTCAAACCACCCGCGTAGACTAGCGCCGCGGTGGCAATCCCAGCCAGGGCGTTCAGCGCAGGCCAGACCAGGGCTAGGATAAAACCTCGCCAGACGTTGACCCGGTAGGAGGTCCGGTTGGCAGCGTGGAATGTATCGAAGATGCCGGATTCCTGACGGAAGTTCTTGGCGATGGCAATGCCGCTGACCGTCTCCTTGATGGCTGAGTTAACGTCAGCCATGGCTTGCATCCCGCTCTTGGTTACTTTGCGGGCCATCTGCCGGAAGAGAAGCGCCAGCAGGAAAATGAACGGCAGGAAAGCGAAGAGCACAAGGGATAGCCGCCACTCGGTGCGGACAATAATGATTGCGAGTAGAATGGCATTAAGAATTTGGGCGGAAACGTCGGTGATGATGGTAACCAATTCACCCAATGTGCTGGTGTCGGCATTGATGCGCGAGACGATGCGCCCGGACGAGAACTGGTCGTAGAAGGACAGATCATGATCAACAGCCGCTCGGAAAGCAAGGAGGCGCAGGTTGAGGACTACGTCGCCCACAGTGCGGACTGTGAGCCTGCGGCGGGCCCAGTTTAATCCCCAATCGGCGATACCGATAAAGAGAACGATTCCACCGATAAGCAGGCTGGCAGTGATACTGGGCAACGATTTGAGGGTGTCAAGCCCTTTGCTGATGATGACTGGCTGCGCGGCGGTGATGACAGCCAGGAATAAAGTCAGGAGGACAATGACAACCACCCGACTGCGTCGGGCGGTGAAATACACAAGGATGCGTTTCGCCAGGTCGCGGTCCTTGTACTGGCGGTCATATTTTTCTTCGTTAAGACCTTCGTAAAAACCCATGGATAAAAGTGATCAGGTAATAAGGGATTGGGAATCAGGAGACCCGATTACCCAATTACCTGATTCCTATTCTCTGAAAATACGGGCATACGCATCGGAAGCCTTCAGAAGTTCTTCGTGATTCCCGATGGCAGCGATGCGTCCTTTGCGCAGGACGATGATCAGGTCGGCCCAGCGGATTTGAGACAGGCGGTGAGTGATGATAAGCGTGGTTCGGCCCCTGGCCGCAGCGGCGATGGCGCGCTGGATCATATCCTCGGTGGCGGAGTCGATGGCGCTGGTGGAGTCATCCAGGATGAGGATGCGCGGGTCTGTCAGGAAGGCGCGTGCAATCGCCAGGCGCTGGCGTTGTCCACCAGATAGGGTTACGCCGCGCTCGCCGATAACCGTCTGGTAGCCCTTTTCGAATTGGCTGATGAATTCGTCAGCCTGGGCGGATCTGGCAGCAGTTTCTATTTCTGTCTGCGTGGCTCCGGGCTTGCCAAAAGCGATATTTTCAGCCACCGAACGGGAGAAGAGGAAGACATCCTGTTCGATGATGGAAATTTGAGAACGGAGGGAAGCCAGATTCCAATCCCGGACATCCACCCCGTCCACGAGGACTTTTCCGTCTGTAGCGTCGTAGGTGCGATTGATCAGTTTTACCAGCGATGTCTTGCCGGTGCCGGTCTGCCCAACGATGGCCACGGTCTGTCCCGGCTTGACGGTGAAGGAAACGTCGTTCAATACCGCTTCACCGGTGGGGTAAGCGAATGTCAGGTTGTGGAATTCGATTTCACCGTGCATGGGTTGGGTGTAACCGGCGGCATTCTGGTCCAGATTGGTTTCGCGGTTGATCAATTCCAGGATCCGCTGGCCACCGGCCAGCCCGGATGAAATGAGCGAGTAAGCCCAGATGGAAGTCCAGGTGGGGAATTCGAGCATCAATAGAATCCCAAAATAGGCTACCACGTCGCCGATATTTAGGATTCCCAGCCGATAAAGCAGGATGGCGTGCAGCAGTCCGCCCGCAAGTGCTATGAAGTACAACAACAGGGGCACGAAGCGGGCTTCCACATCACCCTGGCGGATGTTGTTATCGCGCAAGCGGCGGGAGTTGAGATTGAAACGTTTTATCTCGGCTTCTTCCTGGGCAGCGCCTTTCATCGTCTCGATGCCATCCAGGGCTTCAGAAAGATGCGTGTTCATTTGGCCGAAGGAGTTGCGCACGTCTTCCGTGATGGGATTCAACGTGCGCAGATACCAGCGCAGGGCGATGAAGTAAGCGATTGTGAAAACTATGGGGGTAAGCAACAACGACCAATGATAGATCGGGGCGAAGAAAAATGGCACGATCAGGAAGACCAGCGAACCGACCACCAGGTTGATGCCGGGGCTGAACATGTAGTTTACCTCGCGCACGTCGTTGGTGGCGCGTGCCATCGTATCGCCAACTGGCTGGAGATTGTGGAAGGTCATGCTCTTACCAAGCAGGGACACGTAGAGTTCATCGCGCACATCGCGCTCGATGCGCTGAGCGATCAGTTCAGCGCCAAAATTCCGCCCCAGTTGAAGGATGCCGCGCAAGATCTGCGATCCACCCATGATGAGTGCCAGCGGGAGCAGAACTTTTGTTTCAGGCGGCACGTTCAGCATGGCATTGAAGGCGTCTCCGGTCAGCACCGGGACGTAGGCAGCCAGCGCAGCGTTCCCGATCGCGCCGATGAACATGATGAGCACCAGCCACCAGTAGCGCCTGGTGTGTGAAATAATCCAGCGCAAAGGATTGCGCCGGTCAGTAGTATGGCGGCGGGTAAGGGTGAATTCGGAGACTTGAGATGAAGTTGTCACGGAGTCAAAAATGCCTCCCGTTATAAGAGCGGGGGCAACCATAAACCTGAAAGACGATAGATTTTACCATAATGCAGTGTACCCTTATTCATACTTCTATCTGGGTTGTATACGCTAGAACGGTTTTAATCCAGTCGCAAGGATCTTGCCAAAGGAGTAGAAAATGAAATTTCCGAAGGAATATTCCACCATCTTCCTGATTCTGTTCCTGCTTGCATTTGGCATCGGTCACTTTGTTCTGGGATCTATCTGTCCCTGGTCGCGGCTGTGTGCGCCATTGTGGCTGCCATCTTCTATCTTCTCGGCAAGTAGCACCAATCCTTGTACGCGACAGCCTCCCCGGTTTGGGGAGGCTTTTTTTATTGGCTGTATTGGTTATTATAAGTGCTTGGTGAAGAACACCAGGTCGTCGCCATCGCTGTAAAAATCTTTCAAAGTAGCTTCCAGCGTGTAGCCGGTGGAAAGGTAGAAATATCGAGTAGGCTCGTAGGTTGGCAGGCCGGAAGTCTCGAGCACAAGCAGACGCCCGCCAAGTTTGCGGATGGCTTGTTCGCTGGCAGCCAGTAATCCACGCCCCACACCACCGCGTCGGGCGGTGGGATCAACGGCGATCCAGTATAGGTCATAGGTCCCGGAAGTAAGGGACCGGGGACCATAGCAGGCGTAACCGAGGACGCGTTCTTCTTCTTTTTCCACGAGGAAATAATAACCACTGCGTTCCGGTCCCTGGTCCAGGTATTCCTGCCAGAGTTCGTCCACACACTCCACTTCTTCCTGGTTGAAGACGGTGGAATTGGCGGTGATGGCGTGAATTTGAGCGCCGTCTTTCTCACTTGGAGCCGAAATCATTTATTTCCATCCTTCCCGTTTTAGTGCATAAGTTAGAATGCGTTCAACCATCTGCGGATAGGAGATCCCGGTGGCACGTGCAGAGTTCCAGAATCCGGCTTCGGGTGAAAGATCAGGCAGTTCATTGATGTCGATCACATACGGGATCCCATTATTGAAGCGGATGTCCACCCGTCCCAGGTCGCGCAAGCCCATGGCACGAAACGAACCTTCGGCAGCTTTTTTGACGGCCTGAGTCTCTTTGCGGTTAAGCACAGCCGGGACGCGGGCAGGAATATTCTGATAATAGGGCGAATTTATCTTCCACTTTGAACTCGTAAGTAAGCAACTGCTCGAGGGGGTTTGCAACCCAGGAGAAATCTTCTTCAGCAATTGGCAGGATTTCAATTACTTCATTTCCCCACATTGCAACTGCCAATTCACGTCCACAGACGAATTCTTCGACTATGGCAGGTTGATCGTATTTTTCAACGATATAAGCGATTTTGTGGAATAGACATTCCCGGTTGCTGACGACGGAGTCCAGATCAATCCCCATACTGGCGTCTTCCACTGATGGCTTGATGATGACAGGGAAATCCAGGTGGAATTCCCCTTCGGCGCGCTCAAAGACTTGATAGCGGGGTGTGGGAACTCCGAATTGGATCAGGCGCTCTTTGCAGCGCGGCTTGTCAATACACAATTCGATGGAATCGGCAGCCGCTCCGGTGTGTTTGAATCCCATCCGTTCGATGAGACGAATGACATCCACGGCACCCAGGTTATTACCGTTGAAGCCATCACAATTATTGAAGATAAAAGTATCTTTTGGGGGAAACGAACAAAGAATATCTTCGAGTTCCTCGAGATTGCCCCTGACCGCTAATTTTGTGACCGGGTACCCCAGACTGGACAATGCTTCGTATAAATGTTGTGTAGCTGTTACCGTATATTGAACTGCCAGTAAATCTTGTGGATCACCTCTTGTAATTTGAGCGTCTTCATTGTATAGAATAGCAACTTGAAAACTCTTAACGTTCATCGAAACCTCGGATGAATATTAACTCCCTTATCAAGGGAGAATAGTACGCAAACGTTTCAAGCGTGTTTGCGCATTGATGGATTGCATTCGGTAGAATAGAACACGATTATCCATGATGGAAATTATCATACTCCGATTTTGAATTTTAAAAAATGTCATCTTGCAGATTTGCTGTGAATTGCTGAAATGATGGGATAAATATGGGGTGCAGGGCGGGTCAAATCAACCCTATACGCCATATCTTTGCTCATTTTGAATCACCAGTAATTCGGTAATTTGCATGATTTTGATTGGGAATCCAAGCAAAATTGTCAAAGCAAGTTCGTATCATAATCCAATTGACTTTCCTCATCTTCTATTGTAAACTTCTCTAAGTTTATCCCATTGAAAAGAGGACATGAAATGAAAAAGAAGCGGAATTTGTACCCAGCGTTTGTTGTGGTTATATTTTTCTTCTTTACACTCCTGCACCAGACGGATAAATTGTTAATCGGATCCCTGCAACTCCCTGTCAGCAAGACTTTTAACCTTAACGATCTCCAATGGGGATTGATCAATACCGGTGCTTTGATCGTTGGGACGCTTTTCTACCCGATCTGGGGTTACCTTTATGACCGTTACGCACGCGCCAAGCTGCTGGCATTAGCCTCTTTCATCTGGGGTGCGACCACCTGGCTGAGTTCATTGGTAAGAACTTACCCGCAATTTCTTGTTACGCGTTCATCGACCGGAATTGACGATTCGTCCTACCCAGGCATGTACAGCCTGATCGCCGATTACTTTGGTCCAAAAATACGCGGAAAGATCTATGGTCTGTTGCAACTGGCTCAGCCTCTCGGTTATCTTGTTGGCATGATCCTGGCGCTGATGGTTGCACCTCTGCTGGAGGGAAAATTATTTCACCTGGATGGTTGGCGTTCGATTTTTCTGATTACTGGTTCGTTGGGAATCGTCATGGCGATAATTATATATTTTGGCGTCAAGGAAGTACCGCGTGGCCAATCCGAACCGGAATTTGAAGGAATGGACGAGATTGGTCAGGTACGTTTCAATTGGGCTGCCTTGAAGAATGCTCTGAAAAAGAAGACCATGTGGTTTATTTTCTTGCAAGGTTTTGCCGGTGTGTTTCCATGGAATGTAATCACGTTCTTCTTCTTCGGATATCTCATGTTGGAACGCGGCTACGACAACACTTCCGTCCTGCTGACGATGGGTCCGGTGGTGATTATCCTTGCGGCCGGTTACTTCGTCGGTGGGGCGCTGGGTGACTGGTTATTCAAACGCACCCTCAAGGGGCGGATTCTTATCTCCAGTGTGGGCGTTATCCTCGGCGCGCTCTTTCTCTTCCTTGCGCTGAGGACCCCGGTAGCAGATAAAACGACCTTCTTCATTTTGATGAGCCTGACAGCCATCTTCATGCCATTCTCCTCGCCCAACGTAACCTCGACCGTCTTCGACATAACTTTGCCGGAGGTCCGTAGCTCGGCGCAAGCAGTTGAGTACTTCGTCGAGAACAGCGGTGCGGCCCTGGCACCAACCATCGCCGGTGCCATTGCTCTTGCTGCACATAGCAAACAGGTCGCCATAATGACAGTCTGTATTTCAGCCTGGGTATTGTGCTTCTTCCTATACCTGGGAGCGTTGTTCTTTGTCGATGGTGACATTAAGAGCCTGCGTAGCCAGTTGGCTGTCCGGGCAGCGCAGAATAAAGCCACTAAGCCTGCGTAATCCCCTTGGGGCGCACCGAGTTGCGCCCCTTTTGTTCTTATGACCATCCTCCAGATTGACCTCGCCAACCGGAAACAGGTTCGGGAATTTCTCAGCCTGCCATCTCGAATTTATCGGGATATTCCCCAATGGGTCCCGCCAATGGAAGGCGAAGAGCGCGCTCGCCTAAATCCGAGGCGATATCCGTATTACAGGCATTCCGCGGCTGCCTTTCTTCTGCAGTACCGGGACGGCATCCCGGTAGGACGCCTGGCTGTGCTGGACAACCGCCTGTACAACGATTACAACCATGAAAAAACAGCTTTCTTCTATCTTTTTGAGTGTGAGCCAGATCTTGCATCTGCGAGGGGACTATTCGAATCAGCTTTTGACTGGGCTCGCGAGCGTGGGCTGAATAAGATCCTTGGTCCAAAGGGGTTTACCGCTCTGGATGGACTGGGACTGTTGGTCAAAGGTTTCGAGCGACGGCCAGCGCTGGGATTGCCGTACAACCCGGCATATTATCTTGAACTTGTTGAGTCTCTGGGTTTTGAGAAGTCCGACGAGATTATCTCCGGCTATCTGGGGGAGGATATCCAATTCCCTGAGCGCATCCACGAACTCGCGGATCACATCCGTGTGCGGCGTGGATTGCACATCGCACGCTTCCATACCCGCCGTGAACTGCGTGCCGCGCTGAGCCACCTGAAAACCCTTTACAACGGCGCGCTGGAAGGGACCAACGGAGGGACACCCATTACCGATGAAGAAATAAAGGCCCTGGCCAACCAGATGCTTTGGTTCGCTGACCCGAACCTGATCAAGATTGTTATGAAAGATGAACGACCGGTCGGCTTCCTGCTGGCCTACCCCGATATATCAGTGGCGCTGCAGAAGACGAAAGGACGGCTTTTTCCCTTCGGCTGGATAACTATTTTGCACGAACTGCACACGACCCGCTGGATCAACATAAACGGGGCTGGGATGATCGAGGATTATCGCGGCCTGGGTGGGACGGCTATTTTGTACAGCGAGATGTTCAAGAGCGTGGTTGAGAATCCCCGTTACCGCCATGCTGAAGTGGTGCAGATTGGTCTGGAAAATGAAAAGATGCAGCGCGAGTTGGAGAATTTCGGAGTAGATTTTTATAAAATGCATCGAATATACCAAAAGAATCTTACGTAATAGCACAGCTACGCTGTGCAATATCCTGAACAATGAATAAGGAGGTGTGAATGGTTAAAATCGTTGCTGATACCACATCCGGGTTGCCGCGCGAAATGCTCAAAACCCTCGGAATCCCGCTCATCCCGCAGATCGTTTGCTTCGGGGAGGATTCTACCGAGACGATACCGAACTTGACACTGCGGCTTTCCTGTCCAAACTCAAAGCCTCGAAGGAACTCCCCAAAACCGCCGCGCCGGCTCCGGCGTTGTATAACCCGATTTACGCAGAAGCCAAACAGCACGGGGAGAGCGTGATTGTTATTGCACCGTCGGCAAAAGTCAGCGGGACGGTGCGCGCCGCCATTGTTGCAGCGCAGGATTTCCCGGGACTGGCTGTGCGTGTGGTTGATTCGCTAACCATCGCCGGGAACTTGGCTAGTCTGGTACTGATGGCGGACGAGTGGGCCAAGTCCGGCCTGGATATGGATGACATCGTGAGGCGCCTTAATGATTGGATAACGCGGGGTCGAATCTATTTCCTGGTAAATACGCTGGAATATCTTCAAAAGGGCGGCCGCATTGGCGGGGCGAAAGCCCTGATGGGTGAAATCCTCCAGATAAAACCCATCCTGTGTGTGAAAGAGGGACAGGTGGAGCCTTTCGAGCAACAACGGACGAAGAAACGGGCTGTAGCGCGGCTGTTAGAGATTGTCGAGGAACAATGTCCCAAAGGTCCCGAGGCACATTTATGTGTGATGCAAGCCGATGCGATGGAAGAAGCCGAGGGACTGGCATCTGACCTAAGGTCCAGAATGCAATTGACCTCCATTCCCATCTACGAACTCCCTCCGGCTATTGTCGTCCACGGCGGACCGGGAGTGTTGGCCATCGGGTTCTTTGTGGCGTAAAACCCGCTATGGTATAATTCGCAGGCCATTGCGAAAATTCCCACAAATGTGGTTATAGGAGAGTACTTATATGTCTGGACACAGCCACTGGGCAACCATCCGCCGCAAGAAGGGCGCGGCAGATGCCAAGAAGGGTGCCATTTTCACCCGCCTGGCACGTGAAATCGTCATGGCAGCACGTGAAGGTGGCGGCGAAGCGGATAGCAATTTCAGACTGGCTCTGGCGATTGAAAAAGCACGTGCCGGGAACATGCCCAAAGAAAATATTGAACGTGCTATTAAACGAGGTACCGGCGACGATAAAGACGGAGCCGTATTTGAAGAGATTACTTATGAAGGCTTTGGACCGCATGGTGTGGCCTTTATGATGGAATGCGTTACCGACAACCGTAACCGAGCTGTGGCGGAAATCCGTCACCTGCTTACCCGTAGTGGTGGGAACATGGCAGAAGCCGGAGCCGTTGGCTGGCAATTCAGCCGCAACTCATATTTCTCGTTCCCGGCCTCTCAACTTAATTATGACAAGGCTTTTGAACTAGCCGTGGACGCCGGAGCAGAGGATGTGGCCGAAGATGGCGAAAACATCGAAATTGTTGGCCCTGTGGAAGCGTTCAAGAAAATCAGTGATGCTTTAAAAAAAGCAGGAGTTACACCCGACGATGCTGGGTTGCGCATGATTGCGAAGCAGTACATGGAACTTCCCGTGGACCAGACCTTGTCGGTTCTGCGGGTGATCGAATCGCTGGAAGAACTGGACGATGTGGCCAACGTCTTCAATAATTTAAAGATTTCTGATGAGGCTTTGGCGGAGCTTGAGGCTGAATAGTCCTGTCGATCGGGTTACCTTCCCCGGCGCAGCGTTCGTAAAGGTTTGCAATGACTCTCGTGCTGGGGATTGACCCGGGGACAGCAACTACCGGTTACGGTCTGGTGCGCGACCGGATGGATGGCAGCCTGGAATCAGTGGCTTACGGTACCATCCAAACCCCGGCCGGAGTAGCGGCACACCGGCGTCTATCGCTGCTCTTTCACCAGATTAATGAGGTCTTGCTTCTCCACCGACCGGATTCGTGCGCGGTGGAGAAATTGTTTTTCCAGCGCAATATTTCCACAGCCATCGCCGTCGGACAGGCGCGCGGCGTATTGATGCTGGCGATCAGCGAGGCTGGATTGGATATGGCTGAATACACGCCCAATGAGATTAAACAAGCTGTGGCAGGGTATGGAAGCGCCGGAAAGAAGCAGGTGCAAGAGATGGTGCGTGTGCTTCTCGCGCTGCCAGAAAACCCCAAACCCGACGACGCTGCCGACGCCCTGGCAATTGCGATTACACACCTGAATACACAAAGATATGGTGAGCTATGATTGCAACTTTACGCGGTGAAATCACCCAGGTGGAGGATAATGCCATTATCATTGAAACTGGTGGTGTCGGGTTGCGAGTCTTCGTCCCAAAACCACTGCGGGAGCGGACAAAGGCCGGAGAAGCCATTTTTCTTTTTACCCACCTTGTCGTTCGTGAAGATGATTGGAAATTATTCGGTTTTGAGATCCAGGCAGACCGCGAACTGTTCACGACATTGCTTGGCGTGGATGGGGTTGGGCCGCGAACTGCTCTGGCGGTGCTCTCGACCCTCAATCTCGACACTGTCCAACGGGCAGTCTTCAGCGACGAGCCGGATTTATTAAGCCGCGTCCCGGGCGTTGGCAAAAAGACAGCCCAGAAAATGGTGCTCTACCTGCATGACCGGCTGAAACCGGTCAGCGGATTGGATAAAATTGCCTCGATGTCAGATACCGACTCAGAGGTCCTGGCAGCCCTGACCGCGCTGGGCTATTCGGTTGTTGAGGCGCAGACGGCCATCCAATCCATCCCGAAGGATGCCCCGGACGAGGTGGAAGAGCGCCTGCGGCTGGCCTTGCAGCAATTCACAGGAAGGTAAGGATTGGTAAATTGACGGAAAGGTAGAAGCGGGCGGACAAACTCCACCCGCTTGTTTTATGGCAGTATAATTTGGGGGTATTTCCCCTTTTTTTTGGTTTTAGGCAATCCCATGTCTCTCATCACTGCCAACAACCTCTCCAAATCTTTCGGCCCGGTGGACCTGTTCTCCGGTGTAAATTTTGCCATCCCTAAAGGTTCCCGCCTGGCTTTGGTTGGACCGAATGGTTGTGGCAAGACCACTTTACTGCGTATCCTGGTCGGGCTGGACGAACCTACCAGCGGGAAGATATCCCGCGCTAAAGCCGTCCGCATCGGTTACCTGCCGCAGGAAGCCGAGTTCAAAATGGAAGGCACCGTCTGGGATGTCTGCTTTGTCGTCTTTACAGACTTGATTGCCCGTCAGGGAGAACTGGAAAAACTCGAAACTGAGATGTCTGCCCCTGAAACGCGCGACCAGGCTCTGGTCCGGTATGGCCCACTCCAACACGAGTTCGAGCGGCGCGGTGGGTACACATTCCCCACCCGCATCAAACAGGTCCTGACCGGCTTGGGTTTTTCGTCTGGCGATTTTCATATGCCGCTTGATCACCTTTCCGGTGGCCAACGAACCCGTGCCTTCCTGGCCCGTCTGCTGCTCTCCGAGCCTGATCTGCTGATGCTTGATGAACCGACCAACCACATGGATATCGCCGCTGTTGAATGGTTGGAAGGTTACCTGAGTCAGTGGGACGGAGCGGTGGTCATCGTCTCGCACGATCGCTACTTCCTCGACCGGGTGTCCAACGGCATTCTGGAGATGGCCTTCGGCGCTACCGAGCACTATTCCGGAAATTACTCGGCTTACCTGCGTACCCGTGAAGAACGCTGGGAGCACCGTCGCGAAACATTCGAAGCGGAAAAAGAAAAACTGGTCAAAGATGTCGAATACATCAAGAAAAATATCTCCGGTCAAAATGTGAGCCAGGCTAAAGGAAAACTGCGCCGTCTGAGCCGCATCGTCCAGGCCATCGAGCAGGTTGGCATGGAGGCTGTGGTGAACCAGAAATGGGTCGAGACGGCTGAGGATGTGACCATCGGGACTTCACCCTTCGGACCGGAGGAAGCAGAACGACGCGTGCGGGCGCTGCGCGCTCCGGTGCGCACTTTGCCGCGCCTGCACCTGAACTTGCGCCCTGCGGCCCGTTCAGGCGAACTCGTCCTGCGGACCTCAGACTTGCGCGTCGGTTACCCCGGGCGTTTGCTTTTTACCGCGCCGGATATCGTCCTGCGGCGCGGCGATTGCGCGGCCTTGATCGGTCCCAACGGCGCTGGCAAGACCACCTTCCTGAAAACCGTGCTCGGTCAGTTGGAGCCGCTGGAAGGCGAAGTGAAGCTGGGAGCGTCGCTGAAAATCGGATACTTTGCCCAGGCGCACGAAGGATTGAATCCTGAAAACACACTTATCCAGGAAATCGACGCTGGTTATGCCGCAATGGCTGCCGGGTCAAATCCGCGAATACCTGGGCAAATATCTCTTCTCCGGGGACGAAGCCTTCAAGAAGGTATCGGTCCTCTCCGGCGGCGAGCGCGGACGGCTTGCGCTGGCGAAACTGGCCTTGCAGGATACCAACCTGCTGCTGCTCGACGAGCCCACCAACCACCTTGACATTCCCTCACAGGAAGTACTGGAAGCCGTCCTGGACGACTACGACGGGACGATTTTACTGGTCACGCACGACCGTTATCTGATCGACGCGCTGGGGACGCAAATCTGGGAAATCGAACCGGATGAGTCACAACTGACCATTTTTGAGGGAACCTACAGCCTGCGACGGGAAGAGCGTGAACGCCTGGCAGCGTTACGCACAGCAGAGGAAGCTAAAACTGTCAGACAACGCGCCACGCGCCGCTCCGTGGACCCGGCTGTGAAAGAAGAACGCCGTCGAATTGCCCGTTTGCAGGAATTGGAAAATAAAATCGCCATTCTGGAGGTCCAGATGGCTGAACTCGGGCGAAAACTGGAAAATCCCCCCAAAGATACGGCGCTGGTCCGCAAGTGGGGCAACCAGTATGCCGCTCTGCAAGACGAAATGGACGCTTGGCTGGCGGAGTGGGAAGAACTGGAAGGTTAGCATTTAAAGAGCAAATCGCTATTGTTTCTGCCAGCTCGTCAGGAGCATATTCAATTTTAACGCAAACGCTTGTCGGCACCAGCAGCAGCCCAAGCGGCTTGGGTGGGTTTTTGAACATCATTATCCAATCGCACAAAATCAGTCCACCTATCAGTCACATACCCGATCATTTCATCGGGATTATCCCAGTATGCATACAAGGGAAAGGTAAGATTGCTCACGCGTTTGAACCAGCCACACCGGGCTGCTTCTTCGACTGCGAGATTGGCAGCTTGGTCGTCGCCCAGGCCAGTGGGGAGGTCGGTCAGGCGGCCGGTTTGGTGGTGGCTGCCGCTCTCCACGATCTCGACTGGCCAACGGTCTGCCAAGGGGCGCAAGTCCAACAGAGTGCCGCCGGGCATGAGGACCCGCCGTAGTTCATCCAGGGCATGGACCATGCCCTCATGCTTAATTCATCAGAGGGACCAGGCCAGGATGGCGATGTTGAATTCTTCGTTGGGGAAAGGAAGATCAAGTGAACTGGCGCATACAAAGGAGACGGTCTGCCGGAGGTTGTCGGGGCGGGATGCAACGGCTGTCTTCAGAGCTAACGTATCCGTGTCAAGGGCGGTGACCCGGCCGGCGGAGGCGAGCGAATCTCCAGGTCAGCCTCCCGTCACCGCAGCCGATCTCCAACACATACGCACCGGTGAAAGCAGCCGCTTCTTCCAGGTGGAGTATTTCTGTTCCTTCGGGGTCTTTTTGAATAGGCATAAGCCCGTACCTTATTTCTTTGTTTTCTTATTTACAGGTGGCTTTTCCACAAGTGCTGGTTCCACATGAACAGTGATGTCTGCGGGCGAGATGATGGCATGGATGGCTTTCTCGATGATTTCGGTAGCCGCGTGCGCTTCGTTCAGGGTGCAGTTTCCATCCATCGTAATATGCAAGTCAATAAATGTATGAGCGCCCGAAGGACGAATGCGTATGGCGTGTGCGTCCACCACTCCGTTCACAGAAGCGGCGACTGTCTCGACTTTGTCAGCCAGTCCTCTGGGAGCGGTATCCAGCAGGGCAGAAATCGTCCGCCACCCGAGTTCTCCGCTAATATAGATGACGATGATGGCTACGATCAGGGCTGCGATGGCATCTGCTTTGTGCATCCAGTCCAAGCCAGGGATATAGCGGGCAATGGTCAGCCCGATCAGACCCACGATCACAACTGCGGAGGACCAGATGTCGGTGCTAAAGTGGAGGGCATCCGCTTCGAGTGCCTGGCTCTTATACTTGCGGGCTGCTTTGTACAGAATGCGCGAACGGGTGTAATCAATCACGATGGACGTGCCCATCACAATAAATGACCAGATGGAGGCTTCAACCTTCACGTTGACAAAGAACAAGCGTTGGACGGCCTCGTATATGATCCACCCGGAAGTAGCCAGAAGGAGAAAGGTCTCGAAGAGAGCGGAGAGATTCTCGATCTTCCCGTGACCGAAAGGATGTTCCTTGTCGGCGGGTTTGTCCGAGACTTGTACAGCGAAGAGAGTCATGGCCGCTGCAACCAAGTCCAGGCCGGAATGAGCAGCCTCTGCCAGGATACCGAGAGAGTTGGTCAAGAGGCCGACAATTAGTTTGAATGTAGTCAGGCCGATGGCAGCAATGACGGAACTGAGGGCAGCGGAGCGTTTATCTTTTCGGGCTTCCTGGTTTGTCATGATTCCCTTTCAAATAGGAGCGATTATAACTTAGTCTCAGAGAACCTGTACCAAGATGATAATTATCATTTACTGCCATCTACACAACCAAATTGTTGCCAAGATTATCGTGGAGGTATCGTGAACAAGATATTCAATCTATTCACTTTTTAACGATGCCCTTCCTGGGAACCTCATAACGAATTCTCCTCTCCTCACAAATACTGTTTGCCTTGGTTGGCGGGTTTTGAGCTTCCCGTTGCGGAGTAGTGGTTCTTGCGCATAGCTAATCCGGGTGAATTGCTATTTACGCTAATCTGTGCCATCATACCGCTCTTGGTGGACGTTATAATTCAGGCAGGTTTGATATTTCAACAACTAACCAGGATCAGCAGGAGATGAGGCCCCCGTATTACCGATCAGCTGAAGGCATCTGCCCTTGCATCGAGATCCGGCAAGTTATGCTTCCCCAACTCGCCGTAGATCGAAGTGCAATTCTCCTATAATAAGAGTAAGGCAAGTTTAATTATTTTTCATCCGATAAACCTGTAATGTAAAAGAAATCTCGGTCGGACTGGTGTAAATACCGGTCAACATCATTGATCATTATTTGAGGGAGCAATGGCTCTGCGACCAGCTTCGCACCAGACTGAGTAATTTTCACAAAAAGCACCCAATAGAAATTTATGTCCAATTGAATGGCATTATACGCCCCGGCGGCTTGCATCGATTTCGCCAGAGCTTCCATAGTCAGGCTGGGTCCGCAGAAAAAATACAATGTATTTCCATCATTACTCAAACCAATGCCGGACCGAACCGTTGGTGAGACATCATAGACGGTGTAACCCCAATCCTGGGGGGAATTATCATGGATCTTGGGATTGATTTCGCCTTTATTGATGACCAGGGGGCCGTTTTGACGAAAGGCTGCCATATCCGGCGTGAGGGACAGGTCAATCCCCCATTCACCCAGATCGACTTCTCCATTTTGATAGATTACCAATGTTCCAAGTCCATCCCGGGGAGGCAGAGCCTGGATGCCATCTGACATCGCGCCAAATTGACCGTGCCTGGCTTGGAATCCGCCATTGAATACAGCCAGGAGTATATTTGGTGCCCGATCAGATTCTGGAATTCTTCCGGGACGCAGAGGTGTGTCTGGCAGAGCAGGTTCATATACCCCTAGCACATAATGTAGCCTGGTGCGGGTCAGATCAACCGCGACAATTGCCACCCGTGTATAAGGCCTGCCGGGGTCTGATTGGACAAAAGTCCTGTAAGCAACCGTATTGCCCTGGGCATCTTGAATATACGGGATCCAAAGCCCTTCCCCGTTTGCCAGGCTCAGAGGATAAATAGTGGCGGGTTGCCATGGTGACGTAACCGTCTGAGTAGGTTGAACTGGAAGTGCGCTTACGGGGGTTGGCGTTAAAGGGAATATCGATGGAGTGTTGGTTCCAGGTGTAATGGTCGGACTGGCAGTCGGGGATGGGAGTGAAACAAAACCTTCGGCCGGATCCAATATTCCAAGTTGATATTTCCACATCTGGAAATCATCTTGGACTTGAAAGACTACCATTTCCAGTCCCGCTACGGCTTTGTCGCCGAGAATGCCGCGTAACCAGTCTGCTCCCTCTGCTCCCACAGAAGGGTATTTACTAATGACCATGAACAAGACCAAGAGTGCTAGGACGCCACCCACGACAACGTAGGCGGACCATCTCAATACCCGCCTAAGCAGTACCGGCAGGTACCTGCCTTTCCTTTCTTTTGATTTGCTCCGGTTTTCTATTATTGTTTTCATTTTCCCTTGAGCGCTAGAAGGGCACCTCAACCTGAGGCATATACACCCGGATGGCTGCTTCTCCGCTGACCGGGCATTTGTATTCACAAATTCCGCAGCCGATGCAAATCTCCCTCAGGACGTGTGGAAGTTGGAGGGTCAGGCTCTTCCCATCAGGCCCCCAACCTTCTACTTTCTCCAATTGGATTGCCTTCTCTGGTAGCGGACACATTTCCTCGCAAACCAGGCAGGGACGGCGATCGGACCAGGGAATACAGCGGTTTTCGTTAATATAAGCCAGGCCAATCACCTGCTCACTTTTGTTCGCCAGGTCGAGCGGAGGGATGGCCTGGACGGGGCAGACTTGCCCGCAGGCATTGCAGGAGTAATCGCAATACCCTAGCCTCGGGACCAGGATGGGCGAGCCCAGCCCCGCCGCGCCGGCATCGAAGACAGCCGGTTGAAGACCTCCGGTTGGGCAGACCCGGATGCACTCATTACAGCGTGTGCATTTCGTAAAAGCAACCACATCCGGGTTGTTTTCGCGCACACCTGGTGGACGGATCAGGAATGGCGTTTGGCGCTTGGCAGGTTGACTGCTTTTGAATAGGGCGATTGCGACTACTGTTGCCCCGATCGCCAGCAAGGCTTCCTTTGCGTCTGGATCGTAGCTGGTCCATTTCTCCGCTGAAAACACCGGTACAAACCTGGTCTGACCACGCGGACAGGCTTCCAGGCAATCCAGACACATGGTGCATTCGGATGGGTCACTGGCGTAATCCTTGATCGGGTTGATGGTTCCGGTAGGGCATATGTCGGTGCACAGGGTACAGCCCTTGCATTCCATCCCGACCTTGCGGCGGAAGATGGCCATTTTGCTCAACCAACCCAAGGCTCCTCCCAGTGGACACAGGTACCGGCACCAGAAACGGGAAGCCAACAAGTTGAGCAGGATCACCCCCAAAAAGACAGCTACAAACAATAAACCATCCCGGTAGTAAACTGGTTGGATAGGTAGAACGGCTGGCCTGATCAAATTGTCAAAGGTCGAGAGTGGGCCGGCAAGGATCGGAAAATGGACCAGCCCAGCCTCCACCGCGGTCACGATCCGGTCCAGTGCCGGCCACAGGCTGACTGTCAGGGTTCGCAACAGGAGGGTCAATGGATCGAAGAACAGGAGGGTTAAATTTCCTAGCAGGGCAGCCACGAAGATGACGATTACGAAGTCGAATTTGATCCTTCGCCAGCCATCGGAAGGGGCAGGGCGATTCTTTCGCCAGCAGTTCAGCGGGAATAGGTCGAGGACCGTCCCCAGCGGACAAAGCCACCCACACCAAGCTCGGCCAAAGACGACTGTCAGCAGGAGGACGATCAGCGCCAAGGCTGATCCGGCCAGGATGGTTCGGCTGGCTATCAGATGCGCCAGGATTAAAAGCGGGTCCATCCGCATGGGGATATTGATAAGGTTTGCTGGCCCGCCGTCCTGTCGGGACCAGACAAACAGGGCGATAAAAATGAACAGGGTCAGGTATTGCACGGTTTTCCGAAAAAGGATCCAGGGTTCGGCGACCCGTCCTTTCCTGAACTTCCTTTTCCCCCTTTTATGAAGTGTCACTTGATTTTCCATTTTTATTTGGGGAATCTCATTCACCGAGCTGAATGACCTGGACGTTCAGGTTCTGTAGATCGCTGCGTCCCAGACCCATCGCGGTACCGATCATGATGTAATCCAAATCTTCAGGTTTCAAACCAAACAAAGAGGCGGCGTAGCTATCTGCAGCGACTACATCCCGGCCGGCGATAACCGTATCCAGTTTGACAACGTCCCTCAGGTTGCCGCCGGTTGGTCCATTGGCGGTCAGGATGCGCACTGCATCTACGACAGTCAGTTGCGTTTTGATGAGGGCGTTCAGGTCTGCGATACATTGTCCAAGGTTGTTAATGTGCAACGCGCTGCGGTTTTGGATCACGCCCATGAGAATTCTTCATTCCCAAGGTGAGCCGCGAGGCACTATGCTGTTTGGCAATGGGTACATTTATCAGAACATCCGCCTTAAGAATATCGTCGTATACCTTGGTAGTCTTCAATACGACCCCCGTTGGATTCTGAGTGGGCACATAATTATAGGAAAGCATGTTGGTCATCACGCCACCAGCTGCCTCAACTTGTTCCTTGATGCCACTAATTTCGTAGGCTTTCTGTTGAGTTCCTCCGAAAGGGCTATCCATAACTTTAACGCTCGCAGCCCCGGCTTCGTAACACATCTTTACCAATGTTCCCACCACCCATGGATTGGTTGTGGCGGCATACTCATATGTATGATAAGCCACACAGATGTTGGGTTTGACGATCACATTCGCCCCTCTTGGAACGAACTTTTCGATGCCACCCAGCGTGGCGAGAGCCTGACGGACAAGCGCTTCCGGTTCACCGCCACGCGTCACGACCAGATCTGGTGGAGGGAGGGGGGTGTCCGTTGGAGGAGGAATAGTTTCGGTTGCAGGTGGGAGGGTGTCAGGAGGAAATGGCGTTAAAGTAGCAGGTTGTTGGATAGAAAGTATTGGGGTGACTGTGGAGGGCAAGGATGTGGGAAGTGCCTGTCCGCAGGCATCCAGGATGACGCCTAGCGTCATGGCTCCCGCCCCAGCCGCAGCAACTTTGAGAAAGTCTCGTCTGGTAAATTTGCCCATTATTTACCTCATTCCTTACAGTATAGGAGAATTTCACCCAGGAATCAAGGTGATTTCTTTTTGACCGTTGCGGTCTTTCCGGTTTTCGCGAGTGTCTTTCTTCCAACACTTTTCCTGGTTGGGTTTTTTGCTGGTGTCTTCTGCAAAGTCTTCCTGGAAGGTTCTGCTTTGACTTCAGCCTTGGGTGCGAACAGCTCGTCGAATTTTGCCTGCACCGAGGGAGTGCCAGCCCCGTGGATAACCTTGTTCACTTCACTCCACTGTTCTCCGTTGACTAACCGCCAATCCAGGAAGACGTGACACTGGTAACCCCCCAATTCCAAGTATAGGCCTTTATTGGTTAAGTCCCGGCAGGAGCGGATGTATTCCAGACCGGTGACGTAATCCTTGAAAACGGCATAGTCATCTTCTTGAAGTGACAACGCATCGGATAACGTCTTCTGTACAAGTGTGCCACTGGATTTGTCCATGGAAGCCGCCGAGTTCTTGATCCAGCCACGCGTTTCAGCATATTTATTCTGATAGACCACCAACCGCGTTCATTCCCAAGGCGGTTGGAGTAGGCGAACACATCCTCATTTACTGTTCCATTTGCTCCCATAGATTGAGAGTTGATTGTATAAAAGTCATAAAGCCGGAAATCCTCCACGTTGGCAAAAAGTGCCCGCCGGTGGGTCAATGGGAAAATGCGCCATTCATGTCCGAGCACCAAGCCATCGTCCACGGACTCGTCCCATTTGGCGTGACGAAATTCCATACCGTATTTTTCGCGATAGCCTTCAATCTGTCCGTGACCAATCATCGGCAGCCCTGGCAGTGTGACCATCAACGTGCAGACGCCGAAGTACTTGTCGGTGGTGCCGAACTGCTCGGCAGCGGTCTTTTCGTCTGGGTTGTTCATAAAGTTGACATAGCGCTTGAGCACCTGCGGATCGAACTCGAGCGTGTTCTTGATCACCTGGCGGTATTTGGAATTATCCTCGTCGCGCAGCATGTGCATGAATGCAGAGTTATATACACGATGCATCCCCAGCGTGCGGACGAAATAACCTTCCATCATCCAGAAAGCCTCAGCCAGCAGCAGAGTGTCCGGGACTTCCGCCGTGATTCGGTCTACCACTTCGCGCCAGAACTCATTTGGAATGGCCGCTTCAAATTGGTCCCGGGTCATGCCATGTTCGGAACGCGACGGGATCGCCCCACCTTGTCCCGGTTCGGGGAACCACAGGCGCTGGATGTGTCTCTTTGCAAGGGTCATTGCGGCGTCGAAACGGATGATGGGAAAATTATGCGCTACATGCAAGATGGTCTGGATGATGGCTTCGCGCACCTCCGACTTTGAATAGTCTAGTTGGGCGGTATCGTTCCAGGGCATCGAGGTACCGTCATTGCCGTGGTAAATATAGCGTGTGTCGTTGGTCCAGCGATCGTAGCGCTTGAAGACAACTGCTGCGTCTGTTTTATCGTAATAATGATCTTCGATTTAAATCCCACGCGACTGTCATTCGACAAATCCGCACCGTTAAAGGAATAGTTTGGGTAAGGTGAGTAGGGAAGTGAGAGAAACCAGTCGGGGTGCTCCACCACCCAGCGCAAATCAATACCTATGTGATTGGGTACCATGTCAGCAGAAAGGCGGATGCCATGCTGCCAGGCACGCCAACGCAGGTTTTGCAGTGCCTCCCATCCGCCCAGGTCGGTGGCGATCTGGTAATCCATCAGTGAATACGCTGAGGCTACCGCGTCAGCCTGACCCATCATCTGTTTGATACGCTGTGAGGCGATACTGCGCTCCCATAGGCCGATTAACCATAGACCGCTAATTCCGCGCTTCCGGAGAAGCTCTAACTCTTCATCAGGAATTTCGTCCAGGTGGATGATGGCGCGCATGTATTTCTTCGAAAGCTGGTCAAGCCAAACGTAGGAGTTCTTTGCAATCAAGACGAGGCGCGGCATCCAGTCCTTATCGGGGCTAAAGCGCTCGTACTCGGAATAATCACGGCCGCCAAAGGTCAGCACCGGAACGTTCCCGGCGAAGCCACCGGCGAAATTACCGCGCATGGCATCCTCCTTGACGAAGTCGATGCCACGAAGAATTTTCAGAACGAAATCCTCCCCCAGGATAGCGCCCCAACGGTTTAGCAGGTACTCCAATTGGGCAGACAGCGAGTGCGGTGCGATGCGTGCCGGCGCCAGCAATACTTCAATCAAGGATACCCGATCCTTTGCTTTCGTTTCCGGGTTTCTAAAACCAGGCTGCCCTTTGAAGAAATCTTTCAGTACCCGCACTGTTCGCTCGTAGGGGCTGGTTTTTTTGAGAGGTTCCTCGTCAAAGAGTTCTCTATACGATTGGATGGCCGGATTTTGATTCGTGATATGCAAAATGAGCATCTCTTCCAGCGTTGTGGCGCGGTTCGGTCGGCCGGTAATGACCTGGTCCAGGTAGTGCCGGGCATCCATTTCGCGGCGATAAACTACCATGGGGGGAAAGTTCTCGGTAAATCTCATCAGGGCCGCATCTGCATCTGCTCCGACTGCTTTCAGCGCATTCCTCATGGCGCCCGGGTTTTGCATTTCGTACTGACGAATGAGGATGTGCAGAATTTCGTCGATCAAACCCATTGCGTTGATATCACTGGCCGGGACAATCTGACCGCGTACTCTTGTCATGCTCTCAGCGAAACGTCGGGCAGCAGCAATATCTGCCAGAACGACATTACCGTTTAATGCGAATAATTGCTCGTCAAATTGATATTTTTCTCTGGCACTTCGCGAAACGTGAAATTCAAAATCGTTGATCGCAAGCGAGAACCGAGGGAAAACTCCCATATACAAACTCCTCCGACAAATCCCTGGACTTGACCTTATCTTAATCATACCCGATAACCCGACAAAGAATTTACTTTCTTTCATTGTCTTCCTTCTTAAAGGCCTGACCAAGACCAAACCAAGAACTCCCGCCAAAAGAAGCGGAAGTCTTGAAAGGTTTCTCGTTCGAGGTGAAGCATTACAATTTGTGTTCTTTAGGTATCAACCAGCCAACCAGGTCATAAAGGCATCCAAGCAAAAGCAGGCTGAATTTGATATAGGCACACCCGCCAACGAAGTGGGTCACCGGCGAGGTGATAAACCCATTCAGCAGTTGCTGTACCTCCCCAATATTCTCCAAACCATCGAAGAATGCTGCAATGAACACGCCATAAGCTGCCCATGTTCCAAGCCGGGCAAGCCAGCCTGAATGTCGGCCAGCCACCAGCAATGCTCCCAGGGCTACAGTCAGGGCATAGGATGGCATGAAGAGGTAATCAAGGCCCAGTCCAAAAGCAGCGAAGAGACTGGCGTGTTCATCCCACGAAGAAAGAATGGCTTGTGCCTTTTCCGGCATCCACGCGAACTGGTGTGAGACGATACCAGCAGGAGCCGCAGAAGTGATCAGCGGTTTATTGAGCAACTGAAAAACTGCGAATAGAACCAGCGTCCAGGCGAGCAGTGCAAAAAAGGCCGGCTTACGGGTGCTGTTGGAGATGAAGGAGAGTGGATGACTCATGCAACCACTTTACGGTACACCCGATGGTTCTTGTACTCCACGCCATTCAAGTTTTTCAGGTCTGCGCGCATTTGCTTGGTGGTCTCGGCCACCTGAGTCATTTCGACAAATTCGAACTGCTTAAAATCCAACATGGTTTTGCCCATTTCGTAGTAGAGCAAGGCATTACCCCCGGTCCCTTGGAATTCGGGTAGTACGCCCATGCCGTTGCCAGATACGGTCTTAGTGCGTTTCATTTCGAGAAGGATGTCTACGATACCAAAGGGGAATAATCGGCCTTTGGCACGCTGGATCGCCGAGGAGACATCTGGGAAAGCGAACAGGAAACCGACGATGTCCTCACCATGCATGATCAATTTAATGAGGCGGTGATCAGCAACCATGAAGACGTTTTGCACAGCATAGTCAATATCACCCTGGGAGAAGGGATAGTATTCCCAGTTCTTGACAAAGGTTCGATTGTAAGTCTCGCCGATGCGTTGCGCCCAACTGACCAATTCCTTCTTGCTCTTGAAGTGTTTTACCCACAAGTTGCCGCGCTTCATGGCCCACAGGGCGATACGTTCAACGCGCTCCGGGATTTTGAAAGCGTCCGCGGGCAAATAACATGAAACGAAGTCCACTTCTTTCTCGAAACCTAGCGCCTCAACTAGTTCTTGGTAATACGGATAGTTATAGTTCATCATGGTCATCATCTGACGATGCTCAGCACCTTCGATTTGGAGGCCGTAACCATCGAAGGGTGAAAGCCCTTTGGGGCCGATGATGGTGTCTAGGCCGCGTTCCTTCGCCCAATGAGAGACTGTATCGAAAAGTGCTCTGGCAACTTCGAGATCATCAATAGTGTCAAAAAAATAGAACTGTGCCTTTTTGGAATTGTGATATTCGTTATATCGCTTATTTACCCCTGCACAAATACGACCGACCACTTTGCCGTTCCGGACCGCCAGGAAGAAATCGGCATCTGAATACTCGAAGAAAGGATGTTTCTTGCGATTGAGGGGCAGATAAGCATCCATGAACAATGGCGGGACCCACTGGGGACAGTCTTTGTAGAGATCGTAGTAAAACTCGACAAAACGTTTGACTTGAGGCTTATTTTCAGTATCAATTTTCTCGATGGTAAGCATGAGGCACTCCTTATATACAGGATCAATTCTTGACATAGTATATTATATAAACCTTTTTGGGGATATGGAGGAAGAGGTTAATTTTATAGGGTTTCTACAGTAAATGAGGAACTAATTTATTAGAAATATGCGATAATGATGCTAACGAAATAACCAGGAAAATATCAAGGAGAACCTAATGAGTGAATTTCGCACGGAAGAGTTTCGTGTAAACGGCGAGGAACTACTCTCCAAAATCAAGCAATTGATCCATGAGGGTAACATCCGCCGTATCATTATCAAGGATAAGGATGGTAAAACCTTGATAGAGTTCCCGTTGACCTTCGGCGTAGTGGGATTGGTGCTGGTACCCACTTTGGCAGCGGTGGGTGCGATTGCCGCCCTGGTTACCGAAGCGACGATCGTGGTGGAAAAAGAATCCATACCACCCTCCGAATGAAACGCGTCCGCTTCGGATTGCTCCTGCTCGTTGCTGCCATCGCTCTCCAGGTGGCCTGGTATGCCACGTTGATGGTATCTTACGTTCGCACACCAGGAAAACTGGAAGGGGCGGACTTCATGTTCTATTATTCGGTCGGACGCGTGGCACGTGACCATGGCCTGGGCGCGGTCTACAACCTCGACCTCGAAACCGCTGCGCAAGCGGAAGTGACCGGCCTGCCTGTCGGTGCGCAGCAGATATTTCTCCCCAACCATCCTCCGTTCTTACATCCTGTGGTACTTTTCCTATCGGGCTTGGACTACCGCGCGGCGTATCTGGGCTTTGCAGCCTTTCTTGCTTTGTTGGTCGCGGCGGGTCTGCCCTCCCTGGGTTGTGCCCTGAAACAAAACGGCTGGTCACGAGGACAGGTTTCTTTATTGATGGCGGCTGTGTTACTTTTCGAGCCGCTGTATATAAGTGTTTTAAAGGGACAGGATTCGGCTCTGCTCCTGCTCGGCGGTCTTCTATGGTTCTCCGGTCTGATACTCAATGACGATCGATTGTCCGGCCTCGGCCTGTCGCTGACGCTCATCCGCCCGCAGATCGCTATCGTGCTGGCAGTGCCCTTCCTGTTCCGAAGACGCAAAATATTCGGCTGGTTCTTTGCCGGGGCGGTGGTTCTCGGTCTTTATAGTCTCCTCCAGGTAGGCTGGACAGGTGCGTTGGATTATCTCCACATTCTGACCGTCAGTTCTGGAGGTGAGGGTTATGGATTGTCAGAGCAGGCTATGTTCAATTTCACTGGCCTGCTCCTGCGACTCGCACCGCAGCTAAGCCTTAACCTTGTTCACATAATTGGATGGATCCTCTTCGCCGCTGCGCTGGTAGGTCTCTGTGTGTTGTGGGGCTATTCAAAATCGATCAGCACCCGTCACATTGCACTGGCTGTGACTTTAAGTCTGGTGGCCGCGCCGCACTTGCATTACCACGATCTGGCATTGTTGGCGGTTCCCTTAATCGGATTGGGGATTGCCGGATCGGCGGCGCACCGGTTGACGACCTGGCAAGCTGCTACCCTACCGATGGTGGTCTCTGTCATTCTCCTATTCAGTGAATTCTGGGACCCGGCGCGTTTCACTGTTCCCTATTTACTGATGGCGGCTATCCCTGCGCTGACGTGGTGGTATGAAACGCGTTGACTTTCGCCGTGTTCTCGTGATTGTCGCGCTGGCATCGCTAGTTATTATTTATGCTGTGCTTTGGGTGCGGATGATTACCAGTCCAGCTGAACGCACCGGAGCGGACTTTATAGCCAATTTCGCGGCTGGACGTATCGCTCTGACGGGACAGTTCTCTGAAGTCTATGTCCCTCGGGTGCAGCAAGCGGTCGAGGAGGGTGTCTTAGGATTTCCCATCAAGGTGGAGGAACTTGCCCCATTCGTCCATCCACCGTTCATTCTGCCAGTTCTGGCCTTGATCGCCCTCCTGCCTTACGTGGGGGCATTCCATTTGTGGGCGTTCACCCTCCTTATTCTATACTCCATTAGCTCTATATTCCTTGTCCGGACGATACCGCAGGTACGGGAATGCAGGGTGCTCTTTGCCAGCGTTCTCTTATTCTTTCCTGGGATGGTCAGCGTCATAAATGGACAAGATTCAGCTCTTCTGTTGCTGGGGGCATCGATTTGGTTGTATGGTCTGCTGGAAGGGGATGACCGGCTTGCCGGCGCAGGAATCGCTTTGACAACCATCCGCCCGCACATCGCGCTCCTGCTTGCCATACCATTCCTTTTCAAACGGCGAAAGGTCTGGTGGTGGTTTCTGGCATGCGCGGCCGGGTTAGCTGTATTCAGCATCTTGCTCATCGGTGTCAGAGGGACAGTAAATTTCTTGCACATCCTGACCATCAGCGCCAGCGGGGAAGGGTATAAGATCAACGAGCTTGCCATGCTGAACTTTATTGGTCTCCTGCGGCGTTTGGCTCCCGGAATCTTCCTCTAAATCCGCCCGTCTTGCAGGTTGGATTGTGTATTTCCTTGCTATGGTTCTGCTTTGTGTTTTATGGATGCAGAGTAAGAAAATTGGGGAAAAACAAGCTGGATTGGCGGTTTTGATTGTTTTATTTGCCGCCCCGCACCTGCATTACCATGATTTAGTATTACTCCTTATTCCGATCTTTTCCGTGATAGTCTTGACTGAGCGCAAAAGAATCCTGGACCTCAAGACTTCCACGTTGTTCCCTCTGGGAGTCTCATGGTTGCTGGTAGTGAGCAATTTTCTCCACGGGCTGAAGTTCAGCATCCCATACATTTCGGGGGTAATACTTGCAGCCACTTTGTGTTATCCCGAATTGGTTTTTAGACGATGGAAGAAGACCCCATAGAACCTTTCACAAGGATCTCTGGTTTGACATACCTTACCGGTGCGGTTTTGTACAACTCCTGTTTGTTTTGATACGCTTCCTGTTCGGAAGGCTTAAATTTCACCAGTAGGTCTCACATGTGCATCCATTAGGTATCATTATTGGAATTAAATAACAACTGAATCAGATAGGATCTAATATTCTGAGGAGCTATGAATCCAACCTCCAAACCTCCACATGATGAACTGACCCGTCAGCGGATCGAACACGCCGTTACCTTCGCGCGAACCGGAAATCTGCCACGCCGTCTCGGGCTGACCCTGTCTGAAGCGCTGGTAATCGGCTTGCTCAGGCAGGGGGTGAAAACCTATTTTGCCGTACTTGGCCACGGCTCTACGGAAATGGGTGAAGTGCTGCGTATTTACCAGGATGCTGGGGTGGTTAGAGTTTACGGGTTACGCAGTGAAATCGAAGCCAGCCATGCCGCAGCGGCGTTACGCTGGGTGACGAATGAGAAGGCTGCGGTGGTCACCTCCATCGGGCCGGGTGCATTACAAGCCCTGGCCGCTTCGCTGGTGCCCGCCTCAGATGGAATCGGTGTTTGGTATCTCTTCGGCGACGAGACCACCGAGGATGAAGGTTTCAATCATGCAGCAAATCCCCAAGCACGAGCAGGGGCTCTTTCTACAACTGGCTTCCACGATGGGACGCGCTTACAGCTTGCACACTCCGCTGGCGCTTTCCACTGCCCTCCAGCGCGGTGCGGCGACGGTGGATCACCCCTATCGCCCCGGCCCATTCATCCTTCTCCTGCCAATGAATATGCAAGCCGCTTGGCTGCCCGATTTCAACCTGGAAGAATTGCCTGTTGAAATGGCGATCACTATCGCTGCGGCGGAGGGTGATTACAGCCGGGCAGCGGAATGGATCCGGGCGGCGCAGCGCGTCGTTGTCAAGGTCGGGGGCGGAGGACGGCAGGCAGGCCCGAAATTGTCTACCCTATTGGATCGCTCAGGAGGAGTCCTGGTCCATACTCCGATTGCCACGGGTTGCATCCCATACAGCCATCCACAAAACATGGGCGTTGGCGGCTCAAAGGGATCCCTGTGCGGAAATTATGCCATGGAGCACGCCGACTTGCTCATCGCGGTCGGGACACGGGCTGTTTGCCAGTCGGATTGCTCACGCACCGGCTATCCCAATGTGAAGCGGGTCATCAACATCAATGCTGATCAGGAAGATGCCACTCACTATTCCGGAACCCTAACACTCGTTGGGGAGGCGCTCCGCACCTTGGAGAAATTAAACCGGACACTCGGTACGATAATCTCAGACAGACAGGAATGGTTGAATGCTTGCAGTGAGAAAAAGCAGGCATGGCAGGTTTTCAAGGAAGAACGGGAACGCAATCCAATTTTAGTGGACGACTACTGGGGTGGGTCGGTGCTGACTCAACCCGCGGCAATCAAAATTGCCACTGACTGGGCTAGGACGAAGGGGGCAGTTTGCTTTTTCGACGCCGGGGATGTGCAGGCCAACGGATTCCAGATTGTCGAGGATGAGCGCCCTGGTCAGACTTTTACCGAGACCGGCGCCAGTTATATGGGTTTCGCTGCTTCAGCTCTGCTGGCTACAGGAGCTGCTTCGAACCCCTTCTATGGGCTGGCTCTTACTGGGGATGGATCCTTAACCATGAATCCACAGATCCTGATTGACGGAGTAGAGTATGGAACGCGGGGCTGCATCCTCCTTCTCGACAATGGGCGGATGGGTGCAATCAACGGTTTGCAGGAGGATCAGTACGGTGTGGGTTTTGCCACCTGGAACAGGTTGAAATTGGATTACCTGACCTGGGGCCGCGCCGTCCCAGGCCTGCTGGCGTTGGACGGTGGGCGTACGCCAGAGACGCTAAAAGCCGCATTGGAACAGGCTGGGAAGCATGTTGGGCTGACGCTCATTCACGTGCCGGTCTATTTTGGCCTGAATCCGCTGGGTGGGATGGGCGTCTATGGGCGCTGGAATGTTGGCCCTTGGAGCGAAGACGTGCAGGCCCTGCGGCATGAGATTGGGATGTAAATATGACTGAACATGGCATTTTCGAAGGTTTGCATGGAGCGTATCCGCGTGCGTTGTACCGGGCAATGGGATACCAGGAAGCCGATTTCAGTAGACCATTGATCGGAATCGTAAATTCATGGAGCGAGGTCAATCCAGGGCATTTTCATCTTCGAAAACTCGCTGAATGGGTTAAGCTCGGCGTCCGGGAGGCGGGTGGGATGCCGGCTGAATTCAACACAGTAGCACCATGTGACGGGATCGCCCAAGGAAAAGGAATGCACTACATCCTTCCTCTGCGGGATGTGATCGCAGCTTCCATAGAATTAATGGTGGGTGCCAACCGCTTTGATGGGCTGGTAATGTTGTGCAACTGCGATAAGATCGTACCTGGGATGTTAATGGCCGCGGCTCGCTTGAACCTTCCGACCCTTTTCGTGACAGGTGGACCAATGGCATCCGGCAGGATTTGGGAACGGGAGGTGATGACCAGTGATGTCAAAGAGGGGATGGGGGAACTCGAAGCATCCAGGATCTCTGAAAACGAATTCCATGAGCTAGAGAGCCATGCCTGTCCCGGACCGGGTGCCTGCAATTTTATGGGCACTGCCAATACGATGAACTGCGTGACCGAAACGCTGGGGTTGACTTTCCCCGCTGCGCGACCCTGCCGGCCCTCCATTCTGATCGCCGGGAGCTATGTGTGGCAAGCGGGCGGCAGGTCGTCCAGTTGGTTAAGCAAAACCTGACTGCTTGCCAGATGCTGACTCTTGAGAGCCTGGAGAATGCCATCCGTGTGGTCCTGGCGCTTGGGGGTTCCACCAACGCCACGCTTCATATCCCTGCTATCGCACATGAGGCCGGGTTTCACTTGGGATTGGATGTCTTCGATGGTCTCAGCCGTGAGACCCCCCTGATTGGAAAATTCCGACCGTCCAGCCCATACACCGTCATTGATTTGGATGAAGCAGGGGGTGTCCCTGCGGTGATGCATGAGCTTTCCTCCCTCCTGCATCTCGATCTTCCGACTGTTACTGGCGAGACCATCCGCAACCGCGTTGCCAATGCAAGAAACATGCGTCCCGAAGTACTGCATTCATTGGACGCGCCTCTTTCAAACGAGGGAGGCTTGGCAATCCTGCGTGGCAACCTGGCACTGGATGGTGCCGTGGTAAAGCAAAGTGGGGTGGTTCCCGGGATGTTGCGACATACCGGCCCGGCACGGGTGTTCGAATGTGAAGAGGAACTGGAAAATTCCCTTGAAACGAAAACGATCAAGCCCGGGGATGTTTTGGTCATCCGCAACGAAGGTCCGCGCGGCGGACCGGGCATGCGCGAGTTGTCCATACCTGCGGCGATGTTGACCGGTATGGGGTTAAATGATTCAGTGGCCATGATCACGGACGGAAGGTTTTCGGGTGCAACGCGCGGTCCATGCATCGGGCATGTGGCTCCGGAGGCATATGTCGGCGGATTAATCGCGCTTGTCAAGGACGGTGACCAGATTGAAATTGATATCCCCAAGCGCCGCCTGGAGCTGCTGGTTCCCGATGAGGAAATTGTCAGCCGCCGGTCTACTTGGCGGCCGCATACCCCTGCAGTCAGCGGTGGTTTCATGGAGCTATACAACCGGATCGTCACCCAGGCAAATCAGGGAGCATTACTGAACGGTTAAACTTCCCGCCCCCAGATTTTCAGGAGAAGACTCAAATGAAGAATGATCTGCAATCCAACATCCTTTCCAGTCGGATGAACCCAATTCGTGTTGCTATTGTTGGCTGTGGACGCATCTCTGATTTGCACCAGATGGGTTACCGCGGCCGCCAGGACGCCAGAATTGTCGCCGTCTGTGATAGCAACAAAACCCAAGCCATAAAGAAAGCCAAAGAATGGGGCGTGGACAAAATCTATAGCGACTACCGCCAGTTACTGGATGATAAGGAAGTGGATGTGGTGGAACTACTCACTCCACATCACCTGCACTGCCCAATGACCATCCAGGCAGCCCAGGCAGGCAAGCATATCTCGGTCCAGAAACCTATGGCGCTCTCAGCCGCCGAAGCAGATGAAATGATCGCCGCGGCCGACATGTTCGGCGTGACCTTGAGGGTTTACGAGACCTTCGTCTACTACGCACCTGCCATGCGTGCCAGACAGATGATTGATTCCGGGGAGATCGGGGATGTCCGAGCAGTCCGAATGCACGTCAGCACCGGGACGGGCGACACTTCCTGGAAAGTGCCGCTCTCTGCCTGGCTGTGGCGGTTTAACGAGAAACAGTGCGGCGGAGGACCTTTGGTTTTTGATCATGGCTACCACCTATTCTCGCTGGGCTACTACCTGGGCGGGCCGGTGGAGAAAGTCTTTGCCTGGATTGACCAGACCCCCGTGAAGGAAGCAGGTGGGGTCGTCAAGATCGACGCCCCAGCTGCCATCCTGTTCCAGTATAAGGCGAGCCATCGTTACGGACTGCTGGACATCGAACACACCCCCAAGATGCGCATCTTCTCGGAATACTACGCTGACGATGACCGTATCGAGGTGATCGGAGAGAAAGGTATCCTTTTCATTAACCGCTACACAACGAAGACGGTCGATCTGCCCCCGCTGATGCTCTTCAAGGATGGCCGGACAACGCCAATCCCGATAGAAGGTGTGGAGTGGCACGATAGCTTCATCGCTACCACACATGATTTCATCGAAAAACTCAAGACCGGCGGACAGCCGCGCCTGGACGGTCCGACCGGCAAGGCAGTGCTGCAGTTCACCCTGGCGGCGCTTCAGTCCGCCGCAACTGGAGGCGAGGTCAGGCCGGATGAGGTGAAATAAACGCACCCAACCTGACAGCAAAGATCGAAGAACGCTCCTAAAAGGCGCGTTCTTTTTTGTGTTATAGTTCTCTAAGGATCTGCCTTGCCACTTTGTGGGCACCGACCATCACGTTCAGCACCCCACCGGTGCTCTCGCTCTGTGCGCCGATGAACCAGAGATTCTCGATGGGAGTCTTATGGGCCGGTGGTTTGTTGCCAATGACCGGCGGCACCCCACCGAATGAATGATGCTTCTGGGCGGTACGCCAGCGGTAATCCTGCGGAGTTAGGACCAGGCGGGTTTGGGTGTGCTGGCGCAGACCGGGGATGTGGGCTTCAGCCTCCGCTACCAGTTTATCGGCAAGTTCCTCTTTGCGTTCCTGCCAGGAACCCTCAGCCAGGGTGTCCGGGGCAACCGTGTAGATTGTCACGGCATGTTTTCCAGCTGGAGCCAGATTGGGGGAGTGCATCGAGGGCACATAGATCAGAAAACCATCCTTGCCCTCATGGTATTCACCAGCGCGCAAGCGACGAACTGCGCCCTCCAGATCCTGGGTCTTATAATAATAGCAGAGGGCAGCCGGCTGGAAAGGTGTTGGGTCGAAGTCGATGCCCAACTGCACCATCAATACTGATTCCATCAGGCGGTTGGCTTCAATCTGGGTAACCAGCGTGGTGGAAATGTTTTCGCGCCCAACCAGGTCGAAGAACACCTCCTTCATCCCACCTGAGGTCAGCACACGGTCTGCAAGCTCGATCTGACCGCTGGCTAATTCAACACCAACAGCCCGGCCGTTCTCGATGAGAATGCGCTTGACGGTCGTATTGGTTAACACCTTCCCGCCGTTGGCCAGGATTACACCCATCACCGCGTTAACCAGCGTCTGGCAACCGCCTAGGAAGTAGCGTGTATGCGGTCTGTGCGCTGCGGGTTCCGGGGAAGGTGGGAATTCGCTTGTCAAAGGCGGTCTCGAGGTGGATGGACGGCACACCCAAGGCGGGGAATTCACTGGGCGCGGTGACGAAATCCGCCACAATCCCCAGGAATAAAGTCTTTAGAACTGGCGACTTGAAATAATGGTCCATCAACTGACCGCCATTCCAGTTCACCTTATCCTTGACCCCCTGAAAGGCGATCCACATGCGAAGTCTTGAGCCACAGCGAAGCCAGCCCGCGGGCAGTCTCGGCTTGGCGAGCCAGCGACATCAGGCTCACCATCCGGGTCATAGAACCGGTAATAACTGTCCAGGTGCGAGCTTTCCTGCGGGAAGAGTTGCTTGAGGCGCTCGTACCGCCAGAAGGGACCTTCGTAATCCTTTGGTTTCCACAGGGCGAATTCGGGCATGGATAGACCGCGATCCTCGTGCACCGAGGGCACCCGGTCACTGACCCCCAATTCCTCGAGGATCAGGCGGCCTTTGTCACCGGGGGCGAAACCCTCCACCAGAAGAGGGCCGATGTCCCAGCTGAAACCGTCCTGGGTCACGGTGGCAGTCACCCCGCCTGGGGTGGGGAATTGCTCAAATACCGTTACGGGATGCCCGGCTTTGGACAGAACTGCCCCGGCGGTTAGACCGGCCATGCCCGAACCGATGATGACGATTTTCATGCTTTCCTTCTACCCAACTTTTGCTTTCCGCTCCGCCAGTTCCTTGACCAACGCCGCATGAGACTTGCGTGTGATCGGGTACCAGATCAGGAAGGGCAGGCTGATGATAATGACAACGGCTGGCACGATGGCAAAGAACAGGCGGATGCCAAATAACGTACGCGAGCTCTGTTCCACTATGTTCGGATCGAATTTATACAGTTTCAGTGCCCAACCGCTGACGCCATGCCCAGCGCACCTGTGAACTTGGTCAGGAAATTCCACAGGCCGTAGTAAATGCCCTCGCGCCGCTCGCCGGTCATCTTTTCATCGTATTCGATCACATCAGGCAGCATGCTCCAGGGGCAGACCCATTGTGTCGAGAAACCTATCCCGGCCACGATGGCCACGACATAGATCAGTGGGGTGGCTTCGTGTGGGAGAAAGAAACTGGTCATGATCGCCAGCGAGGCGATGAACAGGCCCAGGGCATAGGTTGGACCTTTATTGATCTTATCGCAGACCAGTTTGGCCGGGATCAGGAAGATGCCGATGGTCAGCAGCATGGCGAACAGCACGAAGGAAACCTGGTCTCCCATGTTCAGTTGGTATTGGATGAAGATAAGGTACCAGGGCGGTCAGCACGGTGAAACTGAAGCTGCTCAGGATGAAGGCGATCATCAAAATGATGAACGGTTTGTTCTTGAAGGGATCAGGACCGCCTTGAACGCCGGAAGCTTGGAAGGTTCACCGGCCAGTTCAGGACGTTCCTTGACTGTTAGAGTGGTAACCAGGATGGTGGTCATGGCAATCACCCCAAAGACTGCCCCGGTGGCACTCCAGGCCTGTTGCATATTCAACCCGGCACCCTGGAAGATGCCAGCCAGGATGGTGGTGAGCGCTGCCCCGAGGATGTAACCAAAAACGCTGAAAACCATGCGGATCGAGGTCAGGCTGGCGCGTTCGCTGTAATCGCGGGTCAGTTCGGGGGTCAGGGAGTAGTAGGGGACGTTGGTCATGGTGTGGAAGGTATCCACCAGCCAGAAGCTGAGCAGCACGGCGAAGAAGGCTGCCGCACCGGTCAATCCCTTGGGCAGCGAGAACATGATCCAGGCAGCGAATGCCGAGCGGCACGGCGCCGAGCAGCATGTAGATCCGCCGGCGACCGAAGCGCGAGCGGGTGCGGTCGGACCAGTAGCCGAACAGGGGATCGTTGATTGCATCCCAGGTCAGTTTGCCGACCATCAGGGCCAGAGCCAGCCAGGGCCGGGTTGATGCCAGCAACGTCTATATAGTAATAAAGCAGGAAGAACTGCATGGCCGAGGTGATCAGGGCGAAGCCCATATCAGCCAGACCGTACCGGAACTTGCTGCCAAGCGTGAGTTTTTGGTCCATGGGTTACCTCATTAAGGAAAATAGATTTGGAGGATGGGGGATTTGAGGAGTTCATCCCTTTCCGAAAGGAAGAAGTCTAATTCAGAACTATTACATTATATGTCAGGTCGTTCGAATGTCAATTCACCTAGAAACTGAACATCGGCTATGATAATCAGGCGGTCGTTAGGAATTTCATACATTTCATGGGTGATCTACAATAATGGCGGGACTGGATTTAAGAGTAGAATATAAGATGAGGAAAACATGAAATCAACCCGCAAGGAACTCTGGTTCAATATTCCTTCCCGGCGCGGGATTCGTCAACATCACGCCCGAAGTGGAATCTGCTTTAAGAGAAAGCGGCATTCGGGAGGGATTGTGCCTGGTGAATGCCATGCACATCACTGCCTCGGTCTTTATCAACGACGACGAATCCGGCCTGCATCACGATTACGAAGAATGGCTGGAAGGACTGGCTCCGCACGAACCAGTGGACAAATACTGGCACAATCGCACCGGTGAAGATAACGCCGACGCCCATCTCAAACGACAGATGATGGGCCGTGAAGTGGTTGTCGCAGTAACGGAAGGACGGCTGGATTTCGGTCCATGGGAGCAGATTTTCTACGGCGAGTTCGATGGACGCCGCCGAAAGCGCGTGCTGGTGAAAATCATTGGTGAATAATAGCAGCACCTAGAAGATTCAAGGGTTCATATATCAGAAGGCCGATTTACGCCAAAGGAGGATTTATTATGAAACAACTGCGCTGGTACGACTACCTCACGATCAACCTATTCTGGCTAGGATTGAACATCCGCAACACCGCCCTGGGTTCGATCTTCATGCCCTATCTGGTGGGTATCTTTGCGCCCGAAGCGATCAAGAATACCGCCCTGGGTGCCATGCGCTCGGCCGGACTGGTGATCGCCATGCTGGTCCAGCCTGCGGCGGGCTTGCTCAGCGACCGGTCAACCTCCCGTTTTGGGCGGCGCAGGCCATACATCCTGGTCGGGGCATTGTTTGACTGTCTCTTCCTGGCCGCGATTGCCCTTTCCCAGACTTACTGGGCATTGCTGATCGCCGTACTGCTCATCCAGTTCTCCTCCAACATCTCGCACGGCCCGTTGCAGGGATTGATCCCCGACCTGGTGCCGGAAGACCAGCGCGGGCGCTGCCTCGGCCGTCAAGGCCATCATGGAACTGCTGCCGGTCATCCTGGTCGGGCTTACCATCGCCAAGATGGTCGGCGCCGGAAATCTGGATTTGGCCATCTTTGTCACCGGCATTTCCCTGCTGGTAGTCACGCTTATCACGATAATCTTTGTCAAAGAAACGCCGCTGCAGGAGAAACCGACCACACCGTTCTGGCCGCCGATGGTGCGCGTCCTCGGGATGCTGGGTGGGATCTCATTGGAGCCGTGGCCGGGCTGGTGGGCGGCGGCCTGGTGGGCGGGCTGGCAGGGCTGATCACCCTGATCTTCGCGGAAAAGGCCACAGCCCTGTCGGTGGGTGTGGGGGTGGGCGGGGCGGTGGCAATGATTGTGGCGGTGGTGGCCGGGGTATGGGCGGGCTGCCTGGGCACGCTGGGCAAAGGAGCCCGCAAGCAGTCCTCATTTGTCTGGTGGATCGTCAACCGGCTGATGTTCCTGGCGGCGGCACTTCCATCCAGGGTTCCATCTTTTACTTTCGTGATGTATGCCTTCAAACTGAGTAATGAGGGGGCCTCCAGCCTGACTGGCAGCCTGACCTCAATCATCGGCATTTTTATCGTCCTGACTGCCCTGGCCAGCGGCTGGATCTCGGACCGCCTCGGGCGCACGCGGCTTGGTTGCCATCAGCGGTATTGTGGCGGCGGTGGGAAATGTTTTGCTGTTGATCACCATCTGGGTGCCAAACCTGACTATCGTCTACGTTGCGGGGACGATCATCGGGCTGGCAACCGGGCTGTTCATGACTGCCAATTGGGCGCTCGGCACGGACCTTGTGCCTGCGGGCGAAGCAGGACGCTATCTGGGAGTTTCGAACCTTGCCGGGGCGGGGGCGGGTATCATTGGCGCAGGGATCGGCGGGCTGGTGGCAGATTATATCAACCACTATTACATGGGACTGGGATATTTCGCCGTCTTTGCGGCTTATGCTGTACTCTTCGCCTTGAGTACCGTCACCTTACTGGGCATGCGTGAAGTTAATAAATGAATGTTCTTCTCTGGCTTTTGCTCCCGGTCGGATTAGTGCTTGCGGTCGGACTGGCTGCCTCGTTCTATGTGACCAGCCGTCAGCCGCGTAGCGCTATCCACAGTCCCGCGGAGTACGGACTTGAGTTCGAAGAAGCCATGTTCAAGGCTGCAGACGAGTTGCTGTTGCAGGGATGCTTGATCCCGGCCTCTGGTTCCGATCGCGCCGTGATCATCCTCCATGGGCACGGCGGAAGTCTGGATTGGGACATCCACCGCGCCCCGGCCTTGCACGCAGCCGGGTTCAACGTGTTCCTGTTCGACTTCCGTGCCCACGGACGCAGCCAGGGAAGGCTGGCGACCTTTGGCTACCTTGAGCGTTACGACGTGCAAGGGGCGGTGAAATTTCTTAAAAGCCGGGGCTTTAGGAGTATCGGCTTGCTGGGATTCTCCTACGGTGCGCTTGCTTCCATGCTCACAGCGCCAGTTTGCCCGGATATTCGGGCAGTGGTGGCAGATGGAGGTCCGACCCGGTTGCGGGTGGCGCTTATCGCTCGCGGGGTCGAGTTCCATATTCCGCGCTGGCTGGCGGGACCCTTGGCTTGGCTGGTCGTTGTGGTAACATCCGCACGGCTGGGGGTCAATCTATTCCTTTATGAACCGATACGCTGGGTAGGGAAGATCGCCCCGCGTCCCATATTCTTCATCCACGGCGAGTTGGACCTGTACTGCCCAGATTTCGATGAATTGTATTCTGCGGCAGGCGAGCCGAAGGAAGCCTGGCGCCTTGCTGGTGTCGATCACACCAAAGCGAGCGAAACATTCCCCGAAGAATTCCGCAGACGCGTGATCGAGTTCTTTGACCGCAATCTTTGACCGATGGGCCTGCGTTTGCGCTTTTCCGAATCAGATTGGGAACGCATCTGGCATGACTGGACGGCCTGGTGGGAAGGCGCGTTGGACCGTCCAATGGTGGTGTTGGAATGTACCGAGCGGCTGGACAGGTATGATCCCCAATGTGCAAGTGTTTTTCTTGGCAACTATCCGATGGATACGCCGGCCGCCACAATTCTGGACGAATTTGTTCCCCGTCTCGAAAACACGCATTATCTGGGGATTCCTTCCCGCGTTTTTGGCCGAACTTCGGGCCCGGAATCGTGGCTGCCTTTGCCGGGGCGCAAGTTCATCCTGCTTGGAATACCACTTGGTTCACTCCCGGACAATCCTGTCCCATCACTGACTTGCGCGTAGCCATTGATTGGGAAAATCCTTGATGGCACCGCGTGTACGAAATCACGAGTATGGCTGTCAACCTCTGGGGGCGGGAATTGGCTGTGGGTTTTACCGACTTGGGAGGCAATCTGGATATAATCGCTTCCCTTTGCGACACACGTCAACTCCTCATGGATCTGGTGAAATTCCCGCAAGAAATAGACCGGCTAGTCGGAGGGACCACCCGGCTCTGGCTGGCTTGTTATGAACGGCTGTATACGATTATTTATGGTGCGGGAGGCGGTATCACTTGCTGGGGGCCGTGCTGGTCAAACGTCCGCAGCTACATGCTTCAAAGCGATTTTTCTTACATGATTTCCCCGAAGATGTTCCAGCGTTTTGTCCTGCCGGACCTGGAAGCCTGCTGCGCCGTTCTGGATTATGCCTTTTACCACATGGACGGAAAGGGTCAGCTGATCCATGTGGAATCTCTCCTTTCCATACCCCGTTTGCGCGGGATCCAGTGGGTGCCGGGTTTCGGCAAACCACCTTGCGAAGAGTGGTTGCCGTTGCTTAGTAAAATCCGGGCATCTGGAAAGCTTTGCCAGGTGACAGTCTCACCAGAAGGGGCTTTGACCATCATCCGGGAATTGGGTGGAAAAGGTTTCGCCTTTGTGATTGACGAACCGCAATTAACTCCTGCCGAAGGGCAGGCATTCTTGGAGGAATTGCACGAGATAGAGAAATAAAAAAGGTCGACCAGATGGTCGGCCTTCTCGCTCTCTACTGCTTGATTTTTTCCGGGAAGAGCCGGTCGACCTGGTTGCTTTCGCTGCGAGTGAGTATTCCCTGTTTATTCAGGATTTCCCTGAATTTCAGCAGGTGCGGAGTTTGCAGATGTATCTCGCGTGCCTGCATATCGCGGTAGATCTCCAACAGGGTGAAATGAGTGGAATTACCCTGGTCCTGGAATACTTCGAAACGCAGAACCCCTTCCTCCAGAATACTCTTCCTGGCATCCTCCCGGACAGCGCCTTGGTAGGCCTCGACAAATTCGGGTTTCACATAGTGATTGATTTGAAAAATGACCATGACAGTCGCCTCTATTCAGGATTGTCCTTCTCTTCAGTCAAAATCATCACTTTATACGCCTCGGCGTATTCCAGCCCGTGTTCCTTGCCTTCTTCTGTTGCCCACTCGCGGATCATTTTTTCCGGGTCCCAATCTGCCAGCTGGCTGATGTGTTTCTTCAGCGCGGAGATCTTAATGTCAATCGTCGCGGCGATGTCAACCCAGGTGTCTGAATTCTCAGATCCGTGAACGTAGAGCCGATTAACTTTATGCGGTTCATAACCAGCTTTGAGCAAATCGGTAAAAATGAGGCGCGTCTCGGAGGAAGGGAAGACGGCGTACAGGGCAGCCTGGGCAGCTGCACGGTGGTCGGGATGATTGATATAGCCGTTGCCATAGAAGACGCCCTGCGGGTCGCTGGTGACGACCGCCTCCGGTTTATAACGACGAATAAGGCGGGTTAATTCGCGTCGCAAGTTCAGAGAGGGTTCCAGTTCGCCGTCCGGAAAATGCAGGAATATGGTTTCAAGGATGCCCAGTGTGGTGTTGGCGCTGGACTGTTCAGCTTCGCGAAGGCGGGCAAATTCTGGTTTATAGTCTGCATTCCTCGACGGTTCGTTCGACCCGGCCTCGCCGCTGGTCACAATGACCGATATCACCTCGCACCCGGCCTGCACCCAGCGGGCCAGCGTCCCGGCAACGGTGAATTCCTGGTCATCGGGATGTGCGTGGATTGACATCGCTCGTTTGGGGAAATATTCTTCTTCGCTCATGAGGATGATTTTACTCAATTCATCTCTACCCCGGTTCCATCCGTAGCGCAGTCAATATTATCAGCAAGGATAAGTCCGGTTTCTAATTTATAAATGGCTGACAGGATGCTGTTGAAAGGTGTCACTATGAGTTGTCGGAGGCTCGGGTTTAAAATTCGAAACAGAGGTAAGTCATAAACAGGGGTGTGAAGGCTGCTCGTGAGGTCAGTTCCACGTAATCGATTTGTCGGGCAAGCGTTTCAGCCTCCCGGCGCTTGTCCACCGATACGAGCATCTGTTTTGCCCCTACTCCGGCTGCATTGCCCACCTGGTGGAAGCGGTCCATTGGCAGGGGTGGGAACATCCCCGTGCGCACGGCTGAGCGTAGGTCGAGGTACGTGCCAAATGCTCCGGCAACAATGAACTCGTCCAAATCGGCGTAAGTCAGCCCGGCGTTTTCCAGCAGGATTTCCACCCCGACCCGGATGGCGGATTTTGCCAATTGGATTTCATGGACATCCTTGCGGGTGACGACCAGGTCGCGCCCCAGACCCGTCTGCTCGGCAGGAACGATTACGATTTCAGACCCGATACCTTTCTTCATAACTCCTGTCGGCTTGACCAGGTTGCCGTCTTGCATTGCCGCGACGATATCTAAAATCCCCGAACCGCAGATACCCACCGGCGGCATGTTTTCGATGCTTTGCCATAGGATTTTCCCATCTGACCACCGTGCCCTTTCGATGGAGCCAGGCGCAGCCCGCATGCCTTCATGGATGTGTGCGCCCTCGAAGGCTGGACCGGAGGCGCATGAGCAGCAGGTGACTTTGCCGTTCGCTACCAGGCTGATCTCTGTGTTCGTGCCGATATCCAAAGCGATGATGGTGCCTGGCGATTTCCATGCATCGGTCGCCAGCAGCATGGCAATGTGGTCCGATCCCACATACCCGGCGATAACCGGTGGAAGATACGCTTTTGCGCCGGGGCCGAGATTTAATCCCAGTTCACTGGCGGGGAGGGTTAACGCCTGCGTAATGGCCGGAGCGAATGGAGCACGACCTAGCTGTTCTACGGGTAGCCCTGCGAACAGGTGGTGCATCGTCGTGTTGCCGACCAGTACGGAGTCCAGTACAGAATTAGGTGTAATGTGCGCCTCCGCACACATCTCCACCAGTAATTTATTCAGCGTTTTCACGAGTTCTATTTGGAGTCTTTTTGCTCCGTCTGGTTCGCGTCCAGCATACGCGATTCGACTGATGACATCCTCGCCGAAGGCGATTTGCGGGTTCATCGCCCCGGATTTGGCTGTCGTCGCACCGGTTTCGAGCTGGACGAGATAGGTCGCCAGCTTGGTGGTGCCGATGTCCACAGCCAAGCCGTATGCTCCCGGTGTGCGTATCGCCGGGTTAACCGCGATGGACGTTTCCAGCCCTTCCACTTGCAGGCGCTGGGCGCTGGTCAGGGACTCGGGGGGGATATCGAGTTTTACGTCGCTGAGCGGCTCGGCTTGGCAGGCCAGGCGGATTCCGTTAGCCAGGTCTGATTCGCTCAGGGCGGCCTGTTCCACCAGGGTTGGCGGAGTCAGCTTCCCGGCAGCCAGTCGGAGGCGGCACTCCTCGCACGTCCCCGCGCCTCCGCATACTGACGCCAGCCCGACTCCAGCGGCCTGGGCAGCAGCCAGAAGGGTCTTCCCGGCTTGGATTTCAACGCGCCGGCCGAGCGGTTCAAAGTCAATACGGAAGTTCTCAGGCACGGTGGTAGCGGCACCTTTCTCGAAGGCTGCATAGTTCGCAAAGGTCGGATTGGTTCATTTCCAGTCCGATGCCGACCACGAATGAGATGGATTTCTTCGGGACCATCATCCCGCCAGTGGTGAGCGAGATCCCGGCCTGGGATGGATCGAGCAGGGCGAATATTTGCGGCTGACCGACTTCAACAGGCCATTCCGGTTCACCGGGACTCAGCGGTGTTGACGATGTCAGGTCTATAGCCTGCGCCTTTTCCCCGATACGTTCGCAGACTTGCTGGCCGAGGGATTCAATTGCAGCATTACCCAAGCCGTCAAGAGCCACTCCAAGGAGTGGAGATTTCTCCATCCAGGTGGAGGCAAATGCTTCCAATTCCGGGCCGATGGTGCACACAACCGGAATGACCTGCTCTGCCCCTGCCAGGTGGCGCGCCACCAGCGGGCTGACAAATGAGTTTCCGCCTTCCAATAGGATTCGCTCATGCTGGTGTTCGACGACCTTGACTGTTTCGATGAGCACAGTCGGATGGAGTTTTGAAAATCCCTCTGCCAGGGCTGCAGAAGCAGCATTCAGTAACGCTGGTTTCTTGGTTCGCACCAATTTCGGGTCAGCGCCTTCGCCGCGCAGAACATCGTCTGCACTGAGGGTCAAGTCAAAATCTTCCAAGCGTTCCATCAGGATGATTTTACTCCAAACCAGCCGCTGATTGTTTTGCAGTAACCTAAGGATCGACCCTTACTCCCGGCCTCTTTTTACTCTTTCGTAAAGGGAGATGGGAGCTTTCCCGTCTATGCCACTGCTGATGCGCATTGTTGTCATGGGAAAAAGTAACGGCAGTCGTTTGACACACTCCAATATTGGCACTAAACTGGAAGTATTCCGGAGGAACCATGCAGACTGAATTGACCCAACCTGGCCTTTTGCTGAAACCCGATGGCTTCCTAGCCCAGGTGGGCTGGGCGCGCCAGCCCCTTCTGGACTGCAACCTGGAGTCCGCCCGCTTCTATGCCCTGCGGCCATTCCAACGTTTCCGTATCAAGCGGTGGGACTATTACGCTGTTTTCACCCCGAAGCGTTTCTTCTCCGCTACCATCGCAGACCTCGGATATGCTGGCAACATCTTCGTCTATGCTATGGATTTTGAAACTGGGGAACTCCACGAGGAGGGACTGGTTATTCCGCTGGGGAAAGGTGTAGATCTACCGCGTAACAGCACCGAAGGGGATAGCCATTTTGAGAACGAAAAAACGAGCCTGACCTTCCACCTGCATTCTGAAAAGCGGCATTTGTCCATTTCCTGGCCGGGGTTCCACGAAGGACGTGGCATCCAGGCCGAAATCACGTTGACCTGTCCCGCAGGGTACGAGTCGATGAACATCGTTATCCCGATTGGGAAGAAGCGTTTCTATTACAACCGCAAGATCAACTGCCTGCCCGCCAGTGGGCAGGTCAAATATGGCGATACCACTGAAGTGCTTAATCCTAAGACCTGCGCGGGTTCCCTTGATTGGGGGCGCGGGGTGTGGGAATACCATTCGAGCTGGAATTGGGCCAGTGCTTCCGGCTTTTTACCCGATGGGCGGACGGTCGGATTGAATCTAGGTTGCGGCTTTGGCGACCTATCGAAAGCAGGCGAGAATGCACTTATCTTGGGAAACCGCATCCATAAACTGGAACAGGTTAAGTTCGATTACGTTTCCGGTGATTATATGAAACCTTGGCGGTTTACCGATCCCGATGGCCGCATGGACCTGGTCTTCACGCCCTTCAAAGACCGCACAGCCCGAACCAACCTGGGGGTTATCGTTAGCGAAGTCCACCAGATGTTCGGGCGTTATAACGGCACGATCTTGATGGACGACAGAAAAGACGTCCCAATCAAGGACTTGATTGGATTTGCAGAAGAACATAATGCTCGTTGGTAAAATGTCAATATCGCTGCCGTGCCAAATCTGTCTAGCCCGCCAAGGTGAATGTATTCACGCGGTCGGAGGATTTGATTAATGAGGTCAACTTTCGTGTGCCATAAGATCGCAAAGTCGTCCGCAATTCTCGTCAAAGAGGTGACTGGTGCCTAGGCATTCCTGGCGAGGGACCTGAGATGGTGTCTGGTGGGAATAAGACATGCATGGTGGGGTTGCCCGGACCATCCAAGAATTACAAAATTATTCGCCCGGTCAGGTTCACTGCCGGGCGGATGGCTTGTTTTTCATGCACGTATGAGGATTTCGAGTGAAGGCGGAACTTATAGTTCTGAAGTGCTTATTACAAATTCAAGAAT
Organism: uncultured Chloroflexia bacterium; assembly: GCA_963760315.1. Classification (GTDB taxonomy): domain Bacteria; phylum Chloroflexota; class Anaerolineae; order Anaerolineales; family Villigracilaceae; genus UBA877. The sequence goes on from CAVXCK010000007.1 coordinate 275,220, forward strand.
TTCGTCCATTTTGGCGAATGCCATAGCGGTTACTGTATCAGCCCCGCCATAATAGATGGCGATTCGACCGGTGGGTTGATCGTATAGTGTTGCGCAAGGGAATGCCACATTCGGTACGTCACCCACGCACTCGTAATAGGTTTGTGGGGAAAGCAGATAGGGTCCATCGCGATAGAGCACTTTCCAGGGTCGCTCTAAATCGAGGAGTGCTGCGCCAAAACTATAGACAAACCCATTGCACGACGTCAGAACACCATGATAAAACAACAGCCAACCCTCGGGTGTTTCGATGGGTACCGGGCCGGCTCCGATCTTCGTGCTCTGCCATCCGCCCTTGACGCCCATCACGAAGCGGTGTTCCCCCCAATGGATCAGATCTGTGCTCTGACTCAGGTAGATATCCCCAAAGGGTGTATGACCATTGTCACTTGGGCGGTTGAGCATCAGATATTTCCCGTTAATTCTTCTTGGAAATAACACACCATCACGGTTGAAGGGTAGAAGTGCGTTTTCAAGGAAATGGAATTTTTCAAAATCGAATGTATACCCAATTCCAATGGTTGGGCCGTGATAACCATTGCACCAGGTCAAGTAGTAGCGATCCTCCAGCCAGAGCACACGCGGGTCGTAGCGGTACTGGTACCAACCAATTTCAGGATCATTGCACAGCCATTCAATTGGATCATTTTCCAATTCCCAGGTGATCCCATCTTTACTGAAGCCGCGATTCAAATTCATGTCACGCTTCTTATTGTCACAACGGAATACACCCGCAAAACCTTCCCGGAAGGCTACCACTGCGCTGTTGAAAATACTGTTCGAGGAGGGGATCAGGTTGCGGGGAATAATCGGGTTGGCGCTATAGCGCCAGACCACCTCAGAACAACCAGCGGGTCGTTCTTCCCAGGGGATGGTAGGAAGGGGAGAATTAATCATAAGAAAGAAATCTCCTTAATCACGAAAAAAAGATTATCGAACCTATATGACTTTGCGAAACGTATTTTACACTATTAACGCTGACAAAGCCCTAATAAGAGCTTGCACCATTTCTCACGAAGTAGTTGACTCGTAACCAAAAAGCCTGTATAATGATTAATAGGTTGGGAGCGCTCCCAACCATCCATATGGCACTCACACTTGAAGATATTGCTCGTCTCAGTGGCGTTTCCCGCTCGACCGTTTCGCGGGTTATAAATGCTGATACCAATGTTAAAGAGGAAACCCGCCAGAAGGTTTTGCATGTTATCCAGAAGAAGAATTTTCAACCCAACCTGGCAGCCAGGGGGTTGGCAGCAGGACGAACGAATATCTTCGGTTTGGTCATCCCTGCCGGTTGGAAGTCATCTTCTCGGACCCTTATTTCCCTCTCCTGATTCAAGGCGTTTCTGAGGCGTGTAATGCTCATAATTTTTCCGTTATGCTCTGGCTAGCAGAACCGGAATACGTGCGTCGAACCATCAGCCAGATTTTGCATAATGGCCTGGTGAACGGGGTGATCGTATCCTCGACATTAATGGACGACCCGATCGTCAAGTCGTTGTATGAAAATAAAATGCCTTTCATTCTGATTGGCCGTCACCCAACTCTGGACGTGAACTATCTCGATGTGGACAACGTCCGGGCAGCCCGGGAAGTGACCCACCACATGATACGCCTGGGCCGCAAGCGGATTGCTACGATTACCGGTCCGCAGAATCAGTTCGCTAGTTACGATCGTTATCAAGGTTACATGAAAGCCCTAAGCGACCGCAATCTACCGGTCCTGCCTGAACTCGTCGCCGAGGGGGATTGGACAGAAGCAGGTGGTTATGCTGCTATGCGGCGGTTGATCCCTTATAAACCTGATGCATTGTTCGCGGCTAATGACGTTATGGCAGCCGGCGCCTTAAGGGCTTTGCATGAAGCCCATATCCATGTGCCTGAGGACGTGGCGATGGTCGGGTTCGATGATACTCCGAATGCCTCCAGAACCCAGCCCCCCCTCACGACCATGCGCCAGCCCATCCAATCCATGGGCACGTTGGCGGTTGAAACCCTTATCGATATCATCGATCACCCCGGATCAGAGACCCGCAGTATTATTGTCGCCACTGAATTGGTGATCCGGGCATCCTGTGGCACTTTGATATCCAAATCCGAAGGAGGTGATAATAGCAAGACCCCAGTTGATCTGTCAACCCCTACCCTCAATCAGTCTCACCAATGAGTCGGCAATCCTGCTGACGAAAACCCTATTTTAAGAAGGAGAGTGAAGAATGCGTAAGTCAATATTTGTGTTGGTTGCGATCTTTATGGTTGCCGCCATGGTACTAAGCTCCTGCGCTCCGGCACCCACCACGGCTCCGGTCGCTCCAGCCACTTCAGTACCACCGACTGCCGTTCCTGGAGCAACCGAAGGTCCGACCGCCGTACCGCCGACCCCAACCTTGACTCCTTACCCCGTCGCGAACTGCCAAGCTGGCAAGATCTGTGTGCGCTTATTCGTTGGTCTGGGCGGTGGTACTGATCTCGCCGCGATCGCCGTCGAGGAATCCATTATCGCAGACTTCAACGCTTCCCAGGACAAGATCCAAGGGATCCTCGAAGTCATTCCCCATGCTGCCGGCCGCGATACACTGGCGACCGAGATAGCTGCGGGCAATGGCCCCGATCTCGTTGGTCCTGTCGGTTGGGCTGGCGCGAATGAATTCTACGGTCAGTGGCTATGACCTCACCCCTTTAATCCAGGCCAGCAATTTTGACACCTCCATCTTCGACCCGGCGCTGGTTGCGTTCTACCAGACCGAAGAGGGCCAGGTTGGCCTGCCCTTCGGTATTTTCCCCGGTGGTATGTTCTTCATTCCCGCCATGTTCGACGAGCAGGGCCTCTCTTACCCGCCTCAGAAATACGGCGAAAAGTACAAGATGCCGGATGGCACGATGGTTGACTGGAACTGGGACACCGTCACGAAGATTGCCAAGCTGCTGACCGTCGACAAGAACGGCAAGAACTCCACCGAAGCCGGCTTCGACAGCAACCCAGATCGTGCAGATTGGTTACACCCCGCAGTACCAGAGCGGCCAATCCATCGCCACCTTCTACGGCGGCGCCAGCTCGATCTACTCCGGCGCCAAGGGTGCCTGGAAAGCTGCCATCCCCGACAGCTGGAAAGCTGCCTGGCAATGGTACTATGATGGCATGTGGGGCGCTCAGCCCTTTACCGCCACCGGCCCGCTGGCCAGCTCCACCGAATTTGGCGCCGGCAACGTCTTCAACAGCGGCAAGGCTGCCATGGGCCTGACCCAGACCTGGTACACCTGCTGCCTGGGCGACCTGGACAAGGCTGGCGTTGTATGGCAGGTTGGTATTCAACCGATGGGCAATGCTGATGGCAAGGTACATGGCCGTGTGGATGCCGACACCATCCGCATCTGGAAGGGCACCAAGCACCCCGCTGAAGCCTTCACCAGTTCCTGACTTACCTGATCACCACCGGTGGCGATAAATTCCTGCCCGCCATGGGTGCCATGCCCGCTATTACACTCCAAGATTGACGCCTTCTTCGCCGCGAAATCGGCGCAGTATCCGAACGTCACGCAGGCGAGCTGGGATGTCTTCAAGGCCGGTGTGGCTTATCCTGACCGCCCGAGTGCTGAAGGCTGGATGCCGGGTAACAACACCGAAGACTCTGCCCGCATCGCAACCTTCATCAGCCTGTTGCAGACCACTCCGCCCGACAAGCTCGACTTCAATGCCGAGTTCCAAAAATTGCAGGACGACCTGACAGTGATCTTCAATAAGTAACTTTGAAGGTGTATACCTTAGGTGGGTCAGCCATTGGCTGACCCACCTAACATCCTGAATAAGGAGTACCCCATGTTAGAGCAATTGTCACATCTTCCCAAGCTGCCCTCCATTGGTTCTTTCCGCAAGATGTCGCGGATGGCGCGGCGTGAAATGTGGGTGGGGCTTGCTTTTCTATCTCCCTGGCTTATTGGTTTCGTGGTATTTACCCTCATTCCGCTCGTTGCCACGTTCGTTTTCAGCTTCGCCAATCTGAAGATCACCAGGGCATTACGAGCTCTTTAAAATTTGTGGGATTCAGCAATTATATCCAGTACTTCAAAGATCCTCAGATCTGGAGCAACTCCACTGGTAACCCTGGTTCCTGGTTGATCATGCTTAGGTTTGGGTTGATTTCCCTGCCGGTCGGCATCATTGTGCCGCTGGCGTTGGCGCTCCTGTTGAACAACAAGGATCTCAAAGGGAAAGTGGTGGCCCGTACTTTGTTTTATATGCCCACCATTGTTCCTCTCGTCGCTGGAGTCTTTATTTGGAACGGTATACTCAACTCCGAAACCGGCTGGATCAACCGGGCACTGATATCGCTGGGCGTGCCGAAAACCAGTGTACCCGGTTGGATCAATAGCACCACCTGGGTCTACCCTGCTTATGTCATTATCGGTCTATGGGCTCTCGGCAGCCCCATGTTGATCACGCTGGCCGGCTTGCAAGGGGTGCCGACAGAACTCTATGACGCCGCCAAAGTGGACGGGGCCAACAGTTGGCAGGCCTTCTGGAATGTAACCTTCCCGATGATTTCGCCGGTCATCTTCTATAATTTGATCCTTGCAGGTAGTATTTCTGTTCCAGTACTACCTGATTCCCTTCGTGCTTAATAACGGAAATGGAGCCCCGGGCGGCACCACGATGTTCTACAATGTATACTTGGTGAGGACCTTCTTAACCTTCATGAACATGTCGTATGGCGCGACGATGGCAATTGGATTGTTTGTGGCCATTTTGGTGGCCACCATCATCCTTTTTGCGAACCGCCAAATACTGGGTCTATTATGCCGGAGAACGCCGCTAATCGGGAGGTATGAGTAAATGAACTCACATAAAGTGAAGCAGGCTCCGCAGCGTATTCAGCAAGCATCTTTACCACGGGCTTTACCATATTCCTCCTGGCGCTCTTTCTCTCGCCTTTCGCCTTTATGGTATCCTCCTCGCTCAAGACCCAAGCCCAGAGGACCATCCTGGGCGGGCCGATCTGGCCAGCTGTGCCGGTAAGCATTCAGTACAATGGCAAGCCAGCTGACGTGTACAAAGTGCCGGTAAATACGTGTGAGGGCTTATAGTTCGAATGACAAATCTGTACAAGCCCTGGCGCTTGTCAAAAAAGGTCTGAAGCAAAGCGAGTTTGTCGACCCGAAGAATCTCCAAAAGGGAGAATTCACGTGTGTCTTATCCTGGCGTGCAACTCCCCGCTACTTTGCATTCTCTCCCGCATGGTCAAATTACTTGACAGTCTGGAATGGGATCAACTACCCGCGCCTGTTATGGAACACCACCTTCTACGCAGTCTCCACCTGGATCGGCACGCTCATTTCCTGCACACTGGTGGCATACGGTTTTGCCCGCTTTCAGATTCCCCGGACGCGACCTCCTGTTCATGGTGTTGATTTCCACCATCTTCCTCCCCGCCGCAGTCACCGTCATTCCACTCTATACTTTCTTCGTGAAGATTCACCTGGTAGGCACCTGGCTGCCGTTGATTCTTCCTCATTTCTTCGCCAATGCGTACAACGTGTTCCTGCTGCGACAGTATTTCATGACCTTGCCGCGCGAGCTGGATGAAGCCGCCACAGTGGATGGCGCCGGTCCGTTCCGCGTCCTGTGGTCGGTCATTCTGCCTCAGTCCATACCGGTGATGCTGGCCATTACAGTCTTCCATATTGTTTTTGCATGGAACGACTACTTCGGCCCGTTGATTTACCTCAAGCCCAACACCCAGCTCTACCCCATATCTGTGGCGCTCCAATATTTCGTAGGCCTGTATGCCCAATATCCAGAACTTGTCCAGGCCGGCGCGATGATGGCGTTGGTTCTGCCCTTGATCCTGTTCATAATCGCCCAACGCTACTTCATCCAGGGCATCGTCATCACCGGCGTTGAAAAATAATGCTTCTCCTTTATGGAGGATCCACTGTACCCGCTCTGCGCCGGTTTTCATTAAAGTTGTTCCGAGCATGGGGAGTCTTCTTAATTATCCTGGTCGCCTGCAGACCGGTAGCCACCCCGGTGCCCACGTCGACACCCACGTCGCTCCCGGACTGGGAACGCACTGGATGGACCCTGGTCTGGCACGACGAGTTCGACGGGGAGGCGCTCAATCTGGCCGACTGGACGTATGACCTCGGCGGTAGCGGCTGGGGGAACAATGAGCGCCAGTACTACACCGCTCGCCCGGAGAATGCCCGCCTCGAAGAGGGCATGCTGGTCATCGAGGCGCACGCCGAGCAGTATCTCCAGAGTAATTACACTTCAGCCCGCATCAAAACCGAGGATTTGCATGCCTGGACCTACGGCCGCATCGAGGCCCGCATGCAGTTGCCCTATGGTAACGGAGTCTGGCCAGCCTTCTGGATGCTGGGATCTGACATTGGCCAGATGGGATGGCCGGCCAGCGGTGAGATTGACATCATGGAGCATATCGGCCGTGAAGCCACGCAAATATACGGCACCGTGCATGGTCCGGGATACTCTGGGGCTGGCGGGGTGGGAGGCTCGATCATTCTCCCGTCCGGGTCGCTTTCGGATGAATTCCATGTCTATGCCATCGAGTGGGATCCCGCCCAGATCCGCTGGTACATGGACGATGAACAATACTTCCAGGTCACACCCGGCCTCCTGCCCGGTGATTGGGTGTACGACAACCCGTTTTTCATAATAATCAATCTTGCTGTCGGCGGTGACTGGCCGGGTTATCCGGATGAAACCACGGTCTTTCCGCAGTATTTAAAGGTGGATTACGTACGGGTCTACCAGCATCCCGAGCTGGTCGGGGAATACCAGGGTCAGCCTGACGCGATGCACCCGGGAGGAATTTCCCTCACCACCAGGTGAACAGCGACAGCACTTGGCAGGCGGTCGCGACTATCGCCATTGTGGACGAAAACCGCGATCCGGGCGAGAGCTCCCGCCTCAGGGGCGGCTGGGTCGAGGTGGTTGATCTTGGAGAGACCGACGCGCAGACCGATGCTGCCGGGACGGTCGGGTCGACCTCCGCCCCATCACCCTGCTCCGGCGAGTTGTCCTTCTGCATCACGAGTGTGATCCACGGCAGGTACACCTACAACAAATCTATCAACGACCGCAATTGGGGGGAGATCGAACATCGAGCCCTAAGGTTTCTGATTGAGCAGGAACCCAGGCTGGAGAAGGAATGCAGGACGAATTCAGCCTGCGCTGATCTGAAAGGACAACGTTATGAAGTGCCTGGCTTCCAGCATATTACTGATTGCGATATTACTCTCGTCGTGCGCCGCGCCCGTGGGGAACCAAACACTCACCGCGCCTTCAGCGACTGAAACGGCAATTCCTGTTAAGTCGGAATGCTATACCAAAGATTTGTCCACCTCGATCCAACAACGCGTGGAGTTGCTGTTAGCCTGTATGACCTTGGAAGAAAAGATTGGCCAGATGACGCAGGTGGAGAAGAACAGCATTAAAACCGGCGACATTGCCGAATACTTCATCGGTTCGATTTTGAGCGGTGGGGGTGGCTCACCCAATAACAACACTCCCACTGGTTGGGCCGAAATGATACACGCCTTTCAGGATGAAGCGCTCGCCACCCGGCTCGGCATTCCGCTCATTTACGGGGTGGATGCCGTGCATGGACATGGAAACTTGTATGGTGCAACGATTTTCCCTCAGGAGATTGGTCTGGGCGCAGCCAACGCCCCCGACCTGATGGAACGCATTGGGCGCGCCACAGCCACCGAAATGCTGGCTACCGGAGCGACCTGGAATTTCGCACCGGTGATGGCTGTCCCGCAGGACATCCGCTGGGGACGCACCTATGAAGCATACAGTGAGAATACTACCCTTGTTTCGACATTGGGCGCGGCTTATATCAGAGGACTTCAAAGCCAGCCGGAAGGATTCAATGCTGAGGCCGGAGATTCGATTTACGTACTGGCAACGCCCAAGCATTTCCTTGGTGACGGCGGGACGGTATATGGGAGTTCCACACAGATTGGCATGAAGCCCTACCTGCTTGACCAGGGCGACATGCAGGTGGACGAGGCCACCGTGCGCGCCTTATACCTCCCGCCCTACGAGGCGGCTGTTGAGGCCGGCGCAATGAGCGTGATGGTTTCTTTCAGCAGTTGGAATGGGACCAAGATGCATGCCCAAAAATACCTGATTACCGATGTACTCAAGGGCGAATTGGGCTTCAAGGGTTTCGTCGTCTCAGACTGGGGCGGCATCGACCAGATTGACTCGAACGATTACTACAAATCCGTGGTCACCGCGGTCAACTCAGGTGTGGATATGAACATGGTCCCGTACGACTATGTCCGTTTCATCGACACTATGAAGCAAGCCGTGGCGAAGGGCGACATCCTGCAGGAGCGGATTGATGACGCCGTGCGTCGTATCCTGACCGTTAAATTCATGCTTGGCCTGGTCTACCACCCGTACCCCGATCCAGCGCTGTTGTCCAGCATCCGCTCGCCGGAGCATCTTGACCTGGCGCGCGAGGCGGTGCGCAAATCACTGGTTTTGTTGACAAATGTAGCCAACGCCTTGCCGCTCCTCAAAAATGTACCTGTAATTTTTGTTGCAGGCCAGGGTGCGGATAATATCGGTATGCAGGTAGGTGGCTGGACGATTGAATGGCAGGGGAAAATGGGCAATATTACGCCTGGTACGACCATCCTGGATGGCATTAAGGTGGCGGTGTCTGCCAATACAACGGTTGAATATAACAGGTTCGGCAAGTTTGACGATAATGCAGACATTGGCATAGTTGTCGTAGGTGAACAACCATATGCCGAGGGCTTGGGTGATGCCAGCAACTTGCGCCTTTCAAATGCGGATATTGGCACCATCACCAATGTCCGCGAGCGTGTTAATAAGTTGATCGTTATTATCCTTTCCGGCCGACCATTGGTCATTACTGAGCAACTCCCGCTGGCTGATGCCTGGGTGGCGGCCTGGCTGCCCGGCACCGAAGGCGCAGGGATAGCAGACGTGTTGTTTGGCGATTATCCATTTACCGGGAAATTATCCTACACTTGGCCGCGTACCAATGAGCAGCTTCCTATCAACATTAATAACGCTGGTAACAGAACCGGCTGCGACGGCTCACTCTTTCCGTTCGGGTACGGTCTGGAATTCGGGGAGAACACGCCGGTGATTTTGGACTGTAAATAAATGGTGATGAGATTTTGCAGGAATCATAGAAGGTGTAAATCATGAAGAATATTAACAACTTGATTAAGAAAATGACGCTGGAAGAAAAAGCTGCCCTTTGTACCGGGGCCAGCGCTTGGACGACGACTCCGATTGAACGCCTGGGATTGCCGGAAATGACCGTTTCGGATGGTCCACACGGCGTGCGCCGCGAGGCAGAGGTTAGCAACTTGATCCCAACTAGCCTGCCCGCCACCTGTTTTCCGACCGCCTCGTCCATGGCCTCCACTTGGGATGTGGATTTAATCCTCGCCTTGGGGCGGGCGCTGGCGGAGGAGTGCATCGCCCTGAAGGTCGACGTGATCCTCGGTCCCGGAGTGAACATGAAGCGCACTCCCTTGGGCGGGCGCAACTTCGAGTATTATTCTGAAGACCCCTACCTCGCCGGGCAAATGGCCACCAGCTTCATCAATGGCGTGCAAAGCAAAGGTGTTGGTACTTCCCTCAAGCATTTCGCCGCCAACAACCAGGAGTCCCTGCGTTTCACCATAAGCTCCGAAGTGGACGAACGTACCCTGCGAGAGATTTACCTGACTGCCTTCGAGACCGCCGTAAAGAAGGCCAAGCCCTGGACGGTGATGTGCGCTTACAACAAGCTCAACGGCACCTACTGCTCCGAGAATCACAGGTTGCTGGTGGATATCCTCAAAGACGAGTGGGGGTTCGAGGGCTTCATCGTCTCCGACTGGGGCGCCGTACACGACCGTGTGGCATCTTTGAAGGGCGGCCTGGACCTGGAAATGCCCGGCCCGAGGGAAAGACGGGTAAAGGCGGTTGTGGAAGCCGTCCGTTCCGGCGCAATGGACGAATCCGTGCTGGACGATTCGGTACGGCGGATCCTGGGCATCGTCTTCAAGGCTGCCGGGACCTCCAAAGGTGCTTCGTTTGACGCCGCTGCGCATCACGCCCTGGCACGTCGGATTGCTGGAGAAGGTATGGTATTGCTTAAGAACAATGGAATTCTACCTTTACAGGACCAGCAACATATCGCTATCATCGGTCGCTCTGCCGAAGTAGCGCACTTCCAGGGTGGAGGCAGCTCGCACATCAATCCCACCCAGGTGGATAACCCGTATAAGGAACTGCAAGAATTGGCCGGGAACGCCGAGTTGACCTATTCCGAGGGGTATCCAGCGGGCACTGCTTTCGACCAGTCACTCATCGACGAAGCCGTGAAGAACGCCTGTTCCGCCGACGTGGTCTTGCTTTATATTGCCCTGCCTGATTCCAAGGAGTCAGAAGGATATGACCGGCAGGACCTCGACCTGACACCACAGCAGGTTTCCTTGATTATGGCTGTAACAACTGTCCAGCCCAAGACTGTCGTCATCCTTAATAATGGCGCCCCGGTGGTGATGAGCGATTGGATAGATGGCACCGCTGCTGTTCTGGAGGCTTGGATGATGGGACAGGCTGGCGGCGGGGCAATTGCCGATGTACTCTATGGAAAGGTCAACCCCTCCGGCAGGTTGGCGGAGACTTACCCGCTAAAGTTGGTGGATACACCCGCCTACATCAACTTCCCCGGAGGAAACAGAGAGGTGCGTTACGGTGAGGGCATCTTCATTGGCTATCGTTATTATGAGGCCAAAGAGGTACCGGTGCAGTTCCCCTTTGGTTACGGGATGAGCTATACCACTTTCAAATACAAGAATCCCAAAGTGTCAGCGGAAACGTTCAGAGATATCGATGGCCTGACCGTTTCTGTGGATGTGACCAACACTGGCAAAGTGGCCGGCAAGGAAGTGGTCCAGGTGTACGTGCACGACCACAAATCGGGGTTGGTTCGCCCTCTAAAAGAGCTCAAGGGCTTCACCAAGGTTGAGCTCCAACCCCGCGAGACCAAGACAGTGACCCTGGCGCTCGATTTCCGTGCCTTTGCTTTTTATCATCCCGCCTATCAGCAGTGGATCACCGAAGATGGTGAGTTCGATATCCTGGTCGGGGCTTCATCTGCCGATATCCGCTGCACCCAGACTGTGACGCTGAAATCCACGCTGGAACTTCCCTGCCTGCTGAACCGCGAATCGACCCTGGGCGACTGGATGGAGGATCCGCGCGGCAAGCGTGCCTTCGCTCCGCACTTCCAGCAAATGTCAGCTCAGATGGAGGCTACCTTTGGTGGGGGAGAAGACGAAGCTGCCAGGATGGACAGAATGGGCTTTCTGATGGAAATGCCTTTATGGCGTGTGCTCCACTTCCAGGAGGCTGCTCTGCCGATGCCTCCTGAAGATTTGTTGGATGGCTTGCTCGCGCAAGTCAAGCAAGATGACTAACCAGTCCCAGATTTCCGGGATTTTTAGCCCGCACGACTGGTTAGAATTCTTCTCGGCTTGCATCTCTGGATGAAGTCAGGTTGCACCAGGTGATTCCTTTCGCTAGACTTTCACTATCACTGAGAGGATAATATGCAGTTTGGTTACTTCGACGACACACGCCGTGAATACGTGATAACGCAGCCGGATACACCTTTGCCCTGGATCAATTACCTGGGTTGTGAGGAATACTTCGGTGTCATTTCCAACACGGCTGGCGGATATTCGTTTTATAAAGATGCACGCCTTCGCAGGTTAATCCGTTATCGCTACAACAACGCCTCCCTGGATTCCAGCGGACGTTGCATTTACCTGCGGGATGACGATTCGCTGGATCACTTATCCTGGTCGCCGTCATGGCAACCAATGCGCCATCCTCTCGACGAGTACGAGTGCCGACACGGGTTGGGATACACAATCATCCGCTCAAAACTTGCCGGGATTGAATCTCAGACCCGTTTCTTCATCCCCCTTGGCGAAAACCTGGAAATCTGGGAAATGACTTTGACGAACCAGCGTGAAGAACCTGCAAACCTGTCGGTTTTCTCGGCTGTAGAATTCTGCTTGTGGGATGCCCAGGACGATGCCACCAATTTCCAAAGGAATTATTCCATCGGCGAAGTCGAGGTCGTTGACAATGTAATTTACCATAAGAGCGAATATCGCGAACGCCGGAATCATTTCGCCTACTTTACCTGTTCTGAGCAGCTGGCTGGGTTTGACACGCAGCGCGAAGCCTTCCTGGGACCTTACCAGGGCTGGGATTCACCCCGGGCGGTCGAAAAAGGCAAAATGTCCAACTCACACGCTCTTGGTTGGCAGCCGATCGGTGCCCAGCATGTCAAGGTCCAGTTGAAGGCGGGGGAACAAAAGAAGATCATCTTTCTTCTTGGCTACCACGAGAACCCACAGGCTGATAAATTTGAGCCCCCGGATTCGCAAACGATTAACAAGCACACCGTGAAACCAGTCATTATCCGTTATTTGAAAACTGACGAAGTGGAAGAGACATTCCAGGCATTGCGAATATACTGGAATGGGCTGTTGGATAAACTACAGGTGAGCACACCGGATGACCACACGAACCGCATGGTGAATATCTGGAATGCCTACCAGGTGATGGTGACGTTTAATTTCTCACGTTCGGCCTCGTATTTCGAATCGGGAATCGGGCGCGGCATGGGCTTCCGTGATTCCAATCAGGATCTGCTCGGTTTTATGCACCTGATTCCCGAGCGGGCGCGCACCCGTATTATAGAGTTGGCCAGCACACAACTACCTAGCGGTGGAGCTTATCACCAGTACCAACCACTGACCCGTCGTGGTAATAATGATATCGGCAGCGGTTTCAACGACGATCCCCTTTGGCTGATCTTATCTGTGACCGCATACATCAAAGAGACGGGTGACTGGGGCATTCTCGATGTGCTCGTTCCCTATGACAATCAGGTTGGTACGGAGGAACCCCTTTCCGAACACTTGTGGCGTTCTATCCAATACACTCTGGAACGCATAGGTCCGCATGGTCTGCCGTTAATCGGGCGTGCCGATTGGAACGACTGTCTAAATCTTAACTGTTTCTCTGATCAACCCGGCCAGTCTTTTCAAACGACAACGAATAAAGATGGCAAAGTGGCCGAAAGTGTCTTTATCGCCGGTTTGTTCGTGCTGGCTGCGCGGGAGATGATGGAATTGGGAAGGAAGTTGGAATTGGAAAAGAGAAAGGGAAAGGCTGCCAAGGATCTCTCCCGGTTCCCATTCCCCATTCTGCTTCAAAAGATAACAGAAATGGAAAAAGCCATCTGGACCTCAGGTTGGGATGGTGGTTGGTTCCGGCGCGCCTATGATGATTTTGGTAAACCGGTTGGTTCTAAAGAGTGCGAGGAAGGACAAATTTTCATCGAACCGCAGGGAATATGTGTTATGGCCGGCTTGGGCGTGGATGATGGCCGTGCGGCTCAGGCTCTTGACTCGGTGTCGGAACGCCTCGCAACTCTGCATGGTATTGTTCTGCTTCAACCTGCTTACACGCGTTATTACCTCCACCTGGGTGAGATTTCCTCCTATCCACCTGGATACAAGGAAAATGCGAGTGTTTTCTGCCACACGAACCCGTGGATTATGATTGCCGAGGCGAAAATCGGACACGGTGATCGTGCCCACGATTACTACTTGCGTATTAACCCCTCGGCGCGCGAAAATTTGAGTGAGTTGCATCGCTGCGAGCCATATGTTTACGCCCAGATGATTGCCGGGAAGGATGCTCCAACGCATGGCGAAGCCAAAAACTCCTGGCTGACTGGCACGGCGGCCTGGAACTACATCGCCATCACGCAGTGGATATTGGGCATCCGGCCTACATACGACGGGTTGGAAATTCAACCAGTTGTGCCATCCAGCTGGAAGGGTTTTGAGGTGATGCGACAGTTCCGCGGTGTTCGCTATATGATCCGCGCTGAGCGCCGCGGAGCCGGGAATGCCGTACAATTGGAGGTAGATGGAAAATCTGTTGAGGGTACAGTCATACCCATCCCACCTGTCGGAATCAAGGAAATTCGAGTTCTTGCAAGGATTGGTTGATGCAATACGGATATTTTGACGACAAAGCGAAAGAGTATGTCATCACCCGCCCGGATACACCCCAATCCTGGAGTAACTACTTGGGTTCGACCGAGTATGGTGCGATTATCACCAACAATGCCGGTGGCTATGGATTTTACCAATCGGGAGCGCGCGGCCGTTTCTTACGTCTGCATTTCAATAATGTTCCGCTAGACCAACCGGGACGATATATCTATTTGCGCGACAATCAGAATAAAGACTATTGGTCAGCCTCCTGGCAGCCGGTCGGAAAACCGCTTGATCAGTACCAGTCCACTTGCAGGCACGGGACGGCATATACTGTCATCGCATCGCGATATGCGGGGATTGCCACCGAGACTACCTACTTCATCCCCTTGGGGCAAACGTTTGAATACTGGAGGTTGAAAGTCACCAACGAAAGCGACGTCCGCCGCGAACTCTCGTTGTTCTCATTTTGCGAGTTTACCAACCAGTGGGATACATTCCAAGACCAGGTCAATTTGCAGTATTCCCTCTTCATCATCCGCGGCGAACGGACCGCGGACAACTTACTACGCATTGCCATCCAGGATAACCTGACGCCCGAGAGCGGGAGTTTTTTTATCCATGACATTGCGCGTCACACTTGGATTGGTTTGGTTGGCGCTCCCTTAGAAAGCTTTGACACTAGCCGTGAGGCTTTTCTTGGTCCCTATCGTGGTTATCATTGTCCGTTGGCGGTGGAGAGGGGAAGTTGTAGCAATAGCAACGCCTACGGCGACAATGCCTGCGGAAGCCTTCAAACAAGTCTGACCCTTCAACCGGGCGAAAGTCGTGAAGTTCTGGTGCTGCTGGGCATTGGCGACGCCCTCACCACGGGGAAGAATATACTCTCCGAGTTCGGTTCTCTGGATCGTGCTGCAGTTGAATTGCAGACACTAAAGGATCACTGGCACAAAAAATTGGGAAGCCTGGTCGTAGAGACACCAGACGAGGAGTTTAATCATACGATCAATGTGTGGGGATTGTACAATTGCCTGGTGACCTTTGCTTGGTCACGCTCCGCCAGCTTGGTCTACAATGGTGAGCGCGATGGATTGGGGTTCCGCAACTCGGTGCAAGATATCCTGGGCGTGGTGGCGGCCATCCCGAACGAGGCCAGGCAGCGTCTCGAGTTGATGCTGACCGGACAGGCATCCAGTGGTGGGGCAATGCCCATTGTGCGCCCATTCGAACACAAGCCGGGACACGAAAAAGCCCCGGCTCCGGAGGAATACCGCTCGGACGACTGCCTTTGGTTCTTTAACGCTGTCCCGGTTTACGTCAACGAGGCAGGCAACCTGGATTTCTACAATAAGATTTTACCCTACGCTGACGAAGGCGAAGCTACCGTGTTCGGTCATTTACGCCGTGCCCTGGAATTCAATCTGGAGCGCACCGGTAAACATGGCCTGCCCTGTGGATTGCTGGCTGACTGGAATGATTGCTTAAAATTGGGCTACAATGGTGAGAGTCTATTCATCGCCTTCCAATTACGACTAGGGTTGACTATCTATGGTGAGGTTGCCGGGCAGTTGAGGAAGCCTGAGGAAGTCGCTTGGGCACTCTACGAGCGGGGAAAACTGGACGCTAGTATTCAGGCCTGCGCCTGGGATGGTGATTGGTTTATCTGGGCTATCGGGGAGGATGGCACAGTTTATGGTACAAAGGAATTTGAAGAAGGCCAGGTCTACTTGAACACCCAAGTCTGGTCGGTGATCAGCGGGGCAGCCACGCCCGTACAGGCCAAAGGTTGCATGCAAACTGTGAAGGACCGCTTGGCCACTCCATATGGGTTGATGCTTTCTTCGCCCCCTTTTGTTAAAACACCCATAGATGTCATGCGCGCCGTGGTTTTTAACCCCGGAATTAAAGAGAATGCTGGTATTTTTAATCACACTCAAGGGTGGGGCATTATGGCGGAATGTATGTTGGGCAATGGTGACCGGGCGTATGAATATTTCCATGCCGGCATGCCGGCTGCTTATAACACCCGTGCCGAAATCCGTCAGTGTGAGCCTTACGTCCAGGGTCAGACCACTTACTCAACTTATTCACCGCGCCCTGGCAATACCCGTACACTCCTGGCTGACTGGCGCGGCAGCCTGGTCATACTTTAGCGCAACGCAATATATTCTGGGGTTGAGACCGGAAATTGATGGTCTGCGGATTGATCCGTGCATCCCATCAACCTGGAGCGGCTTTTCAGCGGTACGCAGGTTCAGGTCACATACATACCGAATTGATGTCCATAATCCCGACCATGTTTGTCGCGGAGTTGTTCGCATAATAGTGAACGGGCAGGAGATAACCGGCAACTTTATTCTACCCAACCTGGATGGAGCGGAACAACATGTAGAAGTTTGGCTTGGAGGAAAATGAACCCTTTGAATAAGAAAATGCTTGAGATTCATGAATACACCGGTGAAGGATTCCAACCATTGGTATATTTTGGGTCTTGGAGGGTGGCGGTTCTAAATTACATAGAGGAACTTCATCCGGCAAAGATTGACACGCTGGAACGCCACCCGGAAACGGATGAGGTTTTTGTACTCACCCACGGCCAGGGAATCCTGTTTCTGGTGGATGGGGAATCGCAGGATGCGAATTTGTTCCACAGGTAATGGAAATGGGAAAAATCTATAACGTCAAGCCATCCACCTGGCACACGATTGTTGTGAGCCGGGACGCCTCGGTGTTGATCGTAGAGAACGGTGATACCGGCAGGGATAATTCGGAGTATGTTTCACTAAAACCGGAACACCGTCGATTGATTCTTCAATATTGCCCGGAGTGAACAACCCGGAAATTGGGGAAATTAATATAGGTATAATGGACGCATGTCGGATTTGCGAAAAGCTAGCCTCCACATTACCGGCATCGTGCAGGGAGTCGGATTTCGGCCTCATATTTATGGCCTGGCAGTTCGTTTTGGGCTGGTAGGATGGGTGCGTAATACGTCCGCGGGGGTGGACATCGAAGTGGACGGAGATCAGGAATTATTGGATGCGTTTGTCCTTGCTGTAAAGAAGGAACTCCCTCCACTGGCGCGCATTGACACCTTTGACTTGTCATTTGGTCCCCCGGGTTATTTTACGCGGTTTGAAATTATTCCTTCTGAAGTAGTGGAGGGCTCCTACCAGCCCATCTCCCCGGATGTGTGCGTCTGCGACGATTGCTTGCACGAACTCTTTGACCCGGCCGATCGTCGCTACCGTTACCCATTTATCAACTGCACCAACTGCGGGCCCCGCTTTACGATAATCACCGACATCCCTTACGACCGCCCCAACACCACCATGGCGTCGTTTGCGATGTGCCCGGACTGCACCGCCGAATACCAGAATCCACTCGACCGGCGGTTTCATGCCCAGCCGGTAGCATGCCCTGTTTGCGGGCCTATGGTCTGGCTGGAATGGGCAAAGGATACTGGACGACAAACAGTCAGTGGGGATAAAGCAATACGAACCGCTCAAACGATGATTGCAGAAGGCAAAATACTGGCTGTCAAAGGCCTGGGTGGATTCCACCTCGCCTGCGACGCGACAACGCGGAAGCCGTGGCTGAACTACGCTTCCGCAAGTTGCGCGTAGACAAGCCCTTCGCCCTGATGATGCCGGATATTGCTGCTGTTGAAAAACAATGTCATGTCAGTCATGCCGAGCGCGAATTGCTCGGAATCGCGCCAGCGACCAATCGTCTTGCTCCGCCGACGACTAGAGTTCAAATATTGCTGCCGAAGTAGCGCCAAAGCAGGATTCGCTAGGCGTTATGCTCCCTTATACGCCTCTACACTATCTTTTGATAAAACCTGATGGCCACTCAGCAACAACTCTGGTCATGACCAGTGGCAACCTGGCTGAGGAGCCGATTGCCTTCCGAAATGATGAGGTACGAGATCGCCTCTCTGCTTTGGCGGATGCCTTCCTGATGCACAACCGTGAAATTCGCACCAGGCTGCGACGATTCGGTGGTAAGGATATTAAATGATCAGGAAAACGAATCGCCTGATAATTTAATCCCTGATCACCCGCTCTCACCTTACTTCCTCAGGCGTTCACGCGGTTATGCCCCCAACTCACTGCAACTACCATTTGAAACCCCATCCATCCTGGCAACCGGTCCGGAACTTAAAAACACATTTTGTCTCACCCGCGATCGCTACGCCTTCCTCAGCCAGCATATCGGCGACATGCAGAACTACGAGACCCTGCGTTCTTTCGAAGATGGCATCACCCTTTTCGAGCGAATATTCCATTTCCGGCCCGAAGCCATCGCTTACGACCTGCACCCGAATTATCTGTCGACCCGCTACGCGCTGGAACGGGCCGAACGTGAGGATCTCCCGCTGATTGGTGTTCAGCACCACCACGCCCATATCGCGGCTTGCATGGCCGATAACGGACTGGATGGCACGCGTCCGGTCATAGGCGTGGCATTCGACGGAACTGGTTATGGTGATGATGGTGCCATCTGGGGAGGAGAATTCCTGGTGGCTGATTACACCGGATACAAGCGAAAATTCCACCTGGCCTATTTCCCGCTTCCCGGCGGTGATGCTGCGATTAAACGACCGGCGCGTACGGCACTGGCATTGCTCTGGTCGTTGGGGTTGGAGTGGGATGAAGAACTCGCTCCCACGCAGGGATCTTTGCTTTGAAGATCAGTTGGCGTTGCGTGTCCAGTTGGAGCGGGACCTGAATACTCCTCAGACTTCCAGCCTGGGACGTCTTTTCGACGCGGCCGCAGCCCTGGCGGGAGTGCGGCAAGAAGTCAATTACGAGGCGCAGGCAGCGATCGAATTCGAAGTCGGCCTTGGACAGAACCGAATCAGGTGCATATCAATTCGAAGTCCAGAACGGGACAATAAATGCCCGACCGGTCATCGAAGCAATGTTGGTCGATATTCGCAACGGAGCTTCCATCCCGGTCCTGTCGGCGCGTTTCCATAATGGTGTGACGGATATGGTTCGAAAAGCCTGCGGGCTGATCATGCAGGATACCGGCCTGAAGGAAATTACGCTAAGTGGGGGCGTCTGGCAGAATATGGTTCTGCTGGAACGAACAGTTCGAGGGCTGCGTGCGGATGGATTCGAAGTGTATATTCATCACCAAATCCCGGCGAATGATGGAGGTCTCTCGTTGGGACAGGCTCTGGTGGGAGCTGCCAGAATAATAAAGGGCTAAAGAACGGTTAAATTTATCCCTATGGGCGTATAATAAAGTTTCAATGGTGGTAAACAAGGAACTCCTAAGGAACTAATGAGCAAAATACTTTTGGTGGAAGACGATAAGCTGTTACTCGAGGTTATGCAAAATATCCTTGAGGCCGAGGGATTTGAAATTCATCCGGCGTGCAATGGAAAGCAGGCGCTTGATTCTTTTGTAAGTGACAAGCCGGATCTTATCGTTTCTGACATTATGATGCCCGAGATGGATGGGTATGAGCTTTTGGAGTTGATCCGTGTCATGCCCGATGGCGTGACGGTCCCGTTTTTATTCCTGAGTGCCCGAACTGAACGCGCAGATGTCAGTCGGGCGCGTTCGTTGGGGGTGGATGATTACCTTTATAAACCGTTCGATGCGCAAGAGCTCATTAATGCTGTCCGTTCCCGCCTTTTTCGGAGGCGGATGGTCGAAATGTTTGATACCCGTACAGCTCACCTGCAGACGGTGACCATGCTGGCAAATGTCATCGAAGCCCGGGACCCCTATACTGCCGGTCACCTTGAACGCGTTCGCCGCCTGGCACTCAAGCTGGCCTTTGCGCTTGGTTGGACGAATGAGGAAGTTGTAATTCTGGAATTTGGAGCGATTTTGCATGATATTGGCAAAATCATTGTACCAAGCAAGATATTGAAAAAATCCGGACCACTCGACGAAGCAGAATGGAAGTTGATCCGCCAGCACCCTGAAGTGGGGGCAAAGATGCTGGAAGGTGTGGATCATTTGAAACCAGCCAGCTCTTACGTTCTCTATCACCACGAATGGTGGAATGGCAGTGGTTACCCGAAGGGATTGAGCGGGGATAAGATTCCGCGAGAAGGACGTTTGTTGGCAATCGTAGACGCCTTCGATGCCATGACGACAACCGTCCTTATCATAACAGTGTGATGGCCAACGATGCGATCGAAGAATTGAAGCAGAACAAGGGTATCTATTTCGACCCGGATATGGTGGATGTTTTCATTCAATCTTATAAAAAGTAAAGTCCGCTCGAGTTAGTTGAGGGACATCGGGCGGTATTAGGGTGCTTAAGTTGGGTGGATAATAGCTGGGGTTAGCGCGCTTCCCGATCCATTTCACGTTCGGCATCTCGTCTGGCGATGGCTTCGCGTTTATCGTGTAATTTCTTGCCCTTGGCGATGGCGATTTCCAGCTTGGCTCGGCCATCTTTAAGATAGACGCGTATCGGTACGATTGTCACGCCCTTCTGGCGGACAGCATCCCACATTTCGCGTATCTCTTTCTTATGGAGTAGCAGGCGGCGGGCTCTTTTTGGGTCATGATTGAAGCGGTTGGCCTGTTCATAGGGGGCTATGTGCGCTTCCATAAGAAAGGCGCCGCGTATATCGTCCACGCGGACATAGGCTTCTGCCAGGCTGATCTGACCGGCGCGAATGGATTTGATTTCGCTGCCCTTCAGTGCCAATCCAGCCTCGAATCGCTCAAAGAGGAAATATTCAAAACCGGCTTTGCGGTTGGTGGCAACGGATTTAACATGTTCAGGCATATTAGGCCAATTCGTTTACCATTCTTGCCAAAGTCCATGAAATTTCAGTATCGAAGGACTCGAAAATAACGGTATTTTCCTGTTCCAGTCTACATTCCTGAACTTACCCTGCGAAGAAGGAAATAAAAAAACAATGATTTGCGTTCCATAATTTAAGAAGTACTCTTTAGGATTGTAACATGGTAATTACTGGAGCAGAACTGTCTAGCCCCATTTCAGAATGGCAACTCCAGCCAGCAGGCGCATAACGCCAAAGACGAGTAGGGATACACCTATCCCGATGTACCCAGCCAGGAAGGGCCCTGCCATAGAGCCTAAGAGCACAGCAGCATTCAGAATGATGTTGTACCAGGCCAGATGTGACGGGCGGTCGTCTTCCGGGATTTGTTCCAAAAGATAGTTGGCATAGGCTCCAGCGACCAGTGCCCAGGCAAACCCACCGGCGATTGAGAGCAGATAATAGTGCAAAGCGTTATGTGAAAGCGCCATGGCAATCGGATAGATACTCATCCCGATCACTCCCCATCCGGTCAGTTTGTGATGACCTGCTTTGTGTTCCAGGCGACTGAGTTGTGTTGAACCGAGCAGGACGGATAGATAAAAGAGCGCCGTGCCGAGTCCGATATTGGCATCTGTCAGATGCAGTTCGTTGACGGTATAGAGTGCAAAAAGCGGTGAGGCGAGGTATTGGGCCAGGTGGAAACCCAGAAGGACAAGCAGGATTTTCCGGAACGGTGTGCGCCAGATATCAAGACGAAGGGTGGTGCGCCAGTCGGGGCGGCGATTCTTTTCATCCAAATCCTGTACTGATTTCTCAGGTCCGGGGTTGTATTAGCAAATGGCTCTCTGTGTGGTCTGACGAAGAACAAGTGGACGGTGCTCATCGCTGCGCTCAGAAATCCAATGCCAAAGATGACTTGGTATCCAAGCGGAAAGCGCAAATGGTCAAGGATGAACCCAGTTCCAAGTGATGCAATTATAAAAGTAAGCGACTGCACTATATTCCGGATACCCACCACGGAGGCGCGCCATTCGGCTGGGACGGCTGCCGCGAACAGGGCATTGAAGCCGACACTTAAACCGCACATCGGGATGCCCATTGCCAGCGTGATTATGACAAGTGCCCAGATTTGACCCTGATTCCCAAATAACCAGGGCAAAGGAATCCATAGAAAATACCCAAGGCGGGAAAGCACAGCCGCCCAGAAGACCGCCTTGCCCACTGGCCGCTTTTGCAGCCATTTCCCGGCCGGTATGGATAGAAACAGACTGACCACGGCAGGCATCGCCCCGAGAAGGCCAAGTTGGAAACCGCTC
Source organism: uncultured Chloroflexia bacterium (assembly GCA_963760315.1). Classification (GTDB taxonomy): domain Bacteria; phylum Chloroflexota; class Anaerolineae; order Anaerolineales; family Villigracilaceae; genus UBA877. The sequence goes on from CAVXCK010000007.1 coordinate 297,433, forward strand.
GCTCCCAGGCGGGCAGCATATATATTCAGGAAATTGATTGCGCTGCCGCTCAAAATACCAAACCAAGCGATGTCAAAATACAGGTGGATGAAATTCCGCCGATATTCCTGAGGAATGGCCGGTTTATCGAAGAATTCACGGATGGAAAGCACGGGGTTGATTATAATCAACACTATTGAATAATATATGGAGAAATTGATGTTTGGGCTTCGCCGCCACTTTCTTCTCGACCCTTCAGTCACCTTCCTCAATCATGGATCATTTGGCGCTACGCCGCGTCCGGTCTTCCGCGCTTATCAGCGCTGGCAGCGTGAACTGGAACGCCAGCCGGTCGAATTTCTGGGACGCCGGTTTACAGACTTGATGACGGCTGCGCGCCGTTCTCTTGCGGACTACCTTGGGACGGATGCTGAGAATCTGGTCTACACCACCAATGTGACCGAGTCCCTTAACATTGTTGCTCATTCTCTAAACCTTGGGCCGGGTGATGAAGTCCTGGGCACAGACCACGAGTATGGTGCCCTTGACCGGACGTGGAGATTTTTGGCAAAAGAACGAGGTTATGCGTATATCAATCAGCCGATCCCGGTTCCGCTGACCACTCCGCAGGCTTTTATCACAGCCTTGTGGAAAGGGGTCACGCCCCGCACGCGCATCATTTTTCTCAGTCATATTACCAGCCCGACTGCACTTATCTTTCCAGTGGAGCAAGTGGTCCGGCAGGCACGCCAGGCTGGGATATTGACTGTCGTGGACGGGGCGCACGCTCCCGGTCAGATCCTGTTGCAGCTGGACGACCTCGGCGCGGATTTCTATGGCGGCAATCTGCACAAGTGGCTGTGTGCTCCCAAGGGAGCAGGGTTCCTGTACGCTAGGCCGGAAGTCCAGCATTTACTCAAACCGCTGGTGGTCTCGTGGGGCTATGAGGCCGAAAACCCAGGTCCATCGGTGTTTATTGACCTTCACGAATGGAAGGGCACGCGCGACATTGCCGCTTATCTTTCTGTTCCTGCGGCGATCGAATTTCAACGGGAACATGATTGGGTGACAATTCGCCGCCTTTGTCACGATCTGGTGCGTGAGGCTGAAGAGAAGATTTGTGCGCTGACGGGACTGACCCCGCTCAATCCACCCATTTCTGAATTTGGAAACGGGGGATTGCAAATGGCCGCCGTACCTTTGCCTGGCTTCACTGACCTGCCTGCTCTGAAAACGCGTCTCTATGACGAATACCGTATCGAGGTTCCGCTTATTCTGTGGAATGGATGCAAGTTCATCCGCGTGAGCGTGCAGGGCTACAACACGCCGCGGGACGTGGATAAGTTGGTTGATGTGTTGGGAGAAAATTCTATCTTAATTCGTCACTAAATATATCTAACCCGATGTATTTTTTCCAATTATGCGACTGAGGCCGTTAGACCGTCCTTCTTATGAGAACGTCAGATTTTGATTACATACTGCCTCCAGAATATATCGCCCAGACTCCTGTGGAACCGCGCAATTCGTCGCGCTTGCTGGTATTGCATCGTGACACGGGAGCACTGGAACACCGTGTTTTTAGTGAGATCGGACAATATCTACATCCCGGGGATCTCCTGGTTGTCAACCGGACGCGTGTCATCCCTGCCCGGATCTATGCCCGAAAAGCCACCGGAGGCCGTGTCGAAGTTCTGCTTCTTCGCCGGGAGGATTTATTAACCTGGGAATGTGTGGTGGGTGGGAAGGGCTTATCTGCTGGAAAGATGATCACCGTCGAAAATGGTCCGACCGCTGAAATTGCGCAAGAGCTGGAAGGTTCGCGCCGCCAGATACGTTTTGCTGAACCAATCGAGCCGTATTTTCCGAAAGTTGGCAACGTTCCCCTGCCGCCTTACATCCACGAACCGCTGAAGGATCCTGAGCGCTACCAGACCGTCTACGCGCGTGACCCCGGTTCCGCTGCCGCGCCAACCGCCGGTTTGCACTTTACGCACCGGCTGATGGATGAACTCAAGTCGCAGGGTATCAATTTTGCCGAAGTCACCCTGCATGTCGGATTGGATACTTTTGCTCCGGTAATCGAAGATGACCCCGAGGAACACCAAATTCACACCGAGTGGTGTGAAATCTTGCCGGCGACGGTGGAAGCCCTCACCATGACGCGTCAAACCGGCGGGAAAATCATTGCGGTAGGGACGACCTCCATGAGGACAATTGAATCCGCGGCAAAAGCAGGGAAAAATGGCATCTTGTCTTACAGCGGATCGACAAATTTATATATCCTGCCCGGTTATCGGTTTAAACTGGTAGATGGCATGATCACCAATTTTCATCTGCCCAAGTCCACCCTTATCATGTTGGTCAGTGCATTTGCTGGGCGCGAGAAATTCTGCAAGCTTACGAAGTCGCCATGCAGGAAAAGTACCGCTTCTATTCCTTCGGGGACGCTATGCTTATCCTATGAGCCTCGCTAAACTCAATGTCGAACTCCTGTCTTGCCGGCGCTGTCCGCGTCTAGTGGAATGGCGCGAGCATGTGGCGCGTGAGAAACGGCGCGCCTATCGGGATTGGGAATATTGGGGCAAGCCCGTGCCTGGATTCGGCGATTCACGGGCGCGTGTCTTTGTGGTTGGCCTGGCCCCCGGCGCACACGGTTCAAACCGGACCGGTAGGCAGTTTACCGGTGACGCCTCGGTGATTTCCTCTACCCTGCCCTATATCGAGCAGGGTTCGCATCTCAGCCCAATTCTATTTCCAGAGAAGATGGCCTGATTCTCACCAATCTGTACACTGCTCCCATCTGTCGCTGCGTGCCGCCAGATAACAAACCCACGTCTTTGGAAATGGCGAATTGCCGGCAATACCTAAAGGATGAACTCAAAATCATTAAGCCGAAAGTCATCGTCGCGCTGGGAAGGATTGCTTTTGATGGCGTCTTGCGGATAATTACTATAAACGCTCAATCCGTATCATTCGCTCATGGTGCCTTCTATCAACTGCCTTCTGGATCTTGGTTGGTTTGCTCATATCACCCCAGTCGGCAAAACACCCAAACCGGACGCCTGAGTGCGGATATGTTTGATCAGGTCTGGAAGACGGTCAGAGAATTATTATCACTCCCAGCATAAATTCTTGACATAAATTGTGGCAGCCAAGAGGTAAGAAGGAAACGACGATTCGAGTTCAAATAATTACGCAGTAAACTATGGAAGGTGATTGCATTGCATATTAATTTTGGCTCGATTGCCCTGCTCGGTTCTGGTGAGACTTCCCTTGCTGGTGGGCGTATCTTCGAAACGATGGCCCAGCGACAACCTAAACCTGTCCACATTGCCTTGCTGGAGACGCCTGCAGGCTTTGAATTAAACTCACCGCAGGTTGCATGGCGTGTGGGAGAGTTCCTTAGGACGCGCCTGCAAACCTTTAACCCGATTGTGGATGTGATTCCAGCCCGCAAACGCGGAACGCCCTTCAGCCCGGATGAGCCGGAAGTGCTTCAAGCACTCCTGCTCGCTGACCTAATCTTCATGGGTCCAGGATCACCAACTTATGCTGTCCGCCAGTTGCAGGGAAGTCTGGCCTGGGATCTGGTGCGAGCGCGCCATCGGCAGGGCGCGGCACTGGTCTTTGCCAGCGCTGCGACGATAGCCATCGGTAACCATACCCTGCCAGTTTACGAAATTTACAAAGTCGGCGAAGACGTACGCGCTGTTCCTGGTCTGGGGCTATTTGCAGATTTTGGCTTGTCACTTTCGTTCATACCGCACTGGAATAACACGGATGGTGGCGCAGACGTGGATACCAGCCGCTGTTTCGTTGGCATGGATCGTTTTTCCCTCTGGCTTGAAATGCTGCCTCCCGGTCATACCATCGTTGGATTGGATGAGCATACCAGTCTTATTATTGATTTTGAGACCGTGAAATGCACTGTCAACGGGATTGGTTCGGTGACTCTATTACGCCAAGGCAACCCGGAAGATTATCCAGCTGGAAGCGTGTTTCCAATTGAGGAGTTGGGTGATTTCCATTATCCTGCACAGTTTGAAGATGGGATTTCTACCGCAGCTTGGAAAATGATCAAAAACGCTGCACTGTCTGAGGGGCTGGACGATGCACCTGCCGAGGTCGTGCGCTTGGCAGAAGAGCGACAGCAGGCACGTCTCCGAAAAGATTGGGCGGCTGCAGATATTTTCCGCCAGCAGATTGAAGTTTTTGGTTGGGTGGTTCAGGATACTCCAGAAGGGCAAAAGATTGTCAGACAATCTTGAAATACGTTACAATATGTGTTGTTGATAAGGAGCATCTTGTGCGCGCGGTTGACATTATCATCAAGAAACGAGAAAATCAAGAACTCACCGGGGAGGAGATTAAATTCTTCGTGGACGGTTTCACCCACGGCGAAATTCCTGACTATCAAGTCTCAGCATGGGCAATGGCCGTCTTGCTCAATGGGATGACACCGCGCGAAACCACTGATCTGACCCTGGCGATGGCTCACTCTGGTGAAATTCTCGATCTCTCCGGTGTCGTAAAAATCGCCATGGACAAGCATTCTTCTGGCGGGGTGGGGGATAAGACGACCCTCGTTGTCTTGCCGATTGTGGTTGCCTGTGGCTTGCCGGTCGGCAAGATGTCGGGGCGCGGGCTGGGTTTTAGTGGTGGAACGCTCGATAAAATGGAGTCCATCCCCGGCTATCGGGTCAATCTCACAACCGACGAATTCAAGAAACAACTTCGAAATGATGGTATTGTTCTCACTGGCCAGTCGCTCGATCTGGCACCTGCCGATGGTAAATTGTATGCACTGCGGGATGTGACCGGTACGGTGCAGTCTATCCCGCTGATTGCCTCTTCCATTATGAGCAAAAAAATTGCCGCTGGTGCGCAGGCTATTGTACTGGATATCAAGGTAGGTATTGGTGCGTTCATGGAGACTCTCGACGAGGCCCGCACACTGGCAAACCTGATGACGGACATCGGCAGGCAGGCAGGACGTGAAGTGGTGACTCTTCTATCTGATATGAACCAGCCTCTAGGCGATGCGGTGGGAAATTCATTAGAAGTGGTTGAGGCAATAAACACCCTTCACAGCCATGGCCCGGCAGATTTCCACGAGCACTGCCTGCATGTAAGTGCTCATATGCTGGTGCTTGGGCATCGCGCCCCTGATCTCGAGTCAGGTCATCGTATGGCGGAGGCGGCTATCGCCTCGGGTGCGGCTTTTGAAAAGTTCCGCGTCCTGGTCAGTGCCCAGGGTGGAGACGTGTCATTTGTGGATGCTCCTGGAAAATTCCCCAAGGCGGAATTTATCGAGGTTATGAAATCTGATCGAAGTGGAACGCTATTCCAAGTTAATGCCCGCATGATCGGTGAAGCGGCTGTGGCACTTGGCGCCGGACGTGCAAGGAAAGGCGACCCTGTGGACCATGCAGTTGGCCTCATCATCCATCGCAAGGTTGGGGAACGGGTGGAGAAGGGGGAACCGCTGTTCACTATCTACGCGAATGACGCATCGAAGCTGACCCAGGTACGGGAAGGCCTTCAAGCAGCGTTTGAGTGGAGCGATACGCCTGTCGCTTCGCTGCCTCTCTTTTATGATTAGCTTGGATTGGGTAGAAATCGCCCGATTTTACGATAAAATGCAATTGCATAATCTAAATAATTAGTGCATAATAGAGAAAGGAGCGTGCCATGGCCAAAGTAGCTCTCCGTGTATATAATCGTGAAATTGAAGGCATGATCGAAAGTGGACTTCTTGACGAGTCTGTCGCTCATTGCCTGCACATTCTTAAAACTTTTCCGATGCACGTCGAGACATACCGGCTTCTGGGAAAAAGTTTTCTCGAAGCCCGACGCTATGCAGACGCTGCTGATATCTTCCAGCGTGTCTTGATGGCTGTGCCGGATGATTTTGTATCCCATGTGGGGATGAGTATCATCCGCGACGATGAAGGCAAACTGGATGATGCCATTTGGCACATGGAGCGCGCTTTCGAAGATCAACCCTCCAATGCCGCCATCCAAAGCGAACTCCGCCGCTTGTATGGCCGGCGGGACGGTGTTGAACCGCCCAAGATCCGCTTGAGCCGGGATGCGCTCGCCAACTTGTATTCGCAGGGCGAACTTTTCAATCAAGCCATTGCAGAGATCCGCGCAGTGCTGGCTGAAGATACCAACCGTCCTGACTTGCAGGTTATGCTCGCGCGCGCATATTATCGAGCCGGGCAAAAAGTGGAGGCTGCCGAAATGGCGGCTAACTTGCTCAAGAAATACACGTATTGCATGGATGCTCTCCGTATCTTGGTGGATGTGCTTCCGGGGACTGCGCGTGCCGAAAACACCCAGGTATATCGGCAGCGCCTGGGTATGCTTGACCCGTATTCATCTTTCGTTACTGGTTCCACCTTCACCTCCGATCAGGTGGCCGACATGTCTATAAATTTGGAACGATTGGAATACAAAACCGGCGCTGCTCCACCCCCGCTGCAGTCGGACTGGGCTTCTAATTTGGGCATCAAGCTGGCGGACGAAAAACACGTCGAACCAGCTCCGGAATGGATGACAACCGATGATTCCAAGAAACAACCCCAAGCTGCAGCAATGGATTCTTCTGAACCTAAAGCAATTCCCCCTAAAGATAATATCCCCGTCCCGGATTGGATGCGTTCCGCTGGTTGGACAGAATCCAGCGATAAAGCGCAGGAAGAACCGGGGGACCTTGAGGCAGAGCAACCCGCTGAACCGATTGCCAAGGCCGATATTCCCGACTGGCTTAAATCCATGGCACCGCATGAAGTGACCGATGCAGCGAATACTGATTCCAATCCTGTTCCGACCGATGCTCCATCTCCGAGCGAAGAAGAGGCTCCCGACTGGTTAAAGAAATTGGCAACAGCCGGAGGGAGCGCCAATTCCAGTCCATCCAGACGCGAGGAATCATCCCCGGATAGAACTGCTTTGCCCGATTGGCTCAAGGGAATTGGCGATGGCGCTTCTGCTGGTGCAAACGCGCCATCTGTTTCCGATGGGTTGGAAGTACCCAAAGCTGAAGAAACTGTCGGATTCAACCCAGCCTGCCTCGATTCCACCAGCTTCTCAAGCCCGTGAAGAGGCACCAATCAGTACGCCTCGCTCGGTTGATGGTACGCCCTCCCAGACGACAGGTGAATCCAAGCCGCTCAATATTGAAGATGATGCCATGGCCTGGCTGGAAAGTCTGGCAGCCAAACAGGGTGTAAAAGTAAAGGATGAAGGACCCCTGGCCAAGCCAGAAAATCGCTCGGCCGAAACACCTGATAGGTTGCGTTCCGCTGATGGACAACCTTCTGTTCCAAGTGAGCCGGTAGCTTCTCCTTCAGCAGGCGTAACGTCGATATTAGAACCAATTGCCCCGCCTGCCGAAGAGTTGGTGGCTCATGAACCTGCGCCTTCCGCAGGAATCCCGCCACTTACTGCTCCCACCGAAGGGACTACCAAACCACCCACCCATGAAAAGGATACAATGAACTGGCTGGATGGGTTGGCGGCCGAGGAGAGTACCAAACCGGACGAATCACGACCCGTTCCCGGTGAGCATACCGAGACTCCGCCTGATTGGATGGACAAAGCGACCGGGGAGCATGCGGCTTCGGATGGAACCTTCGCCTCTGAAATCCCCCAAGAGGATGTTACCATTACCTCCTGGCTGAAAAAACAGGATGTTAAAAAAGCCCTGGGCAAAGACAAACCCACTCCCGAGGCACCGCAACCGGCAGCCACGCCATCCGAAGAATTGCCCGATTGGCTGAAAGATATAAAAAAGCCGGTCGCACCGGAAGCAACAGCAAAACCGGCTGAAGAGTTGCCGGATTGGCTTCGTCAGGCAGCACACCCCGCAGATCAAGGTACCCCTGTAGTCCCGACGACTGAAAGTGCCTTGGAACCGAAAACACCTTCTTGGACGGATGAAACAATCCGAATGCCGAAACCGCCTGCACCAACAATCCCCGGAGAATGGGTTCCGGTGGATGGGAAACCTGCCCCGGCTCCGACTCCTGAACCGGCAGCAAAACCAGCTTCGTCTGCTGTTGAATCTCCTGTCCAGCTACAAGTTCTCGGAGGGACCGGGATGCTGGCGCGCATTCCCGCTCAAGATAAGGATGGTGAATTCCTGGCGGCGGCACAAGCCGCACTGGATACCCACAAACTAGACGAAGCCATGCAAGCATATGCCAAGCTAATTAAAAAGAATCGCTTGTTGGATGAGGTTATTCACGATTTGCGCGAAGCGATCTATCGCTTCCCGGTGGATATCATCGTCTGGCAGACTCTGGGTGACGCTTCCATGCGTGCCAATCGGTTGCAGGATGCCCTCGACGCTTATACCAAAGCCGAAGAACTATTACGGTGAGAGCGGAAATCATTTCCAATGTGACGACGCCTACCCGGCATGGTAAAATCTAGACCTCGAGATTAAATCTTCTCGAGGTTATTTTCCAAAACGGAGAAAATCATGGAACGATCACTCGTGCTTGTCAAACCTGACGGTGTCCAGCGAGGATTGATTGGCGAAGTTATCAGCCGTCTCGAACGCCGTGGGCTGCGGCTGATGGCCGCGAAATTCTTACAAGTCAGCCAGGAACTGGCCGAGACGCATTATGCTATTCACAAAGGCAAACCCTTTTATGATGGTTTGATTGAGTATATTACCTCTGCGCCGGTCATGGCGATGGTCTGGGAAGGGCCGAATGCTGTTGCCGCCATCCGCCAGACGATGGGTGCCACCCGCCCGACTGATGCCGCACCTGGCTCGCTGCGCCACGATTTTGCACTTGAAATAGGCCGCAACCTGACCCACGCCTCGGATACGGTCGAAAATGGTGAAAAAGAAGTCGCACTTTGGTTCAAACCCGGTGAATTGGTGGACTGGAAACGTGAAACCGACCGCTGGATATTTGAGAAGAGTTAGCATGGCTGGAAGACTGACTGATGTTTACTTTGGATAGTCTCATTTTCAATTGTTTATTCCGATAGACATTTGAACAGTCAAAATATAATAATCATACTAATATAATCATATCCGATCCTACACAGCAAAAGGAGTATTTCATGACCGAAGAACTTTTCCAGAAAATGGCGCAGAGCGTCCTTGACGGGGATTCTGATGCCGCTATCGCCTTGGCGAAGCAGGTCAATCGAAGCCGGCATTGACCCGCTGGAGGCCATTACCAAAGGCTTTGTGGCAGGCGTCAACCAGGTTGGCGAAAGTTTTGCCAGCGGGCAGGCTTTCCTGCCAGAACTGGTGATGGCGGGAGAAGCCATGAAAGCCGCCGTTTCCACCCTGGAACCTGAAATGCAGAAGCGTGGCTTGCATCGAACGATGCTTGGGAAGGTCGTTCTGGCAACTGTTGAAGGCGATATTCACGAGATTGGTAAATCGCTGGTGGGGACGATGCTCTCAGCCTCCGGCTTTCAGGTCTATGATCTGGGCGTGGATGTCCCGGCGGCCAAGATCATTGCCAAGGTCCAGGAAGTGGGCGCTGACCTTGTCGGCTTGAGTGCTCTGTTGACAACCACCATGGTCAAGCAGAAGGAAGTGATTGACGAACTGGATAAGCTGGGTTTGCGCAAGAAGGTCAAAGTGATGGTGGGCGGTGCGCCCGTGACCCGCGACTGGGTTCAGAAGATCGAAGCGGACGGTTACTCCGAAGATGCCATCGGCGCGGTTGGTCTGGCCAAGCAACTGGTTGGGGCAGCATAACCGCACTTGGAGCCTGCCATGCCGAAAACGATCAAGTCCATCACCAATCCGAAACTGCGGTTGGAAATATTGACGCCGCAGGAAGTCAAAAAAATCCATGATGCCACACTGTGGATCATCGAAAAGGTTGGCGTGCGCTTCCCCTCCAAACGTGCATTGGAAATCTGGGCAGCACATGGCGCTGAAGTTGACGGCGAGAAAATGGTCGTTCGCGCCAAGGGGGAACTCATCGAAAAAGCCTTAAAGACCTGTCCGCCGGTCTATACCCTGGCGGCACGCGACCCGCAACAGGATTTGCCGCTGGACGGCAACCACGTCTTTGTTGGCACGGACGGCTGCGGCGTGGAAGTGATTGATATCAAGACCGGTCTGCGCCGGACTTCCTGCCTGCAGGATGTGCGGGATATTTCCCGTATCGCCGATGCAACCGAGGAAGTGGCCTTTCACTGGGTGCCGGTCTCGGCGCAGGACATGCCCCCCGAGACGCGCGGCCTGCACGAGATCAAAGCCATCTGGGAAAATTCCACCAAGCACGTTCAGACCGAATCCATTTATAACGAACGCGAAGCGCGTGCTGCAATTGAAATGGCGGCGCTGATCGCAGGTGGCAAGGACAAGTTGCGCCAGCGCCCGGTCCTTTCGCTGATGCAGTGCTCGGCTCCACCGCTTGGGCACGACGGCGGCAGCCTGGATGCGGCGCTGGTGGCTGCTGAATACGGCCTTCCAACCGGGTTTATGACCATGGCGGCGAACCTGACCACCGGTCCGGCCACACTGGCGGGTAATCTGGCGGTTGGCAATGCCGAAGTAATCGCCGGGACGGCGCTTATCCAATTGGCATATCCGGGAGCGCCGGTCTTCTATGCCGCGGCACAGACCGCCTCCGATTTGCGGACAGGAGCCTACACTGGCGGCGGTCCGGAAGATTTCCTCTACGGTGCGGCCACCAATGTACTCTCAGATTTTTACAATATCCCGCTCTCGATGGGTTCGTTTGCCACCGGGGCGAAGGAACCGAACTGGCAGGCGGGCATCGAGAACAGCCTGTCCACGTTCATGGCGAGCATTGTCATGTCGGATATGCTGTTGGGTGTGGGCTTTCTTGCATGGCAGCCGCATCTGGTCGTTTGCCGAGATGATGATGGACTGCGAGATCTTCTCCATCATCCGCAAGACGATGCAAGGCATTGTTGTGGACGATGAGACCCTTGCGCTTGATACGATTGCAGCGGTTGGCCCGGGCGGCAATTTCCTCTCGCAGAAACATACCCTCAAACACATGCGCGAACTCTTCCTGCCGCAATTCATGGACCGGCGTCCATTCAATGAGTGGGAGACGAAAAAAGATGATGCCCGTGATTGGGCGCTGGCAAAAGCGCGTAGAACGCTGGAAACGCACCAGCCCGATCCGCTGGACTGAAAAAATCCGCAATGAAATGGCGAAAATCATTTCATCGCTGGAGAAATCATGACTGCGATGCAACCAAAACTCGAACTGCTGACATCTGACCTGATTGCACGCATCCTGGATGAGGCTTTCCAGTTGATGCAAAAGCCGGGGATAAAAGTCCAATCTACTGAAGCGCGTGGTTTGCTGATAGAAGGCTGGCGCGACGGCTGACGGGGAGGTGGTAAATATCCCGGAAGAAATCGTTCGCAAGGCGTTGGATACTGTCCCGGCGGAATTTTATCTCTTTGACCGGAGCGGGAATCCCAAAGTCCATTATGGCGGGAACTCTGTCCACTTTGATCCGGGTTCATCCGGTGTCCATATCCTCGACCCGGAAACGCTGGAGCACAAACCTTCCTATGCGCCAGACCTGGTGCGCGTAGTCAAAGTGGCCGAGATGCTCCCGCAGTACGACGCCCAGTCCACGGCCATCGTCTGCAATGAAGTCCCCAAAGCAATTGGCGACCTGTACCGGCTGTACATCGTCCTGCTGTTTTCGCAGAAACCAATCGTGACCGGTTCGTTTTCCCTTCAGACCCTCGGCACGATGATTGATATGCTGGCAATTTTCTCCGGTAACCGCCGAGGCGCTGGCTGAAAAACCGCAGGCAGTCTTCGATGTATGTCCGTCGCCGCCGCTCATCTGGAGCGAATTTGGCGCAGGTAACCTGATCGAACTGGCCCGGGCACGTGTCCCTGCGCAGCTCATCTCGATGCCGCTGGCCGGGGCCGCTGCACCGGTAACGTTGCTCGGTTCGGTCGTCCAGCATGCTGCCGAGAGCTTGAGCGGGATTGCCATCCATCAGCTTGCCAACCCCGGCGCTCCCATCGTCTGGGGCGGCGCGCCGGCCATCTTTGATATGCGCCACGGCACCACGCCGATGGGCGCCATCGAGACGGCCATGATCGACGCGGCCTATGCCCAGGTCGGCAAGTCGCTCAACCTGCCGACCCATGCCTATCTCGGCGCTTCCGACGCCAAAATTGTGGATGCCCAGGCCGGGCTGGAAAGCGGGGTTACAGCCCTGGTTGGCGCGCTGGCGGGCATCAACATGATTTCCGGGGCGGGGATGCTCGATTTCCTGGCCTGTCAAAGCCCGGAGAAGCTTGGTAGTGGATGCCGAAGGGATTGCCATGGCCCAACGTCTTGCTGGCCGGGATCGAAGTCCGCACCGAGACGCTGGCGACCGCCCTGTTCGAAGGGATCAATTTCAAAGGCGACTTCCTCAAGCAAAAGATCACCCGCGAGCTGTTCCCCAAGGAACAAAATCTACCATCGGCAGTGATCGACCGGGAATCCCACCGCGGCTGGCAGGCAGCCGGCAGTCTCGATACTTTTGCCCGTGCCAAAATCCGGACCCGTGAACTGCTCGCCGCTTACCAACGCCCGAGTTACGCCCCAGAGCAAGAACGTGACCTGCAGGCGATGGTCGAGGACCTAGCTCGCAATGCTGGCATGGACATATTACCTGTGCTGCAAAGCTGAACTTGTTGAACAGAATCATATTGTCTGACGTATAATTTAGATATATGGTATGTGTATGGACGGCCCTATTTTGATATCGACTATCGCTCGCAAAGGAGGTGCTAACGGAGCTTGGTTTGCGGCCTTCTCTAGTCTCTTAGTTATATAACCAGTTCTAAAAGGAAGAAAGGAGAATAGAATGCGTAATCAATTAATAAGAATCTTCGTATTAATGGCTGTGCTTAGCCTTGTACTTTCAGCTTGTGGCCCAAAAGTAGTTCCTGCAACTGCAACTCCCGTACAAGCAATCGTCACACCCGTGCCGAGCACCCCGGTACCAGCTGTAGATAAGATCGTCACCATGGCTTGGACGCAGGAACCCAACTCGCTGAACCGTTCGTACTCGAGTATGTGGTACATGTCAACGCTCATCCAGATCTACAGCTGCTCACCCTGGCAGTATGACGAAAAAAATGAGCCATATGCCTTCATGCTCACAGAACTCCCAACTATTTCGGATGACGGCCTGATTGTCACCATGCACCTGCGGGATGACCTGAAATGGTCAGACGGGGAGCCGATCACGGCGGACGATTTCGTGTTCACCTATGACATGATCACCAACTCGGCCAATTCGGTTGACTCGGTTTACCCGTACGACAAGTTCACTGTCTCGGCTCCGGACCCATTAACCGTGGTCATGACTTTCGCTGAAGTCTTTACTCCATGGATGTCTACCATCTGGCAGGGCACGATCATGCCCAAGCATGTGCTGCAGCCGGTTTTTGATGCCGCAGGCACGATTGACTCGGCAGATTGGAATATGGCTCCAACTGTTGGTTGTGGGCCATTCACCTTCACTAAATGGGAGTCTGGCAGTTACCTCCGCTTTGACCGGAACGAAAATTACTGGGCGACGCCGGCCAAGCTGGACGCAGTCATTTTCCAGTTCGTCCCGGATGATGCTGCCCAGACAGCCGCCTGCCTGGCAGGCGACGCGGATTTGTGTTTCTGGCCGCCCTACGAGGACATCCCCGCCTTCCGCGCGGCTGGTCTGAGCGTGATGACCGAACCATCCGGATATAACGAAGGCTGGTTCTTCAATATGCGGAAAATGGCATCGCCTTTCATCAAGGATCTCAACGTCCGCAAGGCGATTGCCATGGCACTCGATCGCGAGAAGAATACCGACTTGCGCCTGAATGTGGTCAAAGTGACCGAGACCTTCTGGGATGCGCTGCCAGCATATGTTGATCCAGGCATCACCCCTTGGAAATATGACCCGGAGGCTGCGAAGGCACTTCTGGAAGCAAGCGGTTATGTCGACAGGGATGGAGATGGGATTCGCGAAGATGCGAATGGTAACAAGCTGATCATCTCGGAATCCAATACCACCAAGACCGAGCGCCAGAGTTACCAGGCCTTGGCCCAGCAGCAGTTGCTGGCGGTCGGCATTGACCTCAAGATCTACAGCTATGACAGCGACATCCTATTCGACAGCTTCTCGAATGGGGGCCCGGCTGCCACTGGTCTCCAGGATATCTACCAGTGGTCAGACGTGCCAGCCTTCCCTGACCCCGACTCGTCCTACTGGCTGTGTGACCAGGTGCCCTCGGCTGCAAATCCTTTTGGCTTCAATTACTTCATCTGTGACCCAACCCTGGATGCCATGTTCAAGCAGGAAGTTGTAACTGTGGACCCGGCAGCACGGATGGAGATCTTCCACCAGATCACCCGCTATATGCACGACAATGTCTACTACCTGGGAATCTGGGAGGACGGTGACGTCTGGATCGTGAATCCGCGCATCACAGGCGCAAAGTTCTCGGAAGTTACTCCATTCTTCAATATCACTGAATGGGATATCGCCCAATAACCATAAGCCTTAACATGCATTCCTGGCTGGGTCGGTTCTAACCGACCCAGCCAATTTCCAATTCTGGAGCAGCCTATGGGTCGATACGTTATTCGCCGTCTTTTGCAGGCAATTCCCCTGCTGTTGATAATTAGCATTGTCATTTTCTTGCTTCTGCAAAGCAGCGGTGATCCCCTCGCGACCATGGGAGGCCGCCGTACCGTCCGCCCCGAAGACCGCGCACGTTTGGCCCGCCAGCTCGGGCTTGATAAACCGATCTACATCCAATATATCTATTGGTTGGTTGGTAATGACTGGGTGAAGATTGATGTAAATGGTGACGGCATCCCTGACACTGCCGGTACCCGAAAGGGAGTATTGCGCGGCGATTTTGGGACCTCGTTGGTCTCGCGGGAAGATCTGCCCTATCGCTGATCGCTGAACGCCTGCCGAATACTTTAATCCTGATGATCCCTGCTGAAATCATCGTATTAATCATCTCGTTTCTTGTCGGAATTTACTCGGCCCTGCGCCAGTATACCTGGGTGGACCAGTTGGTGACCACCGGCTCCTTTATTGGCTATTCCATGCCCATCTTCTTCGTTGCCCTGGCCTCTATGTACCTGTTTGCGGTTGATTTCCGGAAGTGGGGGCTGCCTTACCTGCCGACGGTCGGCATGTTTGATCCCAAAGTGGGGAAGACAGTTGGGCAGGTCATCCTGCACATGGTGCTGCCTATCTTCAGCATGTCTTTGGTCAGCGTCTCCGCTTACAGCCGGTATGTCCGCTCACAGATGCTGGAAGTTAATAACCAGGACTACATTCGTACCGCCCATGCCAAGGGTCTGACCGAACGGCAGGTGCTGGTCGGTCATGCCTTGAAGAATGCCGCCATCCCCATTGTCACCCTGGTGGGTATCGAAATCCCCTTCCTGCTCGGAGGTGCAGTGGTCACGGAGACCATCTTCGGTTGGCCAGGGATGGGACGTCTTTTCATTGATCACCTCACCCGCTCCGACACTCCGGTGGTGATGGGCATCCTGATGCTAATCTCGGTGGCGGTGGTCGTATGCCAGTTGATTACGGATATCGTTTACGCCTGGCTTGACCCGCGCATCCGTTATAGTTAAGGAAGGATACTGAGATCATGGTATCTCCAACTTCTGATACTCCCCCAGCCGCAATCGCCAGGATCGAAAAGCCTCAGTTGACTTTCTTCCAACTTGTCTGGCTGCGTTTTAAACGTCATAAGATGGCCGTGGCTGGTATCATTTCCCTTTTCATCTTAATATTATATGCCATCGTGGGTACTGCCTTCACCTCCGAAGCCTACTCCAATGTCACGGATACCAGCATCCGTTTGATGCCTCCTTCCCACGAGCACCTTTTTGGTACCGATACGGTCGGACGGGATATCCTCAGCCGCACCATATACGGAGGGCAGATCTCTTTGATGATCGGACTGGTAGCCATGGCGGTGGAAGTCGTTGTGGGTGTGCTGATCGGTGCCATCGCCGGCTATTATGGGGGAATTGTTGATAGTCTGCTTATGCGCTTCACCGAAGCTATGTTCAACATCCCGCAGATCCCCCTTTTACTGGTGCTGGGGAAGCTTCTGGCAGACAAAGTGCCACCGATGAACCTGTTCGGGCGCGAATTTAGCGGTAGCGTGATTGTCATCATTGCGGTCATCGGCCTGACCAGCTGGATGGGGCTCGCTCGCATCGTGCGTGCCAATTTCCTCTCTCTCAAAGAGCAGGAGTTCGTCACCGCGGCTCACTGCATCGGCACCCGCAACGGGCCGATCATCTTCGGACACATCCTGCCCAACACGATGGCACCCATCATTGTCAGCGGCACTCTTGGAGTTGCAAACGCCATCATTAGTGAAGCGTACGTAAGTTTCCTGGGAGTGGGTGTGATGCCCCCAACCGCCACGTGGGGGAACATGCTCAATGGAGCTTACCAGTATATCGAGACCGCCCCCTGGTTGTGGATCTTTCCGGGCCTCCTGATAGTCCTGACCGTCCTTTCCATCAATTTCATTGGTGACGGCTTGAGGGATGCTCTTGATCCGCATTCGCTGGTTGGAACAGAATAGGAGTTCAACGTGGATCCATTGCTTGAGGTCAGAAATTTAAAGGTTCAATTCACCACCATGGAAGGGGTGGTCCACGCAGTGAATGGGGTCTCTTTTCAACTCGAAAAAGGGAAGACAATAGGTATAGTCGGAGAGAGCGGGTGTGGGAAAAGCGTGACGATGTTATCGGTCATTCGGTTGATCCAGGAACCTCCCGGCCACATCACCGAGGGGGAGGTGTTCTTCCAGGGGCATGACCTGTTGAAACTCCCTAAATCATCCATGCACGAAATTCGGGGAGCTAAAATTGCCATGGTTTTCCAGGACCCGATGACTTCGCTGAACCCGGTCCTGACCATCGGACATCAGATCAGTGAAGCCTTGGTTGTGCACACCGGGATCGGGAAAGAAGAAGCGTATAAGAAAACCATAGAATTGCTGGAGATGGTCGGCATCCCGCTAGCACACGAGCGCTATAAGGATTATCCACACCAGTTCTCCGGGGGTATGCGCCAGCGGGTGATGATTGCGATGAGTCTGTCCTGCAAACCGGATATCCTGATAGCCGATGAGCCCACCACCGCCTTGGATGTCACCATTCAAGCTCAGATCGTTGAACTGACGAAAAAGCTCCAGACCCAGTTTGGCATGGCGGTCATCTGGATCACGCATGACCTGGGGGTGGTCGCGGAGATTGCTGACAAGATGAACGTCATGTATGCCGGTTACATTGTAGAAGAGGCGGATGTCTACGAGATCTATGAAAATCCCCGCCATCCGTATACCCTTTCCCTGCTGAAATCCTTGCCACGAGTGGATCGGAAAAAGCATGACCGCTTAGCGAACATCCAGGGTTCCCCGCCCGATTGCATCCAAATGCCCCCCGGCTGCCCTTTCAAACCGCGCTGTGGGTTTGGCGTTGAACGCTGTGCAGAAGAAAATCCAGTTCTGACGACAGTGGCAGAGAGCCATAGGATAGCCTGTTGGGTGGATGTGACCACCGGGAGGGCTCGTTGAACACATCGCAGATACTGGTTCAGGTTCGGGGATTAAACGATATTTCCCCATCACCCGGGGGATCCTCATTCAAAGGCAGGTGGGAGCGGTTAGGGCGGTAGATGATGTCAGCTTTGATATTTACCGCGGAGAGACACTGGGTTTGGTTGGGGAAAGCGGGTGTGGGAAGACGACCACGGGGCGGACGATGATTCAGTTGTACCGTCCGACCGCTGGGCAGGTGCTGTATGAAGGCGCAGATCTGACCCGGGAGAAAGGTCAAACCCTGCGCAATCGGCGGCGGAAAATCCAGATGATCTTCCAGGACCCCTACGCCTCCCTTAATCCACGCTGGACGGTCTCCCGCATCATTGGAGAGCCGTTGAAGGTGCATATGATTATCACGGGGAGGAAAGCGCAGGAAGAGCGGGTTCGGCAACTGTTAGAACTGGTGGGGCTTGACCCTTGCCATACAAATCGCTATCCCCACGAATTCTCCGGTGGCCAGCGGCAGCGGATCGGCGTGGCGCGCGCCTTGGCCTCCGACCCCGAATTCATCGTGTGCGATGAACCCATTTCCGCCTTGGACGTGTCCATCCAGGCCCAGGTGGTCAACTTGCTCGAGGATCTTCAGGACCGGTTCGGGCTGACCTACCTCTTCATCGCTCACGATCTCACCATGGTCCGCCATATCTGTGACCGCGTGGCGGTCATGTACCTGGGAGTGATGGTTGAAATGGTCGGACCGGAATGAAGTTTATGACCATCCACTCCACCCGTATACAAAAGCGCTGCTTTCTGCCGTTCCGATACCGGATCCCAGGAAGACCGGGCGCGGCAGCGGATAATTTCTAGACGGGGGATGTGCCCAGTCCGATCAACCCACCAGCCGGCTGCCGTTTCCACCCGCGCTGCCCGCTTGCAGGCGAGCAATGCCGGCGTGACATCCCCGAATGGCGCCTTGTCGCCCCCGGCCATTGGGTTGCCTGCCATAAAGTTTGAAAGAAAGAAGGGCCATGATTGACCTAGGGGTTTTGTTGCGCGTTCCTTGTGTGGAAGTGGAGATGGGCTTCGATGTCTCGCCCGACGGCGAACGGGCTGCCTTTTCCTGGAATCCGGGTGGACGTTGGGAGATCTACGAAATCACCTTGCCCCATGCTGGAACCGGGACAACCACATGCGGCAATTCCGATCCTCACCTTATTTCACATTGGACCAGGCGGTAAATTCCACCCGCGCTATTCTCCCGATGGCCGCCACCTGGCCTTCACTGTGGATTTCGATGGCAGCGAAGCCTTTCACCTCTTTGTCCATGATTTTGCCACTGGCGAACAGCGCGACCTGACCCCGGATATCGAAATGTTCCCTGCAGGCTAATATTCTCTTGGTCGCCGGATGGAAAATCAGATCGCCTTTATTTCTGATCAATCCGGGCAATTCGATGTATACGTGATCCCTGCCGAAGGCGGCGAAGCCCGGCTTGTGCTGGACGCCGGATACCCGGCCTGGAAGGTGCGCTGGTCTCCGGATGGATTTTGGCTGGCAGTAACGGTCGAGGCGGGAGGGATAGATTTCGGCACCTATATTGTCACCGCTCGAGGAGGATGGGGCAGTGCATCAGGATTGCCGATGAAAGCGGGCCGATCGATGCCGGGCAGGCCTGCTGGTCGCCGGATGGCACGCGGCTGGCTTTTACCTCGGACGTGCACGGCTACAACAATATCGGCATCTTTGAGCTGGCACACGCATCACATCCATTGGTTGACGGATGGGGAAGGGGAGAAGCAGTTTCCAGCCTGGTCGCCAGACGGAAGACGGCTGGCTTACGTTTTCAACCGTAGCACGATATCCTGGTTGGTAGATGCAAGAAGCCAGGCGAGTCTCCGCGGATGTACCAGGTTGAGCCGGGTGTTCATTACCTGCCCCACTTCACACCGGATGGCAACCATATCATCTTCGCTTTCGATAATCCGCGCCATCCGGCGGACCTATGGTCGCTTTCGCTGGAGGATGGGAACTTCACGCAGTTAACTCATTCCCTGCCGACATGAATTGCAGAATGTCCCATTCGCCATGCCGGAAGAGATCACCTATCCCGGGTTGGATGGGACGCCCGTTCCGGCTTTGCTGTTCAAACCGCAGGGTCAAAAAACCCGGCCCGGCAGCGATTCTGATCCATGGCGGACCGGACTGGTTTTTTGAGATGACCTGGTACCCATTAATGGCTCACATGGCTTCGCGGGGTTGGGTGGTGCTGGTGCCCAACTACCGCGGCTCCACCGGCTACGGGCGTGCCTGGCAGGAAGCCAGCCGTTTCGACTTCGGCGGGGTGGATAATGATGACGTTGCCGCCGGCGCGCAATTTCTCCTCCGGAATGGCCTGGCCGATCCGGAACGGATCGGCATCACCGGCCGCAGTCATGGCGGGTATCTGACCATGACTTGCTTGACGAAATATCCCGACCTCTGGGCAGCTGGATCGGCGGTTGTGCCGTTTCATCAATTGGTTCACCAATCATAAATAAATCCGCCCCGACCTCCAGCATTGGGATTACGAAAATTTTGGAAATCCGGATGAAGATCATGATCTATGGGTCGAACGGTCGCCATATTTCTTTCTTCGACCGGGTTACTGCCCCGGTGCAATTGATTGCTGGCAGGCTGGACCAGCGCTGCCCGGTCAGCGATTCTATCGAAGCGCATGAAGTCTTGCAAAGCATGGGCAAGGAAGCTGGAATTGGTGGTTTACGAAGATGAGGGCCATGCTTTTCTAAAAATGGAAAATGTGCTGGATTCCGAACAGCGCCGCGTGGCATTTCTTGCGAAATATATTGAGAAGGAGTAACGACTTTAGTATTATACGCAGGAGAAGTGCGATGATCCGTCTTTCTGTTCTGGACGAAAACGAGATCGAAGCCATCCATCAGTGCCAGCCTGCGCATCCTGGGCGAAACCGGTGTGGTGCTGACCGAGCCAAAAAGCCGCGCACTCCTGACCGCTGCGGGCGCCAGAGTTCAGGAGAGGCGTGTCCTGCTTCCCGCCCGAATTGGTGGAGAAGTGCATTGCCCTGGCCGGGAAGAGGACAACCATCCGGGGACGGGGCGGGGCGGTCAAGACACTTGGTGACGGGTAACTGTATTTCCACAACCTGGGCGGTGCACCACAGGTTTACGATGCTGCTTCCGGGACACGCCGCCTGGCTACCGTCCAGGATGTCCGGGATGCCACCCGTTTGCTGGATGCGCTTGGAGAATTGCCACACCATCACTCCTTTCTTTACGCCGACCGAAGTGCCGGGCGGGGTGATGTCGCTGGCGATGTATCGACATGCATTACCGTATACCGTAAAACCTCTTGCAAGGACCGGGCGTCCAGTACGCTGCTGAAGTCCGTTACGCGGTCAAGATGGCGGAGTGATCGGACCACCCGCGGAAGTATTGACCTTATCACTTTCTCCGGTCAGCCCGCTTGACCATCCCCGACCACGAGGCCGAGGCAATCATGGAGATCGCCCGGCTGGGGATCGCTTTTGCGCCCCTGCCTTGTCCCACCGCCGGGACGACCGCACCATTCTCCATTGCCGGGGCCATTACCCAGCAGAATGCCGAGGTCTTGGCGGCGCTGGTGCTGGCGGAACTTGTCCAGCCGGGTCTGCCGATTATTTACTGTGGGCGGTTGGCGATGATGGAACCCCGCACCGGGCTTTCCGTTTGGGGCGGGGTCGAGATGGGGATGGCTTCCGCAGGGACGGTGCAAATCGGGCATCGCTATGGGCTGCCGGTCAACGTTTATGGTTTTTCCACCAATGCGCATAGCCTCGATGTCCAGGACGGGTTCGAGCGTGCCCTGAACGCTGCCATTCCTGCCCTGGCAGGCGCGGACGAACTCTCCGGGATCGGTGAAATGGAAGCCGGGGTGATGGGATCCTATGCCCAGATGGTGGCTGATAACGAATTTGCCGGGAGCATTATCAGGATCCGAAAAGGCATTCGCTGCGGACTCAGATGCGCTGGCGGTGGATGTGATCGCGGCGGCGATGTCGTCCACGCGCAATTTCCTCGGTCAAAAACATACCATGAAATATCTCAAGTCCGGCGAAGTATTTATGACAAAACTGGCCGAGCGCGGCTCCTGGGAAGCGTGGGAGAATTCCGGTCGGGTTGGCTTGGTCGAACGGGCGCAGGCCGAGGCTGAACGGATTTTGCGCGAGCACCAGGTCCCGCCACTGGAGGCAGCCCAGGAGCGGGAACTGGATGCCTTGATGATGTCTGCTGAAAAAGAATTGGTAAAATAATGATTCACGCATCCAAATTCACGTGTCTTAGGACAATTCGGAGAAACGATCAGGTGAATATGCTTGAAAAAGCGCAGTGCAATTCAAAAACAACTGAGCGACTGGCGGCGGGATTTCCATATGCACCCGGAACTCGGCTTCCAGGAAACACGTACGGCTGCAAGAGTGGCCGAAACCCTGGAGAAATTCGGGTACCAAGTGCGGCGCGGCGTCGGGCGGACTGGTGTGGTCGCGGACCTTGGGAGCGGGAAACCACGTTGTCGCCATCCGCGCCGACATGGATGCATTGCCGCTCCAGGAGACCAACCAGGTTCCGTATGCTTCGCAGAATCCCGGGGTGATGCACGCCTGTGGGCACGACAGCCATACCGCCATGGTGCTGGGCGCGGCGGCTTTGCTCTCCCGTGAAAAATTTCCCGGGACGGTGCGGTTCCTGTTCCAGCCTTCTGAAGAAGTGGCCGATGAAGAAGGCTTGAGCGGCGCGCCGCGTATGATCCAGGATGGAGCGATGGAAGGTGTGGATATGGTCATCGCGCGCATGTTGACCCGCGCAACCCGCTATCGGAGCCATCTGCATCAAGTCCGGGCCTGCCTCCGGCGGAGTGGATTCCTGGTTTGGGGAGATCATCGGCAAAGGGGGCCACGGCGCTCACCCGCACCAGTCCATTGACCCGTTTTACATCGCTGCCCATGTTATCCTGGCTTTGAATGGGATTGTCTCGCGCCGCCTCGATCCGTTTGACCCGGCGGTGGTCAGCATCGGTTCTCTCAATGGCGGATTTACCGAAAATGTAATCCCGGAGCAGGTTAAAATTGACCGGAACGTTGCGGTATACCCAGAAACGTGTTCAGGAACAGATCCATGCTGAGATCCGGCGCGCCTTTGAAATTGCCCGTACTCTGGGCGGGAATTACGAACTCAAGCTCGAGATCGGTACGCCGCCGATGATCAACTCACCCGTGGCTTCGGATCTGATCGAGGCCGTTGCTATTGATCTGCTTGGCAAGCAAAACCTCCTTCCACCGAAAGATGAATTGGGTGCTGAGGATTTCGGTTGTTTCATGGAACTTGCTCCTGGGAGCAATGTTTTCCCTGGGAACGGGCAGTGAAAGCTTTTCGTGTCTCATCCACACCCCTGATTTTGACCTTGATGAACGCAGTCTCCCGGTCGGCGCGGCAGTACTGGCGGAGACGGCGTTACGGTTTTTGAAGAAAAGGTCATTATCGTTGCGGGAAGAGTTAATTAAGCTGATTGCTATCTGCTTATACTTGCATGCTTGTGCTGGTTGCGAAACCCTTCCCACCGCGGCACAAAATGGATTGGTTTGATTTTCTCGAAAGAGCGAATGATATGGAATTATGTTTAATCCAAAAGGAGTTCACATGCACACGATTTTGAAATCTACAACCAGGGAAGTCATCATCGGCATTGACCGCCCCTTCGTGATGATCGGCGAGAAGATCAACCCGACCGGCCGCAAGAAATTGGCTGCCGCTCTATCCGAAGGCAACCTGGACTACGCCCGCCAACTGGCCGAAAGCCAGGTGGCCTGGGGTGCGGATGTGCTGGATATCAACGTAGGCGTACCCGGGGCTTGACGAGGTGGCCGTAGTCAAAAAACTGGTGGAATTGCTCGTCTCGGTCGTGGACGTGCCGCTCTGCCTTGATTCCGCCAACCCGGCGGTTCTGGCTGCCGGTCTGGCTGCCGCACCGGGCAAGCCGCTGGTCAACTCTGTCAGCGGCGAGGAGAAACAAGCTGGCGACAGTCTTGCCGCTGGTCAAGGAGCGCGGCGCGGCTGTCATCGGTCTGACCATGGACGATAACGGCATTCCCAAGACCCCCGAGGAACGCCTTGCCGTAGCCGAGAAGATCATCGAACGCGCCGCCAGGATGGGCATCCCGGTCGAAGACATCATTATTGATCCGCTTGTGCTTGACCGTCGGCTCGGACAGTAAAGCCGCGCTCATCACGCTCCAGACCGTGGAATTACTGCGCAAGGAATTCGGCGTCAACATCAACCTGGGTGCCAGTAACGTCTCATTCGGTCTGCCCGACCGCCCCACCGTCAACCAGGCGTTCCTGACCCTTGCCATCCAGATGGGCGCCACCTGCTCGATCACCGACCCATCGAAACTCGGGATCACTGTCAAGGCCGCCGATATGCTCCTGGGCCGCGATGACAACTCCATGCGCTACCTGAAGTATTTCCGCCTCGCTGAGAAGCTGAGAGCCGCGGAAGCAGAGAAAGCAGTGTAGAATTAGCGGTTCTCAGGTATAAGAAAAGCTCCCTTTCCAATATGGCAGAAAGGGAGCCTTGGTTATAGGGTGGTCATACTTCTATATCGGCCAGTGAGCTCCGGTTCCCAGCCACAGTTCGTATAGGCCAAAACATGCCAGTGCAATAGCCGAGACACCTATCAGCACCCTGCTTACCCGCGGGCCGAGATTCTTTGCTGTCGAAAAAAGCAGCATGATCCCCAGCGTGACGAGTATTAGGGTGGTATAAAATCCTATCATCAACGCAATCCCGTTGGCGGGGGACTCACGCCACCCCTTTACCAGTAGCGGACCCATGACCAGGCTCCAGCCAATGTATGGAGCAGGGTTCAGCAGGTTCACCATGGCGGCTTTAAGGATGGTTTGTCGGTTGGATTGGACTTGAACCGCTTTCTTGATGTCGAAGTCCCGCCAGGTTTTGTATGCACTGAAGGCCAGGTACAGGAGGAAACTCCGCCTGCACATTGTAAAACTTGTACCAGCCAACCGGGCATGTTGCTCAATACCAATAATACCAATATGATAATTGGCCCGTCGCTGAGCAAAGGAGCGAACGCAGCTGGAATCGTGCGGCGCCAGCCATTCGCCAGGGTTTGGGAGATGAGATAGGTTTGGAGAGGTCCGGGCTGTACCGCAGCCGCAAAGGCATAAGTCATTCCCAGGATCAGGTAACCCGGCATAAGGATATTTGTCCTTGTTGATATCTTATTGGTGTGCTGAACTCAATACAACTTTTATGGTACTCTTTTGAAGGATGGCATTGGTGGGGTACTTCCAGAGCATACCTTTCTCGGTACGTTGGTGGGGTCCGGAAGACTTAAAAACCCAACTCTTCCTTCACAAGGATCATCGTAATGCGGCCGGGGCGAAACTCTCGGTTAACGATTAATACTTTGTTCACACTGGTACCCACGTTATAAAGCTGCCGCATGTGTTCCTCTTCGAGAGGCTGGCAATACTCCTGGATGCGTCGCAATCCTTCGTTGAGATCTTTAACGATCTTCTGGGAGCCAACCACCCAGATCACCTTGCCAGCACCCATGGCGTAGGGTCCAAGCTGACTGCCTGTATTGGAAGCGATCATGACATGACCATCTTCAGTCACCGCCTGCACACTCCCTGCGGCATAATCAGGAGCGCCCCCCAGCTTGCGGATCTCTCTTCCTTGTGTCTCGCGGTTCATTGCAAATATCTTTGGTCGTAAGGCGTCAAACCGTCCTGACTTATCTATTTCATTCTCTGATCCCCAATTTTTCCATTGTTACGGAAGCGCCAAGAAAAACTTCCGCTCCATCCGGGATCAATTCAAAGAATATTCGTTTTGCCTCACCACTCTCCTTGGCGATAATTGAATGAATATTATTTCCTTCCAGTGCCTGGGCAGTACGTATGATCTGCTTATCAGATGCCAATTTTGAAAATTTTATATTGAGAGTATTAGGGCTGTCTCCTGACATGATAAACCTCCATTCCATAATTTGGACTGCGCCAAAGGGGATTTCTTATACAAACAATGTCCAGCGTTTAACCGTCTGGTTGATTCTCCCCGAAGGAAATCGCGCCTGCGTCAGGACCGCAAGACTACTTCCCAGCGTCAAATACTTTACCGCATTGATATCCTCACCAGGCAAGATCTTAATCGATCAGGTCTATCCGACCACCCCATTCCATAACACGACGGTGGAAAGAATATAGAAAACGAACAGAACGATATTGTCGTAAGAGTCATTGACGATCTCTCGCAGGTGCCCTTTCAATATTCGCGTGACAGGTTTTTTAAACAGATAGATAACGATCGGCAGGAATACTGCCATCCATCTTGGATACATGGATTGTCCTGTCACGATTCCATAAAGCATCATCATGCTGGAGATAGCCACCGGTATATAGGTGATATACATCACCCGCTGAAAAAAGGCATTCCCCAGTTTACCGCCCAATTCTGCATCCGATCCAAGTTGGGCGGCAGCTCCGGCTCCGGCGGCAATGGCAAAGTAGGCAGTATGCCCTATTCCATAACAGATGCTTGTAGCAGTAAAAGCAAGCAGGAAAATAAACGCAAAAACATCTCCGGCTGGCCGAAAAGCGAGATACACATGCAATGAGGCGAAGGTGTAGAACCAACAACCGAACAGACCCAGGGTGCCAGCGGAAATCAATCGCACTCCTGGCATCTTGCTCATTTTTAGTGCGGGGCTATCTTTGGAACCGGGGATATGGTCGAATAAAAGGTCACCCAGGATGAAAAGGATTGAACCGAAAATACCTGTTATCCCGAATGATCGTAAAGCCCAGGTAGTTAAGAGGAACATCTACCCTCCTTCGAGCCGTTCAACCAATTACTCAACTACCATCCACCGGGTGTATTTTATTCTCGATTGAACTTCACGGATAGGATCTCTCTGGCAACTAAAAGGGTGAGTTGAAAAGCCAGGTACCTCGTCCGGAGTCATAGAACAGATAGAACCTCTGGTTGCTGCTGGTCACCGGTCCGCTGCGATAATTGAAGATCAAACCTACCATGACGACTGCGTTCGTGGCAGTCTGGCTCTCAATGCTGACACCGGAAATATCAAGGCGGCTGACTCCAGTCCAGAAAGTCACATAATCAGCATAACTGTTATGGTTCACGTTGGTTTTGAAGCGATCGGTCAGCAAGGACCAGGTGAAACTGATAGTTACCAGCATTGATATTTGCAAAGTAGTCATAGATGAATTGCCCAGGGGTTTGCAAGCCGGCTGGCGGGGTAGGCGGAGTGGCAAGCGGAGTGAAGGAATTGAACAACCAGGTACTCCGGTTGTAGTCATAGATCAGGTTGAATGTTTGTAGATTGGAGGTTATCACGCCGTTCTGATAAGTGTACTGCATGTTGACAACCACCACCGCATAGCCCCCGCCCTGGCTGGTGACAGACACACCATAGATGTCCACCCGCTGAACGGTGTCCCAGAAATTCGCATACCCCAGAAAGCCTCCCTCGCCGGCCCCATTAACGGCGTACTTAAAAATTATCCGAGAGCAGGGACCAGGTGAGCTGATAATTCCGCTGATTGATATAGCTGTAGTAATAGCGGATGAATTGGTCCGGGTACTGGGGTGAGTAGGCCGGAACCGCGGTCGGTAGCAGCACTATTGCTGTCGAGGCCAGGGTCGGGATCTGTGATGAGGTTGGCACGGACGTATCGGTTGGGGTGGGAGTGGACGGCAGCGAGGTGCTGGTGGGCAGGATCGCGATGGGGGTGTTGGTTGGCGGAATGGGGCTCGGCAACGCGGTAAGGGTTTGGACGGCTCCTGTTTGCACCATTCTGGTATCGGGTGTGGATGGTAAGGCCAATGTGCAGGCTGACAGCAGGAGTAAAGTCGTCATTAAACCCAGAATTTTATTTGTCATGGTCACTCTCACTTTTGGTTAGCACAACAGATGAATGGTCAGAAAGGGAACAGTTTATTCATATTGATTATATTACCTATTTCAATAGAGCGCCCTTATTTTTCCATACTCTTAATAGACGTAAAAACCACCTTATTTGTGCCCATTTTTAAGCCGTTATGGAATTCTACTATCTCATTCACGCACAATTCCGATTGTTCAGTATCCATAGAACAATTATACTCCTGTCAGGTTATTGTCCGGAAACCAGGTGCAAGCTGAACGAAAATGAGCACCTCGATCGCGGAAAAATCATCCTGTATATAAGCAACCCACCCTGCCCCTGCCTATGGAAAAATGATCCTTGGCAATCGATACTAAATTGAAATGGTTTGTTCACGAATCCGGTTCGCAGGCCAAATCAGCCATCCTGTTCCTGTATGGGTAGTCTCTCAACGGATGATTTCGGCAACCCCAATTTGAAGACCTGCAGGAATTCCATTGCCTTGCTCCTGATCTGCCTGAAAATGGCAGGAGTCCCGGAATCGCCCCGTTCGACATGCAAAACATGCTCAGCAGACTGGTCGAAATGAGCAAAACCTCCACGCTCAACGGTCGGGGTCATATGGTCGGGCTGAAAATAGGCGGTTGGATGGCATTTAGGAGGTTGCAGACTGATCTCCGAATGAGTATAGCATCGCAAAGGAAAATCCACAATTATAAACAGATAGTGACCATTCCCAAAAACTGGCAGGGGAAAGTGCAGGTTGTATATTAGCACATCTGTGCTATAATAATCTTGCAAAAAGGAAATGCTATCTTCCATTCGGCGTTCGATTTTCTCGAGCCTGATTAAAGGGTCAATAAATGGATTATTTCTCTTGTGTAATACGAGACACAACCCACATTCCCCAGAGTTATGGTAGGGACACACAACCTTACCTCCAGTCACGACCTCGCCGCGTCCTTCCGCATGAGGGTTGCATCTTACCTGCCAGGCACATCGTTCTCGCAGGGAATTCGTTCCGCGTTGTTTCGAAAAAAAGTGACATTTATTCAGATCGCACGTATTTGCTCTTTGCCGCTGCCCCTGTCGTCTTGTCTCCCCATCTCTCTTTTTGGAACATTACCACGCCAAATTATTCCCCCGTGGGAGAAAAGTCCCGGTTTTTATTTCTAGGATGAAGTTGCTTTTATTTCATTCCTCAAGAAGCAACCTGCCAAGACGGCGTTCTGGTAGCATCTCTGCGGGACAAGCCGCCGCCGGCTTTCTCGTGCTTTAAGACGCTGGACTCGTCCCTGAATGGAATGACATCCCTATAAGGGAAAGTCTCCTGAATGAAGAAATGGGTGTCACTAAACCAGTTCCTGTGCATCCAATAAATGATATTATTAACTTTGAGGCATCCATGTCCAACCTGAGCGGACTTTCAACCTCCAAAGTAAGAATCCCGGCACGTCAAAGTGCTCATCCTTGGTGCGGGACCAGCCGGATTGTCGGCTGCGCTCTATGCGCGCGGGCCGACCTCCAGCCACTGGTACTGACCGGCCTTCAACTGGGCGGGCAGGTCTCCCTGACGAATACCATCGAGAACTATCCCGGCTTTCCCGAAGGGGTGGGTGGCGCGGAACTGGGCGAACTGTTCCAGAAGCAGGCGGAACGTTTCGGGCGCGACTTCGAATTCGATTCCGCCCAAAGCGTGGACCTGTCATCCCGACCATTCAAAGTTGTCACGGATAACGGCGAATATATTGCCGATACGCTGATCATCTCCACCGGAGCCAGCCCCAACCTTCTCAACATTCCGGGCGAGGCCAAATTGACCGGGCAGGGGGTTCTCGTATTGCGCCACCTGCGATGGATGGTTCTTTAAAGATAAAGAAAGTCGTGGTGGTTGGCGGTGGGGACTCTGGCGCTGGAAGAAGGCTTGTTCCTGACACGCTTTGCCACCTCCGTGACCATCATCCATCGGCGCGATAGTTTCCGTGCCGGGGCGATCTTGCAGAAGCGTGCCCAGGATAATCCCAAGATCAAATTTATCTGGAACACGGTCGTTACCGATGTCATCGGCGAGGATAAGGTTGAATTGATTAAAATTAAAAACCTTCAGACCGGCGAAGTGACATCTTCCAGACGGATGGCCTGTTCATTTTTATCGGTCATACCCCCAACACGCAGATGTTCGCCGGTCAATTGGAAATGGAGAATGGTTACATCAAAGGTGAATGACCGGATGCACACCAGCGTTCCTGGCGTCTTTGCGGCGGGCGAGTCTGCAGATCCGCATTTCAAGCAGGTGATCACTTCGGCGGGGATGGGAGCGGCGGCAGCCATGGAGGCCACTCGTTTCCTCGAGCAGGAAGCGGGATGATGTTTCAGAAAAGATATAGATTGAGGCGGCAGTGGAATTGCCGCTCATATATATTTAAGATATTTATATGATAAGTGTGTGACAAAGAGTACTATCATTATAAGGTTTATTTTGTAGTATAAATCTAATAACCCTATGCCTAAGGAGGAACAATGACTGCGAAAATTTCCATTATCGGAGCCGGAATGACCGGCTCGACCACTGCTCATTGGCTGGCGGAGCGGGAAATCGCCGACCTGGTGCTGGTGGATATTATCGAGGGCATGCCGCAGGGCAAGGCGCTCGACCTGTTGGAATCCCTGCCGATCATCGGCAAGGATGTGTCGGTGGTGGGGAGCAACGATTTCGAGGCCACCAAGGGATCGGATATCGTGGTCATCACCGCCGGTATCCCGCGCAAGCCGGGTATGAGCCGTGAAGACCTGCTGACGACCAATGCCAAGATCGTCGGCGATGCGACCACCAGTGCGCTCAAATATTCGCCGGATGCGATATTCATCGTGTTGACCAATCCGCTGGATACGATGGCGTACCTGGCGATGAAAATTGGCAAACTTCCGCGCGAGCGCATCCTCGGGCAGGCCGGCATCCTGGATTCAGCGCGTATGCGTGCCTTTGTGGCGCTGGAGACGGGCGTCAGCGTGGAAAACATTGACTGCTATGTGCTCGGCGGCCACGGCGACGAGATGGTCCCGTTAACCGGCCGCTCGAATATCGCCGGTGTATCGTTGCGGGAATATCTGCCTGCCGAAAAACTGGAGGCCATTGTCAACCGGACGCGCAAGGGCGGCGGCGAGATTGTCAGCCTGCTCAAGACCGGTTCAGCCTATTATGCCCCGGCGGTGGCCGTGGCGCAAATGGCCGAGGCAATCCTGAAAGATAAGCACCTGATCGTCCCTGCTTCTGCATATCTGAAGGGCGAATATGGACTGAAGGATATGTTCTTTGGCGTGCCGGTGCAATTGGGACGCGGCGGCTTGGAAAAGGTCATTGAATATAAACTCGATGCAGATGAAAAGGCTGCGTTGGAAAAATCCGCAGCGGCGGTCAAGGAAAGCATCGGCGTATTGCAAACGCTGGTCAAAATCTAGTGCCATTGCGGGGCTCCTCGCAACGACACCCGGAAAATGGAGGCTAAAATGATTCTGCACGAGAAACTCTCAGCCCAACTTCCCGCCTGGCGGGAACGTGTCAAGACACTGGTCAAGGAACACGGCGAGACAGTCATTGACCAGGTGACCATCGGCCAGGTCTACGGCGGGATGCGCGACATCAAGTCCATGGTGACGGACATCTCTTTCGTCGACCCGGCAACCGGCATCAAATTCCGGGGCATGTCCATCCCCGAAGTGTTGGAGAAACTCCCCAAGCCCGACGGGGCAGCCATTCCCTATGTTGGCGGGTTGTTTTATCTCCTGCTTATCGGCGAAATTCCCACCAAAGCCCAGGCCGAGGAAGTGGAAGCCGAATGGGCGAAACGGTCCGCCGTCCCTGCCCATGTATTTACCATGCTGCGCTCCATGCCGAAGGACACGCACCCGATGGTGCTGTTCTCGCAGGCAGTGCTGGCATTGCAGAGTGGTTCGAAGTTTGCCAAAGCCTATCATGCAGGCGTCAAGAAAGACATGTACTGGGAATCGACCCTGGAAGATGCCTCGACCTGACCGCCAAACTGCCGGCCATTGCGGCATTCATCTACCGGCTGAAATACGGCGACGGAAAAGAGCCGAAATACGATCCGAAACTGGATTATGGCGCCAATTTTGCCACGAATGCTCGGTGTCAAGGATGCAGAAGGGCTATGCCGAACTCTCCCGCCTGTACTTCATCCTGCACTCCGACCATGAGTCTGGCAACGTCAGCGCCCACACCACGCACCTGGCCGGCTCGGCGCTCTCGGACGCCTATTACGCCTTCTCGGCTGGCCTCAATGGTCTGGCTGGACCGTTGCATGGGCTTGCCAACCAGGAGTGCCTGGGCTGGTTGATCGATGTGCGCGACAAGTTTGGCGGCGTCCCCCCTCGCGAAGAACTGTACAAATTCGCCTGGGACACGCTCAATGGCGGCAAGGTCATTCCCGGTTACGGGCATGCAGTCCTGCGCGTCACCGACCCGCGCTTCACCGCGCAACTCGAATTTGCCAAAGCCCGCTTCCCGGAGGACACTCTCATCCGCCTGGCGGAACTGGTTTATGATGTGGTTCCGGCGGTGCTCAAGGAACAGGGCAAAGCCAAGAACCCGGCTCCCAATGTGGATGCCATCTCTGGCACACTGCAATATTATTATGGCGTCCGTGAGTTCGACTTCTACACTGTGTTGTTCGGTGTTGGGCGTGCCCTGGGCGTGATGCCCAACCTGGTTTGGGCGCGCGCTCTGGGTCAACCCATCGAACGGCCCAAGTCACTGACAACGGCGATGCTGGAAGAATTGGCGAAGAAGTAACCGCTCCTGCTACGCTTGTTGAAGATTGACACCTAGGATTAATAAAAGCTTCCGAAGATCACTTGATTTCGGAAGCTTTTTTTATATTCGGATAAGCATGAGCCGATTAGGATATTCGACTATTAATCCAGCGGATGACGACTGGAAGCATATCGTTCCAGATCTGGTGTGGGATGTTCATACTCCTGTCCCATCAGCGGTGACGAGATAATGAAATCTGCCGTGGACCGGTTGCAGGCAGTGGGAATGTTATAAAGAACAGCCAGGCGCAGCAAGGCTTTGATGTCGGGGTCATGGGGTTGGGGTTCAAGGGCGTCCCAGAAGAAGATAAGCATATCAATCGTGTTCTCAGCGATGGCAGCGCCGGCTTGCTGGTCACCTCCCAGAGGCCCGGAAAAGAAGCGGGTGATCGGGAGATCCAATTCCCTCGCCAGCAGGTCACCGGTTGTGCCCGTGGCGAACAGGAAGTGGTGTGACAATGTCTCGCGATTGAAGCGCGCCCAATCCAGCAAGTTCGGCTTTTTGTTGTCGTGAGCCACCAGGGCAATGCGTTTTTTTTCGGCAATCACTTTCATCATGGATCTCCTCTTATGACTTGACAGCGCGGGTGGCGATGTAGGCCGGGTGATACTTGCTGAGAGGTGAATCGGGGCAGATATCTTCGTAAAAACCAGTGATAGCGAACCCAGCGTCGGTCTGACCGGCGATCAAGTCGGTGAGACTGTGACCGAATTCGAGCGGGATGCCTTCTTCGATGCAGATGTCCAATTCTTCAGGTTCCATATCATTCAGGTCGGAATACGGAATGGCATATCTGACTTGCAGGGTTTTCTGTTCGTCGGCGTGCGTACCAAACATGTAGTAGATGGGGTTGGCAAAACCAGCCAACAGCAAGCCGCCATGCCGGAGGACGCGGAATGCTTCCCGCCATACCGGGCGGACTTCGGGACAGAAGACGTTGGAGACCGGATGGAAGACCAGGTCGAAGGCTTCATCCGTAAAAGCGGACAGATCGCGCATGTCACCTTCAACGGTGCGGATGTTCAATCCCTCGCGAGCAGCTACCTGGCGGTCGCGCTCCAATTGCGCTGGGGAATTGTCGAAGATGGTGACATTGTGCCCCCAGGGCGGCGAAAACCGGACCCTGTTGCCCACCACCGCAAGCCAGACCGAGCAGGTTCAGTCCTTTGAAAGGTGGGAACCATTCGCGCGGCACAGGTTTGGTCTCGGTCAGCAGGACAGAAAATTCACCTTTACGGGCGGCGGCAATGGTCTGCGGATCAACAGGGATGGTGAATTTATTGTTGATTATCCACCTGGCGGTTCCAAGCATAGCGATTATAATCGCGCACATTGAGGGTTGGTTTGGGCATCACTTTCTCCACTGGTCATTATACACCGGCAAAAAAATCCCCCGCGAAGGGTCTCGCGGGGAACGTGTTTCATGATTTCTGAATGCTATTTTGTCGGCGTGGCGATCAGGCCCAGCGCCGCTCCAACCAAAGACGCGCATTGCAGAAGCTGCCCCGGCAGTGGACCAGATTGGATTACCCTGATCATCCGTACCGGTCTGGCGGACGGCTACCACCCACCAGCGCATAATAGATGAACTGTTATCCTGCGGGCGGAAAGTCACAGGGACGATGAACTTGGTGTCGGTCACGTACTGGGTCAACTTACGTCCGGTCCCTCCGGTGACAACTTCGATCGTCACCTGGTAACGCTCATTATCGCGCAGAGCACCCACCGATGCCCATTGAAGAGTCACGGTGTCGGCCGCCAGGGTAAATGCTTCGCCATCCGCAGGCAGGAGCAGGTTGGGAGCTGGATAAGGTGGCGGCGTAGTTGGTGTGGGGCTGGGTCCTGGTGTGGCGGAGCGCATACACAGAGGGATGATCAATTGCGTATCGATGAAGACGTTATCTGTGCTCAGCCCGTTCCATTCTTTGATGGCTTGCATCGAGACGCCATAATTGATGGCAATGGTGCTAAGTGTGTCGTTTGCCTTGACAGTGTATAGAGCGGTCTGTGCAGGCGGCGCGGGTTGCAGCGGCTGGTTCCAAGCTAGCGGTGGGGGCGGGTGGTGGTGTGGGTGTGGGACGCGGTACCTTGATGATTTGTCCTACTTGCAGATCCGTGCAAGTGCTGTTCAAATTGTTCAAACTAACAATGGCTGGCACTGAGGAACCATACAGAAGAGCAATGGAGATGCAATAGTCACCCGCTCTTGACAGTATATTCGATAGGCGGCTCGGGTGTTAACGTAGGCGTCTCGGTCGGGACTGAGAGTCTCGGTAGGCGTGGGGGTGACCGTGACCGTTACGGTGGGGCTTGGGATAGCTGTACTATCCGGAAGTCTTGCCAGTGCCTTTCAATGTGATGTACAATGCCAATGCACCAACAACCAGCAAGACTGCCAGTAATCCCAACGCGACAGGCAGACTCAGGGTAACTTCTGGCATACGTGCCCCCTGGACGTTTTTTTCTGATTTTGCTTTTGGCTTGGGGGTGGCGTTGAATTCGCTACCGCATACAACACAACGAGAGGCATTTTCCGCCAGTCGCGTGCCACAGGTGGGGCAGAGTTTTGTAGGGGTTGTTTCAGGACTCATAGTTTGGGGATTATACCATGAGGAGAAATGGCAAAAGAGTTATAGGTATAGGATTGGCCATGGATAGGGAATTACGTCTGTTCTTCCTGTTTCCCCGGGAATTGCTGCGGCAAAGGAATAAACAGAGGTTTTGTGTGCGTTATAATGTTCCCGTCATGGATAATAATATTTACTCTTTATAAAACCATGCTATTGATCCGCCGCTTCGAGGAACGGTTGCTGTCTGAGTTCTCGACCGGTAAATTGGTCGGCACAACACATGCCTATATTGGTCAGGAGGCCGATGCAGCCGGGATTTTTCCGGTTACAGAGCCGGAGGATGTGGTTTTCAGCAACCACCGCTGTCACGGCCATTTCCTGGCATATGGCGGGGAACCGTATCGCCTCGCCGCTGAATTGATGGGTAGGGCCACCGGGTTGGTGGGTGGGCGGGGAGGCAGCCAGCACATCCACTGGCGTAATTTTTACTCGAACGGCATCCAGGGTGGGATCGCTCCGGTTGCCACTGGCATGGCACTGGCTGAAAAAGTACACAGGACAGGCAAGATTGCTCTGGTTTTCATTGGCGACGGGACGCTTGGTGAAGGTGTTCTCTACGAAAGCTTAAACATCGCCGCATTGTGGAAGCTCCCTATTTTGTTCGTTCTTGAAGATAATCACTATGCCCAGACGACACCGGTCGAAAAAGGCGTGGCCGGTTCTATGTCCGGACGGTTTACGGCATTCGGGATTCCGGTCTGGGAATGCGACACAACCGATGTGCTTGAAATTCAATCTGCAGCAGATAAAACAGTCCATGCGGTCCGCTCCGGGGCTGGACCTGCAAGCCTGATTCTGCACACCTACCGATTTCTCAGCCCACAGCAAAGGCGACGATTCACGTTCACTTACCGAACTTGCCCGCATCCGCCAATTCGACCCGCTGACTGTCCACGGGGCCCGGCTGACACCAAGAGAATGTAAAAAGGCTGAATCCGAAGTAGCCGCTATTATAAATGATGCCTTTATTCGCGCGGATGCAGATCCATTCCCCAAGTTGAGCTCTGAAACCTTAATGACCACAGTATTAGATCGTCTCAATTATGCCCTGCAGCATGCCATGGATACTGACGAGCGCGTCTATTTGCTCGGTGAAGATATCCTCGATCCCTACGGCGGCGCGTTCAAGGTGACGCGTGGGCTGTCAACGAAATTCCCAGAGCGCGTCCTGACCACACCCATCTCCGAGGCGGCCATTGTCGGCGTGGCAACCGGCATGGCACTTCGCGGTCTGCGCCCGGTGGCTGAGATCATGTTCGGTGATTTCGTTACGCTGATTGCTGACCAGTTGGTCAACCATGCTTCCAAGTTCCGCTGGATGTATAACGACCAGGTGCGCGTTCCGATTGTGGTGCGCACCCCGATGGGTGGGCGGCGTGGCTATGGCCCAACCCACAGCCAGTCGCTGGAAAAGATGTTCCTGGGCGTTCCTGGCTTGAAAGTGGTCGCTCCCAATGCCCTGGGTGACCCGGCGGAATTACTCGCCGCTGCCATAGCTGACGACGACCCGGTGCTGTTCGTCGAACACAAATGTTATATACCCGTCCAATTCTGGAGCCGGGGAAAGGCGATCTGATTGATTTTCAAGTCGAAGAAACTGGCGGTGCTTATCCTGCTTTCACATTACTTCCCATGCAAAGCGCGCAACTCACCATCGCCTGTTATGGCTACAACTTCGAACCTGCCCGCGTAGCCGCATTTGATCTGTTAATGGAACATGAGATATTTATTGAAATCATCCTTTTCTCGCAACTCAGTCCCTTTGACTTGGAACCGCTCTTCTCGTCCCTCGCGAGGACGCGGAACCTGTTGACTATCGAAGAGGGAACCCTCTCCCTTGGCTGGGGTGCGGAAGTGGTGGCACGCGCTGTCGAAAGGATGGACGGGTTACATGTCCGGCGTGTGGCAGCGCTGGATTTGCCAGTAGCCAGTGCAAAGAGTCTGGAAGACGCCATTCTGCCATCGGTGCAGGATATTGTCAGCGCTGCCGTAGAGTTGGTGAGAAGGTGAGCTGTGAAGAATAATGTCTCACCACTATACGCATCAGAATGACATAATGGAAGAAAAAATATGATTAAATCCGAAATCCTCGTCCCTCTTCTCAACGCCAATGAACCCGAAGCGCGGCTGGTTGGAATCCATGCCAAGAATGGACAGTCTGTAGAAAAAGGCACCCTGCTGTTCACCATCGAAACAACGAAGGCAACGTCAGATGTCGAGTCGCCAGAAACCGGGTTCTTACGTCTCCTCGCCAAAGAAGGCGATACCCTGGCGGTGGGGGACCGGTTGGCAGTGATTACCGATTCAGTCAATGAACCTGTAGATATCCCGCTTGGAGAGGACGTACAGGTCGCCCTTGGACAAATGCTCCCTTCGAGGAAGTTACGGATAACCAAACCAGCTCGCGTACTGGCTGATTCTCTTGGGGTGGATCTGGAAACCTTGCCCACCGATCGGCTGGTGACAGAGGAAGTCATCCGACAGGTTACAGTTGTACCAAAATTAAGAGAAGTTGGACTGCCCCCTTCAGAAAAGCCTTACCTGTTGATCTTTGGTGGCGGAGGACACGCCAAAACCATCATTGATATGATCAGGCAGATTGGCGCGTGGACGATTGCTGGTATCGTGGACGACAATCCCGCGATTGGGACACAGGTGCTTGGTCAGCCGGTACTGGGGACCCGGTTGGTACTTCAGACACTTCTCGAGCAGGGGGTAAAGAAAGCGGTTAATGGTGTAGGTGGGATTATTGACATCGGTGTACGCGTACGGATTTTTGAGCTACTTGAACGAGCTGGTTTCACTTTCCCCGCGTTGATACACCCGCGGGCGACCGTCGAACCGAGCGCCAAAGTGAGAGACGGGGTGCAGGTGTTCGCCAACGCATACGTTGGATCGGAAGCCGTTCTCCATGCGAAGTGCATGGTCAATACCAACGCGGTGATCTCACATGATTGCGAAATTGGCACATACACTCACATCGCCCCCGGTGCATTGTTGGCAGGAAACGTCCACGTTGGAGAACAAACGCTCATCGGCATGGGAGTGACAACAGCGATAGGCGTGAATATCGGCGCCGGAGTGCGCATAGGAAACGGGGCGATCATCCTGGCGGATGTACCGGATAAGATGGTCATCCAAGCTGGTCGATATTGGGTCGGGAAAGTGGAATAACCCTTAGGATCATAAAAAGAGGCGGCAGTTCAATGACTGCCGTCTCTTTTGGTCTCTGTCAATCCTAGTGGTTAGAGGTGAGCGATAAGCCAGGTTTCCACATCCTTGAGCACCACGGTGCGCTCTGGTTCGTTAAAAACCTCATGATAGAACCCTTCATAGATTTTAATGGTCTTGTCTTTCGACGAGGCTTTATCATACAGAAGCTGAGCGCCACCGGGGTCAACCAGTTTGTCTAAGCTGCCCTGCACGGTGATAAAAGGCAGGGAAATTATCCCCAACTCAGCAGTGACGCGCAACATAGCCTTCAACATTTCAGCTGCCAGCCGGGCGGGAGTCTTGCCGTGGAACACCAGCGGGTCGTTTACATAGGTATTTACCACGTCCGCGTCTCGTGAGATGCCGGTGGCATCCAACGCCAGCACACCCGCCTTCGGAGCAATGGCAGAAAGTATCTTGCTCATGGTGATGGTGACCCGTGAAATACTTTCGCTGACTTTGATGGCTGGTGCGGAGATGATGGCACCTTTAAAATCAGCTTGGTGATCAAGCAAGTAATACGAGCCGATCAGTCCACCCAAACTGTGACCTAGCAGGTAGATGGGCTTACCAGCTTGCCAAACCTTGACCATGTTGTAATAAACCGTAAGATTCTCGGTGAAATCCTCGAAACGCTCGACGATTTCGCGTTCGCCATCTGACTTACCGTGTCCGATGTGATCGAGCCCGTAAACGGCATAGCCGAGAGGCACAAAGTGATTAACCACGTTCATGTAGCGACCGCTATGCTCACCAAGACCATGGACGATGAGCAGGACAGCCTTCACGTCCCCTACCGGGAGCCAACCCTGGTAGTATATGCTGACAGAGCGAACGCCCTTAAAATTCCCTTCAATATGGTTCATGGTTTCTCCTTTCAATGTATCACTCGATGTCAGTATAGCACGATATTAAAATATAAAGCCTGGGTTACAAAACCTTTCTTGCCTGCTGTACCAGCCAACGCTCCAATTCTGGTATATTTTCGCTTAGTCGGGCGGCGGCCACAACCGGCAACCAGCGACGGTATTCTGCTTTTCCACCAGGACGCAATTGGAAATATCGGCTCAGGTAAACCGAATGGAACAGGCGGACGAGAACCTTCAGTGTAGTTATCGGGACCTGAGAACTGGTCGCCGCGCCCAGGTTAAGGATCGACGTGCGAGCCACGTCGGCAAGAGGATTGCCGCGAGAAGCATCTATCCAGTCAATAATTACAGCATGGCCGGAGGAGAACAGGATATTGCCAGGATGAAAGTCACCGTGGCAGATGCTATCGCCATCAGGAAGAGTCGACAAAGCATCCAGACATGCCTGTTTAAGGGGTGAAAGTAACAAATCTGTGGCGTCGAATTTTCTTTCCAACCTACGGCGCTGGGGTGGGAGGTCGAGATGGAGCGTATTGGCATGCATATCTGCATGAAGTTGCGCAGTTTGGTGGGCTAAAGCAAAAAGTCGCCAAGGTCGTTTTATAAGGACTTCCCATATGTTTTCCCCGACTACACGCTCGTAAATCAAACCATTGTGTCCATTTATCTGCAACACCTCGCCTGCCTCCGGGACAGGCAATCCTGCAGCATGGACGGCCTGCGCCATACTCTGTTCGAACTGGATGTTTTCCAGATCGAACCAATCGAAAAAGAGTTTGAGCACCTGACCGTCTCCCCAGGTGTAGATTTCAGCAGTGCGACCAATAGCGAGGGGCTTTCCCAAGCCTGCAGTAATCATAAATGGTCCCGGATAAATTCCCCGATTTTTTCGATAGCCTGCTGTGATTCAGGGACGTATGGCGCAAACACCTGGAAGACATGCCACATCCCCAGCCAGGTTTCCAACGTTACGTTCACACCTGCAAGGTGGGCTTTTTGTTCCAACCGGGTGGAATCATCATAGAGGATTTCTTCCGTCCCGACCTGGATGCAGGTGGGCGGAAGACCTTGGAGATCGGCGAAGAGCGGGGAAATATAAGGATGAGTCAAAGGATTCCCGTTGGCATAGATTTTGACCAACCAGCCATCATCTTTAACCTTAAGGAGTGGGTCTCGGGCGGCGCGGGTGTGGATGGATTCTCCCGAGAAGGTTAGGTCTGTCCAGGGGGAAAGCAGGAAAAGGGCGGCGGGCATTTTTTCGTGGTTGTCGCGCAAGGATAGTGCGGTGGCGAGGGTCGAGCCTCCGCCGGCTGAGTCGCCTCCGATGGCGATATGTTCCGGTGAGTAGCCCTTTCCAATCAGCCAGCGGTAGGCAGCAAGAGCGTCGTCGAGCGCAGCGGGGAAGGGATTCTCGGGGGCGAGACGGTAGTCAATCAGAAGCAGGCGAGCCCGGCTGGCCTCTGCGATGTTCCCTGCCAGACCGCGATGGGTGGTGGGCGAACAGATGACATAGGCGCCACCATGCAGATAAAGGATGACACACCCGGGAATGGCATTATCGGGTTCGAGCCAATCAACTGGAACACCATTCGCCGAGACAGTCTGCAGGCAGACACCTCGCGGGACACGGATGGCGCGCCGGGCGGCAAAATCAAACCGACGACGTCGTACTTCAACGGGAAGGTCACCAAGGAGCGCATTTTGGAATCGCGCATGATGCGCTGGATAATTCGGCTACGAAAACTGGGCATGGTTCATCTAGAGAAGGAATGGAATGAAAATATGGGTATTCTTTTTGTATTCTGGAAAGCCCGGAAGAGCAGCAAGTGCCTTTTCCTTGCGGACCATGTTCGGAATCCAAAATGTGACGATGAAAGCAATCAACGGAAGGAAAGCAAACCATACCATCGGAAGGAGGGCGAAGGCAGTGTAGATCAGGAATTCGCCAAAATAATTGATATTGCGAGACAACCTGAGAAGGCCGTCGGTGATGAGCTCGCCTGGGTGCAGTTTCAGAGCGGTGAACTTCTGCATATCCCCGGCGAAGACGAAAAAGGTGCCAAAGGCGTTCAGGCTGACAGAGACCGCCAGCAGCCAAGGTGGTGACGTGATGCCCTTTGATATGATCCACCAGGCAGGGAACCAATACAGAGTCAGCGCAAACCATGACACCAACCCAAACCAAAGGCTGGTCTTACGCTCCCAAGAGGCATCAGGGAACAGGTTGCTTTTAAGCACCCAAAGGAGGCCGTAGGTACCTTGCAAGGCGAGGTAAACCCAGGCGGTGGTGTTCTGCCACTGATGATAGATCGCCATTAAGACTAGAATAGCGATAAAAGTAGTTCCTTTGTTGGTATCGATGAAATATTTGAGTTTCATGAGTTTTATCCATTCTTACTGTAGTGTTGTCGTTATGGTTTCTGCGCCTGACCAGGTTCAGGTTTCCGAAAAAACTGATGTATCCAACACCTCGAGGATTATCCCAGCTACCTTCTCAAGCAGGCGGAGCATACCATTGGGCACACTGTAGATATATCCTAAATCCATCTGCGGTTGTACACGGTGCGGTGCTGGGCGATGGATTAGTCCGGGTATTTTTTCATGCACCTTCCACGACAACCATTTTGGAACGGGCGTATTTATGGCGCAGGTTGCGTGCCGGGGCGTACTCGGGTGAATTGAGCCAGGTTTTGGCCTTGGCGGTGGTTTCGAACTCGAGAATAATCAGGCGATTGGCTTTCCAATCACCTTCGAGAGTTTCATTTGGACCGCCGCGTGCCAGGTATTTGCCGCCGAATAATTTCACAGCCGCAGGGGCTATTCTTTTATATTCTTCATAGCCAGCGGGGTTGGTGATTTCAATATCTACAATCACATAGGCGGGCATGGAGGATCTCCTTCATATATCATTTGAGGAATATTACGGTGGCTTCCGAAAGTCGTGGCGATTGCAGCCAGAGGCTTGCAGCTTACCGAAACAGAGAGCTGGGTAAAGGCCCAGATCGAGTTAAGTTTGCTCATGGATTTACCCACTCGTCAAACAACGACGTCAGGTCACAGGTGCAGGTCTCCTCGGCTACTTGTTTGAAATCAGCAGTCGTGGCAATAGACCATTTGAAACGTTGCGCGTAGGCATTCATGAATCGGTCGAAGGTTAACTGGCCCATACGGTCGCGCAAGGCCAGTAGGAAGAATGGTCCGCGCCCGTAGACGATCGCGACGTATTCGTCACTCGTGTATTCAGAGACTGGCAGCCCGATGGGGATTTTTTCATCGTTGAGAATGTCCCAGTTATACCGCATTCCTTCACTGTATGACTGCGCCCCTTGGGAGCCATGTTGATCGAGGTAGTACTGCCATGTGACGAATTCCGCGAGCGATTCGTCAAGCCAGGGCTGACCCTGGGTGGCATTGCCGACCAGGTTATAAAACCACTGGTGCCCGACCTCATGCGTAACGACAACCTCCAAAAAAACAGGGTCAGTGTAAACATTCTCCGCGATCGAGGTCAAGCCGGGAAATTCAACCCCACCCGCTGAGGTGATGATGGGAACAATGTTGAACTCGGCGTAGGGATAAGGAGCATAGCGGAGGCTAAAATCTGCGATGGCTGCTTCGGCTATCTTGAGCGCAGTCTGTGCATACTGGCTCAGACTGACTGGGGCATAACTGTTGATGGTGAGTTCACCAATTGTCTCAGAGTGTTTTACGAAACTGGAACTGGCCGCCAGGAAGAAATCGCGCGCCGGTCCGTCAGCATACAGAACCTGCTGCCTGCCACTTCCGAACGGTCAACCTCCGTCCCTGAGGCCACCAGGACCAGGTCTGAAGGGGCATCAACCGAGACAAGGTAATAACTGGCATCAGAGAAAAGCGGGTCGCCATCCAAATCGGGAGTCTGGTTGTTCCAACCCTGTTCGTTATAGACCAAGATGGTGGGATAGGCATGTGCCAGCGACAGAATCCCATCGTTGTAACCGAATATTCCGTAGTAGAAATCCCCACCAAGTGATGGGACGGTGACTTCAAATTCCACATGAATGATGACAGATTCACCTGGCTTCAAGGTTGTGGTCAGTGGGACACGCATCAACCCATCCTGATGCGTAACTGAGACGGGCTGATAATCGAGCGTTACGTCGTTTATCAAGATACTTCCACCCAGAATCTCCGAGAAAACGGCAAAATCTACTTCGGCAAGAGAGATTGTCTCCTGGTTGGTGTAACGGATATTCTCCACACCGGCGAGGCGGGTGGGTGGATCAGCGATGCTGAAGGCAATGTGGTATATGCTAGCGCCGGGCAATCCCTCGAGTATGCCTTGTGAGGAGCTAGTCAGATTCTGACGAAAGAAAGAACGATCGTCCCAAGCAATATCGAACGGCGCGTTGGTCGCAGACACTGGAGGGGGCGGCAAGGGCGTGATTGTTGTACTCGGGTAAAGGGGTGTGGATGTAAGTGTATGTGGCACAATGGGTACGACCAATGTATTGCAGGCCAGCAATAGACTGGCTACCAGGATGAAGGGAAGAAGGCATTTTGACATAGGTTTGGTCTGTTGTTACTAGGTACCGTCTATCTACTGCTTGGATACTTATTCTGAGCGGCCTGATTTATGAATGTTCTCAGATTGTCTTTCAGGCAAGTGAGGGCGTTGCCAATGGATTCTATATTGGAAATCTCTTTGCCTAAATCGATCAAGAGAACATTCACGATGAGTTTGCGGAGTGTTTTGGCGATAACTATCGAGCTTTATGAATAACACCCATTAGTAGAACTCGGAATTCTTCGCATACCAATTAGACGCTGTTGAATAAATTTCCAAGGATATTCTTGGCTTCGGGTTACTCAATGTCATCTGTAGAAGGACTGAAGTGAATTCAGTAAAGATGGGAGGATGTGCCGATAACCAATTTCATTTGCAGAAACGTCGAGTCGCAGGAGATGGTCGGGGGGAAGAGTGGAAAGCCATTCGTCAAGGAAAGCATCGAGTTGGAGGATGTCTTCAGTGGTGGCGATGTTTATCCGCATGCGGCCCGCAAGTCGCTTGACGATAATCTCCGGACTGGCGGTCATGTGAATGACCAAATCCGGCGGAGGCTGGTAGATGCGCACCAATTCGTAGAAGCGTTTGCATAGATCAAATTCGGCATCGGTCAGCCAGGCACGGGCGTGGAATAGACGGGTGAAACCATGGAAATCCATTTCCAAACCGCCATCCATCAAGCCGGTGTGTGGCGACTGGCGCAGGAGGCGCTCCTGCTCGGCGCGCAGCAGCAGGTAATCCAGTTGGTTGGCGAGGGCGTAACGTGCATCTCTCTTAAAAACACTCTGGAAAGACCGATTTTTATGTTCTTCCAAGGCAGAAACAAACGCACTTTGTTTGCATAAAGCCCGCACGAGGGTGGTCTTGCCGACGCCGGTGTTGCCAACAACAACGATAAGTTTACCTATAACTAGACGGCTTCCCACCATTCCTAAGATTTTCGTGCTGCAGCGAGGGCGGCGTTGATTTGGTCGATATGAGAAATAGTATGTGATTCCATTTCGAGTATCTGGGCAGCGTTCAGGAAATAACTGCCCTTTCGTTCCACGAAGGTTTTCGGTAGGGCAGCTTGGAAAGCAACCATTTCAATAGAAAGGCGTTTCAGTTCATCGATCAGGCCCTTGACAGTGCCATAAGCCTCGACCGTAGCGTTGACGTGGGCTAGGATGTTTCCGCCCCAATCGTCAGCGAGACGCTCATATCCGCCGACCGAGTCATCCAAGCTGGCGATCCAGTTGCGCTCGGTATGGATGAGATGGGCAAGGGTTTGTTTGGCACTCCATTCGCCGGAAGCAGGCGCCTGGTCCGCTTCGGCTTCGCTCACGCCTTTGAAACAGGTTTCCAGCTTGTTGAGAGCGTCGTCGTAATTAAGGTGCACTTGTTTGGCCAGT
Organism: uncultured Chloroflexia bacterium; assembly: GCA_963760315.1. Taxonomy (GTDB): domain Bacteria; phylum Chloroflexota; class Anaerolineae; order Anaerolineales; family Villigracilaceae; genus UBA877. The sequence continues at coordinate 342,427 of CAVXCK010000007.1, forward strand.
TCAGACGGATCCCAGGAGATATCAGGGAATGGTCGTTTGGTCAGTTCCATGGTGGCTGTCTTCTTCTGCGGGCCGCGGTAAAAGACAACCTCCACTTTATCGCCACCTCTTTTGCCTACAAGTGCAGCCACAAGGCTGCCATAATCGTTCGTGATGGTTTTTCCGTCCAATTCAACGATGACATCATCCTTATGCAAACCGGCAGCGTGAGCACCCATGCCCTGGCGCACCTCGTCAAGACGCACGCCATGGGTGGCAGGCATATGCAAGTTTTTGGCAATTTCTGGGCTGAAATCGCTGATGCTGACACCAAGCATCGGGCGGTCGATCGTGCGCCGGTCGAGACCGGTTTCGAGGACTGAGGCCAGGTTAAGGAGCGTGGAGTCCCACTCAGCCTTGTAACTCTGGGCGCGCTTTTTCCATTCGTCGCCATCCGGGACAATATGGTTAAGAATTACCAGCGTTCCATCACCTTTGGGAGTCAGCATGACGGTCACTTCGGTGGCGGCGGGTTCAAAGCGGGCGAACCATTTGAATTTAACGGATTTATTCTCTTCCAGGGAAACGTATTCCCCAGCTGAGTAGAAGTCACCATGCCACCACAGGTACATCCGCCCTCCGGGACGCGGAGCAACAGTGGCAAAATCACACAGCCATTCGTGCAAGGCGGAGGCGTGCGTGAGGGCGTAATAGACCTGGGCTGGTGAAGCTTTGACAAACTGTTCTGAGGTTACGGTTGTAGACATCTGATCTCCTTCTTTCCTGATCGGTTTATCTGGAGGTTTGAGCCATCTGGTTGATTTTACACCCGGGGGAATAACAGCTTACGTTGAGTGTAAGCACCCATTTTTCCGCCGCCATATTGGTAAATTAGTCTTGCATACCTTTATTGGTATTCTTCAAACCTCGGTTTGGATGGCACTGCCGCTCTCATACCGGTGGAGACCAGCATGGAAGACCAAGATGGCAAGTGCCAGAAACCCGGCAGCGCCGAGCAGCATCAGCCCGAATGTGGACCAGGAAAAGCCCTTCACAAACCCGGCTGGAACGGCGCCCATGAAGGCCGCCGGGACAACCAGGAACAGAATAACCTTGGCGGTCTGATTGAAGAGAGTAATGGGGTAAATTGCGAAGGTGATGATGGCGTTGATGGCCATGCTGGTAAAGACGCCGCCAGTTCCCAACCAGAATGACAGACTCTGGATAATTACTAGGAACGCCACAAAAACAGTCGTCGCCAGACCTACACCAATGATGAATCGTTCCAGCCCGTCCAAGCTGAACTGGCCGGAAGCAAAATAACTGATGAAATCCGTATAGGAAATCCCCGAAGCTGCTTGGGACAACGCGGGATGCCAGAACGTGCAGTAGGGTCGGGCGTGGCAGGGACAGATAATAGTCGAGCCGGCCTTTAACGATGATGTCACCCAGGTTGAAGGCATTTCCGAAAAGCAGTCCGGCCAGTCCGAAGGCGCTGGCAGAGATACCGAAGACGAGGAACATGTCGGTCAATTGCCAGCCGCGAATGGAAGGGAAGCGGTCGAAGAAGATGATCCAGACGATGAAATAGACTGCATCGTTCAGGATCATGCCAATGGATTGGGAGAGGAACGCGACGCGGTATTCCATCGCGGCGGCGAGGTTGGTCTTCCAGAGGGAGAGAAGAAATTTGAATTCACGGAGCATAGGTCTATTCAAGGTATGCAATCCCCTCGCAAGCCGGGAGATTGCTCACCTGCTCTTGCAGAATGCATAAGTGTCGCTGGTTCTTGGGGTGGATATTATCCTGCTCGGGTCTGCTCGAATCTGCACGAATGTGGTTAGCCTCCATTGATTGCCAGCCTTTTCATCCCGCGAGAGAAGACCAGCACCAGCAAGCCACCGAGTACTGCCAGCCAGAGGAGTTGCCCAATGACGATTACCATAAAAAGTCGCATATCAGGCTGGACGAACAACCGCGCTGGACCGTACATCATATAGGCGAACGGTAGGGATTTGGCAATCGTTTGCAGCCAGGCCGGGTAAAAGTCCAGCGGGATGAGCATCCCGCCCAGGATGAAGACGAGTTTCTGGTAAATCCACTCGAAGGGTGCCACTTCTTCCACCGTGAAGGCAGATAAGCCGATCAGGGCGTTGACGCAGAAGTGCAGTAGCCAGGCTCCGGCCAGCGCGACCAGCGCCAGCGGCCAGTTGACTAGGTTCGGGGGCGGTCCGGCCAGAGCCCAGACCAGTGCACCGCCCAGCACGAATAACATACCCATGCGCGGAAGGGATTCTCCCAGTCCGCTGGAGAGTTGATAGAGCAGGAAGTTGTAGGGTTTGTTGAGCAGGTAGGCAATAGAGCCATCCTTGACCTGCTCGGAGATGACGCGTGCCAGGCGTGGGCGGCCCAGTTCCAGGGTCTCGGCCAGCAGCAGGTACCACATGGTGTCGTGCAGGCTCAGGCCGTTGATGACGTCCGAGCCGGCAGCGGCGAATGTGATATGCCACAACTGGAAGAATATCCACATGAAGAGCAGGATCATGGCAGAGCGCGTCACCAGTTCAGCGGGGTAGGCCAGGCTGTTGAGCAGATTGATTTTGAAGATGGCCAAGTATTTTTTCATGGTAAGAGAGAAGAGAACAATACGTGGAGATTTATTAGGATCTTAATGGAGACTGCGCTCTACTCTTTGTTCTCTGCCTTTTTGTAAATCGCGGCAATGACTTCCTCCAGCGGCGGGTCAGAGACGGTGATGTCCACCAGCGTCCCGGCTGCGGAGAGGGCAGCCATTACTTTCTCGACCGGAGTTGTGCGTGTTTCGAAGCGCAGTTTGACTCCGTAGCGTTCCTTTGCCACCTTGAGTGTCTCCGTACCTTCGATGTGGAAATCGGCGGGAATTTGCTCGGCGTAACGCACCTCGACCAGTTTCGAGGTCAGAAAGGAACGCTTGAGGATCGAGACTTTGTCTTCGTAGACGATCTGTCCGTGGTTGATGATGATCACGCGTTTGCAGAGTGCTTCCAGGTCTCCGGCGTCGTGCGAGGTCAGCAGGACGCCGACATTTTCCTGTTTAGCCATCTCGCGGATGGCGTCGCGGATGTGCTGTTTGGCGACCACGTCCAGTCCGATGGATGGTTCGTCGAGCAGGAGCAGTTTGGGTTTGTGCAGGAGCGAGGCGGCAACTTCACAGCGCATCCGCTGACCGAGCGAGAGCTTGCGGACGGGGGTCTCGAGCAGGTCGGTGATCTCAAAGGCTTCCGCCAGTTAGGCGATGCGGCTACCTGGTCTCACGGTCTTCCATCTCGTAGATTTTGCCGAACAGGGTCAACGTGTCAATGGCGGGCAGGTGATACCACAACTGCGGGCGCTGTCCGAAAACCGTGCCGATGTGGTAGGCCAGTTTCTGGCGCTGTTTCCAGGGGATGTAGCCGAGAACTGTGGCCTCGCCTCCGCTGGGGAACAGGATGCCGGTGAGAATTTTGATGGTGGTGGATTTGCCGGCTCCGTTCGGACCGATGAAACCGAGCAGTTCGCCCGATTCCATCTCGAACGACAGGTCGCGAACCGCTTCGACAGTAATAAATTCCGGCCGGAGCAGCGATTGTAAGCTGGCACCCAACCCAGCGGCTTTACGTTTGGTGCGGAAGGTTTTGGTGAGATTGGTGACCTGGATGGCTGGCATGCCTTATTTTACATCATGACCAGTTCCGATGTACAATAACGTGGAATATGATTGTCATCTCAGAATTCGAATCACGGCTTACACCCAATCTGCTATATACCTTCCAGCGCCTGTCCAGTCCTGCAGAGATCCAGGCTTACCTGGATAGTATCCCTTACATCGCTGAGGATCTCAACCGGTCGCCGTTGCGGGTGATGACTGATGGACAGGCGCACTGTCTCGATGGTGGGATTTTTGCTGCTTTGGCCCTTGCTCGTCTTGGCTACCGTCCACTCATCCTGGACCTGGTGCCTGAGCCCGGTGCAGATGACGATCATGTACTGGCACTGTTCCAGCAGAATGGATACTGGGGTTGCATCGCTAAATCGAACTACGCCTTTCTACGTTTCCGTGAGCCGGTCTATCGCGGCCTGCGAGAACTGGCGATGACATATTTCGAGAGTTACACAAACACCGAAAAACGAAAAACTCTGCGCGGCTACACCCGTCCGTTGGACCTGTCATTTGCTAAGTCGGATTGGATGTGGAGTGAAGCCGGGATCGCTGAAATTGAACAGCGGCTTTATCGACGAAAGCCAATTCCCCTGATTTCTCCCGGAAAACGCGGCCAACCTGTCTATGTCCGATGAACGCTTTTACCAAGCCAACACGCTCGGGACGAATTTCGAATGGGCGTTTGGCGTGCGCGATAATCCATGAACCTGTGCAAAATCAAATATGGAAATTCCTCCCGAACTCGCCACTTTCCTGCGTTCTTCTACACATGTCGCCGCATTGACTGGTGCGGGCGTGTCGCAGGAAGCCGGTTTGCGGACCTTTCGTGACCCGATGGACGGGATATGGGCGCAGCACCGGCCTGAAGACCTGGCCACGCCCGAAGCATTTGAGCGAAACCCAGAACTAGTTTGGCAATTCTACGCTGCTCGGCGCTTAAAATCTGGAGAAGTACAACCCAACGCTGGCCACTATGCCCTCGTGGAAATTGAACGGCATTTGCCAGACTTTACTCTAATCACTCAGAATGTCGACAGCTTGCACTGGCGTGCCGGGAGTAAACATGTGATTGAATTACACGGTAATATTACGCGCATCATTTGCTCGCGCGGTTGTGGGGTATTCACAGAATGGGAAGAAATCCCTGGTAAATCGCCAACCTGTCCCACCTGCGGGTCGAAACTTCGCCCGGATGTGGTCTGGTTTGGGGAAGTACTACAGAAAGACATACTTGAAACCGCAATAGAGGCCTCTCGGAGGTGCAATGTCTTTTTATCGATTGGCACCTCGGGTCTGGTGCAGCCAGCAGCCAACCTACCAATGCTGGCCAAGAAAAACGGCGCTGTCATCGTGGAGATCAATGTTGAAGAGACACCGCTGACGCCCTCAGTGGATTATTATTTTCGAGGGAAATCAGGAGAAATCTTGCCGGAGCTGGTGAAAGCAGTCTGGGGTTAAGAAAAGCAGCTGGCAACAAGGGAGAGAATTTCAGGGTCGCAGGTCGCTAGCGAAATCAGAACGGCTGGTTCCTGAAGAGGTGTCTTCTGTGGACTTTTCTGAGGGGGAAATCAGCGAACGTAATGCCGGATTTGAGAAGTCTACGTGAGGGATGGCTCTGTCTACTGGTATTTTATTACTTGCGTTGTCACCCCGGCAACCAAGGGAAGTAAAACGAATACAGAAAATGGAGAACTATCCGAGAAAATACTCATACGAGGTGTTCACCCGATCCAAACACCACTCCAAGGAGAAAGGTTCAAAGACAATTTACCTCCACTGACAGTATACTTCTCGCCGCTGATAAGATCCTGGACGACGTGTCCCTCGCCCCAGTCCAGCGCTGAGCAGGGCACTTCGATCTGGCGTGCCCGTGAAGTGGCATTCAATGCCACGAGTGACTTTGTCTTCCCCCAGGGTACGGGCGAAGGCATAATGGCCGTCTTCAGCCAGCAATCGGAGGTAGTCACCGCGGCGCAGGCTGGGGATCCGTTTTCGCAGCGCAATAAGGGTCTTGACCCAGGCGCGCAGCTCCTGGTTCCAGTCGGCTTCCTTCCATGGGAAAGCACGCCGCAGAGTCAGGGTCTTTGCCGCCTTCCAGGCCGATCTCGTCGCCGTAATAGACTGCTGGTGCACCGGGAAAAGCCATCTGAAAGAGGAAAGCCAGTTTGAGCTTGTCGGTATTCCCGCCGACCAGGGTTTTGAAGCGCTCGGTATCGTGGCTGTCGAGTGGGACATACATGGCGGACAGGTTTTCGGGTTTATAGGCTTTGAACAGCCGTTAATGCGCTCGCTGAACTGGACGGCATTTTCGCGGCCCTGGAGCAGAGCCAACAAGCGCATCCCGTACAGGGTAATTCATCAGACCGTCGAAGTGATTATCATTGGCCCAGCGCGGGTTCACGTCCCAGATTTCACCGAGCAGATAGGCGTCCCGGTTGGCGGAGCGGACGACCTGGCGAAACTCAGCCCAGAAATCATCATCGTCAATCTCGTTAGGTACATCCAAGCGCCAGCCATCAATACCCTGTTCGATCCAGTAACGAGCCACATCGAAAATATATTTCCGGACCTGTTTGTTGGAGGTGTTGAGTTTTGGCAGGGCTTTGATGATTCCACCAGCCTAGATAATTTTCCGGCTTACCGTCAGTTGTAAGCGTCCAGCGGGAAATCTTTGATATGGAACCAGTCCTTGTAAGGGGAGTTTTCGCCATTTTCGAGAACATCCACAAAGGCAAAGAAACCGCGCCCGACGTGGTTGAAGACACCGTCAAGCACGAGACGCACATCATTGCGATGAGCGGTGTCGAGCAAGTGCGCGGAAATCAGCCATCGTGCCGAGTTTGGGGTCAATCTGGTAATAGTCGCTGGTGTTGTAGCGATGCGTGGATGTGGCGGTAAAAATTGGATTTAGGTAGATTGCGGTAATCCCCAGATCGAGCAGGTAGTCGAAGTGCTGGATGATACCGCGCAGGTCGCCGCCCTGGAAGCCCCAGGTAGTGGGCGCTGAACCCCATTTTTGCAAGGTTGGGTGGGTCATTGGCCGGGTCACCGTTGGCGAAACGGTCGGGGAATATTTGGTAGAAAATGGCGTCTTGAACCCAGTAGGGAGTAGGCATGTCTATTATCCAAGGAGTGAATTTTTGAACGGGCGAATTTTACCCCAGAAAGGAACCCCGGTGTCTAAATTGACACCGGGGATTTGCGATTACTTTCTGGGCTTCCCGGTTGGTTGCTCGCAGTGAAATCCGTTATCCGCCGATCGAGACACCAATCAATCTGCCCACGCCAAAGACCAGCGCGGCGGCGAGAATCCCAATCAGCACCTGCCGGAAGCCAGAAATCCACACGCTTTTGCCGGTCATCAGAGTAATGGCCGCGCCGGTCAGAAAGAGCGCCAGCGCGCCGACTGCCAAACTGATGACGACGGCGGTGAGTCCATGGAGGAAGATGTACGGAAAGAGGGGAATGAACGCACCGGAGGCGAAGAGGAGAAACGAGGTGACCGCTGCTTCCCACGGCGAGCCACCCAATTCTTTTGGGTTAATGCCAAGCTCCTCGCGGGCCAGGGTATCGAGGAGGTTGTCCTTGTCGGCGGTAATATGGGCGGCCAGTTCACGGGCGCGCTCTTTCGGCAGACCCTTTGCTTGGTAAATGAGTGCTAGTTCTTCCTGCTCTTCTTCGGGATGGGTGGCAATCTCTTCGGCTTCGATCGCAATCTGCCGCTGATATAGTTCACGCGAACTTTGCACCGAAAGCCACTCACCCAATGCCATGGAACTGGCTCCAGCCAGCAGGCCGGCGATACCGGTGATGAGCACGCCGTGGCCGGGCAGATTGGCTCCGGCTGCGCCCATGGTCAGACTGAGGACAGAGACAAGGCCGTCATTCGCGCCCAGAACAGCAGCCCGCAGGGCGTTTCCGCCGCCGATACGGTGACGGCCTTCCAATTGCGCTACATCGGTACCCATCAATCCGCTCAAGCGGTCAGTGGCCGCGGACAACAGCCGGGCATGAGATTTTTCGTCCGCGGACATGATGCTAATTCCGGCTTCGGACTGGCTGTCGTATTCGCTACTGGTGGCCACTTCGCCTGCAGTGAGGGTTGGCAGTATGAAATTTACGCCGAAACTGCGGGCCATGAAACGCAAGGTACGTGCTCGCCAGGAGGGTTTGCGCCGCCGAAGTACAGCCCCAGAATCCTCCAATCGTTTTTCCCAGAAAGCGGTGTGTTTTTCTTCGCTGGCTGCCATCTGCCGGTAGACTTCGGCCAGTTTAGGTTGTTCTTCGATTTCAGCAAGCGCGAGATAAAGGGACGTACCGTCCACTTCTTTTTGCCAATTGACAAGGTAGCGGGATATATCTTTTGAGCGGGCCATTAATAACCTTTCGGGATCTAATTTGAGAATTGAATTGTACCTCGAGTTATCCATAAGGACCGAGGTGATTGAATATTAGGGAGTGGCGAAAATATAGGTGGAAGACATAACCATAGAAATCGTAGAGAAAAACGAAGAAAATCCCCGTGCTTCATAGAAAGCTTTAATCACTTTCGGGAAGTTCAAAGACCTCCCGAAAGTGATTTCTGTTTCCCGCCTAGCGACAACCACCAGCTCATTGTCATCCAGACGGGTATCTTCCGCCTGTCGGGCCCGCTGACGCGCACGTTACGCCGCTCGAAGTGCAGCCAGGCCAGCAGGGTAAAAACAAGGAAGAAACCAAGAAAAGCCAGCAAATGCTCCCAACTAAAAGTGTCAAGGGAGCGACTACCTTCGTATTGTCAGGCTTATTTTCCTAAATACGAATATTGAGGCAACGGAACCAAACCTGTGATCCGGTCGGATGTTGATCTCAGCAAGGTTTTAAGAACCTGCTCTTACAACCTGTGTGACACATCATCCAGCCGGGCCAATTCATCATTGGAGAGCTGGAACTTCATCGCTCCAGCACTTTCCTCAGCCTGGTGAACCCTGGTTGCACCTGGGATGGTTACAACGATCTCCCCATTAAAGTTGATCAACCAATTCAGAGCCACCTGGGCAATTGTGGCATCGTACTTGGAGGCAATCTCGTCCATGACGTCGATGAGGGGACGGGTCCGCTCGAGGTTGCGCTGCAGGCTTGCTTTGCGCCAACCAGACATTCGATCCAATAGTCCCGGATCCTTGTGATATTTCCCGGTCAGCAGGCCGCGTGCAACCGGGGTGTACGCGATGATTGTCACTCCCAATTCCCTGGCCGTGTCCAGGATCCCATTCGTCTCGATATCCCGGTTCAATAAACTATAACGAACCTGGTTTACCGCCAGCGGAAAACCCCTTTTTGCCAGTGCGGCATGCGCCCGCTGCATTCGGGCAGGATTGAAGTTGCTGACTCCCACCGACCGGATTTTCCCCGCCTCCACCAGGTCGGCCATGGCATTCATTTCAGCTTCCGGGGAGGAGAAGCTGTAAGGCTGGTGAATCATATAATTCCGATATGCTGAATCCATCCAGGAAGTGCAGGCGGTCTTCGATGCTGCGCGGGTATATTGCTCGCAGTCCGCAAAAAAGGCTGCCATTTCGTCGCGATGACGACCTCCCGGTCAGATTTGCCGGCAGCTTTCAGGCCGGTCGCCAGGGAACGTTCAGATACTCCCGCACCGTACATTTCCGCAGTATCAAACCAGTTGATGCCGCCATCCAGGGCAGCCTTGATAATGGCATTTTTTTCTTCCTGAGGAATGATCGGGAACATGCGACCAATCAGTCCACCTCCACCCGCCAGCTCCATAACGCCCAATCCGATTGGTGTGACCAGGATATCCGTTTTTCCAAGGCGCCTCAGTTGAATCTTTTATGTTCGTTTCCATTGTCGACAAATCCTCCAGGAATTATTTGATGAAAGAGGGCCAGCCTCCCCAATTTTCCTTTATGAATATGGAAGAGGCTGGATTTCATTTGAAATGGTCTGTTGATTCTCTTTCAGGTTAGATTTCTTTCCCTTCAAACTGGCTGTTATAGAGCTCGGCGTAGAAACCTTTCTTTGCCAGCAGTTTCGCATGCTTGCCCTGCTCGACGATATCTCCGTCCTTCATCACCAGGATCCAGTCCGCGTCACGGATGGTGGACAGGCGGTGGGCGATGATGAAAGCTGGTGCGGCCCTTCATAAGTGAATCCATGGCTTTCTGGATCTAGCACCTCGGTGTGGGTATCCACCGAACTGGTGGCTTCGTCCAGGATGAGGATTTTAGGGTCAGCCAGGAAGGCGCGGGCGATGGTCATCAGTTGCATTTGGCCCTGGGATATGTTCGTGGTCTCTTCGTTGAGCACCATGTTATAACCCTCCGGCAGGGTGCGGACAAAATGGTCCACGCGCGCAGCCTTGGCGGCATTGATGACTTCCTCATCCGTTGCGTTCGAACGCCCATAGCGGATATTCTCCATGATGGTACCGTTATAAAGCCAGGTATCCTGCAAGACCATGCCGAACATACAGCGCAGGTCGTCGCGTTTGAAATCCTTGATGTTATTGACCGTCCACCAGGATGGCGCCGCTGTTGACATCATAGAAGCGCATCAACAATTTAACCATGGTGGTTTTGCCAGCGCCGGTCGGACCGACAATGGCAATTTTCTGGCCGGGTTCAGCATAAAAGGTAAAGTCATTGATGATGATCTTATCCGGGTTGTAACCGAAATGGACGTTCTTGAAATCCACGCGGCCTTCGACGGTTTCCACCTGGACAGGGGTCAGTGTGTCGGGAATTTCCTCAGGTTCAGCCAGGAACTGGAACACGCGCTCGGCTGCGGCCAGCGTCTGCTGGAGAATATTGGAGATATTGGCGATCTGCGAGATCGGCTGCGTAAACGAGCGGACATACTGGATAAAAGCCTGGATATCACCAATGGTGATGGTGCCGTTGACGGCCAGGTAACCGCCCAGGATACAGATGCCGACATAGCCTAGGTTACCGACGAAATTCATGATTGGGAACAATAGGCCGGTCAGGAATTGCGATTTCCAGGCTGAATCGAAGAGGACATCGTTGATCTGGTCAAATTGCTCAACGCTCTTGGCCTCACCGTTGAAGGCTTTCATCACAACATGCCCGCCATACATTTCTTCGACGTGACCATTGATGTGCCCCAGGTAATCCTGCTGGCGTTTGAAGAAGACCTGCGACTTGCCGATGATCAGGCCAATGATACCGAACGACAACGGGAGCATGGCCAAAGCCACCAAGGTCATCTGCCAACTGATGGTGAACATCATCACGAGCACACCGATGACCGTGGCTATGGAGGTAATGATCTGCGTCAGGCTCTGGTTCAGAGTCTGGCTGACCGTGTCCACATCATTAGTGATGCGGGAGAGCACTTCGCCGTGGCTCGTGCCGTCGAAGTATTTTAGCGGCATTCGGTTGATCTTTTCAGCAATATCCTTGCGGAAACGGTAGGTGATATTCATTGCCACATTGGACATGATCCAACCCTGGCCGTAGCTCAGCAAGGCGGAGACCAGGTACAGCGTCAAGGTCAGCACAATAATATGACCGATATATCCAAAGTCGACTGAACCGGTTCCGGAAATCTGAGCCATCACCCCTTCAAACAGCTTGGTGGTGGCATTTCCTAGGATCTTGGGACCCACGATCATCGCAACCGTCGAGGCGATCGCGAGTAACCAGATGAACAAGATCAAAAACCGGTATTGCCCAAGATATTGGATCAACTTGGTCAGAGTGCCTTTAAAGTCACGGGGCTTTTCGCCTCTTCTCATCATGGCCATCGGGCCACCGCCCGGTCTCATGCCGCCCATAGGGGGACGACCACCCATTGGAGTGGGATTGGTTGTTGGGGTGCTCTGTGCGTGTTCATGCCAACTCCTCCTTGCTCAACTGCGATAAGGCAATGCCTCGATAAACTTCACTATCCTTCATAAGTTCCTCATGAGAGCCCTTGCCAACGATCTTGCCTTCGTCCAGAACGATGATCTGCTCTGCATTCTTGATGGTGGCAATGCGCTGAGTCACGATCATCATGGTGCTCGCACCGGTATGCTCCTTGAGCGCTTTGCGTAAGGCTGCATCGGTCTTGAAATCCAGGGCTGAAAAGCTATCGTCAAAGATATAGATGGGCGCTTTCTTCACTAAGGCGCGTGCGATCGAAAGACGTTGTTTCTGTCCGCCGGATACGTTCATCCCGCCTTGCGCCACTTCGGTCTGCATGCCTTCTGGATTTGTGGAGATGAACTCGGTGGCCTGGGCAATGTCGGCGGCCAATTTCAATTCTTCGTCGCTGGCGTTTTCATCGCCATACAAGTAGGTTGCTTTCGATCGTGCCGGAGAACAAGCGTGCCCTTCTGCGGGACGTAACCGATCCGATCGCGCAGGTCATGCTGCGTGACCTCCCGGATGTCGGTCCCATCCACGTAGACAGCGCCCTCCGTGACATCGTAAAAGCGCGGGATCAAGCTGACGATCGTGGATTTTCCCGAACCGGTGGTACCGATCAGGGCAGTGGTCTGTCCGGGTTGGGCAGTGAAGCTGATATTGTGCAGAACATCCTCTTCTGCACCAGGATAGCGGAATGAGACGTTGCGGAATTCGACCGTTCCCTTGAACGGCTCGCTCAAAGTGCTTGGGGTCCTGCGGGTCTTTGATGACCGGTTCGGTCTCCAGAACATCAGCAATGCGATCACCAGATACAGCCGCTCTTGGCAGGATGATGAACATCATCGCCAACATGAGGAAGGCAAAAACGATCTGCATGGCATATTGCATGAAGGCCATCATGTCGCCAACCTGCATCGAAGACTGGGCGACCTGATGAGCGCCGACCCAGATAATCAGCAGGGTCACTCCGTTCATGACCATCATCATCACCGGCATCATGACAACCATGACCCGGTTGATGAACAGGCTGTTGCTGGTCAAATCCTTATTGGCTTTATCGAAACGGGTTTCTTCGAACGCCTGCATGTTGAAGGCCCGGATGACCATCATCCCGGACAGGTTTTCACGCGTCACGAGGTTGAGCCGGTCAATCAGGCTTTGGATGATCTTGAATTTTGGCAGGGCAATCGAGAATACGGTCAGGATCAAGCCGAGAAGCACGACGACCGCCAGGGCGATGATCCACCACATGTTGGCGCTTTTGCCGATGGCCCGGATCACGCCACCGATCCCGATGATGGGTGCATAGAAAACCATGCGCATCATCATGATGACGACCATCTGGATCTGGGTGATATCGTTCGTAGACCTGGTAATCAGCGAAGCTGTGGAGAACTTGTCAAACTCTGTAGCGGAAAAGCTTTCGACCCGTTGGAACACATTCCGGCGCAGATCGCGCGCCAGCCCGGCTGCTGTTCGGGCTGACAGGAAGCCCACAATGATCGTACAGGTCCCGGAGAGCAAGGTCACGAGCAGCATCAGCACGCCGATGTGAATGATATAGTTGGACGACAGCTTTCCGGTATCCATTCCGAGGGCAATGTACTCGGCCTTGACCGGTGTGACAGCTGCCTGGACGATCATGCTGTCGCCCAACGCGGCAAATTTCGAATCGAACATGCTGCTCAACTGGGAAAGCTGTGCGGGGGGAAGCTGTCCCAAGTATGGCAAAAATATCCATCCCCGGCGGAAGCTTGGACAGGTCGAAGCCCAGACTGGTAGCCATGGCAGATGCCTTGGCTGGGTCCGCCAGGACCTCCTGGATGCCCGAAACGATCAAAAATGCCTTGCCCATCACGGGGTTCAGCCAGGTGGTTTCTGTGCTGTTGATCTTGTTCAGCACGTAGACAGGTTCCTGTGCAATGTCGGGGTACAGCTTGACATCGGCGGCATAATCGGGTGAATTTTTATCCACCAGGGTGTAATCGGAGAGCACCCTGGTTTTGTCATCCGCGCTCATGAAGATGGTGAGCTTGTTCATTTCGGCTTGGCGGACTGCCACGGGTATGGCGTTTGCCACACCGCCCTGCTGGATGCCGACGTTGACGATTTTCGACATATAGTCGGGCAGGGCCAGGTCAGCATTCGCCTGCACAAACAGCAGGGCAATGGCAAGCAGGATCAAAAGGAGATAGGGTTTTAAGTATCTGGCTAGTCGTAGCATGGTTATGGAAACTCCTCAAAATGATATTCCAAATTGATGTACCAGCAGATTGTTTTTCGATTTTACTGGCTTCTTAAATCGAGCAAGATGTTCGTTTCACCGGATTTATGGGACTACTCTTCCGTCTTGCGTGCTGCCTGCGTGAGCAGGGTGAGCGCGGAAATAATCATGTTTTGCTGTTCTGGGGTTAGAGTATCTGTTACGTCTTCGATCCATTTACTACGGGCCTCGATACCCTGCTCAATTAATGCGCGGCCTTTTTGTGTCAGGATTAATCGTTTAGCGCGGCGGTCTTCAGGATCCTCTGTCCGTTCGATCAGACCCAATCCCACCAACCGGTCCACGGCCTGACTGGCTGCGGCGTTGGTTACGCCCAGTTGTTCACCGATCTCCGAGACGCCGGTACTCCCTCCATGGACCAGGCGCATCAGGATGTTGATCTGGGAAAACGACAGTCCCGTTGCACCCATGAAACGCTTGAAGTCACGCATAGAACGGTGCATGAAGACTTCAGACCATTCACGTATCACTTCCGTTAATACTTTAGTAGGCGACATTATAAACATCCTTGATTAGTTAAGCGGAGTGTAATATATCCGCATGCTTTCAACCTGTCAAGAGTCTGGCAGATTAGAGAATGATTAGAATAAGAACAGGCACAACCGCTCGATCTTCTTGAGGGTGTGCCTAAAATTAGCATCAAAAGTGATACAAGTATCAATTCTTAAAACTTTGCCTGGAGGACCTCCGCGGAATGGCACACACTACCCAGAGAGCGGTATTAGCAGTAAGGGAATTTGTGTCTTGCGGGCCACGCTGGATGCGACACTGCGATTCCAGAAGGCGTCGAGGCCAGCTCGACCATGCGTGCCAAAGATAATCAGATTTGCACCGATTCTTTCAGCGGTTTTAGCGATAACCTGCGCCGGGTCGCCGCGGGCAATTTCGGCAGTGGCGGGGAGGCCAATATTCTGGAATTCGTCAAGGTGAGCCTGGAAGTGCTCCTGGGCAATTTCTTCGGCTATATCCAGAAAGGCGGTTGTCGTGGAAGGCATGAGATTTCCGGAGGCAGCCTGTTCTCCGGAGAGCGTGCCCAAGGTGGGGATGACGCACAGCAGGTCCAGTTGCGCTCCGCAGGCTTTTGCCAGTTCCTCGGCAATCGGGATGGCTTTATCGTGGATGGACTCGTTATCCAACGGAACGAGAATACGGTTTATCTTAAAAGGGACGGAAACTCCAACGGTTTGATCAACAGGACCGGGGTCCCGCTGGCTGCAGCGACCTGCTGAGGCGATGTTCCCGAAGAACAGGTCGTGCATCCCGCTGTTCCCGTGAGCGCAAAGGAGGATCAGATCGGGTTGGAACTCGTCGGCGGAATGATCAACGATGCTGCGGGCCACGTCTGCCACGGCGGCGGTATGGACGTGCCAGTCCACTTTGCCTTTAGGAGGAAAAGCGTGTCTGGCAGTCTCGGCGAGGTAGGCTTCGGCTTCAGAGGAGTCCGTCAGGTGGCGGTCGCGGTGGACTTCTTCAGGAGCGTCCTTCTCGATAACGTGTAGAAGGGTTACCGGCGCTTTAAGCGCCTGTGCCAGGGAGGCCGCGACTGGGAGGATTGCTTCGGCCAATTTAGAACCGTCCAAGGGAACAAGAATGTGTTTGAACATAGGCTTATTTCCCAAAGAATGTTTGATAAAGCAAAAAGAAGTTGAGGAACGATAATCAGCACGGCAGACAAACTGACGAGGAGCGTTGTGATGTGTTTGTTGACTAGCATACCCATAAGGTCTTTATTACTGGTGAATAACACCAGCGGAATGACGGCGAACGGCAGACCGAACGAAAGAACCACCTGACTGATTACCAATGTACGGGTCGGGTCGAGGCCGATGAAGATGACGATCAACGAAGGGATAATTGTTACGACCCGGCGTATCCAGGGAGGGATGTGAAAGTGCAGGAAGCCTTGCATGATGACTTGGCCCGCCATCGTCCCGACCGAGGAGGATGACAACCCGGAAGCGAGTAGTGCCACCCCGAAGACGATTCCCGCGGCGGACCGAGCAGCGGCTGGAGGGTGCAGGTATGCCTGCTCAAGGGTACCGACGTTCGTCCCGGTTTGAAAGAAGGTGGCGGCAGACGTGATGAGCATGGCGGCGTTGACAGAACTGGCAATGACCATGGCTATGACCACGTCTATGATTTCAAAGCGGAAGAGACGTTTCTGCTGTTCCGGCTTTTTGACAACCACGCGTCCCTGGGTCAAGGCGGAGTGCAAGAAGATGGCATGTGGCATGACGGTTGCACCCAGGATGCCGGTTGCCAGAAGGATGCTTTCGGCGTTGGTGAAGTGTGGGACAAAGGTGCTGTGGAGGATGAGACCCCATTCCGGGCGGCCGAGAAGGAGTTCGACCACATAACTGAAGGCAATAATAGCGAGAAAGCCAGTGATGACAGCTTCCAGCGGGCGGAACCCGTAGCGTTCCAAGCCGAGGATGAGAAAAGTGATTACAGCGGTCAGCAGGCCGGCTATCCAAAGTGGAAGGCCGAAGAGCAGGTTGAGCGCCACTGCTGCGCCCAAGAATTCAGCCAGATCGGTGGCCATAGCGACCAGCTCCATGAGCACCCACATAGTCCACACAACTGGGCGTGGGAAGCGTTCACGGCAGTGCTCGGCCAGGTTCCTGCCGGTGGCAATGCCGAGTTTGGCGGAGAGCGCCTGCAGGAGCATGGCCATCATGTTACTGCCCAGGATAACCCACAGCAGTTCATAGCCGAACTGTGCGCCGGCTTGAATATTGGTGGCGAAATTGCCGGGATCCACATAGGCGATGCTGGCGATGAACGCTGGACCGAGGAAAGGCAATAAGCGGGCGAACCAACCCTTCCTGCTCCTGCCGGAAAGTACGGCTTTTGCGCTTTTCAGGGTTCCATTGTTTTGTTTTCGGTCGCTGGAATTGGTTCGCTTAAGCACTGTAGATTTTCCTCGTGGTTTTCGGGAGACATAATTGGACATGTGCTATCTTGAGTGGTTATATCCAAAAGAAAGAGCCGAGTCAAGGGGAGATTCGGCGTATGTTTTCAGGTTTGGTCTCGCGGAAGGAATAATCCTACCGCGACTTTTAGGATAAAGCCCGTCATCTACTGGAAGAAATCCTCACCTTGATTTGTATGGTTCATGTAGATATGACGGGTGATGACTGGCTCAGCACTGCAATAAGCGCCCTTGCTGCATGATTTGCAGCTTTCCTGGAATTTTGCATCATCTGCCGGGATTGGAAGAGAAGTTGAGGGTGGCGGAAGACCATCATAAGAAGCTTGCCAACCCGGAGGTTGTCATTGTCGTCCAAAATCGTTTCGAGGGCGAAAGGGATTGGCGACTGAGGGCGATCACTTATCGAACGGATTGATACGAGCGGAATTCCCATTTCAGCTGCGACTCGCGCAATGCCTCCTGTCTCCATTTCCAGAATTGGGGAGGCCAATTTATCCAATCCTTGCAGGACAACATGAGATCCGCGTGTGGTAATGGCTGTCCCGGAAACCAGGAGCGCACCTTCTGGCTTTAGAACTCGAGAGGCTGCGTTCCAGGCCTCCTCCGATAAAGAGGCGAGAGGCTGAAACTGCCCAGGCAGGCCTCTGTCTAACAAACAAGAATTCCCAGAAACGACTACATCTCCAATTTGGAGATTATCATTGATTGAACCCGCGATACCGAAAGAGACCAGCAAATGCGGGCTTGTATCTGCCAAGAGGGAGCGGGTTGCATCTATTGCGCGCTTGAGTCCCATACCAGAAGTGACCAACAAGCAATTTCGATCACTAATCTGGAATCGAAACCCTCGAAATGGGCTTAGCGCGGTACGTTTCCATCCATTGATGCACCGGAGGAGTGCTTCACTTTCCTGAGGCATCGCAGCAATAAGCCCAATCGTTTCCATTTACCAATTCCCGTTCATTCGCTGAAAGATCTGGTCAGCATCCTGGCGCGTCCCCGCATGTAGATCCTAAGCCTATCCCACGGCAATTTCGAACTCATCCTGCACCAGGCCGGCCAGGGTCGCCTAGGCAACCTTTGATGGAGGAATCCCGCGGTACTCTTGTCTCATTTGTTCACGCGTTCCTCGATCGAGTTTGGTGTTCACGCTGGATGGGATGACCTAAAAACCATACCTCTCGATATGCACAGTTGGTGCAGTATTGTCCAGCTAAACGAGTGGAGAGCAGCTTTGGTGGCACAGTAGACTGGCAGGATGGTCAGTGGGATAAAACCCAGCCCTGAGGATACGTTCACGATAGCGGCATGCTTCTGTGTTAGCAGTTGAGGTATGAAAAAGGCAGAGAGATGAATGGGAGCATCGAACTTAATTTGAATTTCGTCTTCGCCGTTCAGTATCTCTTTCGTCCTCTTTGTAAAATCAATCTGCCACAATTACCCTTGCCGGTTATTTTGTGAACTTATCGCTGGAATCATCTAACGCTTTGATTTCTTCGATTGTGAGCCGCCAACCCAAGGCACCGACGTTTTGTCCAGCTTGACCAGCAGTCTTCGCACCGGGGATGGGCAATCCACCTTTGCAGATAACCCAATTCAATGCCACCTGACCGGGAGTCTTTTTTCCATGGCCTGTGCCGATTTCGGCCAATAGGGCGATTAACGGTTGGATTTCCTTCAAGATTCTGCCGGAATTGCGTCCGCGTGGTCCCATTGGTGGAGTCTCCGGGGTGTACTTACCAGTCAGGAGTCCCTTTGCTAGTGGACTATAGGCAATCAAACGCACACCCATTTCCTTACAGCGGTCAAGCATTCCATTTTTCTCAACCTTCCGGTTTAGTAAGTGGTATTCCACCTGGTTGGACGCCAGGGGGATCTCTTTTTCTAAAAGCACAGTGTAAGTTCGTTCCATCTGGTAATTATCGTAATTTGAAACTCCAACGGAACGTGTCCACCCGGCTTTAACTGCCTCCGCCAGCGCCTCCGCCCATGTCTCTACCGGGAAAGGGGGCAAAGGCCAATGGATCTGGTACAAGTCAATTTTCGGGATGCCGAGGCGTTCGATACTGTGTTGGAGCGAATTTCGAAAGGCACGTTTTCCCATGCGCCAGGGGAAAGGCATAAACTTGGTAGCAACCAGAACCGGTCTGTCAGTGGTTTTCAAGAATTGGCCGAGCAGGGACTCGGAGCGACCCGAGCCATAGATTTCCGCGGTATCCACCAGGTTCACTCCTGCAGCCAGAGAAGTTTGGAAGGCGGAGGCGATATCGTCATCGGAGTAACCGCGTCCATAGTTCCAGAACCTGCGGTCTCCCCAGGCCCAAGCTCCTAGACCCATTTCAACGTTGTCCAGGAAAAATATATCATTGGCAAGAGGTTCTGTCATGATCATCTCCCTTGGTGAAAACTAGGCGATTGTATCATAGACGCTGGTCAGCCCGATTGAATTGGGTTACAATCGACATGACAATATATTGAGAACTGAGTGGCCGCGAACCCCCCTCGACCCGATCCTTTTCCTAAAGGATAGGAGGGTTGGCGCTCACTGAGTTCTGGGAGGTCTTGATGAACAACATCCCGGAAGGGAATCGCGAAGAGTCTCCGGTCGCGCTTGCGGAGCGGTTGGAGCTACCATTCAAGAATCTACTCCTGCTGACGCGTGCCCTGACGCACCGCTCTTACCTTAATGAGCATCATGAGGCGTTAGAAGATAATGAACGCTTGGAATTTCTGGGTGATGCTGTACTGGATTTTGTTGCTGGAGCCTGGCTATACAATCATTTCCCTGAAATGGCAGAAGGAGAACTGACGCGTATGCGCTCAGCGCTGGTCTGTACTGAGCAATTGGCCGAGTTCGCCCGCGCCTTCGCATCTAGGCTCTGCCATGCGATTGGGGCATGGGGAAGACCAAGCAGGTGGTCGGCAGAAAGATGTGCTCTTGTGTGCCACGTTTGAGGCTGTGATAGGGGCGTTATACTTACAGAACGATATTGCCACCATCCAGCGTCTTGTCCACCCCATGTTGGAACAGGTCAGTGAACAGATAATTCTCTCGTCGGATTCCCGTGATCCCAAAAGCCGCCTACAGGAATGGTCGCAGGGTGAGAGACTGGGTATCCCAAATTACGTTACCAAAACCATCAGCGGTCCCGACCACCAGCGGACGTTCGAAATCGAAGTGCAGATCAATGACAAAGCCTATGGACGTGGCAGCGGGCACAATAAGCAGGTAGCTGAGCGCGCGAGCTGCCCAGGCTGCTCTGGAAGCTATTGAAAAATCTTAGCCTTTAGCACCAAATAATCTAATGCCATTACGCCTTAAATCCCTTGAGTTACACGGTTATAAAACCTTCGCGGCAAAAACAAATTTTGAATTTGCAGAAGGTATTACTGCTATCGTCGGGCCGAATGGATCTGGGAAGTCCAACATTGCTGATGCCTTGCGCTGGGTGTTGGGGGAGCAGACTTTCAGCCTATTGCGCGCCAAGAAGACAGAAGATATGATTTTTACCGGATCCGAACAACGGCCACGCGCTGGTATGGCTTCAGCAGGTATAACTTTTGATAACATCGACGGCTGGCTCCCGGTGGATTTTTCTGAGGTCAGCCTTTCAAGGCGCGCCTACCGGGATGGTCGCAACGAGTATCTGCTAAACAGCCAGCATGTCCGCTTGAAGGATATTAACGAACTGCTGGCGCAATCTGGTCTTTCAGAGCGAACTTATACCATCCTTGGGCAGGGGTTGGTGGATGCCTCTCTGCCCTTAAGGCCGATGAACGCCGTCGCCTCTTTGAGGAAGCTGCAGGTATAGGCCTCTATCGGGCCCGGCGTGAGGAGTCACTTCGCCGGTTGGAGATTTCACAGCGTAACCTTGACCGTGTACTCGATATCATGGCCGAACTGGAGCCGCGCCTAAAGAGTCTCGAACGCCAAGCGGCGCGAGCTCAGGAATATTCCCAAGTACAGGCTGATTTGCGAGTGCTTTTGCACGAATGGTATGGTTTCCACTGGCATCTCGCCCAGCGTGATCTGACCGAGGCAATGGACCTTGCACGAACCCAAGAAACCAGACTGAACGAGGCGCGTGAAACCTACCAGAGTGTGCGGCAGGAATTTTCAGGATTCCGTGACCGATTAAACGGTTTGCGGGCGAGACTGAACTCCTGGCATCGCCAGTCAGCGCACCTACATGAGAACCGCGAATCTGTTAGTAGAGATCTGGCCATGCTCGATGAGCGTCAACGGTCCCTATTGGACAACCGCCAAGAGACCTTGAGTGAACAATCCCGTATGGGCGAGGAATCCGAAATTGCAGCGGAACGTCTGTTGGAGGCTGAGACTGAGGCTACCCGCCTGCTGTCGGAATATGATGAAGCGCAGAACTCAAGCCATGGAAGCCCATACCGCCCTGAACAAGTGCCAGGCTGAGAAATCCCGCCTCGAATCGGACCTTCGGTCTTCTCGGAAGAAATTGGATGAACTCACTGCCCAACGAGCCAGCTCGCACGGTCGCATGGACGAAATGGCCGCGCGTTCTGAAACCCAGAAACAAAAACTGGAAGTTGCAACTCAGGCTATTGCCTTGGCTGAATCGGCGGTCGGGCTGGTATCGAAGGAATTCAAGGCCGCTACCTCGGTTCGTCAAAAAGCAGAAACAGCAATGCAAAAAGCCGAGGCAGAATTCCAGTATGCGCAAAAGAGTTCTGGCGGGATTGGAGGAAAAGGCTAAGCAAGAACAGGCTGAGCTAGCTGTCAAACAGGCTGAACAAGCCCGGCTCAAGGCGCAACTGGATGTCCTGGAGCAGGCTGAACAATCCTTAGTTGGCTATGCTGATGGAGCAAAACTACTCCTTAATGCTTCCCAACAGTCCAAATCAGGAAGGGTTCGCGGAGCGCTTTCTGCTGCATTGGATGTTCCGGTAGAACTGGAAGTGGCGATCTCTGCGGCTCTAGGTGAGTATATCGATGCCATCCTTTTGACGTCCGGGCGGGATGCTGAACAGGCTCTGGCTTTGCTCGATTCAGACAAGTCAGGACGGGCTTCAATCCTGCCGCTGGACTGGCTTTCTCCCATTGAACCACTAAGAACGAAACCGGATGCCAAATGCTTGGGTGTTGCATCGACCTTGGTCAAGACTCCGGTGGAACTGCAGCCAGTGGTGGATTTGCTACTTGGTCAGGTGCTGGTTGTCAGAGACCGATCGGTGGCACGTCGAGTGCTGACCGGCCAACCCACGCAAGTCCGCGTGGTGACACTACGAGGCGAAGTATTTCATTCAACGGGTCAAGTACTGGCTGGGAAACCTGCCAGAGCTGCCGCGTTGGGGCGTCCGCGCCAGCGGCGTGAATTAAAGGAATCCTTGGCAGAAAGCAGAACATCAGATTACATTGCTGGATAATGAGACGATAAAATTATCCGTCCAAATGGAAACGGCACGCGAACTTGACGCAGACTATAGAAGAAGAACGTGGAAGAAAAGCGTTCAAGGTTGGAAACATCCCGGGATATGGAACATCAATCCCAAGTCCGGGAAGAAAAAGCACAACGGCAACGGGACTGGCAAGTCAACCAGAAACAGAGTATCGAGTTCTGATATTCTTCAGATAGAAAGAGAAGTTCCAGCAGTCTGCCGTGACGCTGTCACAGAATGAAAAAGATACAGTCCAAGCCCAGGAAACGCTCAGACTGATGGTGGTAGCGCATGCGGCTTTGACTCTAGACGAGTTTCAGGAGCAGGTAGCGTTCTGGGGGACACGGTCGGCTGTGATTGAGCGTGCCCTGAGCGATGCCCGGATGCGGCTTAGCGAGCGTAACAAATTGCAGTTCGACTGCAAGAACAACAGGCTGGGTTGGAAAGCCGCCTGACGGAGATAGATACAACATTGGCAGGATTGGAAGCTGAGCGGGAAAACCGGCGAGTCCAGGCTACGGGGATGAATACCCAATTGGAGGAACTGCGCAGACCTGATAGGACCTGCTGAGAAGGAACTGGAAACCGCCGAGGCGCAGGAAGTGGAATTGCAGAATAAAGAGACTGAGGGACAGATCAGCACTGTCGCGTGTCGAGCGGATGTACAACCAGATCCAGCTTGACCTAGGCCGCAAGCAGGAAGCCCTGCTGAACTTGCGCCAGAGAATCGAGGATGACTTTGGTTTGGTTGCATTCGAGTACGCCACAGATGTTTCCGGTCCTGTGCCGCTGCCGTTCGATGGAATGGTGGAACAATTGCCGGTGGTGACAGAATTGGCTCCCGATTTGGAAGACAATATGACCCGCCAGCGAGCGCAACTTACGGCGCATGGGGGCGGTCAACCCCGAAGCGCAACAGGAATTCAAGTCGGTCAAGGAGCGCCACATCTTCCTGACCGCACAGGTGGAAGATTTACATAAGGCTGAAGCCGACCTGCGCCAGGTGATTACTGAACTGGACGAACTGACCCGCCGCGAATTTCAGAAAACATTTGATGCAGTTGCCGAGGAGTTCCATGTTATATTTCATCGGTTATTCGGAGGCGGGTCGGCGCGGCTTGACCCTGACCGATCCCGAAAATCTGACCGAGACCGGTATTGATATCGAAGCGCGTCTGCCTGGACGGCGCGAGCAGGGTCTCTCCCTGCTCTCAGGCGGTGAGCGCAGCCTGACAGCCATTGCATTGGTCTTTGCCTTGCTCAAGGTTTCGCCGACACCCGTTCTGCGTGATGGATGAGGTGGATGCCATGCTCGACGAGGCTGAACGTGGGCCGTTTCCGGGATCTGCTGCTTGGAGTTGAGCAAAGAAACACAGTTCATCATCATCACCCACAACCGCAACACAGTTCAAGCGGCGGATGTCATTTATGGGGTGACGATGGGACGTGATTCAGCCAGTCAGATCATCAGCCTAAAATTGGATGAAATTTCAGAAGAGTACCTGAAGTAGATATATCCTTTTACATATTTTATGAGGAATAAAAAGCGGTTAGCGACAAGGCTAACCGCTTTCTATTTCCTTAGTAAAACCAAGTGGTAACTGTGAATTAAGGTGTTGGTGTTGGCTGTTGGAGAGTCTGGTTGGCGTATGCTGTAGCGGTCGCATACAAATCCGCGAAGGCACTTTCCAGGCTGGGCTGGTCGGGGATATTGGCTGTCCAAATATTGGCGACGACAATGTTGGCACCAGTTCGCTGATCTGTGAGCCATTGGTTGAAAGCTGCGGTGACAGCGTTCTTATATTCGGTATCTGTAAGTGGACGAACCTCATGTCCAAGCACCTGGATAATATGCCAACCAGAGGTGGTCTGTACCGGTTGGCTGATTTCACCAACCTTTTGCGAGCAAAGCAGCAGTTTCAAACTCCGCAAGCATCTTGCCTTTTCCGAACCATCCCAGGTCACCACCTTTATCCTTGGTGCCGGTATCGATCGAATTGGCTGGCTGCCAATGTGGCAAAATCTGCACCGGCCAACAATTGTCACGGATACTCTGGGCGGTCGATTCATCTGCAACAAGGATGTGACGTGCCCAGACCTGCTCCTGCTCGTGGGCTACATTGGCAGTAACGATATCCGAGACACGCTGCCGGTAGAGGTGGCTTTCAAAGAAAATCTTGCGGAAGTCGGCTTCGGTCATTCCCAATTTAGCGTAATAATTCAACCCCTCTTTATAGCTGTTTTGGAACCCATCGAGAGTATATGGTGTGGCGGTCGGAGTGAGGCTTGGAACGGGCGTGCAGTGCAGTAGCGGTCAGGCTCGGGATAGTCGTTGCAGTAGTCGGTAGCGTCGGAGTTAGATGATCCGGTAGGCGAGAGTTGCAGCAATGGTCGGTGTCATTAATGCGTATTGTGTAGCCGACAATGTCGGATAAGAAAGTGGTGTGCCAGTTAGGGGTGGGGGTAGGAGTCCCGTTCGGGTAATAGCCATAAGCGTCCTGGATGGCTTTATCCACATCAGCCTGCCGTGACAACGATCCCATTGGCCTTGGCATATTGCCGGATGAGCAGGTCATTGGTAATATCTATCTATCACTTGTTGACCAATCTGTGATGGGGTACCCAACTGCGTTTGAATCTGGTTCAATGTTTGAGAAAATGTTCGAGTCCGTCGTGGGGTCAATGCCGAACATCTGGGCGAACTGGTAGTATTGCATGTATTGGTCAACGTATTGTTGGCGAGAGACACGGACTTGCACCTGGAATTCATGCAGGTTGACCGAATCGCCATTAACCGTGACACAGGTTGACGGGCTTTAAGGAACAGTTTCGTTCAGAATCCCATAGCCAATGAGTCCAACAATGACGACTACAATGCCAATTGCAATAGAGGTGATGAGTTGCGTCTGACGACGTTCGCGTTCCAGGCGAGCCAGGTGTTTCTTGGATGCGATCTTGGTGGGCTTATCTTTTGCCATAAATACCTCATTCATGTTATCATGCCATTGCAGAGCGTTTGGCCATATTCAGCATATTCGTTGCAATAACATGCATATAGTCATAGGAGGGCATGGTGCCATTCCATGCCCTTTCACGATTGATTAATCGGATTATCGGTCGTCGCGTTCGCTGCCTGAAAAGGGAAGCAGTCCGATGTGACGGGCACGTTTGATGGCGCCAGCCAGGACGCGCTGGTGTTTAGCGCAAGTACCTGTCTGGCGGCGAGGGCGGATTTTTCCTTCTTCGGTAACCAAGCGGCGCAGAACATCCGCCTGTTTGTAGTCAATTGTTAGGTGCTTATCAGCACAGAACTGGCAGACTTTGGGGCGAGCAAAATAACGGCGTTCGCCGCCCTGATCCATATCATTTTCATTGCGAGGTTCACGTTCCATAAGTTCATTAACTCCAATTTGCATTTGGTAGCGGCGATTATATTGCTGATATACAATCGTCGCTACTTCTAAAAAGGCTAGAAGGGAAATTCGTCTTCCCCAGAATGGCCTTCGGATTCTTCCGAGACGACAGGCTCTTCACCGGACGGTGCATGGCTATTTGCTTCACGGCGCTCGCCGAGCATCATCATTTCATTGGCGACGATCTCGACGGTGGAGTGTTTGACGCCTTCTTTATCTTCCCAGCGTCGGGTTTGCAGGCGGCCTTCGATGTAGACTTGTTGTCCTTTGGTCAGGTATTGTTTGCAGATTTCAGCCAGGTTACCCCAGGTGACAACGTTGAACCACTCTGTTTCGGAATGGCGTTCGCCATCGGCGGTATTCCATGAACGACTGGTTGCAACCGTGAAGGTCGTTACTGGACGTCCCGAAGGGGTGTAACGCATTTCAGGGTCGCGCCCCAAATGACCGATCACCATGACTTTGTTCAATCCACGACTCATGGCCTCCTCCTTACTCGAAAGGCAAAGGTCGATAGCTGACGACAGTACTACTTATTCAACCGCAGTAGATCATATATCGTATGACTGGTTCCAGGAAACGCAAATTCTGGTCCATGGCCGCGGTAGCAGTGGGTTCGAGACTGAGATTGAACAGCACGTATTGACCTTCACGATGTTTCTTGATGGGTAAGCCAGGCGCTTGCGGCCCCAGACCTCGACTTTATCCACACTGCCGCTGGTCTCGACAACCCAGCCCTTGACCTTTTCGACGACGCCGTTAAACGCGGCCTCGTCCAGATCAGGATGGACAATACAAACTAACTCATAATGACGCATCAGGAAAACCTCCTTTCCTCGGGATATGCTCCCGGACATTCACCGTGGGTGAGCCGGGGGCGGAAGGCAAGCCGCGGGGCGACTTGAACGGGATGTATTGTAAGCGAAAAGAGCAGTTTTGGGGAGATCTTACTTTACATAAATCGGATTGCTAAATATCCACCCACGCAACTTTCCCAAGATAGTTCTTATAGGCTTCATGCGGTAATCCCTGGTTCGTTGATGATATAGACCAGCGTTTCGCTGTGCCAAGGTCTTGACTACCTTTCCATTCCTGACCAGTCGGATTTCAGCGGCGGATGGGAGTTTGGCCTGCAAGGTTACTGCGCCATTGAGGAGTGATTTCGTCTCCCATGATAGCAGTACCGTCCTTACTCTGGGCAGAGAAGTGGAAGCCACGTGTCGGAGCAGGAAGGTCGTAGCCGATGAAACAATGACCAGCGGCAAGGGCATCAAAGACCATTTTGTGGTCATCGCATCAAATCGCCTAGTGAGATGTGTGGGGATGAGGACATGGGTATTTATCGTTGAGAAGTGAAACTCGTACGGGAAGATGATCTTATGCAGCGGACCCAAGGATTTATGCAGGGCATGGGCGTCTGAGCCACCGACAGCCACCACACGCTGGCCTTTGGCTGTCAATTCATCCCAGCGGTGTAGTGTTTCAGGCAACGGACCATGAGGGATAAACTCCGGGAAGAAGCATAAGCAATTGCACTCCCATTTCCCTTTTGCGACCGATTTGAGTTCGCTGAAGCCATTCCAGAGTTCGATCCCGGTAAAGCCGGTAATATCCCAATCCACCCAGGAAATATCCGTCTCGCCAAAAGCCGGCATGGCGGGGTCAACTGGGTGTGCGATGAAGCAAATGCCGCCAGCGGCACGCACCGCATTTATCAAGGATTGGGGGTTATTGGCCAATGTGAGCCAGTTCCCTGGTCAGCACCAAAGACGAGCAGGTGGTTTTTCTGCGGATCACGATCCTGGTCATGGATCTCTTCGCAAGCTAAAACGAGAACACGTTTTTTCCCATCCCGATAGTATCCATTAACCCCTTGTACCAGGATATTATGATCGGTAACGAGAAGTACATCTACATCGGTCTTTAAGGCGATGTGCCCCAAGTCTGCGTGAGTGCCAGACCCATCTGAGTAGGTGGTATGCATATGCAGATTGATGGTCAATTCGTGCATGTAATTCCCTTTCTACTAATCTTGTCTGGAACAGAATTTGGGTACTTGAACTACCTTTGCGATGCAGATACAAAGAGGACGTTCAGGGAGATAAATCTAACCTAACACCCCACGAATCATCCCTATAATTACAGAAATCGCAATCTACATTCCGGGAATCTTGTTTGACGGTTTACCAGAATAACAGGTATAATTTGACGGCTAAAAAACTCTGGAGGCTGACAAATGCAAAACTTTTTAGATGGTTCTTTGATTTTAACATCAATTGCCTTGGTTATCAGTATTATCCTGCAAAGCAAGGGTGCTGGTTTAGGCGATCTGACCGGTGCGGATGCCGGGGGCGTTTTCACCGCCCGGCGTGGGATTGAGAAAACCCTCTTCTGGGTGACGATCATTTTCAGTGTGCTATTTTTTCATCCTGGCTATCACTTCTGTGATCATCTCTGCCCGATAATATTTACTTTCTGAGGAGAAAGGCCATCGCTGGGATTGCATTTTGCGCCTGCGAGCGGCCTTTCTTTATTTCAAAAAATGAAGAAACTGCGCTGGCAAATCCTGGTGGTTGTGCTGACACTGATCGTGGTGGCGGTTCTTTTGTTAACCCAGCAACCAACCCAGAACCCAATTCTGCCCGAACCAGCCAGTGGGGGAATTTATACCGAAGCCTTGGTCGGCTCGTTTGGGCGATTGAACCCGCTGCTTGACCTGAACAATCCTGCTGACCGTGAGTAGATCGGCTGCTCTTCAGCGGCCTGATCAAGTTCGATTCGAGAGGCATCCCGCAACCGGACTTGGCCGAGTCATGGGGCGTTTCTGCCGACGGGACGATCTACAATGTCACTTTCCGTAGCAATGCTGTCTGGCAGGATGGTACACCCGTCACCAGCGATGATGTGCTTTTTACGATCAGCCTGCTGCGCAGTGAATATTCAGCATTTTCTGCGGATGTGCGCTCCATGTGGGACCAGGTGGAGATCACCCGTCTTGACGATAAGAATATCAAATTTACTTTACCGGAACCGTTTGTTCCATTTCTGGATTATCTAACTTTTGGGATTTTACCCAAGCACCTGCTCGAAACTGTCATCTGCGGATCAACTATCGAATACTGAGTTCAATCTGGCACCGGTCGGGAGTGGACCGTATAAGTTTGACCATCTTACCGTTGAAAGCGGACAAATTACCGGCGTGGTGCTGACTGTCTCAGATAAATACTATGGTCAAGATTCCGTTTGTGGAACAGATAGTTTTCCGTTATTACCCGATGGCGGATGCGGCGCTGGCAGCTTACAAGGCAGGAGAAGTGCTTGGCATCAGCCAGATACCATCGAACATTCTTACATCGGCCTGTTCTGACCCCAACTTGTCTTGCTATTCCAGCCGGATTGCCACGCTTGACCATGGTTTTATTCAACCTTGGCAATAATGATGTTCCGTTTTTCCAGGATAAGAAATATCCGCCATGCTTTAATGACCGGCCTTAACCGCCAATGGATGGTGGATTATTTGCTCCAGGGTCAGGCGGTTGTGGCGGATAGCCCATCCTGCCTCTTACCTGGGCATATTATGATGGTGTTGAACATATCGGTTTTGACCCTGATCAGGCCGTAAATGAACTTAAAGCTGCCGGCTACTTGCTTCCACCAGACGGGACAGTACGCGCCAAAGACAACGTTTCACTTTCATTTACGATGGTTTATCCGGACGATACCATTCACGCGCAATTAGCTCAGAGCATTCAGCAAAACTGGGCGGCGATTGGTGTGGAAGTAAAACTCCAGGCGGTCTCGTACGAATCTCTATTCACCGACTATCTGACCCCGCGAACTTATCAGGCCGCGCTGGTGGACCTGGATCTGAGCCGTTCATACGACCCGGACCCGTATCCATTCTGGCACCAGGCTGAGATAACCGGTGGACAGAACTATTCCCAGTGGGATAACCGCACCGCCAGTGAATACCTGGAACAAGCGCGCGTGATCGCCGATCCGAATATCCGTGCCCGCCTTTACCGCAACTTCCAGGTCATTTTCGCCCGCGAACTACCGGCATTGCCACTGTATTATCCGATCTATACCTATGGTGTAGATCAGCGTGTCCAAGGCGTGCAGGCTGTGCCACTTTTTGAGCCCGCCGACCGATTCAACGGGATTGCTTCCTGGTACCTGATCACCCGCCGTGCTCTCGAACAAACCGTACAAACTACGGTCCTGCCATAAAGCTACATCCTTCCAGGAACCCTCTCCCGGCCTAACATGTAAAGAAATCAGAAGAATTGGAGTATTTGATGGCAGATCAGCGTGAAACCGCCCTGCAATATGCCCGCAAGAATAAAGAAAAATTCCTGAATGCTTTCAAGGAAATCCTGACGATCCCGTCTGTTTCAACTGATCCGGCACATAACGTAGATATTCGTCATGACAGCGGAGTGGATAGCAGTGCAATTACGCGACTTGGGGATGCAGAAAGTGAAAATATTCCCAACCGCCAAACACCCGATTGTATATGGAGAATGGCTGGGAGCGGCAGATGCGCCGATTGTACTTATTTATGGGCATTATGATGTTCAGCCAGCCGATCCACTTGACCTGTGGAAGACTGGTCCCTTCGACCCGGTAGTGCGCGGCGAAGATATCTACGCCCGCGGCGCCTCGGACATGAAGGGACAGAATGTGGTAATGCTCAAAGCGGTCGAATCCCTCGTCAAGACCGGCGGATTACCGGTGAATATCAAATGGTTGTTTGAGGGTGAAGAGGAAATCGGTTCGCCCAACCTGGGGACTTTCATTGCCGAGCATAAGGATTTGCTAGCCTGCGATTTTGCATTAAATCCAGATTCAGGCATGATCGGAAAAGAGTACCCGACCCTCACTTATGCATTGCGCGGTCTGGCTTATTTTGAATTACGGGTTTTTGGCCCGGCTCAAGACCTGCACTCTGGAATTTATGGGGGTGTTGTTCATAACCCGGCTATTGCCCTGGCGGAATTAATTGCCGGGATGCACGACGTCAAAGGGCGCATCACTTTGCCAGGGTTTTATGATCGAGTACAAGAATTGAACAAGGAAGACCGCAATGAGTTGGCGCGTCTCCCGATTGATGACAACCATTTCCTCGAAGTTACCGGCGCTCCGGCGTTGTATGGTGAGACTGGTTATACAGTCAACGAGCGTACAGGGGCACGACCTTCGCTGGATGTTAATGGTATGCTTTCTGGCTTTATTGGTGAAGGGTCCAAGACGATCATCCCTGCCTGGGCAATGGCTAAAATATCAACCCGTCTTGTTCCTGATCAGAATCCAAAAGAAGTCCATGAGCAAATGATACGCTACCTGGAGGAACATGCCCCCAAGGATATACGCTGGGAATTAACCGCGATGGCAGGTGGCTCAGCCTCTATTTCCGACCGGAACAATATCGGCGTTCGGGCAATGGGCAAGGCTCTGGAGACAGTTTGGGGAACGCGTCCCTACTTCCGGCGCGAGGGTGGTTCCATACCTGTGGTAAGGGATATGCAGAAACTACTGGGCATCGAGTCGGTTATTTGCGGTTTCGGTTTGCCGGACGACAACGTTCACGCGCCAAACGAAAAAATGAACCTGCCAACCTGGTATCGGGGTATAGAGGCGGTTATCCATTTCTTCTTGAATTTGAAACCTTAGCCCAGCGCTATCGGACAGGATCATTGACTCCCGCCGAGCATTTAGGAGATTATCGTCATGGACGACAAACTTGTTACCTATGGTGGACAAGCGGTCATCGAAGGTGTAATGATGAGGGGGCGAAAAACCTGTGCCGTTGCCATGCGTGCTCCAGATGGCAGCATTGCCACCAAAGTCGAATTGCTGGGCGGAATCTATAAATCCCGTTTGGCAAAAATCCCATTCTTGCGCGGGTTGATCCTGCTTTGGGATTCGCTCGGCTTGGGAATGCGCGCCCTGACCTATTCTGCCAATCTGCAATCCGGCGAAGATGAAAAACTGGAAGGACCAGCACTATACCTGACCCTCGGCCTAACCATTCTGGTAGCCATTGGAATCTTCTTCCTGGCTCCGGCGGGAGTTGGCTGGCTATCAGAGCATTTCCTGCACTGGAACGCCTGGTGGAGTAATCTTCTGGAAGGCATTATCCGCTTGCTTCTATTGATTGGTTATATGTGGGGAATTGGCTTCGCGCCCGACATTGCGCGAGTCTTTGCGTACCATGGTGCAGAACACAAAACCATCAACGCCTACGAAGCAGGCGTGGACCTGACGCCCGCCACAGTTTCAAGGTACTCGGTTGAGCACCCACGCTGTGGTACGGCTTTCCTACTGATCCTGGTGGTACTTTCATTGTTTTTCTTTACCATCCTTGGCCCATTGCCGATTGGGTGGCGCCTAATCAGTCGGGTGATGATGATCCCGATTCTGGCTGGTGTTGCCTACGAGTACTTGCGCTGGACGGCCAATCATCTCAATCTGTCGTTCGTGCGCCTGATCGTCAAACCCAACCTGTCACTGCAACACCTGACTACGCGCGAACCAGATGAGAAGATGCTGGATGTGGCCATTACCGCATTTCAGACGATGCGAAAAGCAGAGCTGGAAGCCTGAAGAACTATATTAATCCAATAATTGCTTCAACCAGAGAATAATAAAAATCGCAGGATCCCTGCGATTTTCGTTTGGATAAGAGAATAGATGCTAGCGCATCAAATGTCCCCGGATGTTGATACTCTTGGAACAACCTTCCCCAGGAGGTGTTTTCCCTCCATTCCTTGGCAATCCGTCTTGTATTTGAATGGCCAATAAAATAGATCCTGTTCGGCTTCGGAGATGGCTATCGGTAGGAATACCAAAGGCGTTCTGAAAATAAGTTTTTGCAGGAATTTGGTCGGCCCATACCAGGCCAGCCACGCCAGGAAAGTATGGGAGTTCTTTCCGATCTTGAAATTCCAGCTTTCACCGGAAATATCGTCGCCAACCAATTCCATTTGACGGACATCCCCAATCCCCAATCTCTGTTTTCGTGGGCCAGGCGGATGTACTTGATGGATAGCGGGTCAAAGCCCATCAGTTTGGCTGCCACGGCGTCAATTGCCACCTGGTCCTCGGAAGCCAGGAGGATATTCTTCACCTCCGGGATTCATGAGGCGTGGCCCTCTCCATTCCCGGCGGTTGTGCCATCCATGATCGCAAACAGCCCGGGATGGATTTCTTTCTGGATGGCCAACAGGTCCACCAGCGTCTCATGGATCCAGGAATGGGTGTAATGCCGGTATTTGCTCAGTAATCCGCCAAAAGCATTTTTCATCGCCCCGGTCGTGGTGGTATACATGTGAGTCTTGACCGTAGGCAGATGGACAATGTTTTTCCCGAAGAAATAATCCGGGATCCGGATGCCCTCCGGGTAGATGTGATCCAGGACGAGCATTTTAGCCTTGGGCTGGTAGGGAACCCATTTCATCTCTTCTGTTCGAAAATTATACAGGGCGGGCACTTGGTAGTGTTTGAAGATGGGCAGATAGCCGTTTAAATCCTCGCCTTTGAAAGCGTTGGTGAGCACCGTCTGATTTTGCACGCAGACCAGGTCATCGAACCCTGCCTGCCGTAAAGCCAGGATGGTCCCTTCCAACTGCCAGGGGGTCGTATTCGCTGCAGGCATTGGGTAATGCCAGGAGATATTATCTTTGAGGATCGTCGTCAAATCCGAGCGGAGTGCTTTTTTTCCACCGGCGAGATCGAAGAGACGTTGATAATCTTGCAAGATAGTTTCGGGTGTCGAGCGTACTACAGCAACTTGTGATTTTGAAGGCATAACAAGTCCTTATCTGTTAGTGTATCGGTTATCGACCTATTTTATCCCTATTATCTCTTCTAGACAAAGTCAGTCCCTATTTTTATGAATATGGTGATTTTATTGAGCCACCCCTTGAGGAGCTCCTGGACGCGATTGTAGGCGATCTTGAAGGTTCGAAGGCCGCTGACTTCGTCCAGCCCGCCGATGAGACCGCCTGCCCACTCGATGGACGGCGTCGCGCCGGGCACAACTCTGAATTGGATTCCCTTACCCCAGTACGGAAACTGGAGATTGGTGGACCACCACAGGAAAGCCTTACCTCCCTGGGATTAATCTCCTGAATGAACAACACGCCCTTGTGATCCTTCTTGGCCGGCGGGCTGTCGTCGTAGCCATACTACCTTCCCTGGAAAGCCGCCAGTTCGGGAGAGATATCAGCGGAGAGTGTAGAGAGAGATATTGCCGAAGTGTAGATATTGGTTGGCATCTCCGATGACAGGCGCATGAAGCACTTAATAGTCGGTGCATCAAAATCTATCCAGGACTTCTCGTCAAGGGCGAGGGTTGGAACAGGCATTGGTGTACTGGTGGGAGGCAGGGACATCCGGATTGGTCCGCACACCGAAGTGAAGAGGCTGGCAGCCAATCCGCCGGCGTTGAATAAAACTGGTCTTTAGGGCCCATTGGTTTGTATGCAAAAATCTCCTGCGCTGTTACAGGCGCACCCGTCAAACGTTGAGATGAGTTGCATGCTGCTCGCCAATCCAACCAAGCGGCCAAACGAATGGTTTACTGGAAAGCCAAGAACCTGATGAATGGAATATTTATTCCTATTCTACCGGGCTGATGCCTAATGTAGGATAAATCCCGTACGAAGAAAATAACCGGACTCCCCGCTTTCAGGATTTTCTTAAAGTCCGGAGAGGTTTGCAGGAAGAAACATTATTCACCACAAAGATCACACACCTGCCTCGGCTGCAGGCGCCGTGGGAGCACACAGGGAAAATCAATAAGTCTACGCGAACTCCGCGTGCTCTGCGGCGGATTTTCTATACTTGTGCAAGTCAATAACAACTTTAAGACCGTATTCCTGATTTTGAAATGAGCCTTCCAAGACTGTACCCTGGAAGAGGAATACTGCTAGAGCCGCAGAGGGATCATTTGCATTTAGCCGATCTTTTCGAATGGATCAAATGCCGGTTGGTCATCCGGAAGGCGGATTGCCTCAGCGGTGGATACAGATATTCTTTCCTAACAAACAGCGGTCAGCAGATGTGGCTGACCGCTGTTTGTTGAATACCAAACCAACTTCTATGCTACCCAAAAGTTGAAGGCAAACAAGGTCGCCAACAGACCCATTAATAGGATGCTGGCGATCGTCCAGGCACGGTCGAATGCCGGATTCTTACCCCATTTCGCCAGCATAACAAAAACCGCCGGAGTTGCCAGGACATAGCGGATGATACCCTGAGCAGGTCCACTTCCCCAGGAGACGATCAAGACAGCCAGGCTGAACCAGGCAATTTCCGGGTAATGTTTGATACAGGCAACACAGGTCCCGACCCCGATGGCTAAACCGATAAACTCGGTCAGGAAGTAAGCAGTCCGCTCGGGGATGCCGACGAACATATTTTGAAAAGCCGTGGCCCAGTTGTAGAACGAGCCCCCAAAATCAAGGAAGCCACGGCCGAAGAAACGCGATTCCACGATATCGAAGTTAAGCCCCAAGTTGGAAAACTTCCAAATCATGAAGGCGAACACCGGAGCAAATGCCAGGAGCATCTTCCCAAACGAAACGGCGACAATCAGTTTTTTTCGGAGTACTCCCCAATCCGGGTCATCCGGATTATCGGATTCCGAAAACGCTGCGGGCGATTTTACGGACCGCGATGAACAATGCCCGCCAGGATTCCATCCACCAATAATAAATCTGCCGCCACTCCAGATCGATATCCAGCCAGTCGCCAGTGCGGAACCAGGTGATGGCCATCGGGATAATGAGCGTCGCGCCGACGGCGCGCGTCAGGGTGGCGGCTGCCCCGAGCAGCGCGGCTGGAAGCCATTTGCCACGACGCAGAACCGCCAAGCAGCCGAAGGCCAATCCTACGAACAGGCCTTCGGTGTAAACCTGAACCAGGAAAAAGCCGGTTGGGAAAATGAGCAGGTAGAAAGCTGCCCGCATTGCCCCGTCTTCACCGAGCGAATTGCACGTCAGATCGTAGAGAGCAAACATAGCACCCAGCGCCCCCAATGCCGAGACGATCACCCCCGCCAGAGTGGCAGTGGCGATCGGGTTTAATCCGAAGACGATCAGGGGCCAGTGAAACAACCAAATTACCCACGGGTAGAGCGGGAAGAAAGCATAGGAGAGCGAGATGTTATCGCCGAAATAAACATTGTTTGCCAACAAAGTATGGTAATCGAAACTGGTGGCGCCGAATGGTGCGAGATGAGGGATGTTCGGCTCGTCGTATCCCCCGACAGCAATCCCGAGATAGTACTCCGAGTCCCAACTCACCTGGTTGTTCATGAACGGCTCCAGGAGAAAGGGACGACCGACCTGGTATGTTTTCAGGAGGGTATCCGCTGCTGTCCATTCCTGTGCACGATCAGGCCACTGGGGCTGGAAGCGGGCCGTTGCCAGAGCCTGGAAACCGATCACGATCAGGGTCCAGGCCAGCCAAATAAGAAAAATATTTCGGAAGGCAAATTTCTTCATAGCGGTTCTCACTTCTCTACTCCGGTGACGACCATATCCTGCATAAAGAAGCGCTGAGACAGGAAGAGGATCAGGAGCGGTATTGCAATGAGGACCATGGCACTCGCCTGGAGAGAATCCGGTGTAAAGCCGTAGGATTGGACAGCCTGGGCGGTGAAAGCCATGGTCTGGAGATCCGGACGGACGGACAGGTAGAGGCTGGCCATACGCAATTCGTTCCATGAATTGAAGAAGTGCAGCATGGCCACCGTTACAACCGCCGGAACTGCCTGTGGAAGGATGATGGAAATCAGCGTACGCAGGGGGCTGGCTCCATCCAGCATAGCGGCCTCATCCAGGTCGCGCGGGATGCTTTTGAAATTCTGACGGAGCAGGAAAATATAGATGGCACTGCCAAAAAAGGCAGGCACGATCAAGGGGTAATAAGTTCCATGCCAGTGCAAGATGTGAGTATATATGAAATAGCTCGGAACCAGGGTAATGCTGTCTGGAATCACAATGGTGGCAATGAGCAAGATAAACAAGAACCTACCGCCCGGAATTCTGAAACGCGAAAAGCCGTATGCCACGGCGATCGACGAACACAAAACACCTACTTCTCCCAGGATTGCGATGACAAATGAATTTTTAAGATACCGGGAGTAATCAATTGTCTTCCAGAGATTGACGTAAGTGCTCCAGCTAATCCGGAAACGATAGAACTCCGGGGAGGCTGCGCCATGACCCCTGCCACGTGATTGGACCCGCCTCCGGATCGGCCGGATCGATGAACTGGCTGGAAGTCCGTCCGACTTTGAACAGCGCCCATTTATGGACCCCTGTGGCGGTCGGGACCTTAAGCAGGGTTAACGTTCTTCCCTGGTAAGTATAGGTTAAAGCCTGCGCCGGATAGATCGGTGAATTTCTGTCCCGAAATTCTTCGGACGCCTTGAGCGAGGTGACCAACATGTAAGCCAGCGGCGAAAGGAAGATAAGCAGGATAATCCAGATGAACAAGGTCAACAACGCCGTCCCAGTAAATTCCCACAGACGCAGGGTCAGTGTTGAGTAATAAGAGCGACGAGTTTTTTTAGAAATCATCATTGCTGCTCTCCTCGGGAAAATATACCCATGAGCGGGTCGAACGGAACAGAATAACCGTGATTGTCATGACGATAATGAACATCACCCAAGACAGGGCGCTGGCATATCCTAATCTCGAAAAATTAAACATCTGTCTGCTGATGAGAAGTCTCCATCGGTGAAAGGCTTTGGCTGTAAGTCATGCCACGGTCGAGCAATGCCACACCCCCAAAAGCACTGATCATGTTGATCACCAGAGAGAAGAAAATAGCCGGCGAACACATGGGAAGGGTGATGGCGACAAAACGATAAATCGGTCCCGCCCCATCCATGCGGGCGGCTTCATAAAGTTCCTTCGGGATGGCTTGCATGGCTGCCAGCATAATCAGGAATCCCGGACCGATCGTCCACAAGGATAAAATAATTGGGAATAGATTGCCCAATGGCAGCGAATGTGACAGGTGCAGCGGGGTGATGATCAGGCGGTCGATCCAGCCACTGTTTGGACTAACCAACCCTGAAATGATGAGGAAAATCGCAGCTGCCGGGATAATGCTGGGCATAAAAAAGAGCGTGCGCATGATGCGTTTCCCGCGCAGCCGCTCGGTGCAGAAGAGGGTCGCCAGTCCAAGTGCCAACAGCATTTCAAGCGGTACGGACAGGACGAAATAACTGATCGACCCAAAAAGAGCGGCACCAGCGCTTCTATCCTTGAAGAAAGTGATGTAGTTGTCCAAGCCGACGAATTGGGTATTTTCCGGGTTCAACATGTTAAAATTAGTGAAAGAAAATCCCAATGCTGTAAGGATTGGAATCGCTTTTAATGACAGGAATCCCAATAACCAGGGAAGCAGGAAAAGGAATCCAACCGTTGCTTCGTATCGCCTGAGGGAAAGATGCTTGTTGAGTTTCGGCAGACGGCGCCTGGGCGCGCAGTCATGTTTTACAGATAACATGATATCCCTCCTTTAAAAAGAAGATATTTCTATGATCAACCCCAAGGAAGAGTGCTAATTTTCTTTTCCTTCGATTAATGCTGATCGAATTTTGCGATACAACACAATTGGATTGTCTCCCTGAATCAGGATTTCGCCAATGCCCAAGTCTGGACAGTGAGGTCGCTGGGTGATGACCACGCGCCGATCCTGACGCTCGATGACAAAATTGCTTAAGTTCCCCATCCAACCCATGAGCTGACGGAGAACTGGCATGCGCACGGTATGGTAGTAACGCAGGTACATCAGTGTGTTCTCGTCATCAATCGGGGCAAAAGCCACCACGATGCGGAGTCCGTCAGCAATCCAGTTCTGCCACATGTTCCCATAGCGAAATTGCAGGAACGGGCGGCGATCCGGTTTGGACATCTCGGAGGGTTTCTTTGGTCTTTGACCTTCGTCTATCTCGTTATAGACCCACAGATTGATGAGATGGTCACCCGGCCAGTGGCTCTCCTCCGTCGTTATCGGTCCATTGACCAGAGTACGGTTGCCGCGACCAATGGTGTTGTGGTGAATGAAGGGCAAGTGCACTACATCCAACTGATTCTCGATGGCACGCGAATAATGGTTGGCCCAATGGTCTTTCAACGTGGCATATACCATCGTATCGGGGATGGACTCGAACCACGGGACCGGCGGATACTTGTCTCGCATATCGCCCCACCAGATGTAGACGAAGCCATGCTCTTCTCGAACCGGGTAACTGTGTACGTGTAATGCTTTGGGCGGTTCGGCATTTTTCCCTATGGCCGGGACCAATTTACAGATCCCGGTGATATCGTAACGAAAGCCATGGAAGGGACATTGGATGCAGTCGCCGATCAACTTACCCACGCTGAGGGCCACACCCCGGTGCGGACATTTGTCCGCCATTACCGAGAGTTCGCCTTTGGTGTTACGCCAGGCAACCATTTTTTCGCCCATGCGCGTCACACCGACGATTTTACCTTTCTTAATTTCGTTGGATTCCAGAATAGCGTACCATTGGTTGGGGATCATAAGGGCTCCTAAAAGTAGTTTCCCACAAAGTCCGCGAAAGGCGCGAAGGCTTATTCACCTTTGCGACACCTTTTGGTTAGAGTGGTTCGAATTTTGCAGAAAGGTGTCTACGTAAATCATGGGCTTAGGTGAATTTGTGACAATAGGTTTCTTCCGTCGGCGGTTTCGATGGGCATGTGCTTGGATCAGACTATTCAGGCTTACCGAGGCAGGCCGAGAGGATGTTCTCGGCAGTGCGCCCTTGACGTGCCAGGATTTCGAACGAGCAGCTGAAGATATCCTCCAACGTCAGTAAATACTGGAGAATGGAACGTGCACAAGCATATGACAGCAACGCACATAACCGCCACTCGCCACAACCTGATCCTTAGGGTTGCGTCCATTTACTCACAATTCTGTTTATTCTACAATGATTCTCCTGACAGTACAATGAATTTCACTTAAGTAAGTGCAGGATCGAAAATCGGTAAGTAGTGCAGATAATTAAGATGAATATAATACGAAATCCGTGAAACCGAATCATCGGTGAAGGGTTTCCTTTATGGTAAAATTTGCAGGTCAAAAATCTGAAAGGAAACCTCATCCGTAGGCGGAGCTCCTATGCAGAATGAATGGCTTTATATCGGTATTTTTCTCGTGATTGGTATTATCGTCCCAATAGTGCCACTGGTCTTTTCCCGACTGGTAGCGCCGCGCAAACCAAATCCAATCAAGCAAAGTACGTACGAATGCGGTATTGAAACAGTGGGGGATTCGTGGGTGCAGTTCAAAGCCAATATTACATTTTTGCGCTGGTCTTCCTGGTGTTTGATGTGGAGACAGTCTTCCTGTTCCCCTGGGCGCTGTCTTGAAACAATTGCCGCTGTTCGTGGTATGGAGGGGGTGCTCTTTATCGCCATCCTGGTTGCCGGACTTGGTGTATGCCTGGCGCAAGGGGATGCTGGAATGGGCTTAGCCAACAAGGGTAAATAGTAAAAGGCTGACAGGACTCTCCTATCAGCCTTTTCTTTGTGTGCAAGGAGTGTTCAATGACATTTTTGAATGACCCGATCAACTTCATTGCTGAGTGGATGCGAGGCCTTGCTGACCGGCTGGGGACTATCAAACGGCCTGACAACGGTGATTATTTACTATTATCGGCATTACCGTACTGATTATCTTTGCCA
This sequence comes from uncultured Chloroflexia bacterium, assembly GCA_963760315.1. GTDB lineage: Bacteria > Chloroflexota > Anaerolineae > Anaerolineales > Villigracilaceae > UBA877. The sequence continues at coordinate 382,737 of CAVXCK010000007.1, forward strand.
TGGTGCTGGATATCATCCTGGTGTGGGTGGAACGAAAAGTGGTGGCCCGCTTCCAGGATCGTCTTGGCCCAAACCGTATCGGACCGTTTGGTCTGATCCAGCCCTTCGCCGACATCATCAAACTGGTAATCAAGGAAGACATCACCCCAGCTGGAGCGGATAAAATACTCTATAACCTGGGACCGGTGCTGGCAATGGCTTCGGTCATTATCCTTTGGGCCATCCTGCCGCTCTCATCAAAGATATTTGGCGTGGACCTGAATGTGGCGGTGTTGTATCTGGTGGCTGCTGGCGCGCTGGGGACGCTGTCCATTATCATGGCGGGTTGGGCTTCGAACAACAAGTATGCACTGCTGGGCGCTTTCCGCATGGTGGCCAATATGGTCTCCTACGAAATCCCGATGGTGGTGGTGCTGCTCATCCCGACCATCCTGGCAGACACGATGAGCGTCCAGGGTATCACCCAGGCGCAGAGCGGGATGTGGTTTGCCATCCTTTCACCTCTGGCGTTCATCATCTTTTTCATCAGCGCAATTGCCGAACTGGGGCGTTCACCCTTCGACCTGAACGAGGCCGAGTTTGAGATCGTCGCCGGATTCCATATCGAATATACCGGCATGAAGTTCGGCCTGTTTTACGCTGGCGAGTTGCTGCATGCCTTTACCTTCGGCGGTTTCATCGCCGTGTTGTTCTTTGGTGGGTACGGCGGCTTCTTTGGGCTGGAAAAGATCGGCTTCTTTTCCTGGCTGAACAATCCATTTGTCCAGGCGGTGGTTTTTCTTGCCAAAGCCATGTTCGGGTATTGGGTGATCATGTGGATCAAATATTCCATGCCGCGCATCCGCATTGACCATATGCTGGCCTTCAATTGGAAGTTCCTGACTCCCCTGGCGTTGGTGGTGCTGGTCAATACGGCCGTCCTGAGCAAAATGTCTGACTCGGGCTGCCGAATTGGGGTTACGTGTTGGGAATGTTCTTCTCGAATATTGTGATCGGCTTAATCACGGTTGAAATCCTGCGTGCTTACGGACGCAAACAGCGCAAAGCGGAAGTCAAAGCTTTCCACGCGGAGCGCCTAAAATCAGGAGCAGGTTGTATGACAGCTGATCAAATCATCTTTCTTCTATGCGCGCGCTGATCCTCGGGTCGGCGTTATGGTAGTGACGACCCGCAAACTTATCCATGCAGCGCTGTGGCTGGTGGCGGCGCTCTTCGGTGTGGCCATCCTTTACGCCATCCTGCAAGCCAGTTTCCTGGCGGTTGTCCAGGTGGTGGTGTACATCGGCGCGATTGCCATCCTATTCATTTTTGCCGTCATGCTCACCCGCCAGGAATTGCTGGATAAAGGTGCGCAAACACGTTCAAATTGGTGGCTTCCCGCCTTGCTCGGCTTGCTGATCCTGGCCGGGCTGGTATTCCTGATTATTGGACAGCCAGCCTTCGAACGAACAGCCGCGGCGATGCCTGCAGGAGTGGATACGCTCCGGAACCTGGGGACCGCGCTGGTGTCCCCGGACGCCTTTGTGCTGCCGTTCGAAGTGGCGTCCGTCCTGCTGCTGGCGGCGCTGGTCGGTGCGGTTTACATTGCGTCGGGTAATAAGGAGTAGGAGGCCGAAATGAGTATCCCGCTTTCCTGGTATTTGATTTTGGCCGCGGCGCTGTTCTCCATCGGTCTGTTTGGCGTGCTTTCGCGCAAAAATGCCATTGCCATCCTGCTCGGCGTGGAACTGATGCTGAATGCCGTCAATATCAATCTGGTGGCTTTCTGGCGTTACCTGGATCCGGCGAAGATGGCTGGACAGGTTTTCGCGGTCATTGTTTTTGCGGTGGCGGCTGCGGAAGTGGCCGTGGGCCTGGCGTTGATTATTTCGGTCTATCGCCGCCGCAAGACGGTGGTGGCCGATGAAATTGATCTGATGAAATGGTAGGAGATGTTATGGAGATGTACATCATCTGGTTGTTACCCTTCCGCCGCTTCTGTCGTTCTTTGTAATCACTCCTGTTCACGAACAAGCGCAAAGCATTGAGCCACGGCATCGCAGTCGGTGCGGCCGGGTTGTCCTGGCTGGGGAGCATGATCATTTTTATCCGTGCCTTGGGGGTGGAAGAGTTCGGCAAGCATATTTTCGGATCTTCCATCAATTGGCTGCCGACCGGCTCAACCTGGCTCAAGATTGGCGTGCAGATTGACCCGCTTTCGGCTGTAGTAGTCTGGTAACGTGACCATTCTGGCAACACAATCCCACCTGGATAACCGACCGCCATATGCTGATGCACCAGTGTAATCCCCAATCCCTCGGGCGAAATGGGACCGAGATAGCGTGAATTTTCAGCATATGCTTCCTCTTATTTGAGATTCCTTTAAGATTAAATTGAGTATAGGATAGTGGGGGAATAGGGTCAAGGAAAAAGCCCTGGCGCTATTATTGCTTCAGTGGAGGGACAGTTAAAAGCGATACATGGTTATATTCCCGATAATGCCCGCTTTCAACCACGGCAGCTTCACACTTAAAAACTGGGACAATTTGTCTATATTACCCAGACCATCTCTATTTGAAAAAATACCCCTTTTCGGTGAATGGATTAGTCTTGGCATTGACTCCCCTCGAAGAAAAGCATGGAATAAAAATCTGTGGAGGGCGAATCTTTTTGGCGAGAATAAAAACCCGACAACAATTCCCGATTGCCGTAATACCTTGATTTTATTAGGATTCTTTCTGAAATCGCGCCATTATTTTCTTGACAGGGGTCCAGAAAATAAGCTATTAATTTATCGAACGATCGTTAGGCTAGTGGAAAATTTATCAATCCCAAAGAAAATAGCCGCATCCGGGAAATTGATTGTAAAACATGCAACATATCGATTCAATAAAAATGGCTAGGCTCCAACCCCTCAAAATGGGCTCCATTCAACATGGGAAGATCCAAAAGAGGAGGCAGAATGAATGCGATTTCCTTTCTGAAACGAAACGCTGATAGATATCCGGAGAAAACTGGGTTTATTTTTAATGAAACCCCCTATACCTATCAACAAATACTATTGACCTCAATGGGGTTTGCCAATTATTTGAAAGAAAGAGGTATTGGAAAAGGCGATAAGGTGTGTACAATGTTTCAAAATTCCATTGAACTAATGTATACCTATTTTTCCGTACTTATGCTGGGCGCCGTCGTGGTGCCAATCAACTTTCGCTTCGTTGCGTCAGAAGTGACTTATATAATCAACAACAGCGATGCCAAAACAATCGTTTTCGCCGAGCAATTCAAGAACCTGATCAATCAGATCGAAAACCGATTAACCAAGGTGGAATTTCCCACGCTCTTGGGTCCAGCCAGCGGCGGGCGAAGTAATCATTTGGGCCGTGTACCACTAAAAGAAGCCACTGCAATAGAAAAAATGGCTCCAGATATGTTCGACGATGCTTTCATCATGTATACTTCAGGTACAACTGGAAAGCCCAAAGGCGTAATTCTCACCCACTATAACATGGTATGGAATCAAGCAAAGCTTATCAATTCTCCTCCTTTGCATCATGAAGAAATAATGGTCAGCCCATTGCCTTTTTTTCACGGTGGGGGCTTGGGTAGATGTATGGCCTTATGGCTACTGGGAGGAACGGTCATATCCTGGAAAAAGTTCGATGCCGCCGGATTACTCGATGCCATCTCTAAGCATAAGGCGACCTTTGTTATCCTGGTACCCGCCATGGCCAGAATGCTCTTTGAACTCCCAAGCATAAATACGGCTGACTTGAGTTCCGTACGGAATGTTTTGTTGACGGCAGCGGTTGTCCCCGTGCCTTTGAAGAAACAGACGATGGAAGTCTTCCCCAATGCTCAAATCATCGACGGTTATGGATTAACAGAAAATTGCTCCGCGGTTACAAGTCTATTGGGGGAAGACGTTTTCAAAAAGCCATCCAGCGTTGGCTTGGCCCATTTATTCGTCGAAGTAAAGATTGTTGATGAAAATTACGAAGAAGTGCAGGCGAATGTGGTCGGGGAGATCGCAGTCAGTGGGCCAACCGTTATGAAGGGGTATTACAAGGATCCTGCGGGCACCTCAGAAGCGATTCGAGATGGCTGGCTCATGACTGGCGATTTGGGCCGGAAAGATGAAGATGGTTATTTGTATATCGTCGGTCGCAAAAAAGATATGATCATTAGCGGGGGAGAGAATATTTACCCAGCGGAAATCGAGGCTGTACTCGTTACCCATCCAAAAATCGAAGAATGCGCGGTTATCGGAGTCCCCCATGCAAAATGGGGTGAGACGGTGCTTGCCCTCTTGGTTTTGAAAGCCGGACAGGAAATGACTGAAGCCGAGGTAGAAGATTTTTGTAAGGGGAGGATGGCTCCGTACAAAAGGCCGCGCCTGGTAAGGTTTGTCGATTCCCTTATCAAGAATGCGATGGGAAAAACAATGAAGGATGAATTGAAAAAGATGTATGAGAGAGCCCTGCTTAGTAAAGGTAGTTCGCTTTCCTTGCCGATCCGGCAGTCCTCGGGAAACGGGTCGTGCGGATCCCGATAATCAGTCGAGAGATCAAACAAGGCCTCCGCAGTCCTAAGAAAGAGTGTCCTTCTCCAGGGGAAAGATCTTCAATCATTGGAGGGATAGCCTGGAGAGGTACCGGAAGCCCAAAACGAATCTGAAAGGGGGAGTATTCACATGATTTCCGGGTAAAAGGAACCTTGATATGCCTGTATCGTGGCATGCCAAGCGATGACGTTAACCTTCTTATGGCGATAAAGGGTAAATATTCTTTCATGCCCGCCCTTGGGAGGTTTGGATATGCAAAGAGTACACGACGACGATCACTTTGATTTGATTATTATCGAAAAGGAGCCATCATGCAAAACCTTGAGCAGACACAATTGAGACGGAAAAAAGTCGTTGTTGATGAAAAGGAAGCAGTCTCTTCGATTGAAGATGGAATGATTGTAAGCATCGGCGGCTTCCTCCTTTCTAGCCACCCCATGACCTTGATTCGGCAGATCATCAAGCGTGGGGTGAAGAACCTCACCCTCGTGGGACCCGTATCCGCTTCGATCGAGACGGACCTGTTAATCGGGGCCGGGTGTGTGAAAAAGGTTATCACCTCCTATTGTGGAGTGGAGGAATACGCCCCCATTTGTCCACTATACCGTGCCTTTGCGGAACAGGGAAAAATAGAGATCTATGAGGTCGATGAGTCCCATTACTATAACGGCTTAAAGGCGGCCGCACTGCAATTGCCATTTTTTCCCGACCTTGCCGGGGTGGGGACTTCTTTCCCGGCGGTGAATCCGGCTTTCAAGGTTTTTCAAGATCCGATTAAGGGTCAAACCCTGTTAGCGATACCGCCGATTGAGCCGGACGTGAGCCTCTTGTATGCGGCCCACTCCGATCCTTATGGCAACGTTCAACCCATGGGACCGGTTTTGGAGACCGGATGCATTGGATCGCGTGCAAAAAGGTATTTGTCCAGGTAGAGAAGATTATCGATAACATGGAATTGAGGAAATTCCCCGAGAGGACCGCTTATCATAGCGCGGATGGAGTGGTGAGAGCGCCTTACGGTTCTCATCCCTTTGCTGGGCCGGGATATTATGTTGAGGATGGAAAGCATATCCGGGAATATCTCGCAGCGGCTGAAGAATATGCCAAGGGGGGGAATCATAACAAGTATGATGCCTATCTGAAGAAGTATGTTTATGAACCGGAGGATCAAGTCGCCTACCTTGAAAGAGTGGGCCTTCGGCATCTTCTGTCGTTACATGAAGATGTCAAATTTCAATTGACCTGACTTCAGGCCTTCCCCTACGGGAAGGAAAAATAACTTTGGAGGGACAGAGATGGAACCGGATTATACCATAAATGAGATGTTGGCTTGCGTGATTGCCCGGGATTTAAACGATGGGGACCAGGCAATTGCCGGCGCAAATGCTTTAGTTCCCCGGGCCGCGATCTTTCTGGCCCATTTTCACCATGGTCCCAATATGCGCGTCATGGGGACAAATGTCTTCGACTTTCCCCGAATTCAAGTGGGCGACACTGCCCAATTGTTTAGTAAATACAACGAGTATAATCGGCGTCATGAGGAAGGGTTCGATCGAAAGACGATTAAGAAGGGAGGGACGAGGGACGCTTCTTCTTTGGCGGGATTCAGTTTGATAAATACGGGAACATCAATATGTTTGGGGTGGGGAATGACTATAAACATCTGAAATTCAGAGGCCCCGGGGTCATCGGGCTGGCCAACGTGTGCACGCACATAAAGCGGATGTACCTTTGGGCGACAGACCATACCAAGAGACGATTTGTCGAAAAAATGGATTATATTAGCGCGATTGGGTTTGGCGATGGCCCTGATTTTCGCAAGAAGTGGGGTTTGCCCGGAGGAGGGCCCAGGTGGTGCATCAGCCCGATTGCCATTATGGATTTTGATGAGCAGACCAAAAGGATGCGCCTGAAATCAGTTCATCCGGGCGTTACGGTTGACCGGGTGGTTGAGAACACAGGTTTTGAGTTGATCATTCCTGAAAAGGTGCCCACGACTGATCCACCGACAAGTGAAGAGCTCCATATCCTCAGAACGAGAGTTGATCCGGATGGGGCATTAAGAAAATAGCCTTGGCCGCCGAAAGAGCGAGTTAGAGGGTAGAACGCATTTTCCTAACCCAGACGGGCCATCGACGATAACAAATGGTGTTAGACAGAGGGTAGAGGATAAATCTTTTGATCCAGATTGAGCAGTCGCTGAGCGGGTGGCTCTGAAAATGAAGGTCGGGGTTATTGCAGACACGCATATCCCCGGTGTTAGTAATTCCTTGCCGAAGGAGGTAAAAGCGGCATTTGCGGATGTAGATTTAATTTTACATGCCGGAGATATATATTCTCCTTCGGTGCTTGATGAATTGGAAGAGCTCGCGCCCGTATTAGCCGCGAAGGGGGATGATGATTATGCGACGAGCGACGACCGGAGGGTTAAAGAAAGTCATACTCTGACTCTTGGCGGTCTCAAGGTAAACTTGGCTCATAAGATGCCGGCTCAAATATTTCGGGCTTGGATGGGAGGTGAAATTGAGCCGGGTGAGGTTAATCGGGGGATTGACATTCTGATTTTCGGCCATACCCATTGCGACCTAATTGGCAAGTGTCAGGGTATTCTATTGATGAATCCCGGGAGCCCGACCTTTCCGAAACCTCCATCGGCCTTAGGCACCGTAGGAATTCTCGGATCCAATCCGGTGAAGCGGAACCTTTGATCATCCATCTATAGGATAGGAACCTTTTATTGGCGGCTCGCATGGAAAGAATCAAGAGGGGAAAATTCATCCCGTAAAGCGGCAAAGGAGGCCCAGTAAGCAACTGCGCAAAACATCGATTGGCAATATTTACGAGAAAAAAGATTTTGAAATTTTCGACTCGGACGAATTAGGAAACCGATTGATCTTGCACTTAACGAAAGGGGGGATATGCAGGTCGAACCTTATAAGGATGTATATTATCGTCTCAAAAACGGAAAACCATATTTATCGGCGGCAAGTGTAAGAAATGCAATTACGTTGCCTTCCCCAGGAAAGTTATTTGTCCGGCCTGTATAGTGAACGGCAGAACGGCAAGAAATCGAACTCAGCCGTTCCGGAATCATTGACACATTTTCATTTTTTCCATGTCGCAGCTCCGGGCTTTTCCGTCCTTATGCGGTTGGATGAATCAATTTACCGGATGGCCCCTGGTTTTTTCCATGATGAATTTACCTCTGTCGGGGCGGTCGTTTGAAGTCGGGGACGAAGTCGAGTTAGTCGTGGGAAAAATTCGTGAGGATGAAAAAGGAGATGAGATAATCGGCTATAAGTTCCAGTTGCCCAAGGAAGGCAGGAGGGGGAATCGATATGAGAAAAGTAGCTGTCATTGGGGTTGGATTTGACGTTTCGGACGATTTCTGGAAAAAAGCTTGAGCGATTTGGGCCGAGTCGCGGTCTGGAATGTCATAGAGGATTCCGGCATTTCGCTCAAAAATATTCAAGTCGCCTATGTCGCCAGTTCCCTGGGCGGGCCGGGCCGGGCAGGAGGAGATCCGGGGCAGGTGATCCTTCGGGATGCTGGTTTCGGGGGGATCCCCGATCATCAACGTGGAGAATGCTTGCGCCAGTGGCACAACGGCATTCCGCGGCGCGCGGTTGGGGGTGGCTTCTGGGGCTTGTGATATGGCCCTTGCGGTTGGGGTGGAAAAAAATGACCTACCCAAGACTATAGATCCTCATAAGAATTTTGTCCGCAGATTCTGATATCTCCCTGCGGGATATGGGATTCCAATTTACGGCCCATTACGCAATGAATCTAAGAAAGTACATGAAGCAATATGGCCTGGACGAAGGGATCATTTCGCCAAGGTTGTCGAAAAGAACAGCTATAACGCCTCGGGCCACTGCGGGATTTCAACACCTGCTCTACGGTAAGGGGAGTACGGTGTTGGGCATAGGGGATCAGCGAGGCGTTATAGCTGTTCTTTTCGACAACCTTGGCGAAATGATCCTTCGTCCAGCCATATTGCTTCATGTACTTTCTTAGATTCATTGCGTAATGGGCCGTAAATTGGAATCCCATATCCCGCAGGGAGATATCAGAATCTGCGGACAAAATTCTTATGGAGTCTGCCGTCTTGGGTAGGTAAAGTTTTTCCACCCCGACCGCAAGGGCCATATCACAAGCCCCGGAAGCCACCTCCAACCACGCGCCGCGGAATGCCGTTGTGCCACTGGCGCAAGCATTCTCCACGTTGATGATCGGGATCCCCCCGAAACCAGCATCCCGAAGGATCACCTGCCCCCGGATCCCCTCCTGCCCGGTTACCAGCCCGCCCAGGGAATTGGCGACATAGGCGACTTGAATATTTTTGAGCGAAATGCCGCAATCCTCTATGGCATTCCAGACCGCGACTCGGCCCAAATCGCTCAAGCTTTTTTCCAGAAATCGTCCGAAAGCATGCAATCCAATCCCAATGACAGCTACTTTTCTCATATCGATTCCCCCCCCTGCCTTGCTTCGGGCAACTGGAACTTATAGCCGATTATCTCATCTCCTTTTTCGTCCTCACGAATTTTTCCCACGACTAACTCGACTTCGTCCCCGACTTCGAACGACCGCCCCGACAGCGGTAAATTCATCATGGAAAAAACCGTGGGGCCATCCGGCAAAGTGATTCGTCCAACCGCATAAGGGACAGAAAAACCCGGAGCTGCGACATGGAGGATTGAAAATGTGTCAATGATTCCGGAACGGCTGAGTTCGATTTCTTCCATGCTGCCGTTCACTATACAGGCAGGACAAACAACTTTCTTGGGGAAGGCAACGTAATTGCATTTCTTACACTTGCTGCCAATCAAATATGGTTTTCCATTTTTGAAACGATAATATACATCCTTATAAGGTTCGACCTGCATATCCCCCCCTTCGTTAAGTCCATCAATCGGTTTCCTAATTCGTCCAGTAGAAAATTTCGAAATCTTTCTCGTAAATATTGCCAATCGATGTTTTGCGCGGCTGCTTACTGGGCGTCCTTTCCACTTTACGGGATGAATTTTCCCCTCTTGATTCTTTCCATGCGAACTGCCAATAAGAGAGCTCCTATCCTATAGATGGATGATCAAAGGCTCCACTTCACCGGATTGGATCCGGAGAATTCCTACGGTGCCTAAGGCCGATGGAGGTTTCGGAAAGGTCGGGCTCCCGGGATTTATCAATAGAATACCCTGACAGTTGCCAATTAGGTCGCAATGGGTATGGCCGAAAATCAGAATGTCAATCCCCCGATTAACCTCACCCGGCTCAATTTTACCTGCCATCCAAGCCCGAAATATTTGAGCCGGCATCTTATGGACTAAGCTTACCTTGAGACCGCCAAGAGTCAGAGTATGGCTCTCTTTAACCCTCCGGTCGTCGCTCGTCGCATAATCATCATCCCCCTTCGCTGCAAACACGGGCGCAAGCTCTTCCAATTCATTAAGCACTGAAGGAGAATATATATCTCCGGCATGTAAAATTAAATCTACATCCGCAAATGCCGCTTTTACCTCCTTCGGCAAGGAATTACTTACACCGGGGATATGGGTGTCTGCAATAACCCCGACCTTCATTTTCAGACCCACCCGCTCAGCGACCGCTCAATCTGGATCAAAAGATTTATCCTCTAGCCCTCTGTCTTAACACCATTTGTTGTCGTCGATGGCCCGTCTGGGTCAGGAAAATCCGTTCTACCCTTCTAAATCGCTCTTTCGGTGGCCAAGGCTATTTCCTTAATGCTCCATCCGGATCAACTCTCGTTCTCAGGATATGGAACTCTTCCCTTGTCGGTGGCTCTGTCGTGGGCACCTTTTCAGGAATGATCAGCTCAAAACCTGTATTCTCAACCACCCGGTCAACCGTAACGCCTGGATGAACTGATTTCAGGCGCATTCTTTTGGTCTCCTCATCAAAATCCATAATGGCAATCGGGCTGATGCACCACCGGGGCCCTCCGCCTGGCAAACCCCATTTCTTACGAAAATCAGGACCATCGCCGAACCCAACGGCGCTAATATAATCCACTTTTTCGACAAATCGTCTCTTGGTATGGTCTGTCGCCCAGAGGTACATACGCTTTATGTGCGTGCACACGTTGGCCAGCCCAATCCCCCCGGGGCCTCTGAATTTCAGATGTTTATAGTCATTCCCCACCCCAAACATATTGATGTTCCCGTATTTATCAAACTGAATCCCGCCAAAGAAGAACGCATCCCTCGTCCCTCCCTTTTTAATCGTCTTGCGATCGAACCCCTCCTCATGCCGCCGATTATACTCGTTGTATTTACTGAACAATTGGGCCGTGTCGCCAACTTGAATTCGGGGAAAATCGAAGACATTTGTCCCCATCACGCGCATATTGGGACCATGGTGAAAATGGGCCAGAAAGGTACCGGCCCGGGGAATCAAAGCATTTGCGCCCGCAATTACCTGGTCCCCATCATTTAAATCCCGGGCAATCACGCAAGCCAACAACTCATTTATATTATAATCCTGTTCCATCTCGGTTCCTCCAAATGTTATTTTCCTTCCCGTAGGCGAAGGGCTGAAATCAGGTCAATTGAAATTTGACGTCTTCATGTAACGACAGAAGATGCCGCAGGCCAACTCTTTCAAGGTAAGCGACTTGATCCTCCGGTTCATAAACATACTTTTGCAGATAGGTATCATACTTTTTACGATTTCCACCCTTGGCATATTCTTCGGCAGCGGCGAGATATTCCCTGATATGCTTTCCGTCCTCAACATAATATCCCGGCCCAGCAAAGGGATGAGAACCGTAAGGCGCTCTCACCACTCCATCGGCGCTGTGATAAGCGGTCCTCTCGGGGAACTTCCTCAATTCCAGGTTATCGATAATTTTCTCTACCTGGACAAATACCTTTTTACACGCGATCCAATGCATCCGGTCTCCAAAACCGGTCCCGATCGGTTGAACGTTACCATAGGGATCGGAGTGCGCCGCATACAAGAGGCTCACGTCCGGCTCAATCGGCGGTATCGCTAACAGCGTTTGCCCCTTAATCGGATCTTGAAAAACCTTGAAAGCTGGATTCACCGCTGGGAAAGACGTCCCCACCCCGGCCAGGTCAGGAAAAAATGGCAATTGCAATGCGGCCGCCTTTAAGCCGTTATAGTAATGCGACTCATCGACCTCATAGATCTCTATTTTCCCCTGTTCCGCAAATGCACGATACAATGGACAGATTGGGGCGTATTCTTCTACTCCACAATAGGAGGTGATAAGCTTCTTAACGCACCCGGCCCCGATTAATAAATCCGTCTCTATCGACGCGGATACCGGTCCGACAAGAGTGAGGTTTTTCACTCCACGCTTGATGATTTGCCGAATCAAGCTCATCGGGTGGCTGGAAAGGAGGAAGCCGCCGATGCTTACAATCATTCCATCCTCGATGGAAGAGACGGCCTCCTTTTCATCCATAATGACTTTTTTTCTTTTCAATTGGGTCTGCTCAAGGCTTTGCATGATGGCTCCTTTCCTATAATAATCAATTATGATGATCTCGTAAAAAGTCTGAAAACAAGTATTTCCGTCATTCCGGCGAACCCCGGATTCGGGTCCGGCGCAGGCGCCGGAATCCAGTTATTTCAAACACTTAAAAATTCCTGCACTCCGGTTTCCACCGGAGTGACGACTTTTTACGATTCTATCAATTATCAATTAAGGTAATTGTCCTCGTGAATTTTTGGCATATCCGAGCCTCCCATTTACCCTCAAATCATATGAATACTCCCCCCTTTCAGATTGTATCGGGACCATAGTATGGATTCGGGGAATCCCTTGTAGTTTCCGAAACTCTAAATGCTAAAAGCGAAATAACCTTACTGAGCCCAACTGCTTCCGTCATACATCCTTTTCAATTCATGTTTCATCGTTTTTCCCGAGGCATTTTTCGTGAGGGAGCCAACAAATTTGACGATGCGCGGCCTCTTGTAACCAGCCATTCTCCCCCGGCAATACTCTTCCACCTCAGCCTCCGCCATCTCTTGCCCGGGCTTCAATACCAAAAGGGCCATGACCGTCTCACCCCACTTTGGATCCGGGACTCCGATAACCGCGGACTCTATAACCTTCGGGTGACCATCCAGGACGGCTTCTACCTCCGCCGGATAGATGTTCTCTCCCCCGCTGATGATCATCTCCTTCTTGCGACCCACAATATACAAATAATCCTCTTCATCTTTCCGGCCTAAATCCCCGGTCATCAACCACCCATCCCGAATCGCTTCCGCCGTGGCCTCGGGATCCCGGTAATACTCCTTCATGACACTCGGCCCATGAACGGCGATCTCTCCCACAACATTCGCCGGTACCTCTTCTGCCCTCCTCATTCAACGATCTTTATCTCTACTAAAAACGTCTGGCAACCCGACGCTGGATGGCTTTCTGAATAATCTTTCCCCCCGTAGCCATGGTCACGGCCGAAGTATTCTCCGTTAACCCATAACCGTCAAGGATTTGAGCATTAGGGAAAACTTCCAACGCCTGCTCCTTTAAAGGCACCGGCACCGTAGCCGCAGTCAATAAAACATTTCTTACCGAACTTACGTCATCTATTTCTATGATTGGGAAGGGCAAAAAGCATCCTGGCCATCGCGGGCACCAGGATCACAAAAGTCGTTTTATATTTCGAAAGGGCCTCGATGACCCGGGGAGCATCAAACCTCTTCCAAGATAGGATCGTTCCCCCCACGAGCCATCACTGCCAGGAATCGGCCCAAGGATCCGGAATGGAAAAAGGGCAATGGGTTCATCATGACGTCGTCCCCATGTAATAGGAGGGGAGGTAACGATTCTGGCTTGGTTCCAAACCATATTGTAATGGGTTATGACCGCCCCTTTGGGCTTTCCCGTGGTCCCCGAGGTATAAAGAATAAAAGCCTCATCGAACATGCCCGGACCCGTTTTATCTATCGCCTTAGCCTCTTCCAGGGTAGAGGGCTTGAACGGACTCTTACTTCCCCCCCCCGGGTTGAATCCGGAATCGTCGAGAACTTCTACTTCCGTTAATCTTTCTTTGACCCGATCGATTACCCCTTGAAATTCCTCCCCATATAGGATTGCGCTGGCATCGCTGTTCTTGACAATATAGGATACCTCCGGCGCAACAAAACGAAAATTGATGGGAACCACGACGGCGCCCAACATCAGCAATGAAAAACAGGCATAACCTGCCCAATAGAATTATAAAACATCGTCCCCACCTTATCGCCCCGCCCATCCCCTCTCTCTTAAATCATTGGCCAACCCCGCCGAGGTCAACATGACTTCCTCATAGGTATAGGGAATGTCATCAAAAATAAAGCCAACTTTGTCGGGATATTTATCGGCATTCCGTCGCAGAAAAGAAATCGCATTCAATCTGCCTCCTCTTTTGGATCTTCCCATGTTAATGGAGCCCATTTTGAGGGGTTGAAGCATGGCCATTTTATTGAATCGATATGTTGCATGTTTTACAATTCAATTTCCCGGATGCGGCTATTTTCTTTGGGCATTGATAAATTTTCCACCAGCCTAACGATCGTTCGGTAAATTAATAACTTATTTTCTGGACCCCTGTCAAGAAAATAATGGCGCGATTTCAAAAAGGAGACTTAATAAAATCAAGGTATTACGGCCATCGTCGGAATTTTTTGGGTTTTTATTCTCGCCAAAAAGGTCCGCCCTCCAAAGACTTGTATTCCATGCTTTTCTTCGAGTGGAGTCCAGCTCAAGACTAATCCATTCGGCCGAAGAGGGGGACCCTTTCACCCCTGTGGTCCGATAGCCACCACGATGACGTGGCTCGGGGGCCAAGGGATGAGACAAACCCCGTCGCCGGGTCGGAAACGGGCGAAATAGCCTTCTTCGCCTGAGCAGGCGGTGCATTCATCGGCCAAGATCAACAGCACCCTGGCCCCCGAGCCCTCAGAACCGCTGGTCACCCAGCCTGTTTACAACATATAGCGCCAAGGCTTTTTCCTTGACCCGTTTCCCCCGCTATCCTATACTCATTTCAATCTTAAAGGAATCTCAAATAAGAGGAAGCATATGCTGAAAATTCAAACCGTCCTGGGTCCCATTTCGCCCGAGGATTTGGGGATTACACTGGTGCATGAGCACATGGCGGTCGGTTATCCAGGGTGGGATTGCGATCCTTTGGCCAGGCCATACGACCGAGAAAAAATGGTAAAGCTGTGTCTCCGCGCTCTGGAACCGGCAAAATCTTATGGGGTGAATTCTATTATTGATGCTACGCCATCGGATTTGAGCCGTGACGTGGAGATCATGAAGGAAGTATCTGCAAAAATGCAAATGAATATCGTGTGCTCGACGGGCAGATACACCGAAGAGGAGGGGAAATGGGCTTATCTCAGAGGACGATCCAGGAATAAAATCGGTGACGTTTGCACGGAGCTATACGAAGGCTTTATGAAGGAAATATCGGATGGTATCGGTCAGTCCGGCATCAGACCCGGAGTGATCAAGGTGGCCACGGGCCTTGATTCCATTTCCCCATTCGAAGAAGCGACGTTACGAGCTGCCGCGAGAGCCGGCCGAGAAACAGGCATCCCCATCATAACGCATACCGAAAATGGCACCATGGGCCCTGAGCAAGCCTCCCTTCTTATTGGAGAAGGGATGAATCCAAAGAGAATCATGATCGGCCATATGTGCGGCAATCCCTCCATCCAATACCAGATGAATGTATTGAGCAAAGGAGTGAATATCTCCTTCGACCGATTCGGGATTGAAACTTTCGTTCCGGACAAGGTGAGGATTTCCATGCTGGTCGGTCTCTTGGGGGTCGGGTACACGGGGCGCATCATGATGTCGCATGACTTCATGTGCTGCGTGTCCGGACGCGGCGGGAAATTACCCGAAGAAATTGGTCAAAAAACGGCCAACTGGTCCCTCACCCATATCTTTCAAAATATTATTCCTGCGCTAAAAAAAGCAGGAATCACCGATGATCAGATAAGAATGATGACGGTCGATAATCCAAGACGCCTGTTCTCCGGAGAATAATTCCACAGAAACGCCTGTCCATTAAACTGAATTTCCGATCTCGAAAGGGAAATACCCTATTGGTACAGAGCGATTATTTGGAAAAATGGCCTTTCAGTAGGTCGGGTGTTCGAATCACCCTGGGCGCGCCAGTTGAATCAAAGGGCTTGGAAGACCTATTCTAAGTCCCTTTTTCTTTTCTGCTATCCGATGGCCTTCCCTGGGTAACCAAAAATGAAAATGCTGAATTGTAAAACCCCAATGCCTTTTTGTTTATATTTGATCCTTTTATCCCTTCCGACAAATTTATCCGCGGAAGTCTGGGATGCCCATTGCGAAACGGCGATTCATGATTTAAAGAGAGCCCAGCAAGAAGTTTCTTCCGCTCACGAAAAGTTTGAGTCGGCAAAAACCCGGGTAGAAACGGAACAACGGATGCTGGAAATTTGTCTCGGGGATTGCAGGCATGAACGAGAGATGTTGAATATGAGAACCCGGGATTATAATGAATGCCTGAAGGAACTGAAAAAAGCAGTTGCCAATTTTGAATCCGCGGTTCAGAGTTTCAGAAGGAACTGTTTTAAATAGAAAAGGAAAAAAAGCGACACCCCATATCCCCCCGGTCAAGGGAAAAATCAGGAAGGTGACGGGCGGCAGGTCCGGAACGGTAACCGGAACTTTAATCGGTGGAAGCAGATTTGATCAAATCCCTGAGGCGTTGGCGTTCGGTTTCAGAGACATCCAGAAATTTTAGGCCCACATCAAACTGAAATGGGCGATTGACGGCATTCCGATTATACCAGATTACCCGGGCCTTGATGCTACAGGGAACCCCTTCTGCGGAAGGCGGTAAATCAACGACGAGCGGAGTTTCATCTTCCAGGGCATTATCCCGCAGTATGTGGTATCCATCGATCAGGATGTTGTTCGTTTGCAGGCAGGCCCCTTCGAGAGAGATCTCCCCCAGACGTCCGGAGATTTTTCCCGTTCGCGGTTTCTGTTTCCCCGCATCCCAGACATAAAATTCCACCGCCACACCGGCCGTATGCCGGGGAAGGTGGCGACGTTCAAGACCCAGATATTTTTTCAGATCCATACCGAATCCATGGAAATTAATTATCCGTTAGATAAAGTAATTTTGGCGCCAATCCGCTGATTAGTCAAGAAAAAAACTTGCCCTCTTGCCCGTCTATTCGGAGAATGTTGGTTCCCCCGATGGATGTTTCTCGAAAGACCCCTGCGGGATGCTCTGGGAAAATCACCGCCTGGGGATGATTCACCAAGGCCTTTGGTATCCGGGTGAAGGCAAAACAAAAAAAGCGACGAAAGAGAAGGCGCTGAAGATTTTGGAAATCTAAAAAGCGGAGGGAGAAAACGATAAATTAATCTTTGGGGGGCAGGATGACTTTGTTGATGGAAAAAGAAGGCGTAGCACCCAAAATGGTGGAAACCAGATCGAAGACGTGATTTCGGACATTTTTCAAGAAAGAGGGGGGAGCAGGCGGTGCGGATGCTTCACCCAGCACTTGCTTTTTGTTTGCTTCCGTCTGGCAACGGTAGGCGGCGATGACTTCTTCCGGGTCAAGCTCGACAACCTTCGCATAGTTGCGGAGAAACCCCCGGGCGAAGGGTTCTGCCGGGAGACGATAGAATTCATCTCTTTCCATGGCTTGAAGGTTGGAAAGGGTGATGCGGGTGACCTCGGCTACATGTTGCAGGGGAATACTTTTTGCTTCTCTTTTCCGCTGCAGGTTTTGACCAACGGTTAATTCTTTATCAATCATTTTTTCTTCGCCTCTCACAACCATATATTTCGGATATTTCACGCAATTCTTTAATATGCATAATATGGGCCAGCGTTCCTTCTGGATATTTCCAGAAGCTGGTTTCCTTAAATCTAAATTATTTCAATAAGTTAGCTAATGGAGAGAATATTTTTAGATTTATACCATTTCAGGCCGCGTTCAAAAATGTATAAGTGAAATTACCAATTTATCCCAAAGCTGACTGTCCGCTGGGGCCGTATTCCCCATGCTACGTTCCACAATCGGTTCGGCCCGGCGCAGCCCAAACAAAGGGGACCGCCTTTTTGGGTCCGCCTGAGGCCGAACGGGCAATCCGGCCGACACCATGGGGAGATACCGTTTCGCAGGTCGGATTACCTTTTGGTAATTTCCACGATCCCTTGATCCCCATCAATCTTTACGTGGTCTCCGGTGGCAATCACTTCCAGGGGATTTTTATCCAAGCGGTCTACCAACGGGATATTGCCCATGGCTGCTCCCACGGCGATGATCGGCTCAGCTTCCACGTTGATCATGGCCACGGGCGCCGTCTTTCGCTTGGCCATGGCGTAGATGATATATGGACCGGCCGTGGAGCCCTTGCCATGGGGGAAGACAAAGATTTTCCCGGTGATGGATTGTCCTTCCAATTCGTGTCCCCGTTCTACCACAACACCTTTGTCCGGATTGACTCCTCCGAGGAAACTGACCGGTTCTTTTGTAACCACGGCCTCTCCCTCGGCCAACCCGCCGATGACTTTCCGTCCCCGCAGCATGATCTTCATCTCGACCCCCTCCACTTCCCGGTAATGGCCGCCTGGATGCAGTCTTTCGTATCTCCAAATATCACATCCACGTTGCAGGCCCCGGGAATGAAATAGGCTCCACGAGCGCTGTTGATGGCCACAGTTTTCACCCCCGGCACCAGGTGAAAGGGCGCCCCTGGAGCTACGCAGAGGTCTGCCAATACCAGCCCCCCTGCCCGTTCGATGATTTCCACGTAACCCATGCGCTGGGCCATGGTCTTCAGGTGGCTGGAGGTGGCCACCCAAAGCCTGGCATTCGGATGGATTTTCTTATTCTGAAGGAGAGAAGCGATTTCCCGAATCTGGGGAATACTGCAGTGCGGGCAGCCAAAGCAGACGAGATCCACATCTTCCCCCTGCGTGGTGGTCAGTTTATGGAAAGAACTCAGCATCTCCTTTGGTCCCACCGCAATATTATTCTCCGGCTTCTTGCCGCCAAAGGCGACCTCCAGAGTCGGGGCCTCCGGGGTGATCCCCACCATATGGCAAAGGGAGATGGCTCCGGCAGTGGGCATGGGGGAGATGAGAAAACGGATCTGATCCTGGCTGAGGGTCTTCGGGAGTCCCACGATCACCGGGGTTTTTTCGATCAGAGTCCTTCCGACATATGAGCCAATGGCCGAGTAATCCGAGAGGCTGAGCGAGGAATGGCTCAGCCCCGAGAGGTCTACCAAGACTTTCCCGAAGCGGTTCTCCTTCAAGTGAAGCCCATATTCCGGGGTGACTCCGGTAATGGCAGCGGCAACTACCGACGGCGATCCTTCCCTATTCCCTCTTGCTCCGAAAACAGAGTTAACGAAAGTCGCCCCGGCTGAACCTCCCCAGGCGAAATGGGTTCCGGGCAGCGGAAGGTTTCCCAACTGGTAGGGCAGACAGCTCCCGAAGGGCACCGCGCCCATCTTCAAGTAGGGTTTATCGGCACGCCGCTGGTTCATGACGAGTTTTTCGGGTATCCCCATCTCTTTCCAGCGCTCCATGTCCACCGAGCAGGGGTTGGTGGTAGTGAAGACTTGGAAACGCGCCCCACCGCTCCGGAAGTCAGTCATCCACTCGATGTTCTCCTCTCCCGAGGTCAGGTAGCTCCGCCCGCCCACGTGGCAGGAGGAGACCGGGATCATCCGCTCTGCGCCGTAGATTTCTCCCAGCGTCACCAAAAGCCGCATGGCGCTCTGCGGGCCGGTTCCAAAAACGCCATCCATCATCTTTTTTTCTCCATCCGTGAGTTTCATCGCTTGACCTCAAAATTTCTTCTTGGCCGGTCCTACTGCGGTCATGATGGCCTGGACAAGATTTTCAGGCGAATGGTTGGGGGACGGCACGCCGGGTTACCGCCAGCGC
>CAVXCK010000008.1:0-58305 GCA_963760315.1 uncultured Chloroflexia bacterium
CGGTGCGCTTTTAATCCAGTACATCGCTTTTTTTATCTCCTTTTGTCCTTCTGTAGAATACATCCCTCGAACCGCTAAGTTCGAGGGATGTCCCCCGCAGGGGTATCAAATCCTCGGCGAGGAGCTTTTGGGTTTTCTGGGATGTGCACAGTATAATGTGTACATCGTTTTTTATGTATAATGCTTTTATGTAATAAATTATAGCAAAACCAAATAGGCCATAATTATATATATTAATCTAAAGCCGTATAACATCCCAAATAATTAGGATTTTATACGGATCGCCTAAAAGCTGTTATACGATCCGCTCCAACCGTGTGTTGGGCAGAGTTATTTATGTATTGTCCTAATATATCTGCTTAAATGATATGCAAGAAGACATAAATCAGTGTCAGAAATATTAATTGGTTCATTTTGTATAAACGATAATAATGCTATTGGATTTAATACCCATACTGAAACAGCTGATGATATTGGTTCAACAAACCATCCTGGAAATACTATTACAGGGCGGATAGGGAACGTTTTTCCAGTGCTTGCTTTAATTTCATTGCCTAGCCATTTAGATAATGCGATTACTTGATCAACAGCATTTCTATCCGGCTCAAATCCATTTACCAATATTTTAGTCCCATCATAAGAAATACTAGGGTTACCTCGAGAGGGTTTTGTACGAGTCTTTGTTTCAATGACAAATATTCCGTGTTTTGAAAGGACTACGTGATCGATATTGAATTTGTCTCCAACAATATCATGAAATACAACATCGCCTTCTTGCTTTAATTTATCCAAATTCTCCGCAACAATCTTTTCTCCATCTCGGCCCAATTTTAGTTTAGCTATTTCTCTTCTTGAAATAATAATTTTATTTGATGAATAAATCACAATAATTAGGGTTGCGACTGTAAAGATTATTGGGTTTATAAAAGGTCCAATTAGAACACTAATCCATGTTAATATTGTGACAATAACAAATACTGTAGAAAGGAATAATGCCTCTGTTATATCGTTGTCAAATAATTTGTTTATTGCATCATCTATTGATTGTCCAGCATATCTTAATGGTTGGTCATGTAGTGGGGACTTCTTATCCGTTTTACTCCGCATAAATATACGACCTCTTTTCTCTGCCCAACGGCTGGGGGCGTGGCCCTATCACATGATCTTTAGTTTCGAGCGGCGCAGCCGCTGTCCGCTGCAGCCGGTGGTAGACCGCCTTATTGGTTTTTTTTAGTAACAGGATGCACTTTGTTAAGAACTGAGAGGAATTTTGGATTCGTTGAACTAGCTACCCATAGGTCAACAGCTTCCAGGGCTCTTAGAATAGCATCTACTCCATTTATCACAAACGCGAATATCGTCAATAACAATGTAACAAACCAAATCCAATTAGTTAATTGAAAATGCCAATTGAAAACCAATACTATCAATACAGCTAGTGCCTGGGAAATAATAATCGCAAGAATGGATGAAGCCGCAGTAAAGAAAGCCGTGTATCTACGGATGACCCACTCATCAAGGGGATTCTCATGGCCATCCCGATACCAGAAGAAGAAAACATGTAAGGTTTCAAGAGAAATACTTTCGAGTTTATTTTCAAATTCTTTAGGGCTTATAACGCCTGTTTCTTCCTTCCTATCCTCCCTGTATAAGCTAATCAATGCAGTAAAATCGTTATAGGAGAGACATTCTTTGAATAAACGTGAATATCCACCGAATAAGTTAAATATTGCGGTCGCGAAGGAAGAGAAAATATAACCAATGGCATCAGATGTGAAAATGACTAAACCAAGGCCAGTTATAGCTATGAGAGCGTTTGAAATGTTATTGCTTGCTTGACTAGGAACTAAAAAAGCTCCTTTGATAATAGTAATTCCGTTTTTTGTGAGAGCTAATGTAACAATCAAGGTAAGGTAAAAAATCAACCCTGTTGGTCGTATTCTGAATTCCCTTTCCATAAATTCCCTCCGTAGTCTATTAAACCGGCGGCGGGGACCCGCCAGGGGGCATCGTCCCTGCTCTAAAACCTCAAATGCTTGACCGTCAACCCGTCGTTGATGATTTCCTTCAGCGAGTCGATCCCGATCCGCAGGTGCAGCGCGGCGAAGTCTTCCGTCACGGCCTTGTCGGATTCGGCGGTCTTGATCCCATCCGGTGTCATCGGCTGGTCGGATACCAGCAGCAGCGCCCCCGAGGGGATCTTGTTGTAGAAACCGGTGGTGAAGATCGTCGCGGTTTCCATGTCCACTGCCATCGCCCGGATGCGGACCAGGTATCTTTTGAACTCGTCATCGTGTTCCCACACGCGCCGGTTGGTCGAATAGACCGTGCCCGTCCAGTAATCGTGGTTGTAGTTGCGGATGGTCGTCGAAACGGCTTTTTGCAGGTTGAAGGCCGGGAGCGCCGGCACTTCCGGCGGGAAGTAATCGTTCGACGTGCCTTCACCCCTGATGGCGGCGATCGGCAGGATCAGGTCGCCCAGGTTGTTGCTTCTCTTCAACCCGCCGCACTTGCCCAGGAAGAGCGCCGCCTTCGGTTTGACGGCTGATAGCAGGTCCATGACCGTGGCGGCATTGGCCGAGCCCATCCCGAAATTGATGATCGTGATCCCGTCCGCAGTGGCGTTGGGCATCGGCTTGTCTTCGCAGCAGACCCGCGTGCTGTTCATCTCGGCGAACATGCGAATGTAATTGCTGAAGTTGACCAGCAGGATGTACTTGCCGAACTCTTCCAGCGCCATGCCGGTATAACGCGGCAGCCAGTTGGTGACGATTTCTTCTTTGGTTTTCACAATCTCTCCCAGACCTGGTACAGGCCCAGTTGACCATTTTCCCCGTCCGAAAGGAATGCCTTGCTTACCCTGAAGCGGCTCGCCTCCGCCAGGGCTTCCAGCTCCGCCTCCTCGAAGGCATGCACGTAGCGCAGTCCGCGCCCGCCGCTGCGCCAGTCGAGCAGGTAATCGCCCGGGTCCACATCCTCGTCGGAAAGACCGATCTCCTTCCAGGGTTGGACCCGGCACTTGAGTTTGTCGCTGTTGAGGAATTGCCATTCCGAATGGATGAAATGGCCGCCGGGGTGCAGCAGGGCATGGACTTTTAGCAGGATGTTGACGCGCAGGTTCTCAGCAGGGATGTGATGAAGCACTGCGAAGGCTGTCACCAGGTCGAAAGACTGGTGAATGGGCGTGACCAGGCGCTTATCCCAGTCCGGTGCGGTCAGGTCGGCGCGGATAAAGGTGGCCGGGGCATCCTCCCAGCCGTGCCGGGCCACTGCGAGCAGCGGCTGGCTGAAGTCCAAACCCGTGTACGGGCCGCTCTGACCGCGCCGCATCCGTTCGCGTGCCAGTTCGCCGTTGCCGCAGCCCAGGTCGAGCAGCGACTCGGTCGCCGCTCAGCGTGTCCAGGATCCGCTGAACGCCCGGCTGGAGCCGCTGGCGCGTGGACGAAAATTCGCGCCCGAAGGTCTGGTAGAATTGTTTATTAAGGAGAGCAGCCGCGCGACGGTATCGGCGTTCATATTCTGATTATATCTGTGTTTACCCATGGTTAAGAAACTGAACTGGAGCGAAATGCGCTCCCTCCCCCCGAAAAAATGGCTCAGGCGCGCCGCGCTCTGGAAGCGGTGCGTCTCGGGACGCCGCTGGCGGCAGCCCTGCGGCAGTATTCCTGGAATAATGCGCCGCTCCACAAGTCTGCCCTGGTGGCCGCTTACCAGGATTTGGTCGAATCCGGTGAGTGGGAGCCGGACGAGACGCTGCTGGCCGCCATCCGCCTCAAGCCGGTGCGCACGCTCTCCGGCGTGACCACCGTCACCGTGCTGACCAAGCCCTGGCCCTGTCCCGGCAAGTGCATTTTCTGCCCGGATGATGTTCGCATGCCCAAATCCTACCTGCCCGACGAACCGGGAGCGATGCGCGCCCTGGAGCACAACTTTGACCCGTACGCGCAGGTGCGATCGCGGCTGGAAGCCCTGGCCTCCGTGGGCCATCCGACCGACAAGATCGAATTGCTCATCCTGGGCGGGACGTTCTCATCCTACAGGCGGGATTACCAGGCATGGTTTGTAGAGCAATGTTTCGATGCGATGAACGAGGCTGGCAGAGGCAACTCTCATCCTGCCCGAAGGGTGGGGGATCTCCCGAAGTCAGAGGCGAGCCCTGCCCTTTCCTTGGCGGAAATCCACAGTCTCAACGAATCCGCACCGCACCGCAACGTAGGCTTGGTGGTGGAGACGCGCCCCGACGAGATCACCCCGGACGAACTGGTCTGGTTCCGAACCCTCGGCGTGACCAAGGTCCAGATGGGTGTCCAGAGTTTGGATGATTCCATTTTGGAACTCAACCAGCGCGGCCATACCGTGGCCGAAGCGCACCGCGCCGTGGCCTTGTTGCGCGCGGCCGGGTTCAAAATCGTCCTGCACTGGATGCCCAACCTGCTGGGCGCCACGCCCGAATCCGACCGGGCTGACTTCCCCCGCCTGTGGGAGGGTCTCTGCCCCGACGAGATCAAGATCTACCCGACACAACTGCTCGAAAACGCGCCGCTCTACGAGTTCTGGAAACGCGGCGAATACCACCCCTACACCACCGAAGAACTTATTCAACTCATTGCGGACGTGAAACCGTCCATCCCGCGCTACTGCCGGGTCAACCGCATCATCCGCGACATCCCGTCCACGCACGTGGTCGAGGGCAACAAGCGCACCAGCCTGCGGCAGGATGTCCAGGCCGAGATAGCCCGGCGCGGCGCGCACTGCGACTGCATCCGTTGCCGCGAGGTGCGCGGCGGGCATGTGGAACCGGCCGCCCTGCGCCTCGATGATCTGGTCTACCATCCTGATGGAGCCGAGGAACACTTCCTGTCCTTCATTACACCGCAGGACCAGATCGCTGGGTTCCTGCGGCTTTCCCTTCCGGGAGCGGATTTCCCCATGCTGGACCCGGACTGCTTCGCCCATTGCTGGTCTTTCCGACCTGGACGGAGCGGCCATCATCCGTGAAGTACACGTCTATGGGCAATCGCTGGCTGTGGGAGCGGAGCAGAGCGGCGCAACCCAGCATGCGGGCCTCGGTACGCGGCTCCTCGCGGAAGCGGAAAAACTCGCCCGAGCAAAAGGTTTCTGCCGGATGGCGGTCATCGCCGCGGTGGGCACACGTCAATATTATCTCGAACGCGGGTTTGAACGCGGGGAATTATATCTGCGAAAGTCCCGGTTCTAGTCCGGGGCGAAAGTCCCTGCTCTAGTAGGGGACGAAAGTCCCTGCTCTAGTAGGGGGCGGAAGTCCCGGCTCTTGAACCGGGACACGGGTATAACAACCTTGGGTCGGGAAAGCTTAGTGTAAACTCTTTTCCCACTCGGCTACGGCCTCCCGGATGAGCGCCTGGATTTCCGGGTCGGGCACGGCATCAATTCCCGCATACTTATTCAACCCATCTTTGACAAGCACCGTGCCGTCGGGTCCCTCCGTCAGATGAATATCACGGTCTATGAAGGATTTGACTAGCAGCTTGGTTTGCAGCACATCGTCGATCTGTACCACAATACTCTTAAGCACCGGTGCAGGCTTGATCTCTTTATCGTCGGGTTTGTCTTTCTTGCCCCGGCGAACTACAGCCTCAGCCGGGGCAGGCGGTACTTCGGAGAGGTCGGCAGCAGCTGGAGTGTCTTCCAGCCACGGGCGCAAATCAACCAGCATGCTCACCAGGCGGCGACGCTGCTCCGGCTGGAGAGAATCCTTTCCGTTCAGGCGCGTTCCGTCCATTTCCAACCAAATTCTTCCCGATAGCGTCCGCCAGGCGCGTAGAATATCGACATCGCCTTCGGAAGCGAGTTTATTCCCGTCCGGTGAATCAGAAGCAGTATTTGGAGAAGATGGGGGAGTCAAGCGCCGATTTTGGGCGCGTTGGATTAATGCACCGACTGCCGCACCCAAAGAGGCAAAGACAAGGAAAAGAAAAACCGTTGTAAGGTCCATCACTACTTATTGTACAGGATTTTTGGGTTTCGCGCACACCTGACATTGGGGGCAATAATGCGTCCCGCGCTGGCCGATGGTGATGCGCTCGATCGGCGTCTGGCAGACGGGGCAAAGCTCGCCCGTCCTCCCATAGACCCGAAAATGGTTTTGAAAATCACCGCCGCGGTAAACCCAGTCAATGCTGGCACCGTTGCGGCGGATGCCTTCCTCCAGTACCTCCCGGATTGCCTGCCACAGACCTTTACCTTGTTTCTTGGTAATCGAATCCGAGAGCGATAGCGGGTGGAGTTTCGCCAGGTGCAGAGCTTCATCGGTATAGATGTTGCCTAATCCGGCAAGGAAGGTCTGGTCGAGCAGCAGGGGTTTGAGTTGCCGCCGGTGGTGCTGCAGGGCGGCATATAACCAATCGGGAGTAAACCCCTCGGAGAGAGGTTCCGGTCCCAGGTCCCGAAAGATCTCTGCTGGATCTTTCACCAGCCAGACTCGCCCAAACTTGCGCGGGTCGCTGAAAATCAGGCTGGTATCCTCCGAAAGATGCGCAATCAGCCGGTCGTGTTTGGCAGGCTGATACCCGCCCAGGACAACCAGCAGGTCTCCGCTCATCCGCAGGTGTATGAGGAGGTGCGAATCCGACAGTTGAAGGTCGAGGAACTTTGCGCGGCGGGATATGGATTCAATCTGCCGGCCTTTGAGGTGTTTCTTGAACGTTGCCGGAGAAGGGGCAGCCAGCGTACCCGGCCAGCGCAGGTCCACGGAGAGGATAATTTTACCGAGCAGCGCCGGGCGCAGGGTACGGACAATGGTTTCAACTTCGGGGAGTTCGGGCATGGGCTGCGTGTCTACGGGCCAATCGAAGAGAACAGCCTCGCTGCTACCTACGAAATCTGCTCCGAGAGATACATCTGGATGCCCATCTGGTTGATCTGGTCAAGTTGCGCCTCTATCCAGTCTATGTGATTTTCTTCCTCCACGAGAATGGATTTGAGAATCTCGCGGGTGCCGTTATCTCCTACTTCAACTGCCAGCTTGATGGCATCATTGTAGGCTTGAATGGCACCCTTTTCGGCCTCCCAGTCATTCTTATGGAAGGCTTCGACGGCATCACCGATGTGGATTTTATTTAATTCACTGACAACCGGTTCCTTCTCCAGGAAGATGATGCGGCCGATGTGTTTTTCGGCGTGTTTCATTTCATCTAGGGCACGCTTTTCGATGACTTCCGCCAGATGTTTGTATCCCCAATTGGCGCACATCTCAGCCTGTACCATGTACTGGCTGATCGCTGTCAGTTCATCGGCCAGAAGAAAATTAAGCTTTTCAATAACCTTGTCGTTGCCTTGCATCATGGTCTCCTATTGGAAATATGCATGCGGACGAGGATTCGTTCGCATGGGTTATTCATTAAACATTTGTCCCACGCTGCGACCCTCATGGGCTCTGCGGATGACTTCGCCTAGCAGCGGGGCAACAGTCAGGATGGTCAGACGCTTGTCGAATACTTCTTGTTTTTCCAACGGGATAGGCACGCTGTCTGTGGTGATGAATTCGGTAACAGGCAGGGCTGCCAGTCTTTGGGCGGCATCAGCCGAAAAGATCGGGTGGACAAAGGCCACATAGATGCGTTGCGCACCGTTCTCTTTGATGAGATTGATCGCCTGAACGATGGACCGGCCGGTATCGATCTCGTCATCCACCAGAACGATATCGCGACCTTTCACATCACCGATGATTGTCAGCGCTTCAGCCTTGGCATCATTGGCAACACGGCGTTTTTCGACAAATGCAATCGGAGTGTTAATACGTGCCGCGAAATCCCGTCCTTTCTTGGCATAGCCCAGGTCAACAGTCACGACGACCGGGTCCTTGAGAAAAGGGCGCAGGTTCTCCAGAACGTAGTCGCTTAATATGTGCGAGGCATTCAGTACATCCCCGGGAACTGAGAAGAAACCCTGGATTTGGTAGGCATGTGGATCGAGGGTCATGTAACGGTCTGCACCGGCAATCTGGATCATGTCGGCCACCAGGCGTGAGGTAATCGGTACGCGCGGCTGATCTTTTTTGTCCGAGCGCCCGTAGCAGATATAGGGTGCAACTGCAGTGATGCGCGCCGCCGAGTCCAAGCGCAGGGTCTGGAGCAGGATCAATAGTTCCATCAGGTTTCGATGAACAGGCGCAGAGGTGTGTTGGATGACATACACATCCTGGCCTCGGACACTGGTGTGCAGTTTGACGAACAAGTTTCCGTTGGGAAATTCGACGATATCACGGCCACACAATTTCTCGCCCAGGTAATCTGCCACCTTCTGGGCTAGTTCTGGGCTGGCAGTTCCTGCATAGAGCTTGATGCCACCATAAACACGTAGTTCGTTTGATTGAGCCATCTTACCGCCTATTCTTCAGGGGACCATTCCGAGCGCAGCACGCTCATGATCAGGTCGTCACAATATTTGCCCTCATGGAAATTCGCCTCGCGGAGTTGGGCTTCGTGCACAAACCCGGCTTTTTCGTAGGCGCGGATGCCGCCCAGGTTTTCAGCGTCGACGTGCAGGAAAATGCGGTTCAGGTTCAGGGTCCCGAAACCGTGACGCAGCAGAAGCCTCATCACCTCTGTCCCGTAGCCTTTGTTCCAGCAGGTCTTGTCCCCAATGAAGAGACCAACTTCAGCGCTGCGGGTGCGCCAGTTAAGGTCGAACAATCCGCAATTACCAATCAAACACCAGTCGTCCTTGTTTTTGATTTCAATGCCGAGGGATTGTTCCTCGGATGGGCGCTTAAGCATTTTCTCGAACCATTGCTCCTCCGAAGCCTGCGATATGGGCATAGACATCGAGAGGAAACGCCGGACATCCGGGTCATTCAGCCATTTGACAAATTTGGGCAGGTCGCTGCGCTCGTTACTGCGCAGACGGATGCGTTTCCCGTATAGCATAGGTCTCTCCATCGAAATAAGCGCAAAAAGCTGGGAAGCTGTATGAATTATACTATCCTTGACCAGCCGCGCGTGAGGATATAAAATGAGACATTGCTCGTTTGTTCTATTGTTTCACAACTTGTGCTATACTCGCATTTAGATGAAGACTGACTCTCTCCCTGAAGGACGTGCTTCCTGGGCCACTTGGGCCGAATTCCTCCATCGCCGCGGATTGGAAAGTCTGGCAGCCTGGGCGCTGGAAGCCGCCCACCCGTTGACAGTGCTCGGTGCACAGGCTATTTACTTGGGAAGCCCACTCCTGCACCCGGCATTTTCGAATGGACAGATTGAGGCGTTGGCCGGCCTCCTGGAAGATCACAATGAGGCGCTGGCCTTTGTTGCCTTTTTACGTGAGGGAATGCCTTCATGAACATCTGGCTTGGACTGGCTGGTTTTGGGATAGTGTTCTTCAGCGCAGCATTGATGCTTGGCCTATTATTCATGCGCCGCAAGAAACCCTCTGTTTTCCGTGACATCCCTGCCTTATCCCGCCTGCGCCAGGCCGTGGGACTCGTCGTCGAAGACGGCAGTCGCCTGCATGTCTCGCTCGGGCGCGGTACGCTAACCGCTCCCCAATCCGCCTCGGCACTGGCGGGTCTTGCTCTCCTGCGCCGTCTGGCTGACCTGACTTCTGCCGGCGACCAGCCGCCAATTGTCACCTCCGGCGAGGCAACGCTGGCCATCCTCTCTCAGGATACGCTGCAATCCGCGGCAAGATTTTCCGAACGGGCTGCATTCGACCCAACGGCAGGACGAGTGGCTGGCCTGACCCCCTTCTCTTATGCAGCTGGGGCAATCCCGGTCATCCGCGACGAAAACGTATCGGCTAATATACTGGTGGGTAATTTTGGCGTTGAAGTGGCTTTGTTGACCGACGCCGTGGAACGCAAGAACACGTTCGTGCTGGCTGGCAGTGACAATCTGACCGCCCAAGCCGTGATCTATGCCAGTGCTCAGGAATCGCTCATCGGTGAAGAAATTTACGCGGCCGGAGCCTATGTCCAATCCAGTCCCATGCACACTGCCAGCCTGACCGTGCAAGATATTCTTCGCTGGCTGATCATCACAGTCATCCTAATTGGGGCGCTTCTCACCCTTGCAGGTGTGCTGTGAACCGAACGAGTCTGCCCTCCAAATTTATCGCCATTGTCAGCACGTCCATCGCTATTGCCAGCGGTGTGCTTGTTCTGGCGGGCTACTTCTTCGCTCAACGGGCGGACGGCCAGCCCTCCCTTCTGGCAGATATTCGCCTGACACTGCTTAATTGGGCAATTATCCTGGCTGGTTTTGCCATTTTCATAGGCATATTTTCGCTGTTCCAGGTTCACTTCAAAAAAATCCAAAAAAAACAAAAAGGATCGGTCTATAGCCTGCTCCTGATCATCAGCCTGGTGGTTACATTCCTGTTCGGTCTGGCAAAACCTGATCAGGCGGAAAAAATCTTCACAGCTGTCCAACTGCCGGTGGAAGCCAGCCTGATGGCCCTGCTGACCATCACCCTCACCTATGCCAGCGTCCGCCTGCTGCGCCGCCGGCCTAGCTTGGTTTCTATCATCTTCCTCTTGACCGCACTGGTCATCCTGCTTGGTACTGTTCCTCTGCCTTTCCTGGGCGAATTGCCCGGCTTAAACAAGTTGGTGCGTCCTTTCATCGCCCAGGTGCTGGCTGGCGCCGGGGCGCGTGGCATTCTGCTCGGCATGGCACTCGGCACATTGACCACAGGCTTGCGCATCTTCTTCGGTGCTGACCGTCCTTATGGGGGGCAATAAAAAATGGCTGGTGTACGCTGTCCGATGTGTGGCAAACCCAACCCGGAAGAACTGGAGAAGTGCAAGTTCTGTGATGCCCGGTTGAAACCACTCTTGGCCTCTATTCCGGTTGATTCCCAGTCCATCAAAGGGGACAAAAATCCTGCCTCGGGAGACATTGTCAATGCTGGCGAAGCTTCCACTGGAAAAAAGACATCAGAACTGGATCCCGGGCTGCCCTCCTGGTTGCGTACCTTGCGTAAAAGCCAGGACACTGCCGAAAGCAAATTCGCCGCGGACGCATCCCCCGACCAACACCTGACCCTCGAACCCGGGTTGACCTCCAACCCCGACTCTTCCGGTGATCTGCCTGACTGGCTCTCCGGACTCGGTGAAGCCGCCTCCGGTGACGAGGAAGAAATCCCCGACTGGTTAATCAGCCTGCGCAGTGAAGAGACTGGCACGTTCGCTTCAGCATCTGAGCCAACGTCGGATCTTGCTTCGAACGCTCCGGATAAGCTGTCTACCATACCCGATGGACCAGATTGGCTGAAGGGTCTGGGCAGCGAATCGCAATCTGTGACGCCAGAAACCGAACCTCAAGGTGGCCTGCCGGGCGAAGGAGAGTCTCTCGACTGGCTGGAATCTCTGAAATCCGAACCTACCGCTTCCGGGCTGACGGAACAACGTACGGCTCGGCAAGATCAAGATAATGAATGGATGCCTGCCTGGCCATCTGATCTCTCAGGCAGATCGGAAGAAGAAAAACCTGCCTCCAGCCAGGGAGAAAACATGCCCGACTGGCTGAATCAACTAAAAGAGAAAGCCAGTGAATCAGACTTTACTCCACTCGGGGATGATGGAACAACCCTAGGGCTCGATAATCCGGACTGGCTTTCCAATTTCCGATCAACACCCGGAACACTACAGGCGGCCACCGGAGAAAGTCGCCAAGAGTGGCTGGAACATCCGGAAGCAAAGGCTGGTCCTGAGCCCGGGGAGCCAGCGCCGACAATCAACAGCGAACTCCCACCTTCTAGAGCTGCCCGTGATGAGACACCCAGCTGGTTGTCCCAGTTTCAGGCAGATATCAACGCGGCGGAGGAGCAGGAAGCAAAGAAAGAGCAATTTGAGACGGCTCCCGAGCCGCCTGCAAAAAAGAGCGGAACCGGGTCACTGCCCGATTGGCTGGCAGGAATCAAACGGAACCCGGCACCCTCAGACGGGACTCCGGCGCTGATCGCAAGCGGTGAAGGTACTGCTCCCGAGGAAAAGAACGATGCAGCCTTTTCAATGGACGTACCCGATTGGCTCTCCAAATTGAAGCCAGAACAATCTGCAGAAAATATTCCTGAGGGGGATGTGGAACCACCTACGCCCGAAGATATTGAGATAACCGAACTGCCTTCCTGGATACAGGCAATGCGCCCGGTGGAATCGGTGGTAGCCGAAGCCAAGGCGATTCAACAGGAGAATGCGCAAGTCGCAGAACGGAACGGCCCACTGGCAGGTATGCGAGGGGTGCTGCCAGCCGGCCCCGGTCTGGGAGCGCTGCGCAAACCACCGGCTTATGCCACCATCCTCCAAGTGACCGATGGTCAACAGCGATATGCAGCCGCTCTTGAACAGCTGATTTCCACCGAGACAGAACCGCAAACCACCAAGAGAACGCGCCTCGCTTCGAGCCGGTTGTTGCGGTGGTTGATTGTTGGTCTCCTGATCCTAGCGGTCGGATTGCCACTCAGCACCAAGGTTCAGATTACGCAAGCCAGCACACTGCAAATGCCTGAAATGTTAAACGCCTATACCTTGATTAGCAGCTTGCCATCCAACGCGCCGGTGTTGGTAGTTTTCGATTATGACCCAGCTCTCTCCGGTGAGTTGGAAGCTGCCGCCGCTCCGCTTATGGATCATTTATTGCTCCAAGGCCCGCGCCTTGCGCTTGTCTCCACAAACCCAACCGGGCCTGCCCTGGCAGAACGCTTATTGCGCGGAATAAGCGCTTCACCTTTGCGGATTGCCGGGCAGCAATATGTGAACCTGGGGTACTTGGTGGGAGGTTCATCGGGGGTGCTGTATTTTGCGATTTCTCCAGAAAAAGCCGCACCGTTCACACTGGACGGTCAACAAGCCTGGCAATTACCACCCCTGCAGGGGATCCAGAAATTAAGTGATTTTTCTTCCATTATCGTTTTAACCGACAATGCCGATAGCGGGCGTGTCTGGATTGAGCAAGCCGGTACTACGATTGGCAATACACCTATCCTGATGGTCATTTCTGCCCAAGTGGAACCGATGATCCTGCCTTACTACGATTCTGGGCAGATAAAAGGCCTGGTAACTGGGCTGGCGGGCGGTGAAGCTTATGGACAGACTTTCCTCCGCCCGGGGGTAGAGACTGGTCTGGCACAGCGCTACTGGAATTCATTCAGCGCCGGGTCTCTGGTTGCAGAAATAATAATCGTAATCGGTGCGCTGTGGAGCCTATTAAGTGGTTGGCTTGCCCGCAACAAAAAGTCTGGAGAAGGGGTGTGACTTTGTTCGGAAACTTCTCTGGCAACCTTGACCTGGTTACCGGTGGGGTAAGTTTCTTGCTTACCCTGATGGTATTGAGTTATCTCATTGGAGATAACCCGGCCTTCAGAGTGGCTGTCTATATCTTCATCGGCGTTGCCGCCGGATATGCCGCGGCAGTGGTATGGCATCAGGTGCTGGATCCGCACCTTTTTAAGCCGCTACTTTCCGGGAGCATGGCAGATCGTCTGGTGGCGGTTGTCCCGTTAGTGCTGGGATTGCTGCTCCTGCTTAAACTCTTCCCACGGACTTCCCAGCTTGGCACTCCATCAATTGCTTTTCTGGTGGGGGTGGGTGCGGCGGTAGCCATCGGAGGGGCAGTGATGGGGACGCTCTTCCCGCAAACCCGGGCGGCTATATACGCGCTTGACCTGTCTGATGCCGGACAATACTGGCTGCGACGCCTGAGTGAAGGGATTTTCATGCTGGTCGGCACGGTGACGACGCTGGTCTATTTCCATTTCGGAGCAAAAGGCACAACCAGTGGCCCGCATCGCAGCATACTTGTCAGAGCGTTGGGTTGGGTTGGACAAGTCTTCATAGCCATTACGTTTGGAGTCCTTTTCGCAGGTGTCTTTATGGCTGCCCTGACCGCTCTCATTGAACGTCTGAATTTTATAATTACATTTTTATCATCATTGATAACCTTTTGAAGCATCTTCTGCTTCTTTATGTTAACCTCTGAACCTACTACAACAATTGGATTCGTTTCACGGGAATTAACTGCTAATTGCACAAATACGGGATCTTTGAAGGATCAGACTTCCTGCAATTATTCCAATTTAGATTCTTTTCTTTACGCAGTACCTTGGATTGAGACTTAACCTTCATGCCTGCATCGCTGATTGCTTCTGATTCCCTCCTGACCGTAGATGTTGGCACGGCAACCACCCGCGCCGCCTTCTTCGATGTGGTGAATGACCACTATCGTTTTGTTGCATCTGGTCAAGCCCCCACGACGGCTGCCGCACCTTTTCGTGATGTCAGAGAGGGCTTGCGCCAGGCCATTGAAAACCTGCAAATTGTTACTGGGCGCAGGTTTCTCGGAGAAGGGTACCATTTGATCATGCCCACCTCGGAAGGCATGGGGGTGGACACCTTTGCTGCCACATTTTCCGCTGGTCCGCCCATCAAAACCGCAGTCGTTGGCCTGCTGGACGAAGTTTCGCTGGAAAGCACCCAGCGGCTGGCGCGCAGCATCTACGCCCACGTGGTGGAAACCATCAGCTTGAACGATGTGCGCAAGCCGGAGGAGCAAATTGACAGTCTTGTTCGGCTCCGTCCAGATTTAATCCTGATCGCTGGTGGAACGGATGGCGGGGCAGTGCGTTCGGTCCAGCGTCTGTTGGAAATTGTGGGTCTGGCCTGCTACCTGTTGCCAGCCGATAAACGTCCCGCCATGCTCTTCGCCGGGAATCAGGGATTGGCTGACGAAGTCAGGAAAAGTCTAGGGCCACTGATATCCTATTTAAGCATCAGTTCTAACCTCCGACCCGGCATCGATATCGAAGACCTCCAGCCCGCTCAGAACGCCTTGACCGAGCTCTACACCCAAGTGCGCCGCGGCCAGATGAATGGCATAGATGACCTCAACTCCTGGGCTCGAAACACACTGATGCCAACCGCCTCCGCCGAGGGGCGCATTATTCGTTTCCTCAGCCAGGTTTATGATTTAAGCAAAGGTATCCTGGGGATAGACCTGGGTGCATCAGCAGCCACTGTCGCAGCAGCTTTCAAAGGCGATCTGACCTTGGGCGTGTATCCGCAACTGGGACTTGGCGAAGGCCTAATCAACCTGCTGCACTATACCAGCTTGGAAGACATTCTAAAATGGATACCATTCGAGATTCCCGCCGAGGCAGTGCGAGATTACCTGTATCAGAAATCCATCTACCCAGCGAGTTTACCTGCAACTCCCGAAGACCTGTCCATTGAGCAGGCAATGGCACGCCAGAGTTTATCCGTGGCGATGAACAGCGCTGGTAAAGATTTTCCCCGCAAAGCCCGTCGGGCTGCACTCGGTCTTACACCTTACTTCGAGCCAATCTTGGCAGCAGGGAGCGTAATTACACGTGCCCCTACCCTTGGCCAGAGTTTGCTGATCCTGCTGGATGCCATCCAACCGGTGGGGATCACCACCGTGATTCTGGATCAAAACAACCTGTTGCCTGCACTGGGTGCAGCCGCCAGCCGTAACTCCATCCTGCCCATCCAGGTATTGGAATCAGGAGCGTTCCTCGGGTTGGCGACCGTGGTCGCACCGTATGCCAATGCCGCGGTTCGGGATACCTATTCTGCGTGCCCGCCTTGTTAACCAGAACGGTAACGAGAGCCAGATAGAGGTGAAACAGGGTGCGCTGGAAATAATGCCTTTACCCGCCGGCCAATCCGGACGCCTTTATCTGCAACCCTTGCAACATGCTGACTTCGGTTTTGGCCCCGACCGCACCCGCGAGGATGGCATCGCCGTCACGGGAACAGCGCTGGGGGTGGTTATCGACGCGCGCGGCCGCCCGTTGCGCTTCCCGGGAGATGGCGCGCGACGGCGTGAAATTATCAAGAAATGGGTGTGGACTTTAGGAGGCTAGACTCTCCATGCTGGCACCCGTTGTGCATATCCTCCCATTAACCACCATCCGGCGCGAACGCTTGTTGCCTGTGCCCGGTCGTGTCACCGCGCGTGTGGACCAGAAGGTCACGCCGTTGGATGTTGTGGCCGAGGCTCACTACGGGCAGGAGACATCTGCTGATTGATGTTGCGCGCACGCTCGGTGTCCAGCCAGAAGCGGCCCAACGGACTGATCCAGGTCAAAGCCGGGGAGATGGTCACCAAAGGTCAGGACATTGCCCAGCGGATGGGCCTCGTCCCGCAAATTCTGCGTTCACCGAGCGATGGATTGGTTATTCTGGTCGGCAGCGGGCGTATTTTGATGGAAGCTGGGGAGGGGACATTCGAACTGCATGCCAGGATCCCCGGAAAGGTTACACGCCTGATCTCCGAACGCGGTGTGGAAATTACATTCAACGGGGCGCTGGTACAGGGCGTATGGGGCAACGGTCAGATGGGGCTTGGCCTGATGCTGCCTGTAATCACAGCCCCGGATGAATTCCTCTCTCATAAACCAGATAGATGTCAGCCTGCGCGGCTCGATACTGCTGGCCGGTCATTGCAGTGATCCAGTAGCCCTGCAAGCTGCCGCTGATTTGCCAGTGCGCGGTTTGATCCTGGGCAGTCTCTCACCTGCCCTCATCTCGCTGGCAGCGCAGATGCAATATCCAATTGTCGTGGTGGATGGGTTTGGATCTGAAACCGATGGACAGCGCTGCTTACAAATTACTTACCACCAATGCAAAGCGTGAAGTGACACTCAATGCCGAACCGTTAGACCGGCAGACCGGCGTGCGGCCTGAAATCCTGATTCCTTTGCCGGTAACGCAAGAACCACCTCTGCCACGCGAAGTGGAGACATTTGCTCCCGACCAGCAGGTACGACTGACGCGTGCACCACACGCCGGAGCAGATCGGGTCCCTTGCCAGACTACTACCCGGTCTGACAGCCATTCCCAGTGGGTTACGCGTGGCTGCGGCAGAAGTAAGACTGGATTCTGGCGAGCAAATTGTTGTTCCGCTTGCAAATTTGGAAGTCCTGGGGTAATATAATTCAAACAAGGAGGAAGAAGCGATGTTGGATGACGGTAATACCCAAAATATGATGGAAACTCCTGACGCCCCGCCGCCAGAGGAGAAAAGCAACCGTACGTTCTGGATCGTGGGTGGGGTTATGGCGGGTCTGGTCTTTCTGACCCTGGTGTGCATGGTAATCTATTTTCTTGTAATTAGCACCGCAAACCACCACACAAAGCAATGCCGCGCAGGCAGCGATAAGTACAGAAAATGCTCGGAATATCCAAAAAGCGACATTGACAGCCCAGGCAGCTCTGTGGACAGCAACCATTCCGCCGACCCCCTCTCTCTTACCAACCAAGACCAAAGTTCCAAACACGCCGGTACCGCAGCCCCACACCGGTCATTGCCCTTCCGCTGAGCAGCCCGGCTGCCACAGACACCACTGATCCAGCTACGCTGGCTGCCATGCAAACACAACTGTCGTATCAAATGACTTCCACTTTCATGGCTGCTCAAGGAATGCCTTCAACCGGCTTCTTCGACGAAGTCGGACTGCCCAGCATGATTATCCTGGCACTGGCGCTGGTAGTTGTCATCCTCCTGGCACGCCGCATGAGAAAATCGCCAACAAAATAAAATATTTAGAAGCAGACCATTGGGTCTGCTCCCATTATTGGTACTCGCGCGGGTCCGATGGACGGACCTGCGCTTTTTTTAATTGAACAGCCTTTGAAGACTCCCAATTCTAAGTTACACTGGCAGCGATGGTTTCACCGTATCCCAATAATGCTTTAACCATTTCCACGCTTCGTCCTTCAGCGTAAACGCGTAATACCGGTTCAGTGCCAGAGGGACGAATGAGCAGCCAGGAATCATCGCCCATGACGTATTTGACGCCATCAACGTTGCTGATTTCGGCCACCTTCTGCCCGCCAATCTCAGCTGGGGCTTTCTTGACCAATAAATTGGTCATCTCGGCCTTGGCAACCGGGTGATGCAAGCGCAGGTCTGAACGCTCGTAGAAGGCCGGACCAACGTCGGTCAGCAAATCGTCCACCAGCGTAAAAAGTGGTTTCTTCGCTACGGCGATGATTTCCACCAACAACAGGCCCATGACCGGACCGTCGCCTTCGGGAATATGTCCCTTGAAAGAGATGCCACCCGATTCCTCACCACCTATGAGAACATCTTCGGTCATCATGTAATCGGCGATGTGATTAAAGCCGACCGGCGTTTCAAGGAGTTTCAAGCCATAGCGTTCGCACAGACGGTCGACCATGCGCGTAGTCGAGACTGTCCGCACCACGGCTCCAGTCCATCTGCGCTTTTCAACCAGGTAACGCAGGGCGAGAGCCATAATTTTGTGCGGGTCGATAAAATTACCGCGTTCATCCATGGCGCCTATGCGGTCTGCATCGCCATCGGTGGTCACGCCAAAATTACCCATCCCTGCACCGATAGCCCCGGCTAGCGCGCCCAGGTTCTTGGCAATCGGCTCGGGGTGAACGCCACCAAACCCGGGGTTCATCTCGGAGCGGATTTCGGTGATCTCGCAGCCGGTCCCTTGCAGGAATGCCTTGATCACGCCACGCCCGGAGCCGTGCATTGAATCAACCACAAAACGCTGAGGGTTGTCTGCGATCAAATCGCATTTGATAAGTTTCCGCATGTGTTCGAAATACGCCGGCAGGGGGTTGAATCTCTGGATGAGGCCCTGTTCGCGCGCCAGGTCAAAGTCCATCAGATTCGGGCCCCGGGCGCGTTCCTCGTTATCATTGAGGTAAACCTCCACCCGGTGGCATTGCTCAGGCGATGCAGAACCGCCATAAGCGGCTTTAAGTTTGACACCGTTATAACGCGGGGCATTATGGGATGCGGTAATCATCACTCCAGCAATGGCACTGAGGTTTTTGACTGCATACGAGATGGCGGGAGTGGGCGCATCCGATTGCGCAAGATAGACAGTATAACCGTTAGCTGCCAGAACTCGCGCCACATCTCCAGCGTAGCGGTCGGAGAGGAAGCGAGTGTCGAAACCAACGACGAACTTTTTGGGGTCCGGAACAGAACCGCCGTTTCCGGATTTGTCCCATGTCTCGGAGGCCACAGCATCGGCGATGGCCTGAGTCAGCATGCGTAAGTTATTGAAAGTAAACGTGTCAGAAATGACGGCGCGCCAGCCGTCCGTACCAAAGTGGATGGTCATTCATAACTCCAACAAGTGAGATGAAATACTAGGGGGTGGATGTGAACGCAGGGGTGGAGATTGGCGTCTGCGTGGTGGCGATCAAGACCGACTGTAAAACCCAACCGTCGATTTTGTCAAGTGCGCGGATATGCGCCCAGGTGACAGCACCGACAGTCTCGACCTCGGGGAGGACCTGGACCAGCAAACCGTTGCTGAGTGTCATAAGTACTGCTCCGGTAACTGGTTCGGCACGCAGTAGCGCCCCGCCTCCTGAGGGGGAAGTGATTATTGCATAAGCGGGAGTCGGTTGGAGCATTGGGGTTTGCGAAAGAGTGGCAATCGGCATGCTGGTGGGAAGCGGTGTCGGGGTTTGGAAAACGATCAGGGTGGCGGAGGGCATTACAAGGGTCGTGGCCGTCGGTGCTATGTGACGGGCGGCGGTTATGCCATCCCGAATGAAAGTCACCAGCCCGGTAAATATGACCAGTGCCATCAGGGAAAGCAGTCCGAGGAAGACTGGAAGAAGGTAACCGCTGGCTTTCATCGGTTTGAAACGCAAAACAACCAGAACAATACCACCGACCAGCGTAGCCAGCGCCAGATGGACGAGGAAGACCAGCATGCCGTTCGGCCAGAGAGGAACGCCACCGATAACCTTCCCGAAGCCCAATCCGATGCCTGAAGCACTGATGGGCAGGAACAAGCCATAAGCCAGCATCACACTCGCCAGGATAGGCTTTTGTTCGGAGCGGACGAAGGAAATTGCCAGCATAGCCGCCCCCAGCGCGACAACCAATAAATCCGGCCACCAGAGTTGGGCATGGATTCTTGCATAAAAAAACGGCAAATTTTCCCAGAGACGGCCGGCCAGACCGGCCAGCGATCCGGTCAGGAAAACCAGCCCCCCAGCTACCAGCAACCCGCCCAAAGTCAAGAAGAAAAAACGCCAGGAGCCGGTAACTGCGGCCAGCGTCAGACCTACCCATGGGGTCAAAAGCGGAGCTAGCAAAATTCCAAGCAGGAGTAGCGCCGGCGCATTAAGCAAGTAAGCCGCACCCAGGATGGCACCGCAAAGAAAAGCGAACAGAAAGAACTCAAAGGAGGGGAAAGCACGCCGTGCCAATTCTTCCAACAAGGCAGCCCGTTCGTCCGCCGCGAGAGGGACCAGCATGCGCTGCGCCCTTCTGCGGCGGGCACGGGGCAGATGGGCGAGGTTGGAAATCGGGGTATAGTCCTCCGGCAAGATTGGTTCTTCGGGAAAGTTCTCTTCCGAGAGGGCAGGTTTTTCTGGTTTTGGGGTTTCTTCGGGAAGGTCCATTTTTACACACTCACTCTGTAGTGGATAGCCTTATTATACAACAACCCCGTGCTGGACCCGGGACTACCGCGAAGGACGCCAGGTTGACCTGGCGTCCTGGTTCTTTGGTGCTTTCAGGTTGGCCTAGATCCAACCGCGCAACTGCATGGCCTTTGCGACACGATCAATAGCAACCATGTACGCCGCATCGCGCATGGTAACTTTCTGTTTGAGCGACATATCCAACACGCCATGGAAGGCACTGGTCATCTTCTGATCGAGTTTCTCCAGGACTTCTTCTTTCGGCCAGTAATAATTGGCGTCATTCTGGACAGACTCAAAATATGAGCAGGTAACGCCGCCAGCATTGCACAGAAAGTCGGGGATATCAAAGATATTGTTCTTCTTGAAGTATTCATCTGCTTCGGGCGTGCAGGGGCCATTGGCGCCTTCGGCCACGATTTTGACGTTCTTCGATATTTTCTTGACGGTCTCGCCATTGACATGGCCTTCGATGGCAGCCGGGATCAAAACATTACACTCCTTCTCGATCCACTTCTCGCCATCTTCGACAACGTAGCCAGCAGCCACGGCCTTCTTCTTATCTATCGTTCCGTACTGGTCTACGATGGTAAGCAAAAAGCGCGGATCGATACCGTTTTTGTGGCTGTAGGTATAGGAGGTTTTGTCATTGCGGTCCCAGCAGGAGACACAGGCAACCTTTCCACCCAACATTTCGATGAAACCAATGGCCGCATACTGCGAAACATTGCCAAAGCCTTCGATGGCAGCCACAGATTTCTTCGGGTCAATGCCTAGATGATTCATGGCCTCGCGCACAGTGAAGATAACGCCGTATCCGGTTGCTTCGGTGCGGCCTTGCGAACCACCACCGCCCAGCGGCTTCCCGGTGAAAACGCCAGGGGTGTACACACCCGACAGTTTGGAATACTCATCCATCATCCAGCCCATCATCTGCGGAGTGGTACCGACATCCGGAGCAGGGACATCCTGGCGCGGACCGATATTCTTCCACATGTTCTGCACCCAACCGCGGCATAAACGTTCCTTCTCGCCGACGGAAAGCGTGGACGGGTCAACGATGATGCCGCCCTTGCCGCCCCCCAGCGGGATGTCAGCCACAGCGCATTTCCAAGTCATCCAGGTAGCCAGGGCGCGCACGGTATCCAGCGTCTCGGCGGGATGGAAACGGATGCCGCCCTTGTTCGGACCGCGGGCGTCGTTGTGCTGGACGCGATAACCCTGGAAGATGCGCAACGTGCCGTCGTCCATACGTACCGGGATGCGGAAGGTATATTCACGCATCGGCCAGCGCAGCGCCTCGGCCACCTCTGGTTCGAGATTGAGCAATTTGGCAACACCGTCAAACTGTTTCTGCGCCATTTCGAAAGCATTAATCTGTCCTGACATGTTTATCTCCTTGAAAAGAATGAAGTAAGGTGGAAAGATAAGCGGGCACCCCGGACGGGAGGCCCGCTTCATCCTACACTATGTCCAACCATTCCAGCATAAGGATTTCCACCAAGAAATATCTTTCCTCTTAAAGGTAATCGATAATCAATACTAAGTCAATATGACGAAATCCATGGACGCACATGATTATTTTCGTGATTATTGACACAAAAGAAACGGTGCCTAATGAATTACGATGACAGGCGGAATGATATGGGGATATTGGACAAGTGAACCCCCCCACGACATTCTCTATCTACCCCGTCAACATGGTGATTCCCAGTTATCGATAAAAACAGCCCGGGAACCGGGCTGTTTTTTCCCCTGAGTTCTGATCATCCTACTCCTCGTCGGAACTCATCATCCCCCGCATCGAGCTCGAGTCGGACCTTTTGCGGGTCCAGTTGGATCCATAGCAGGAGTACGTTCCCATCATTGGTCTCGATCGAGCGTGCCGCCACGATGGGGGCTTTCTCTTCCAACCCGAGGTCGTTGCGATAGTGCAGATGGATGGGTTCGTTGAGGCGCCAGCGGCGGTAACAACGTTCCACCAGCGCCGGACCGTTAAACGTCCGCAGGCGTGTGAGCAGGGTCAGCGGCAGGTACGGACCTTCGCTAAGACTGAGCGCCCATCCATCCTGGACGGGTTCGAAAACGGGGGGTGGACCTTCGATGATGGTGAT
Organism: uncultured Chloroflexia bacterium; assembly: GCA_963760315.1. Classification (GTDB taxonomy): domain Bacteria; phylum Chloroflexota; class Anaerolineae; order Anaerolineales; family Villigracilaceae; genus UBA877. The sequence goes on from CAVXCK010000008.1 coordinate 22,540, forward strand.
TTTGTCGTCCATAAGAACCTTGTGGGTGTGGAAATCATACCATAATGCACAGCATACGGAAAGAACCCTAAGCCGTTTCTAATTAAGGTCATGGGGAAAAAACTAACCCCTAAGGTCATCCTGGAATTCCCCCGCCTGACCTTAAAGGCGGACATCGCATTTGCCCTTAACGAACATCCGCGCATTTTTGGGGCCGCGCAAATACAAATATTATTCTCCGCTTATTTCGGCCGAATGGTGTGCCTTCACCAATTTCCCCTGGGGGCGTGGACAAATCAACTTCGAGCCGCAGGAGGATGCCCTGGCGATGAAAACCTACGCAACCTGGCTGCGCCTCTTCGAACTCCAGCGCTACTATTCCTGGATTGTGGACCACTTTCACATCTCGACCCGCGCCTGCCAATTACAGGCCCACGGCAAGGATTACGACTTCCGCTGGCAGGAAGAACGCCTGCTGCCGCTAAACATCCGGTAGGTTTTCCTGAACTGTAAGCCTGGGTCCTATGCTGTAGCACGGGAAGAACGCCTGAAAGTATCCGGCAAACCGGACCAGTATAACGACCTTTCGATTTTTGTCCACGAGAAGAGGTTGATCAAACGGCTGGTCGCTGAATCCATGCTGCCGGGACTGGAACTTGACATTTCGGACAACGACATCTCTCGTGACGTGAAAAAAATTACCGGCTGGATGGAATCCACCGGGGGTTTATGGATGGAATGATCTTTTAGGGCTACACCTCGTGGCACCCCTAAATGATTAATCTTCCTTTGGCGGTGCGGCGGGACCGTAATCCAGCACTTCTCGCACCCCGGTCCCCGGTTCGGGTGGACCGACGATCCCTTTTTCTTCCATGGTGTCCACCAGGCGGGCGGCGCGTGTGTAGCCGATGCGCATTCTGCGCTGGAGCATCGAGACCGACGCCCTGCCCTCACGGCGGACAGTATCTATGGCGTCATTCAGGAGCGGGTCACTCTGGAGGGTGGTGATGTCCTCGAACATGGGGACTTGCTTCAAGGGAACGCCCTGTGGCAGGGATGAGGCGGGTAAATTCGAGCTGCCGGTGGCAGCGGCACCATAAGGGCTGGATGCACCTGCCTGCTGCTTCCAGTAGTCCACCAACCGGTTGATTTCGATATCAGAGACAAAGACGCCCTGTAAACGCACCGGCGCGGGAGAGTCGGGGGCCTGAAAGAGCATATCTCCGCGCCCGAGAAGGCGTTCCGCACCGGGTTGATCAAGGATGACGCGGCTGTCGGTATTGGACGCCACGGCAAAGGCAATGCGGGCCGGGAAGTTGGCCTTGATGAGGCCGGTTACCACGTCCACAGAGGGACGCTGAGTGGCGATGATCATGTGGATTCCGGTGGCTCGCGCCAGTTGGGCAAGCCGGGTGATAGTGCGCTCTGTTTCATCGGGGGAGATCATCATCAGGTCGGCCAGTTCATCAATAACCACAAGGAGATAGGGGAGTTTCCTTCCACCCTGCGAGGCCATGCGGACGTTGTAATCGGCGATGTTACGCGCACCGATTTCGGCGAACTTGTGATAGCGGTTATCCATCTCGCGGCGTCATCCATTGCAGGGCACCGACCACCCTTTCAATCTCCACCACCACCGGGGCCAGCAGGTGCGGGATGCCATTGTAACCGGTCAATTCAACGCGCTTGGGGTCAACCAAGATGAGGCGCAGGTCGTCGGGGGTGTTGTTCAACAGGAGACAACTCAGGATGGCGTTGACACACACCGACTTACCGGAGCCGGTGGTCCCGGCAATGAGCAAGTGCGGCATGGATTCCAGGGTGGCGGCCTTGGGATGCCCGGCCACATCCTTGCCAAGTGCGAATCGCAGTGGCCCTTTATTGCGGGTGAACACCTCACTCTCCACTACTTCTCGCATCGCCACAAGTGCCATCTCTTCATTTGGAACTTCGATACCCACATAACCGTGCCCCGGCACCGGGGCTTGAATGCGGATGCGCGGCGCGGCCAGGGCTAGAGCCAGGTCGTCTGCTAGCGAAGCAATTTTACCAACGCGCACACGTGTTTGACCTGCCCGTGACTCGACGAAGAGCGGCTCCACACCGAACATTGTGACCGTGGGCCCGCGGCTGATCTCGATCACCTGGCAGGGCGCGCCGAAGGATGTCAACGTCTCCTCGATAAGTCGGGCGCGCTTTTTGATGAATTCCTCGTTGATCTTGGGAGCTTCCGCTGGCTCAAGGATATCACCCACCTTTGGCAGCACCCAGGGAATCGATGGAGTGGACGGGAGGTTGGTTGTGATCGTTACGCCAGGCGGTGCAGAGGAAACCGGCTGAGCGTCTATGGTTCGCTCCAAAGGGGTGAAATCGTCGAGCGGTTCTTCCGGCGGCTCACTCCCGGTCAGATCCTTGGACTGTCTCTGCAACCGCTGATTCAGCCGGTCTTTGAGTTTTACCCCAAGCGGGCCGGCCCATTTGAACATTTCCTGCATCGAAAGGTCCAGGGTCATTGCCAGGGCGATGACCAGCCAGGCAGCCACCAAGATGACCGCTCCGGCTGCACCAATGGCACTGACCAATCCCTGCTGGAGCAGATAGCCGATGTAGCCGCCGCCTTGCCCGGCCTTGAAGCGGTCATAAGCGGTTGCAGTCGAGCCGTCGAGGCCGTGGAATGCCACCAGCAGACCAACAAACAGGAGGATCATGCCAACGATGCGTTCGATATTAAGCGCCGGGAGACGTTCCACGTTGCGGGCCACCAGCCAGACGCCCACCACAATCAGACCGACGGGCAGGATGTAGATGCCCCAACCAAAGACCTGCTCCAACGGCTGGATCAGCATGCTGGAAAGGCCGCCTTTGCTGGCCGAGAAGAGACTGAGCAACACCAGCAGGCCGACGATGGCCATCACCATACCGAGGATGTCCATTTTGCGCTCGGGCGAGATCCCGCCCAGGATCGAGAATCGCTCGGGCGGGACTTTTACCCGGGGAGAAGAGCGCTTCGGCCGGAAGGACTGCGGGGAACCACGCTCAGGCTGCGGTTCCCGGTCAGAAAGACTGCGACTGGCGGAGCGGGAGGAGGAACGCCCTGACGGGAAGGGTCGCGCGAAACCGCGAACGGACTGCGGTTCCTGGTCAAAAGCACCGTGGCTGCCGGAACCGGAGGATGGTTTTTTGGAAGAGTGTTTTGAGCGGGTAATTGGCATGGCAAAGTCATTATAGCACAAATGGTCTAAGCCCTTTCGGCACCTTCTTCGGCAACCATCCTGACCTCTAAATATAGGGGGCAAGTAGAGACATGTCATTATAGAAATGTGGTTGATTACCGCATTTCTTAGCGACTCGGGTTGTCGAAACAGCCCCCATGGTTTATCCAGCGGGTATGATACTCCCAGCGGGGAGGATGGCGCAAATGACGGTTTTAGGCTTCAGGATCACGTGAGCTTGATACGGTCGATGACAGCATGACACCGCCTCGACCATGGGCAGGGTATAATTGCCGCAATGTTCGAAATCGTCTTCCTCGGCACCTCCGCCTCCGCCCCCTCTGCCAAGCGCGGGCTTTCGGCGCAAATCGTCAAGCACGACGAATTCCGCTTCCTGATCGACTGCGGCGAAGGCACCCAGCGCCAGATCCTGCAATCCGGCATCGGCTTCAGGAACCTGAACAACATTTTCATCACCCACGGCCACCTGGACCACATCCTCGGCCTGGCGGGGCTGCTCTCCACGTTCATGCGCTGGGAGACCATCGAAGAATTGAACATTTACAGCGGCAAGTGGGCGCTCGACCGCATCCATGACCTGCTCTACGGCGTGGTTCTGCGCGGCGGGCAGGCGCCGATGACCCTCAACCTGCACGAGATCAAGCCAGGCGTTTTCTTCGAGACCGGACGATTTCACGGTAACGGCTTTCCCGGTCTTCCACCGCGGCTCCGACTCGCTGGGATTCAAATTCGAAGAGCGCTCCCACCGCCCGTTCCTGCCCGAAAAAGCGGAGGCACTGGGCGTGCCGTTCGGCCCCATCCGCCGCGACCTGGTGGACGGGAAAACCATCACACTGGAGGACGGGCGCAAGGTGGGGCCGGAAGAGGTGCTTGGGCCGCTCAAGCCCGGGGTCCGGCTGGTGTACGTCGGCGATGCGGGCCGGACCGAGGACCTGGTCACCGTCTGCCAGGATGCCGAGGCGCTGGTCATCGAGTCCACTTATCTGGAAGAAGAAGCCGAGATGGCCAAACAGTTCTCGCACCTGACGGCGAAAATGGCCGCCGAACTGGCAGCCAAGGCGAACGTGCGGCAGTTGGTGTTGACCCATCTCTCGCGCCGCTACCGCGAAAAGGATGTGCTGGCCGAAGCCCAGGCCGTCTTCCCGAACGTGCATGTGGCGCGTGATTTTGACGTTTATTCTTTCAAACAGGAAGGCTGAGCATGCCCCGCTTCGAACTCGACCTCAACCCCCTCCAGCATATCACCGTGGATGCCATCGGCCAGCCGGGAGCACGCGTTTTTTACATTCAAGGCTGGCGCGAGACCGACCCCCAGCCGGTGACGATCATCATCGAAAAAGTGCAGCTCCAGTCGCTGGCCTTGGGTGTGGACCAGATGCTGGCTGAACTTGCCAAACAGAAGCCGGAATTGACCGTTCCGATCGCACGAATACGACGCAGACAAAATGCGCATCACCCCGCCGGTGGACCCGCTCTTCCGCGCCGGGGAAATGGGCCTGGGCTACGACGCCGACCACGACATGATCGTCATCATGGTGCGCGAGATTGTGATGGAAGGCGGGGACCCGGAAGAGGCCGCCGAGGTCCGCTTCTGGTGCACGCGGACGCAGATCCGCCGGCTGGCGGACTGGAGCAAGGAAGTCATCAAGCGCGGGCGGCCCATCTGTCCGCAGTGCGGGCAGCCGATGGAACCCGAAGGTCACTTTTGCCCCAAGAAGAACGGGCACAAGCATTAGACGAATTGTCTACCACGGAAACAAAGACACAAGGATAAACTGCCGTTAATTCTTACGGTGATTTCATCCCTGTTAATTCTTTGGTGCCGTCAAATCAATTCTCTATGACCCAATCTCTTGAAATTCATCCGTCCTGATCCTCGAGCACGGCGAGATCGACCTGAAGGGCCAGTTCATGCTCGGCTCGAATTACACCTTCCTCGTCACTGTCAGGCACGAAGGGCAGGAAATCCCGGCCGTCTACAAGCCGCAGGCGCGGCGAACAGCCGCTGTGGGATTTCCCCGAAGCCTCCCTGGCCGGGCGCGAAGTGGCGGCCTACCTGGTCAGCGAGGCGCTCGGCTTCGGCTTCGTCCCGCTCACGATCCTGCGCGACGGGCCGTTCGGTCCCGGCTCGCTCCAGCAGTACATCGAACACAACCCCAACCTCCACTACTTCACCTTCAAACCCGCCGACCGGGCGCGCCTGCGTCCGGTGGCCCTGTTCGACCTGCTGGTCAACAATGCCGACCGCAAGGGCGGTCACATCCTGCTCCAGAAGCGCACCCGCAAGCTCTACCTGATCGACCACGGCCTGTGCTTCCACGCAGAAGACAAACTGCGCACGGTGATCTGGGACTTCGCCGGGGAGGACATTCCTCCCGAACTGATCTCTGCGCTGAAAATGTTCCAGGAGCGTCCTGCACCTGAGCCTGTCTGCTGACCTTCAGCCGTATCTCACCCCGGAGGAACTCGCCGCCCTGGATAAGCCCGCACCGAGGCGCTGCTGGCAAACCCGGTATTCCCACTCCCGCCGGAAGACCGGCGCTCGTTCCCCTATCCACCTCTGTAAGGGCAACAAAGGTATAGCCCCTACACATGATTAAGGAGAAATTCATGTCCCATTACCGTCTCGCCCTGCTCGGTTTCGGCAACGTCGGACGCGCCCTGGCCCGCCTGCTGCTGCGCAAAGAGGCTGAACTCGAAAGAAAATACGACATCAACTTCACCGTGACCGGCATCGCCACCGGGCGCACGGGATTGCCATCGATCCGAACGGCCTCGACCTCGAGAAAGCCCTGGCACTGGTGGAAAGCGGCCAATCCTTATCCCTGATTACCAAGATACCCCGTCACCGATTCGCTGGATTTCGTCCATTCCGTCCCGGCGGACGTGCTCTTCGAGAACTCCCCGGTCAACCTACCAGAACGGCGAACCTGCCATCGACTCACCTGCAGACGGCCCTGGAGCGCGGCATGCACGCCATCACCGCCAACAAGGGTCCGGTCGTCCACGCCTACCGGGAACTGACCGAACTGGCGCAAGCCAAAGGCCGCAAGTTTTACTTCGAATCCACCGTGATGGACGGGGCGCCGATCTTCTCGCTCTTCCGCTCGGCCCTGCCCGCTGCGCAGTTGAACTCATTCCGCGGCATCCTGAACTCGACCACCAATCTCATTCTGGGCCGCATGGAGGACGGCGAAACCTTCGAGGATGCCGTCAAATATTGCCAGGAGATCGGCCTGGCTGAGACCGATCCCTCCGGCGACGTGGACGGCTGGGACGCGGCCATCAAGGTGGCGGCGCTGGTCACGGTGCTGATGGGCGTGCCGCTCAAGCCGCAGGAGGTGGACCGCACCGGCATCCGCGGCATCACAGCGGAAATGGTGGCGGAGGCCAAGGAGCGGAGGGCAAACGCTGGAAGCTGGTCTGCACGGCTGAAAGAGATGGAAATACTGTCAAGAGCCGCGTGGCCCCGGAACTGGTCTCCCCGTCTTCGCCGCTGTACAGCGTGGAAGGTTCCTCGTCCATCGTGGAGTTCCACACCGACACGTTATCCAGTCTCAGCATCGTCGAGGGCAATCCCGGCCCGGAGACCACGGCCTATGGTCTGCTGGCGGATTTTATCAATGCAGTGAGGGACCAATAATCCATGGACAGTAGTGAAAATACTGATGCTAAAGCGGACACATTCTCGAAAACAAAAAACAATCGCCCTGCGAAATTCTCGGCAGGGCGATTTGATTCCTCCACAACTCTTTTATCGACGTTTCATATCGACGCTATGAGACGTCGATGTGGCTGATGGCAGGTCGCCCCACGGGGATACACTGCGGGGACGATGTGCTTCCCCTCCCGTTAGGATACCGGGCCGGTATTCGGGGAAGGTGTCGCGAACGTCGCCTGGTTTAGCGCACTTACTTGAACAACAAATGTCCCAGCAGTACTGCTGCCAGCGTAACAGTGATATTGTCCACATCTTTGAATGGCAGGGACTCGACCAGCATCCCGACCAGGCTGATGTACGAGATGGGGAGCAGGTAGGCGCTAAAGGGCGCAGGGAAGACACCCGCGAGTACAAATATGAACAGGATGAAAGCTGCCAGCACCCAGCCGCCCAGTAACATCCCCAGCGACCCGGCCACCGATTTGCCCTTGCTCCACGGCAGTTTCGGGGACTTGATGCCGCGTCCCATGATGTCGGCCAGGCCGTCGCCGCCGCACATCAGCATCAGGGCCAGCATGCCGATGGGGGAAGTCTTCCAGTAGACCAGCGTCATGACGACGAAGACAATGCCATAGAAGAGCGGACCGCGCAAAATCTCGCGCCGGTCACCGCTGCGCGACATGGCTTTAACCGAGGCTTCGTCTTTTATGATCCCCAGCCCGATCAGGGCGAACTGGGCGGTGATGGCGAACGGCACCAGCGCCGCCAGCCAGCGGGCATACCAGACATCCGGGAAAAGCAGCCAGCACAACACAAACAACGGCCCGGTCAGGATGTGGATGAGTTTGCGGCTCAGGTGGGATTCGATCCAGCCGCGGTGGGCAAAAAAGTCCAGCAGGCGCAGTTCGATCAGCGCCACAGCAAAGGTAATGATCAGAGCAAGGAAAGGATTCATATTTATCTCCGTTGAATGGATCAGGATTTACCTATTAAAACACGTCCGGAGCAAATTGTATACGGGGATGGAACCAAAGAAACCCGGTTTTCTAGAAGGTTGATTGGCAGAAAGTCCCACATCCCCAAACCCCAATCTGAGAATGTTTCTCCAGTTTCCGAATAAAATAGCCTTGTCTTTCGTTATATAAGTGAACACCGCAATCAAGATTAAAAGGATGTCTGGTGGTACAATCCCAAACTGCGGACACTGAAACCAGCCTGATCGAACAGGCTCAAAACGGTGACCGCAACGCCTTCGGAGAACTGGTCCGCCGCCACTATCAGGGAGTTGTCCTGGTCGTCTATCGCATGTGCGGTGATACCGGACTGGCGGAAGACGCCGCTCAGGAAGCCTTTATGCGGGCCTGGGTGAACCTGCCATCCTACCAGCCCCGGTCCTGCCTGCGCAATTGGTTGTACCGCATCGCCATCAACGCGGCACTGGACGTGATGCGGCGCAAGCCGGAAGAAGCACTCGAAGACGAGGAAGTGCTGATGATTACAGACCAGGCAGCGAGCCCGGAGATGGCCCTGATCGAAAAAGAACAGGTGGCCCTGCTCCAGCGGGCCATGCAGTCTCTGCCCGAGGCAGCCCGCTCAGTGCTTGTCCTTCGTGAGTACGGTTTTCTTTCGTACCAGGAAATTGCCAGCGTGCTCGATGTGCCGGTCGGCACGGTCATGTCCCGCTTGAATTACGCCCGCAACCGGCTGCGGGAAATCCTTATTAGGTCATGAGGTAAAAACGGAGAAGCGAATATGCATGAAGACATGCGCAAACTTTTGAACGCGTATCTGGATGGCGAACTGCACGGCCGGCGCCTTCTGGAAATGCAGGCCCACCTGGCTTCCTGCGAAGCCTGCCAGATTGAGCTAAAAGAACTGCGTCTCGTTTCGGACCTGTTGCAGGCCAGCTCCGCCCCGGAGGCGCTCCCCGCCGAGCGTTTCGTATCGCAACTGACCCTGAGCCTGCCGCGCTCGGCCTCAGCGGGACCGGTCGCTGAGGTCCAGCTCACTGGCCGTGTGGCTCGTCCCGGCGGGATTGCTCGGAGCCTGGTTCTTTGTGCAGACGGTATTCGCCCTCACCAACATGGTCACTGCGGCAAACATCACCGGCCTGCTGGGGAATGCCGATCAGTTGGCTCGGTGGATGGCAGACGTCAATCTGGTTCAGTGCGGCAGCCAATCTGTTCGGCGGACAGGCAGTCGGAACCCTGCCCACACTCTCCCTGCTGAACAATTTGAGTGTCTTCGGCGCGAACCTGGTGAGCGGGTTTCTCTGGCAGGCTGTGATCGTTTTGTTCTACTGGGTCTGGCTTTTCATCCTGGTGGCTTCGTCGCGGTCCGAAGCCGATGAAGATGCAAAAAGCGTTGTAACAACTAAATAGCGACAGAAGCTGCCGCTCCATAATAGTCTTTCCACAGCGACTGAAGTCGTCGCTACTTTCTAGAAAAGGAGAATTAACATGATCGACATCGGAAAAATCCTCAAGCGTAATTGGCACATCCTGTGGAACTACAGGATCCTGTGGATCTTTGGTTTTATGCTGGCACTCACCGGTGGAGGCAGTGGAGCCGGGAGCAGTGGTTCTGGTTACCAGTTCAGCAGCAACCGTAGCCTCAATGGGGGCAATGGCAACAATCCCAATTTTCAACCCGGCCCGTTTTGGCGGGCGTTGACCGACTGGTTTAATCAGAACGTTACACCCCTTTTCTCTCACCCTGATCAGCATGTGACCACATTCATCTGGATCGGCGTCGCTTTCTTGCTTTTCATCCTCATCGCGGCCGTGATCGCAGCCTTCATCCGCTACGTCTCGGAGACCGCTGTCATCCGCATGGTGGACGAGTACGAGCAGACCGGCCAGAAAGTGGGTTTCAAGCAGGGCTGGAAGATGGGCTGGAACAGGCGTGCGTTCCGCATGTGGGTGATCGACCTGATCATCAATCTGCCGGTCATACTCTTCATTGGCTTGCTGATTGGTCTGGGCGTGCTTATCTTCTTCAGTCTGATAAACGGCAATGCCGCGCTTGCCATCGGTGGGACGATCACCGTCATCGGGTGCGCTTTCCTGTTCATTTTTGCCTTCATCGTCCTAATGGTCTTTCTCCGCCTGCTCCGTCAGTTCTTCGTGCGGGCAGCTGCCCTGGAAGAGGCAGGTATCGGTGAATCCTTCCGCCGCGGCTGGGCCATGTTCAAAAACAACTGGAAAAGCGCTGCGCTGATGTGGCTGGTGATGCTTGGATTCGGCATTGGTTTTGGGATCGTGGGAATGATCCTGTTCTTCGTGTTAATCCCGGCATACCTCATTCTTGTCCTGCCCGCTGCGCTTGTGGCTGCCATCCCTGCTGCGATCGCCTTCGGAATCACCAGCATCTTTGCCAGCGGACTGCTGGCCTGGATCGTGGCCATCCTGGCTGCCTTGCCGTTCTTCTTTATGGTCATGTTGGCCCCCCTGACCTTCGTCAGCGGCTGGATCATGATCTACACATCCGGTGTCTGGACTCTGACTTACCGGGAGATCAAGGCACTCGAAACAGTCAAACCGGGGAAAATTCCGGCAATACCAGCTTGACCTTTCTAGCAATCAAGAAAAACTCCTGGCTGCTTCCGCCAGGAGTTTTTTGGATGAGGGATGTCGGGAGATGGAAATGGGTTCAGATCCCGCTCATAGAGTGGACTTCCTTTACCTTCCAATCTCACCCTCAAAGATGGGTGGATTATTCGGGTTTGCAGGCGAATTGATAATCATCCAACACTGCTTGGATCGACGCATGGATCACACTTGCAGGGTGGTGGGGGAGTCTCCCTATTCGAATTTGCTTGAATGCGAGTGGCGCAAACTGACTCAACAGAGACAAGGGGATGGTGACAGCCTCCAGGTTGGAAAACAATCTGGTCAACGCCGCTTGAACCGCCGGATCCGGCCAGTAATAGCGGAGGCGGTCGCTCAGACTATACTTGCGCGCAAAAGCCTGCCTGGCAGGAGTGCCATGATAATATTCCTGCCAGTACTCCGGCCTGCGCAGCATGGCCTGATCGAGGGCTGCCAGCAGTCCTGAACGCTGCCCTGGTGGTAGCAGCTCTCCTTCCATCATTGCCAATGCAAAAATGGCTTCACGGAATGCAAAGGTCAGCGCTGGGCCAACTTTCAGGATTGCGAAATGATCACGGACGAGGGTCCGCAGGATGGTCACGCGGCTGGTAATCGGTAGAATGCACCTCGTAGACCAGGGAGGTTGTCTCGGAGAAACGTGCCAGTTCACGCGCCGCCTCGGGGTTGTAGTCCAGAATAAAATCATCGCCGAACTCGACCCCCGGCTGGACGACCAGAGCGATGAGGCGCTGCCAGGCCGAGCCCAATCCTTCGCGTAAGAACGCAGTGTGCGGAGCCTCGATCGTGCGCCGGGCATCTTCCACAGTTGTCACTCTGACGCCATCTTCATGGGCGGTCGCGCCCCCGGGGATGGGGACTTCGGTTCCGATCACGTAACGGGGGGCAGTCGAGCCGGATCCGACGACCGCTTCGGCGGCTTTCGCCAGCCCTGCGGCGCGGCGGGCAGCCAGTTCCACATCCAGCGGGCAGTGCTGGGTCGTCATCCCCCAGTCTCATGCTGGTATCCAGGTGGATTTTGGTGTAACCGGCCTGCACGTAAGCCCGCACCAACTCCGCCGATTTACGCATGGCGCTTTCAGCAGGCTCGTTTTGCCAGACATTCGGCCCCAGGTGGTCACCGCCCAGGATCAGCCGTTCTGAGGGAAAACCATTTTCTGCAGCCAGACCGTGCACAAAGTCGACAAAGCCGACCGGGGTCATGCCGGTGTAGCCGCCGAATTGGTTGACCTGGTTGCAGGTGGACTCGATCAGGAGCAAGCCATCCCCCTGCGTGGTAGTCCCGGTTCCAGCACGGGACATGGCCGTCTTCAGCACCCACGGATGGGCGGAGCAAATCGAAGTAATGCCGCGCGCTTCCTCCCGCTTCTGGGAAAGGACGATATCATCCAGCAAGTGGGACATACTTCATGGCCTCATCCAAAGTTGGCTGGGCGGACGTGCCTCCGGCCTGACGTGTTGAGAGCGACCCGCAGGCGACCGCCAAGTGGAGGCTTTTCTCCAATCCCCAACCGTTGAGGAACCCGTAGAGGAACCCGGCATCGAAGGTATCGCCCGCACCAACGGTATCGACCACTTCGACTTTCAGGGTCGGGATACGGACGGTTTCTCCAGCGCTGCGAGCGATTGCTCCATCTGCACCCAGTTTGATCACCACCACTTTGCAGGATTCTGCCGAGGCGCTGCACTCGCTGATTCGACATTATTTATCCCTGCCAAGGCGAACGCCTCATTCTCGTTGGGCAGGAACACGTCCACTTTTTGAAGCAACGCTGCGAAGCCGCGCCATTCACCGGAAGGATCCCAATTGGTATCGAGAGAAGAGGATAGTCCAAGGGCATGAGCGCGGTCGAAGAGCCCGGGGAGGCCGGGTTGGAGAGCGGTCTGGAGGAAATAGCTGGCGACGTGCAGGTGACGGGATTGACTAAGCATACGATCGGTCACATTGTCTGATTTCAGTGCAGCGATCAAGCCGGAATGGGTCAGGATGGCACGGTCACCCTGCGCTGAGGGTTGAGCCCCGGAGGTGAAAGGCCGGTTCAGGATTACGCTCAAGCCGGTCTGACCTCCGGGGACGATGAAAACGTTCGACACATCCACGCCACGTCGAGACATCTCATCCAGCATAAAGTGGCCGAAGATGTCGTCCCCGCACACACCCACGAAGGCCACCTTGAGCCCCAACCGGGCCGTACCGCAGGCGAAGATCGCCGACGAGGAGCCGATTGTGAGTGTGGCAGAGTCAACCAGCTTTTCCACCTGGCCAAATTCGGGGATTGCATTCCCAGAAAGGATCAGATCGGGGTTGATTTCGCCAGCAACCAGGATGTCAAAAGAGTGTTTCGGTTTCATGTGCTCCTGCGCCATTTGTTCTGGTGATAAGAACCTTATACGGTGAACAATCGGCAATGGAACTCTACATACCATTTCAACCCTGCTGAACGGCGTTGCGACAGAGTAGAAGCCAATGATGGGTTGAACGGGTTTAGACCTTTGTGTAAGTTCTGCAGGTGATTGAGAGCCACGCCAGGAATAGTGCCGCGTAAGAGGCGCATTGCTGCAGGCTGCGTAGTTTACCGATGGGAAATATCAGCATGGCTCTATTTTACTGGCTACCTGCCCAATACGGCAGGTAGCCAGTCTGAGATTCTTCGGTTTGGGCAGCAGCTATCGAACTTCGTCTGCACCGATGTCGATGGCAGCGCCCTGAACGCGCGGCTGGCCGTCAATATCCAATGGGCCTGCTTCGGCCAGACTTTGACCCCGGTCAATGACAGGGGAAATGGATTGCAGGTGCAGGTCCGGCGTGGTCGTGCTGACCAGGAGCGGATCCACACCGGCCAGGCCGTTGGCGTCGTTTCCGGAGGCAGCCTGATAGGCAGCGAAGGTGGTGTAGGTCACATTCTTCCAAATCCATGTGCCGTTTGTCCCGCCGCCGACCGCGAAGTACAGATTGTAGTCCACGACGTTGGCGGTCATCACTGCGCTCCAACTCTCAATGAAGTGGTGCGCGTCGTTGGCAAAGATGATATTGTTCGCGACGACATTGTTGCGCGTGTCGAACTGGATATACAACTCCGCGCCCCAGTCTCCCTGGGTGGCGTTGTTGTAGAGGGTATTGTTGACGATCACGCAGTTTTCCGTGCTGCCGCGTTCCTCATCGTAGCCGCCGAAGGCAATGCCGACCTGCGAATTGTTGTAGACAAAATTGTTGCGCACGGTGATGTAGCTGGTGTTCATACCGGCGTGTTCGCTGGCTAGTTCGATGCCGATGTTGCCGTCATGAACGATGTTGCGTTCGATGACGATATTCGTGCCGCCATCCACATAGATCCCATCGGAACTGCGTTCGTCGCCATAGGCGGGGTTTCCATACGAATTGATGTTGTACACCAGGTTCCCAACCACCACACCGTCGCGGGCCCGGTCCACGGCCGGGTCAGGGGCTGTCTCCTCGAAGCCGATCAAATCGATGCCGATGTTGTCATTGTCGTGGACGACGTTGTTCGAGACCACGAACTTCTCGACATTGCCGTTCAGCACCAGCGACTCGCTCCAGCCCAGCTTGTTGTCCCGGACTTCATTGCCATCCACGATAATGTCATGGATCGATGCGTCCGACTCAAAGCCGTAGACCGCGATCCCATGTGCGCCGCATTCTTCACAGCTGTTCTCGATATGGTGCACGATATTATTGCGGATCTCGATGTGATCGCCCGAGCCCCTCACCCAGATGCCCGCCGGGAAGATTTCGGGGTCCCCGCCCGCCTTTAGGTTGCGGATCTCGAAACCCGACAATTTGATATAGGCCATGTTCTCGATGACCACCATCCCGGGCTCGCCTTCCAACGCCAGGCCGGTGCCATCGATCACCGGCGCATGACCCGGGTAATTCTGCAAGGTGATGTATCCATCATCCGCTGAGCCGGGGGTGTTGAAAGTAACCATCTCGTTGTACTCACCGTCCATCACATAGACCGTATCGCCCGGCCCGGCCTGGTCCAATGCGAATTGGATATGCCGCCAGGGTGCGGCCTCACTGCCGTCGTTGGCATCGTCACCCTGGATCGAGACGTAGAAGCCCGCGGATGCGGGGGCGGGCGTGGCCGATGGAATGGTTGTTTGTGTCGGCTTCACAGTATTGGTCATGGCCGGGGGCTTCACCGTGGCGGGAGTGGTCTGTGGACTGGCGCAGCCTGTAAAGGCTACCTGGGCCAAGAGAACGATACCCAGGAGTACGCTCACTACATTCTTTTTATAATTATACTGATTCATATTACACATCCTCTATCGGGAATCCGGGTATCTGCGACACTACACAAGACAAGTGCAGACAGGGACACAGGTACCCACGGACGCACCCCGCCACGCGCTACGATTCATCTAGCGATCTTTTGGTCTCTCCCTTGGACACCGCCCATCCTGGACCTGGCCGCGAATTGCCAGGGCTGGAGCGGCGAATTATGGGCAGGTGACCCGGAAGGCGGTCAGGATGCGGTTCTTCAGGATGAAGCTGACGTTGTGCTGACGGCCCCAGGCACAGGCGGCGTTGAAATCCACGTCCATGTCGGTGTATTCGGCGGCGAAGACGGGCTTGCCGGCCGCGATGAAGGGCAGCATCTCGTCGCACCAGTCGTAATAGAAGCAGTCCTCGGTGATGGCGAAGTCGAAGAAGGAGAGCGAGTCGGCCACCATATCGGCGAGCGTTCTTCAGGCCGATGGCAAGGCCGCGGGCGTGGGCTTCGTCTGCCAGCCAGCGGGCGTAGGCCAACTGGTCGGCGTAGGTGAGCGGGAAGCCGGTGTCGTTGTCGTAGATCTCGATGTTGTCGGGTTCGACGCGCATCGAAGCCTTTGGCTTTGCACAGGTCAAGGCGGGCGCGCATGATCGGGGCCAGCAGGTCGATGCGGCGGATGTCCAGCCATTTCTCGCCTGGCCAGCCCTCGTAGTCGTTGCCGAGCACTTCGGCTGGGAACTGGTCCGCGTCGGGCCGCCAATCTTCCCACGAGCCGACGGAGATGTAGCAGATGACCTTGCGTCCCTGGGCATGGAGTTCGTCGATGACCTGGCCTGGTCATCGAACAGGTCAATATCGTAGACCTGGGCATCGACGGTGGTGTCCACTCGGCGGTTCGGAGAGATGCCATTGCCAGGTCAGGCCGGGGGCGGGATGCCACCAGTCGGTAGCAGGTGGATGCGAGGAAGGGATGGGTGCGGGAGTCATGGTTTCAGGTCCGTCGGGTGAGATGCAGGCAGGCAAGAAGCAGAGATGACAGAGGTCAGAAGTCAACAAGTAAGGCGACGGATACTGTCTCATACCTTATGGACTTTGAACTGCGGCAGGTAATCCTTGTGCTGGGCAAACAGCTCGTTGGTCATCTGCCTGATCTCGGCCAGCGAGAGCACAGCGGCGGTCAGCGGGTCGTGGCAGATGGCGCGGTAGACCATGGTCGGGTCGCCGGTCAGGGCGGCGGTGATGGCCATCTCCTCGATGCCGCTGGAGAGCTGGGTCAGCAAGGCACACTCGGGCGGCAGCGCGCCGACGTGGATGGGATGGAAGCCGGCCTTGTCCACAAGACCGGCACTTCGACACAGGCGCCTTCGGGCAGGTTGGTGATGAGGCTCGGTGTTCGGCACATTGCCGTTGAACTTGAAGGCTCGCCGCCTTTCAGGGCGTTGATGATGTAGGCGGCATATTCCAGGCCGCGCGTCAGGTCATCGCGTGGTGAGCTTCGCTGGCCAGCGTTCGACTCGCACACCGTCCTTCCAGGTGGCTTCGGTGTTCTGGTATTCCTTCAGGATGTAGGCATATTCGCCGGGGTTCCAGCCGGTGCCATGCGTGCAGTATTTCTCGATCAGGTCGGGGCGCTTGCGGAACCACCAGTTGTATTCGGAGTTGTGCCCGCTGGACTCGGTCACGTAGTAGCCGAGCGCCAGGTACATCTCGTTGCGGACCATGCTCCTCGTTGTAGATATCGGGGTTTTCGGTGATGGCTTTGTGGATCAGCGGGTAGGCATCCTGGCCGTTGACTTCGATATTCGAGATACCAGGCCTGGTGGTTGATGCCGGCGCACAGGTAGTTGATCTCGTGATACAGCGCGCCGATCCAGATCGGCCAGCATCATGGCCGTGCCCTGCACCGAATGGCACAGCCCGGTGACCGGGATGAAGGTCTGGCGCTGGAGGGCGCCGCACAGCATGGCCATCGGGTTGGTGTAGTTGAGCAGGACGGCGTTCGGGCAGTATTTCTCCATGTCGCGGACGATATCCATCATCGGCGGCAGGGTGCGCAGGAAGCGGAAGATGCCGCTAGGGCCGCGCGTGTCGCCGACGTTGATATCCACGCCGTATTTCTTGGGGATCTCGATGTCGTGCCGCCAGACCTCGGTGCTGCCCGCCAGGATGGTGGTCAGCACCACGTCGGCGCCCTTGAGCGCTTCGACCCGGTCGAGCGTGGCGGTCACTTTGGCCGGGTATTTCCCGGCCTCGATCAGTTTGAGCACGGTCTTGTGGGCAAAATCCAGCCGCTCGGCGTTGATGTCCATCAGGGCGATGTGGGCATCTTCCAGCAGCGGGAAGGTCAGGATGTCGCGCACGAGTCCGGCGGTGAAACCCAGGCTGCCTGCGCCGATGAAAGTGATCTTGGTCATGTAGGAATCTCCTTAGTCAGGGTTATGACTGTCATTCTACCGTTTCACGCCGCTCAAAGCCACGCCTTCGATGAATTGTTTCTGGGCAAAGAAGAAGATGATCAACAGCGGCAGGATGCTAAGGAATGCGCCCGCCATCAGGACAGTGAACTTTCCGCCATGGGACATCTGCTGTCTGGAAGAAAGCCAGTCCAACGGTGAGGGTGGTGTTCGGAGCAGCCGGCATGTAGACCAGCGGGTGCAGCAGGTCATTCCAGGCACCTTGGAAGGTGAAGATGGCCAGGGCTGCCAGGGCGGGTTTGGCGAGCGGCATATAGATTTCCCAGAAGATCTGGAGAAGCGAAGCGCCGTCCACGCGGGCGGCATCCACCAGGTCGCGCGGGATGGTCAGGAAATACTGGCGCATCAGGAAGGTTCCAAAAGCTCCGCCCCAGAAGGCTGGCAGCCAGAGCGGCACACTGGTCCCGATCAGGTCGAAGCCACTGAAGATGATGAAGTTCGGGATCAGGGTGACGTGGAAGGGGATCATCAGGGTGCCAAGCAGTGCCGCGAACAGCAGATTGCGGCCTTTGAATTTGACGACGGCAAAACAGAAGGCTGCCATGGCGCAGGTCAGCAATTGACCTGCAGTGGTCAGGATCGGAAATGACGGTGCTGTTAAAGAACAGGAGAGGGAAGTTCAGATCCACGTCGAACAATTTCGT
Source organism: uncultured Chloroflexia bacterium (assembly GCA_963760315.1). Lineage (GTDB taxonomy): Bacteria > Chloroflexota > Anaerolineae > Anaerolineales > Villigracilaceae > UBA877. The sequence continues at coordinate 40,374 of CAVXCK010000008.1, forward strand.
GAAGTTTTGACAATGTGGCAGGGTCGGGGATGAGCGTTTTGGTGAACTGGTCGGCGGGGAGTTTGAAGGAGGTCGAGATCATCCAGAGGAAAGGGACCACCATGATGACCGCGCCGAGGACAAGCAAGGCATAGGTGACAATATCGAGCAGGGTTTTCTGGGCTTTTTGAGTCATGTCTGCCTCCGCCATTGTTTATTCGTACACCACGAAGCGCTTTTCCAGCCAGAAATAGAAAGCCATCAACAATGCAACGATAACGGTCAAGCTCGATGGCCTGGGCGCTGGCTCCGCCGTAGTTGAAGAAGATCCAGGCATTCCGGTAGATCGAAAAGACCACCACCGGGACGGTGCTGTCGCCCTGGCCCTGGCGGGTCAGCATGTAAATATAGTCATAGGCCTGGAAGGCGTTGATGGTGGACATCAAGGTCTGGAAGAAAATGCTGGGTGTGACCAGAGGCAGGGTGATCTTGAAGAATTGCTGGGTGCGGCTGGCGCCATCCATGGTAGATGCTTCGTAGTATTCACGCGGGATGGCAGTCAGCCCGGCCAGGAAGATGATCATGCCTTCGCCGATCGCACCCCAGATGTTCACCGATGACCACCGACCCCATGGCATGGTTGGTGCACAGCCAGCAGACCGGCTGGAGGTGGAGCAGCTCCAGGATGTAGTTCAGGATGCCCGTGTCTTTGCCATAGATCATATTCCAGACCAGGGCGGTGGCGACGGCAGAGGTCACTGCGGGAAGATAATAAGCTGTTCGGAAAAGACCCACGCCGCGGATCTTGCGGTTCATCAGGACAGCCACCAGCAGGGAGATGATCACCACGCCAGGGACGTACATAGCAGAGAACTTGACGGTATTTGCCAGCGCCTTCAGGAATTTTGCATCATTGAACAGGGCAATGTAATTCGAAACGCCAGCCCATTTCGGCGGAGTAAGCAGGTCCCATGTGGTGAAACTGAGGCCGATCGTAGCCAGCAGGGAACCAAAGGCGCTGAAGATCAAGCCAAAAAGCGTTGGGAGCAGCAAGAGCCACAGCCAGAGCCGTTCGCGTCCAAGCGGTTTCAATCCAAACTCCATGGAGCCTCCTTAAATATAGGGCAAATATCTGCAGAGGGATGGGTGCGGAGGACAATCCTGCACCCATCCAGGAATAAATTTACTTGTTCTTCGCCAAGACTGCGTCGGCAGCAACAACTACATCCAGAGTTGGGCTCAGCTCCGCTTCGCCGCGCCAGACAACGCCCATGCCGTCGCCGACGGCAGAGGCCCACTCATCATAGCCCTTGAAGACCGGCTTCATGTGGGCAAAGGCCAGCGAATCCAGGAAGACCTGCTGGTTGATGGGCGTAGCTCTGCTGCAGGAAGACAGCGCTTTCAGCCACTGACTTGAGCACCGGGCAGGCAAAACCGAGTTCGGCCAGGCGGGTCTGGCCAGCCGTAGCTGAGCACGAACTTGAGGAATTGCAAGGCTGCATCTGGGTGCTTGGATCCCTTGGCAACCACAAACCCGGCGCTGTTGACGCTGGTGGCGTGTCCGGCAGGGCCGGTGGGCATGGGAACGACATCCCACTTGAAGCTGGCTTCCGAATAGACGGGACCGCCCAGTGTCCCATCGGCATCATGGCGGCTACACCTGCCAGGAACAGGTCGCCACCGTACTGGCCGGAAGTATTGGCATCCGGGACAGACTTGTCGACGAAGATCATATCATAGAGCAATTGCCAGGCCTGACGGGCTTCGGGTGAGCCGATCAGGGTCTTGGTATGGTCGGCGCTGATGATGTCACCGCCATAAGCCCAGAGAGCTTCGCTCCAGCCGGGCTCCATATCCCACAGGTCGAAGGTGAAACCATACTGTTCGATCTTGCCGTCGCCGTTGATGTCTTTGGTCAGTTGCTTGGCGGTGGTGCGCAGGTCTTCCCAGGTCCAGTTGGCGGTGGGGTAGGCTAGACCGGCAGCGTCGAACATGTCCTTGTTATAGAACAGGACGATGGTCTGGAAATCGCGCGGCAGGCCGAAGTAGCCGCTGGGAGTCTGGTAGGCCGGCAGGGTCTGCGGGTAAATGCCATCCAGCACGGTTGGGTCGGCATCGATGTAGGGCTGGAGGTGTAAAAGCGCTCCCTTGCTCTGGTAATCCAGGTAGAGGGGGCATCCATGGCAAAGACGTCGGGCGGAGTATTGGCGGCCAGCAGGGTCTTGAGCTTGGTCCAATACGAGTCCCAGTCCGAAACTTCCACGTTTACTGTGATGTTCGGGTTGGCAGCTTCGAAGTCGGCGACAATCTTGCTTCCAGACATCCAACTCGGCCGGGTCGCCCCACATCATCATGCTGATCTTGGCATTGCTGGATGTGGGCGGTTTTCCCGCCGCAGGCACTCAGCAGCAGGATGGCGACCATTGCGAGAGAAAATAGAATTTTTTTCATTTCTTCCTCCTTAGAAGAGTTTGACTACGGCATCCAGATTTGTTGGATGATCTGGATTCAACCCTTTGGAAATGGATCGTTCGAACGCAATCATCTGACCGACCGGCAGGTACAGCACATTGCGGACGGCCTCATCGAGGCCCGATTCAAAACGAACCTCCTGTTCAGCGCCTCTAGGCAAGGCTGTAGAGCCTGTTTCCGCAATATCGAGGACCCGACCCCCGAGAGCTTTGACATCCTCCAGCACGGCGGCTTCTTTCTGCCCATTGACCGTGGAGCGCAGCCCAATCGTCAGCGCAGATGGGGTGACCATGCTCTTCGGCCCATGGCGAAACTCCATAAAGTGGAATGGTTCGCTGTGGCTGAGACTCATCTCTTTCATCTTCAGGCTCAGTTCGCAGGCCAGCCCCTGCCGCGGACCAGAACCCAGCCAGTAGAAGCGGTCGAGGCCGGCGTCGCGTCCCAACTCAGCGGCAAGTGGAGAAGTAATTTTTCAGCAGCCGACTCCCGACTTCGGGGATTTTCGACAGGCTGGCGAACAGATCATCACGACCCGCCCACAGGCAAGCCAGCGCCACCGTGCCAAGATAGAGCGTGGAGAAGGCGCGCGTTTGGGCCACCGACTGCTCCTGCCCGGAAGGCAGGACGATGTTAAGGTGCCCATCTTTGCCAGCGGCATGTCGCCGTAGCAGGAAAGCGTCAGCAGATTGCCGCGCTTGTCGTCCAGGAAGGCCTGGCAGGCCCGCAGGGTTTCGGTGGTCTCGCCGGAGCGGCAGACGGCAACCAGCAGGGTCTTGCCTGCCACGTAAAGGAACTGCAGGGTATAGCCAGAGTTCGGAGGCAGGGAAGGCACGACATGGGAGCCCGGTCAATTCCTGGGTTAGAGCAGCCGCGGCCAGGGACAAGTAGTAGGTGGAACCGCAGCCGGTGAAGATGAATCTGTTCGAAACGATGGTCGGGTTTCAGGTCCAAGACATCTCCGGCGGGTTTCGTCCAATACCTTCAGAGCGGCAGCCCAGGCTTCCGGTTGGGAGAGGATTTCCTGGCGGGTAAAGATATCCATTTTCCATATGTTTTATCCGTGGTTCAGAAGGATGCGTTCCGCGTTGAGGAAATAAACTTTTTCGAGAACATCGTCCGGCAGGTACAGACCATGCACGTGCCAACGGCCCTGCATTGGGATGGGAGCAGCGTTGTAGTTGAAGTATTCGTCGTCGGTCTCGAGAAAGCGGTAGATGACCCGGTAGGCTTCAGGGTAGGGACCCATGTCCGAGCCAAAGAGGATGCGGTCGGCATAGCGCAGGAAGAAGCGCCGGGCGGTATAGGGCTGGCGGCCAAGTTCGCCGATGCGGGCGGAGATGTCCACATTGAAAGTTGGGGCAGCGATCGAGCAGAGCTCCAACCCAGGCCAGGTTCTCGGCATAGCAGCCAACATGAGCGCCGATGAAGGTGGTTTGCGGATGACGGGCGACTGATGGAAGCGAGCCCTTCAACGATGTGCAGGAAAGGCGGGAATGGCGGGCTGGTAAAAGCCCAGTCGGGGTGGTTTTCAAGTTCCTCCCAGCGTTCATTGGTCTCATCGATGGGGTCAAAAAAGGCAGGCGGGTCCGCCACATGGATGACTACCGGCAAGCCGAGTTCACCCGCCGCCTGCCATATGGGATCGAGGCGAGGGTCGTCGACATTGACCAGGTTCCCGAGGTGATCCCTGACATGCAGGCCGAGGCCCTTCCAGATTTTCAACCCTTCCGCACCGCGTTCCTTTCTGGACCCGCAGCCTGCCCGCCGCCCATGCGGGGAAAGCATCGCCCATCTCGGGCCACTTTGCTCCAGTCCACTCCGCCGAAGACCTGGAAACGATCAGGGGCGGGTTGCTTGAAATGTTCCAGGTGGGCGTTAAGCAGGTGCTCACCCCAGCCACCATCCAGGTCCAGGTAATGGACGATCCCAGCCTGGTCAAGCAAGTCGAGCAGTTGGGACAATGGGCGCTGATCCCAACCGCCCCCGAAGTCTTCGCCGAGGTGGTTGTGGGCGTCGAAGGCAGGGAAGCGCGGTTTCTCCACCAGGGTTGTCCTGGTAACCAGTTTTAGTCCGGGGATAAAAGTCTTGAAGAAGCATGGTTAGTTTGAAGGATTCTGCGTTCCGAATTATGCGGCAATCACACGGATGCCCTTATTTTCAACTGCGTCAGGAAATCCTGCCGGGTTCTGTCCATCCGTCACGATGGTGTGGATGCTCTCCAGCGGCGCCAGCAGGACTGTGGCGGCCCGCCCGAACTTGGTATGGTCAGCGACGACAATTATTTCCTGCCCGGCTTTCAGGATGGCGCGGTCGGTCATGGTTTCAGGCAGATACTCATGAGTCAGGCCGTGTTCCAGGCTGATGGCACGCGTCCCGATGAACACTTTGTCAGCGCGGACTTCTGAGAGGGACTGCTCGGTAATGTGCCCGATAAATGAAAGTTCGCTGTCGCGCAACATCCCGCCCAGACAAATCACGTTAAGGTTTTCAAGCCCGGCGAAGACGTTAACGACCGGCAGCGAGTTGGTGATGACGGTCAAGCTGGGACGCGTCCTCAAAGCCCGGGCCACTTCGAGAACCGTGGTCCCCGAGCCGAGGAAGACTGTCTCGCCGTCGCGGACCAAGGCAGCGGCAGCCTGCCCAATGCGGGCTTTTTCATCCGCCTGTTCGCTTCCACGCTGGAGGAGGGGGATTTCGGGTGGAGCCTCGATCAGAGCGATGGCACCGCCATGGACACGCTGAATTTTTCCCTTGCGGCCAGGGTTTCCAGGTCGCGCCGGGCAGTGGCTTCGCTGACTGAAAAATTCTCGCAAAACTCCTCAATACTGATGCGTTGGCTGCGAAGGACGAATTGTAGAATCTGATTTTGCCGTTCGAAGCTTGAAATGGTATGGTTCATTACAATCGCTCAAAAACAATCATATTCAATCACAATCAGTCAAATTATCGCGTTTATATAGAGAGGTTTCAAGTGACAAATGTCATGATTCATTGGAATTCTCAATCTTTGTCCCCTGTAAACAAGAAATCCGCTTGGAAGGCGGATTTTTACTGCTTCATCCAATCAGCGACCGGGTGACCTTCACCGCGCCGCTCGCGTCGTAGCTGAATCCATCCGCTCCAATCCTCTTGGCATACTCCTCAGTGATCGGTGCGCCGCCGATGATCACTTTGACTTGTTTCCGCAATCCGGCCTGTTCCAATGCCTTGAGGGTGACTTCCATGTTCGGCATGGTCGTGGTCAGCAAGGCAGACATCGCCACAATATCCGGATTATGTTCTCGTACGTATTTAACGAAGGCCTCCGGCTTGATGTCCGTACCCAGATCAATAACCTCGAATCCAGCGCCTTCCAGCATCATGCCTACCAGATTCTTCCCAATATCATGCAGATCTCCGGCCACAGTCCCGATAACGACCCGTCCCTCCGCCTGGACTCCGTTATCCGCTAGACTCTGGCTTGAGCAGTTTCAACCCGGATTGCATGGCACGCGCGGCGACCAGCATTTCAGGCACGTAGTATTCACCAGTTTCAAACAACCGCCCGACCTCGCCCATGGCTGACACCAGTCCCTCCTTAAGAATCATCTCAGGGGACATCCCGGACGCCAGCGCTTCTGTCACCGTCTGGGCGACCAGATGCTGGTTTCCATCCAGGATACCTTTGTAGATTTCTTCAATCGTCTTATCCATGTTGTATCTCCTTGTTCCAATAAGCATCCATCTCCATGATTTACTTTATTGAAATTATGGTGGTGTTTGCACATGTGTACATACAGGAAAATTGCTAGCAGCAACTTTTAACGCAACGAGCATGAAAGACTAAAGGTGTTGTTATAACGTCCTTGGCGATGTGCTCCTAATTATTACACTATTCACTCCGTGTGGAACCCGCCCTCGCGGTCAATCTATCATATGCAATTTTAGTGCTAGAATAAACCAGCAAATGTAATAAGGAGGCACTTACCCATGGACGATAAAGAGCTTAGTAAACTACTCCTTCAGCTTCATGATGAAATTAATAATACCCGGACGGTTGACGAAAAGGGTACTGAGTTGCTGCGTGACCTTGATGGGGATATTCGCGATTTGCTCGAGCGTTCAGAGGGAAATCCTGTGCCGTTGCATCCCTCGATAATTCAGCGCCTGGAAGGTGCTCTTAATCATTTCGAGGTTACACACCCCGACCTGACCACGCTGATTTCCAAGCTGCTGGACTTTTTGAGCAACGCCGGGATTTAACCAAGCTGAGACCCTGGGCCACCAAACCAACAAAGATCGGTCACGATGCCCTAGAGCGATTGACGGCTGTGGGCTGAGTTGTCTGGGTTCGTTATGATTGACCTCATGGCTTGCAACCCCTATTAACCCGCCAATTTCCTTTCTGGATTTGTTACCTCGATAGAAGAATTGTAAATTCACCCTGGCACCCTCATCAGCAAACAGCATATCGGTAGCAAAATTGCTGGTCAACGGCAATCGGTCAGTTACAATATTGACACAAAGCTAATGGGGGAAACGGTCCCTAACTTTCGCGGCGATCTGGCGATCGGTCATTTTGTCCATGGTTTCAACTGTAAGGATGCGTTCTTTCACCCCATCGTGCTCAAGTCGTTTTACCAACTCGCCTTTGGCCTCGCCGGGACCAAATATCTGGATGGAGTCAGCACTACGAATATAGGCGATGACCGCATCGTAATAGCTGTTGAGCTGGTTTCCAAATTGCCGGTCCCGCACATCTTCCGTCGAGCCGTCTTCGGATGCCGTCCCTCCAGTGAAGCGGACGTGTTTCCCCATGTTTGAGGATATTTCCTTGATTTCTTCCCCTGCCTCGCTAACGATCACGATCACAGCCTTGCGATGATCGATCCACAGACCCGCACTTCTTTTCAAATGAATTCTCCTTAACTCATTTTGAAGACGACCACACTAGTCAATCTCAATGGATTGATGAATTGATCCTAGTAAAATCAATGAAGCCTCGCTGAACGTCCAGAGAGGTTAACTGCACACGCAACCGGTGGCCGACATCCATGCCTTCGAATCCGGAGACCAGTTTCCCTTCAACAGGCATTGCCAGTAGCCGGACCCAGGTGCCTTTCTCGGAAGCGCCCGTGATAATCGCATCGAACTGTTCTCCGATCCTCGATTCGAGCAGGAGCGCAGCTGCAGATTTGCCAACCTGGCGTTCGACTTTGTTGGCTGCATCTTCTGCCTGGGTGCAATGAGTAGCCAGGAGGTCCAATTCGTCCATCCGGTAAGGCACTGACCTGCTGTCGATGGCCGCCTTCAATAAGCGCTGAGTGAGCAGGTCGGGATAGCGGCGATTGGGGGCGGTGGAGTGGGCATAATCCTTGACTGCAAGACCAAAGTGTCCGGGGGCAATCCCATCAGAAGGTTCGGCAATGTATTCGCCGGAGCCCAGCAGCTTGATCACAGCCAGAGAGAGGTCGGGGAAACGCAAAGGATCCGTGGCTTTCGCCTTGACGAGAAACTCCTCCAGGGCTTTTGAATCCGGATTATCCGGGAGTCCGATTTTGTGTTCCAAGGCAATTTCGACAATCCGGTCCCAGCGTTTTGGTATGCGTACCACACGGCGGATCGAAGGGAATTTCCTGGCTGAGAGAAAGCGGGCGGTCACACCATTTGCCGCCACCATGAAATCCTCGATGATCTCTTTGGCACGGTTCTTTTCATCTATTTCGAGAGAGTGGATTTGATCACCGTCGAAAACAGGTTTGGCTTCAATGGTGTCCAGACTAAGCGCTCCGTGGGTGTGACGGAAATTCTTCATCATCTGGGCTGTCTGATCCTGCAGGCGCAGATTCTCATCCAGCCCATGTACTGCCAGCGATGGCTTCCGGCACGCTGCCATTCCCGTCCAGCCAGGCAGCCACACTATTGTAGGCAAGCTTGGCATGATTGGTGACCCGCGCCCGGTAGATACCGGAATCTTGAACGGTTCCATCCGCATTGATCACCATTTCGACAACGATCGACAGGCGTTCCTCACCGAAATTCAGGGAGGTGAGGTCGGTGGAAAGCCTTTCAGGAAGCATTGGAAAGATCTCGGCAGCGGTGTAAATCGAAGTGGTATTATGGCGGGCGTGACTGTCAATTGCTGAGCCATTTTTTACCAGCGAGTCCACGTCAGCCACTGCGACCAGGATTTTCACTTTGTCTCCAGGAAGTGCCTCGGCTACGGTAAGCTGATCCAGGTCACGCGAAGTCATCGTTGTCGATGGAAGCCCACAGAAGGTTACGCAGGTCACGAATCCCGGGAGGACCTTCAGTTGGCCCGCCCTCGGTTGCCGCAGGGTGGTGAAGTTGCCCAAGCTCTGCCAGAACTTCGCTGGAAAAATCAGGGAGAAGGCCTCGCTCGAGCATTACCCGGTGGGCAATGCTCTGCAATAGGGCGCGGTGATTTTGTGATTCGTATTCATAATGTCCTCATTCTACTACGAGATACAACATTGTTGTTCAGAGGTGTCCATCAGATATCTTAATAGATGCTGGAAGAAACGAACGGATCCATCAAGCCATTGAACACATGATTCTGGCTATCACCCATTAATGGAATAAGGTTGTCGGGGATGTTTCTTCTGCCAATTAAAACACTTTTGGATTCCCCGGTAAATTTTATTCGGTTCCTCACTTATCTCAGGATCTAAGTTGCGCCAAAGTTGCAATTTTATAGGCACGGGCTAATTATAGGAATCCATAATCTACCATGGCCACCTGTTGGACTTGTATGACAGGTGGAAAAGAACGTTCTTAGCCCAGGTTATTCGTCTAAATCTCCTCGCCTTTGAACTGGCTCAGATATAGGTGATGATAGAAGCCATGCTGGTCGAGCAATTGCTGGTGCGTGCCCTTCTCAACGATCTCGCCATCCTTGATGACCAGTAACTGATCGGCATCCCGGATGGTGCTCAGGCGGTGGGCAATGACAAAACTGGTGCGGCCTTTCATCAAGCGCAAGGAGCGCATTCTGGATGCGGACTTCGGTACGGGTGTCTACGCTGCTGGTGGCTTCATCCAATATCAGGATCGATGGGTCGGCCAGGATGGCACGCGCGATGGATAGCATCTGCCGCTGACCCTGGCTCAGGTTGCTGGCCCGTTCCGAAAGCATGGTCTGGTAGCCTTGCGGCAATTTCCGGATGAAATGGTCGGCATCCGCCATTTTGGCGGCCTCGATGACTTCCTCGTCCGTGGCGTCCAGCCGCCCATAACGGATGTTATCCATCACCGAGGCGGAAAACAGGAAGGTATCCTGCAGAACCAGCCCCAACTGGTGGCGCAGGTCATCCTTTTTGATCTGTCGAATGTCTGTGCCATCAATGCTGATTTGACCACCGTCAATTTCATAGAAACGGGTGAGAAGGTTGACGAGGGTGGTCTTCCCCGCTCCGGTGGGGCCAACCAGGGCCACGATCTCGCCCGGTTTCGCTTCCAAGGTCATGTTCTTGATGATCGGTTTTTCGGGGGTGTAACTGAATTGGACGTTTTCAAAAGTCACATGTCCCTGCACTTTATCCAGGGTTGCAGCTTCGGGAGCATCGTCAATTTCTGACTGTGTGTCAATGACCTCAAAGACACGCTCCGCCCCTGCCAGCGCACCCTGGATGGCATTGTAAATGTTAGACAGTTGTCGCAGCGGGTTGACGAACGAGCGCCCATAGCTGATGAAGGCGGCAATGGTCCCGATCGTCACCAATCCCTTGAGCGCCAGCCAGCCGCCGAGACCGGCGATGGTGATCACGAAGAGATTACCCAATTGGTTGGTGAGCGGCATCAGCAGCAGGGCATAAGAGTTGGCATAGACGGCAGCCTTGTATACATCCTGGTTGCTTTTCCGAAAAGCTTCGATCACCGAATCGTTGCGCCGGAAGGCCTTGATCACACGCTGCCCGCTGATGGCCTCTTCGGTGACGCTGGTCATTTCGCCCAGGTGTTTCTGCAGTTCACGGAATCCCTTGCGGGTGTACTTGGCAACGAATTCAGTGAACCAGAGCATCAATGGCACCACTGCAAGGGCAGCCAGTGTCAGCCAGATATTCATAAGGAACATGGCAACCAGGATGCCGGCCATCGAAAGCACACTGGCGACCAGCGAGACCACATTTTGGGAGACAGCCTGGTTGATGGCGTCAATATCGTTGGTCAGACGGCTCATCAGTTCGCCAGCGGTGTTGCTATCGAAGAATTTGAGCGAGAGCGTTTGCAAATGCCCAAACAGGTCATGCCGCACACCCTTGAGCGCTTTCTGCGAGACACTTGCCATCATCCAACCTGAAGCCGCGTCGCAGACGTTGCCCAGGACAAAAACGACGAGCATCCACAGGGCAATGGTCGCCAGCCCGCCGATCTTTTTCACAGCAATGAACTTGTCGATGGCCTGCCCCATCAGGTACGGGCCGATCAACCCGAGGACCGTAGAGGCCAGGATGAAAGCAAATACAATGACCAGGATGAGGCTGTACGGCTTGAGATACGGTATCAGCCGGACCAGCGCCCGGCGCGGGTCGCGTGCTTTTTCGATCTTGCCGGGGCGGCCCGGGCCGCCGCGCATCATCTGGGAACGGATCTCACTGGCAGTGGGTTGGCGATGGGTGTGGTCTGCCATGGCTATTCTCCGTTGACCCCATTCCCCAACTGGGAAGCGAAAATTTCCTGGTAGATCGGGCTGGACTGCAGCAGTTCGCGGTGCGTGCCCTCGGCGGCAATTTGCCCCTTGTCGATGACCACGATCTTATCCGCTTTCAGCACCGTGCTGATGCGCTGAGCCACCACGAAACTGGTGCGGCCTTTCATCAACTCATCCAGTGCGGATTGGATCTTCGTCTCGGTCTCCACGTCCACCGAACTGGTGCTGTCATCCAAAATCAAAATGGAAGGATTGGTGAGCAGAGCACGCGCAATGGCGATGCGCTGCTTCTGCCCGCCGGAAAGGTTGGTGCCGCGTTCCTCCACATGGGTATCGTACCCATCCGGGAGGTCCAGGATGAACTCATGCGCTTGGGCGGCTTTTGCCGCCGCGACCACTTCCTCGTCTGTGGCGTCCGGACGGCCATAGCGGATGTTATCGCGCACCGTCCCCGAAAAGAGCACCGTCTCCTGCGGAACGATGCCGATATGGGCCAGCAGCGAGTCCTGCTGGACATCGCGGATATCCACCCCATCAATCAGGATGCGTCCTTCCGTTGCATCGTAAAAACGCGGGATCAGGTTGATGAGCGTGGACTTGCCTGATCCAGTTGCGCCCAGGATGGCCACCCTCTGACCCGGTTCGGCGGTCAGGTTAATGCCATGCAGGACAGACCCGTCAGTCGAGCCATTGTAGTGGAAGCCGACATTTTCGAAGATGACTTGCGGACGGCTGTCGGCTGGCAGGGCAATGGCATCCGGCGCATCCTGGACCTCGGGGACGGCATCCAAAACCTCGTTGACGCGCCCTGCTGAAGCGATGGCCGCGGCCCAGATATTCGCCAGGTTGACCAGGTTCATCAACGGGACGACGGTGGTCTGCAAGTAGTTGACGAAGGCCACGATCTGCCCGGTGGACAGGTTGCCCAATCGGATGGACTGCAAGCCTCCGGACCAGATGACAATCACAACGCCGATGTTCAGGGCGAAGGTCAGAATCGGGCTCAAGATGGACATGAGCTGTGTCACCCGGATGTTGCGCTCGGTGAAATCCTCGTTGGCCTCCTCGAAGCGATCAGCTTCGTGGCGGGCACGCACGAAAGCCTTGACCACACGCACCCCGGCAATGTTCTCCTGCAAGACGGTATTGAGCTTATCCAGTTTCTGCTGCATGGTCAGGAACAGCGGTCCCATCTTGATGCTGAAGACAGCAATGATGGCCGAAGTGATGATGAAGAGAGGCAGCATGATCAGCGCCAAGTTGCGGGGCGGTATTGAACATCAGGATAATGCTGCCGATCATCAGGAGCGGAGCACGCGTGCCAATGCGCAGGGAAATCTGGAACAGGCGCTGGACCACGCCGGAGTTGTTGGAGAGGCGTACCATCAACTGTCCGGTCTTCAGGCGGTCGAGGTTGCCGAACGAGAAGGACTGGATCTTGAGGAAGATGGCCTCGCGCAGGTCGCGTGCCACCCCTTCGCCGACCTGGACCGAGTAGTTGTTGTTTCCGATCGCAAAGATGGTATCCAGGACGGAAATGCCCAGCATCAGGAAGAAGGTATTCACGACCACTTGCATGTTCTGGCGCATTGATGCCCTGGTCAATGATACGTTGCACCAGGCGCGGGATGGCCAGATCCATGACAACCACGGCAGTCAGCAGGACCAGTGAAAGGACGGACTTTTTCCAGTAAGGTTTGAGAAAGTGGAAGAGTTTAGAGACCTGGTTCATAGTTTAAAGGATTTTTTTGAGAGATTCCATCGAGTGGTTCAATGCCTGAATTTCGCCGGCGCTCAAAGGTGCGAAATTCTTCATCATCCACTGGCGGGTATCGCCAAAGATGGCATCCATCAGGGCGTTGCCATCAGCCGTCAGGTCCAGTTTTACATGCCGGCGGTCCTGTGGATCTATCGAGCGAATGATAAGTCCCCTGGTCACCAGCAAGTCTACCGACTGGCTGATAGCCGGGCGGCTGATATTCTTGGCCTCGGCCAACGCACTGACCGAGTTCCGTCCCCTGCGGATGTGGCGAAGAATGTGGAATTGTTCAACAGTGATGTCAAACTGCTCCACCGCCACCTCGCGAATGTGGATCTGGATCATGCGCCAGAGGGGAGGAAATGTTTCCCAGAAACTATCAACCACCTGCCTGAGTTTATCTGTAGAATGAGTTGATTTGTCCATTTTAGCTTCTCTCGCAGAATTTGGTTAATAATGTTAATGGTTAATTAGCTAAACTATTTTACGAGGAAAGGGATCCGATGTCAAGACTTGAAATGATTATTCGCTGACACAAAATAGATGGAAACCAGATATGAGGGAAATGTTTACTGGATATAGAGTTGAATATCATTGGGTCTTAAAACCTTATCCTGCCCCCTTTCTTATGACCATTGGCATAACGAAACGATCCCCGGCAGGGTGCCTGCAACAAAGGGATTATGAGCCTTACGGATGCTTTCCCTCAACTTTCAATCTGGTTCAGCCTCCTCAAATACTGAGGATATTTTTTCGGTTTTGCAATACGGATAATCTAGAAACCCTGCCATTCGGAGTTGGGTCATTGTTTGTATATTTTATTCCAAGTAGATTCGAAAGTCACATACGTCTGCGCCTTGCATGATAGTCTGGGTTCGTGTTAGCTTCATGCGAGGGTTGAATCCTTTTATGAGAGGCTCATCGCGGTTACAGGAGAGGCAAAAACCAAACTCTTTCAACCCCAACCGGTCATACAACTCGGCGTAAAGGCAGCGAGTAACATTGAAACTCAGCCTCCTGTCTGTTTCCTCTAAAATGGAGAACACTATGGCGTTTTCTTCTGCCCATACTTCACTTATGACGCGGTGGAGTTCCTTAATCGTAGTCCCGCCAAATTTCCCGGCCATTGTTTTCCCAACATTTATCGCGTCCCTCTGAATCGCGGCTGACGCCACCTCCATGGCTTTATCAAAGCCAAATTCGCTGATAAACCCGGCAAGTATACTGGCAACCAGTGGTGATTGAATCTCACGAAGTTTAAGGTTGCTGATTTTAGGATCGTGTAGATTTGTCTTTTTACTTCCAACGCGATTCGACTTATCTCCGCTCATTTGTTTTCTCCTGTTCTGGTAAATGGCCTAATGGTGGGGCTCGGCCATTTCATTATAAACAGGTATCGCCCGTATTTCATGGGAAAACATGAGCTGCCGACCGATCTCATACATGCGTGCCTCGAGAGCACAGAAATTCACCGCTTCTTCCTCTTCTTTTTGGGAAAGGCTAATCCGTTCCAGGGTGTTGTAAACCCTCGCCGTTTGCTTTTTCTCCTGCTTGCGGATGTTGCCTGGGCGGGTGAAGACAGACCATACGTCTGTCCTCGTTGTTCAAAATAATATAAACTTATAACTATATTGAAACAATTCATTAAATCATATTGAAGGATAATAAGTCACGAAGTGGATTATCGTTTTATAGCCAATGTACCTACCTATCGATAATCCCTGATGGTGGCAGCCATTATAATTAACCCGGAGGTTTCACATGAACATTCAAGATGTCCCCTTTGGAACAATGGACTGGAGCACGCTACCCCCCGCAGAACACCCTGGAACAACCGGCAAAGCCTTCTGGCGCACGTTTGAAATGGGCAACATTCGGGTGCGCATGGTGGAGTACACACCGGGCTATCTGGCAGACCACTGGTGCAAGCGGGGACATGTCCTGCTTGTCCTGGAAGGCGAGCTGGTGACAGAACTAAGCGATGGACGAAAATTCCTGCTGAAAACCGGGATGAGTTACCAGGTTGCCAATGATATCAACCCGCACCGTTCGTCCACGAGCACGGGAGCGAAGCTCTTTATCGTAGATTAGGGGATGACAATGTACCGGTCATCTTCTCCCCGTATGCTGACATTTAAATTCATGAGCGTCACCGCCTCTGGTCGAGGCTCACGCTGCCAAAGACGGAAACAAGATAGAGACCCTCATGAGCAACTACATTCAATAAATTTTTAGAAATCGTTCTCGCTGCACCGGGGATGAAGGACTAGGAGTTCACTCCTTGAGGAAGGCTGCACCTCATACGACAGTTATATTCCCGGATTTGACGACCTTCCTTAAACCTGGCCAGGTCGAGCATTGATACGTCCAGACTTTGGAACTTCCCGTCCAGGATGCATTCCGCCATTAATTTTCCTGAGATCGGGCCATGCATGAAACCGTGACCCGAGAAACCTGCAACGATATAAAAACCCTCGATGGGTGTTTTGCCATAGATTGGATGCGCGTCGGGGGTGACTTCATACAAACCGGCCCAATGGGATAGCAAGCTGGCCTTCTCGAGGCAGGGCATGCGGGCAATCGCCGCCTCCAGGTTGACCATCTCAAAGTCCTCGTCAACGGTCTGGTCGAATCCGGCTTTTTCGTTTAGGTTGGACATGCCGGTTAAAATTCCATTCCCCTCCCGGTGGAAATAAAGCGACTGTGCGAAATCCAGAACGAAGGGAAAGTCTAGAGGCACTTCCGGCAAAGGAGTGGTCGTCATGATTTGACGGCGATATGGAACGATTGGGACCGGCACCCCCGCCATCTGTCCGATCAGACCAGCCCAGGGTCCCGCGGCATTCACGATCACCCGGGTGGAGATCGTCCCCTGATTTGTTTCCACGCCAACGATTTTACCTGCCGCAACCTGAATGCCGACCACCTCAATATTATTAAGACAGTGAACTCCCAAACGCTGCGCCGCGCTCACATAACCCATGACAACGCTGTTCGGATCGACCAGGCCGTCTTCCTGATTGAAGGACCCTGCCAGGGCATCCTCAAAACGCATCAAAGGCAAACGACGATGGATTTCGTCCGGGGCCAGCCATTCAGTGTGGACGCCAAGATTCTGCTGGAGCTCCAGGCTGTGCCGAAAGATTTTGACATCTTCAGGATCTGGTAAGAACGAAAAGGTAACCGCACTTGCGGAAGTTGATCTCCTGGCCAATCTCGTCCTTGAAACGCTCGAGCATCGGTAAACTCTGCAGGGATAGCCGGATATTGACCTCAGTGGAGAATTGATAGCGAACTCCCCCGGCACAGCGGCCGGTTGCACCCTGTCCAAAGAATTCATCTTTTTCAAGGAGCAGAATGTTCTTTTGGCCGCGCAAGGCAAGATGGTACGCGGTACTTGCGCCCATTACGCCGCCTCCGATAATTACGACATCAGCTGTTTTTGGAATCATCCTTGCAAGTACACTCCCTTCATCGTATAAACAAATTTGTTCTTATTCTATGAATGCAGGGATGCAAACAATTTATAGAATTACTGTAGATCTTAGAGATAAAACGCCCAACATCGTGGGCGTTTTATCACCAGATTAGAATTAATCCATTAGAGCGGCAGCCAGGTGCCGATTCTCTTTTCCCGTGCCCGCCGGTAGATTTCGGGTGCGATGGCCATATCGTCCATCGCCAGGCCCAGGTTGATCGCCAGAGTTCCGTTCTTTGTCTGAGCCCCGCCCCGGTTTCTGACCGGTAGCCAGTTGTCCCAGGTCCGCATAGGGTTCGGGGGTTTGTTGGAAATAACCGCTCGTCCGGTAATACTGGAACTGCGCATGATCGTCCGTGCTGATCTGGTCCATTTGAGCCATCGCCGGGCCGGTCCAATACGAGTCGAAATCAACGGCTGAACCAAACCCGCCGGGTTTCAGCCAGTCCTTTTCGATGGTGGGGGTGGGATGTTTGAGGATCGGGCCGGAGGTCACGACCAGGTCGCTTTCCATGACAGCCTCTTTGGGTCCTTTGGCTGGAACGATCTCAAATTTGAATTTCGTCTTCATCTCTTCGATAAACTTCGCCTGGACTTCCGGCAGAATGTCGTAGGCGTATACGCGTTTGAGCGGGAACAGGCAGGCCAGCGCCTCCAGGTTGGTCCGCCCCTGCACGCCGCACGCCAGGATCGCGGCCACCTCGCTGTTTGGACGGGCCAGGTACTTGGCAGACAGCCCGGTCGCCGCCCCGGTACGGTAAGCGGTGATCCAGGTACAATCCATCACTGCGTAGGGAATACCAGTCTCGTCCTCATTAAGGATAAGCAACCCGGTAATGTAGGGAAGTCCCCGCTTGAAATTCTCGGGATAGCCGCTGACCCATTTGATCCCTGCCGAATGCAAGGAGGGGATAAAAGCAGGCATGGCATGGATGAAGGCATCTGGCATGGTGTGAATCCCCGGCTTGGCCAAAATAATATTAAATTATTCACATAGAACTCGAACCCATCGGGGTGGGCAGCATAAATTTTTCCTGACCAAGTAAAACAATTATGGTACGTCAATCTGTTCAAGAATCGAGCTGCGCTGCGATAGCCTGCAAGGATTGCGGCCTTTATCAGCTTTGTTTGCCTATGGGGTTGAACAGCGCGGATACGATACTGCTCGACCATTATGTGAAGAGGAAACGCATAATCAAACGCGGCGAAGTGCTTTACCGTGTTGGCGAAGAATTTGCATACGCTTATGCCATTCGCAGCGGTTCGGTCAAAACTTGCATTTCAACAGACGACGGCCGCCTGCAAATTACAGGCTTTCACATTCCGGGCGAATTGCTTGGCCTGAACGCCATAGACGAAAATCGTTACAACTGCGAGGCGGTGGCGCTGGAAACTACCTCGGTGTGCGAAATTTCGGTAAGTTGTTTCGAAGAGTTGGCGCGGCAGATTCCTTCGGTGCATTATCAAATGCTCAGAATGATGAGTAAAGAGATCAAGCATAATCAAAGGTTGATGCTGCTGCTCGGAAAAAAGAATGCCGAAGAGCGTCTGGCAACTTATTTGCTGAACCTGTCGCGGCGTTTTGCCATGCGTA
>CAVXCK010000009.1:0-102992 GCA_963760315.1 uncultured Chloroflexia bacterium
TGGGTAATAATTACACGTTGGTCAGCATGAGCATGATGGTTGTCTTTCCATCCTGCTCCTGGATAACGATCGTCAGCATGCGGCCTGTCATCGTCCAGCTTTGATCGATGGATCCGGCGGATGGTTTCAGCTCGTTCAGCAGGCTCCATCCAAGCGTTGGTAATTGATCGTGGTAGAACGCTGCCACGGCATCGGCTGAATCGCTGGTTGAAACTCTTGCCCCGTTCGGCAGTGTGTGCAGGTCAGTGGCACCCGGGTAGAGCGGCACATCGGCGGGTAGCCCGCTCTGCGAGGCATCAACAGTCGGTTGTATTCCGGGCGTTGGGCTGGGACCTGGGGTTAGTACCGGCTCCTGGGGAGCTTGGGCGGGATTGTAGAGTACAGCAGTGACCTCCAGGCTGCCTCCGGACTTGTCCAGGAAGATGGTCAGGGCTTGATCCCCTTGCGCATACTCCAGTATATGTGAATCGGTCTGGGCTGGGGTCAAAGAAGGTCCGACTTGCGTCCAGCCCAGGGGGGGCAGCGCCTGGTCGTAAAAATCGACCACCTGCGCAGCCCCGGAAGGGCTCGTGAAATCCATATACCCACTGCTGCGGTAAATATCCTGTGCATCGGCCATGGCGGGGAAATCAACCAGCACCGGGACACAACCCGCCGGCAACTCGATCTTATCGATCGCATTGGTCTTCGTTAATTCATAGCTCAATGTCTCCGCAGTTTCCACGCTGCTTCCGGTCGGGTTGGCGGGGCCCGGAATGCTCAGGGTATATTTGACGACATATCCCCCCGGCTGGGCGATCCATACCTCGCCGGAAGAGCTTTCCTCTAAAGGCAACCCATTCTGGTCAAAATGGTAATGCAGCGTGGTCACCCCGTTCACCGTCTCGGTGCCAACCTGGCTGGCCCGGGTCACTGGCAAAATCAGGCTGACCGGCTGAGGAACGATTTCCACGGGCTGGTCATCATATTCGCCCCAGCAATCTTGCCCATCCTGGCTCTGGGTATACACGGCGCTGCCCAACCTGAACGAATGCAGGAAGGTATCCGCACTGCCGGTCTGCTGTTCCTGCCAGAGGATCTCCTCGTCAGACGACCCGGTGACAACACTGGTTTCGATGTGGGATTGCCGGTCGTACGATTTTCCGTCACGGTGCCTTGTAGCGTCAGGTCATAGACGGTATGGTAGCTTTGCAATCCATCCAGCCCAATCGACGGACCAGGCAGGAGGTCATTCGAATTGGCAGATGATCCAGTCTGAATTCCGGGGATGCGGCAGGCAAACAACGCCAGCGCCAGGGCGGTAAATGCAAGGAGTATCTGTTTGCGATGATGGGAAATGAATGGGTTCATTTGACCCTCCATACCTTCAAATATGCCTTGTAGGAAGCGATCGTCCATCCACTCTGAAGGTTTTTTATTCCTTTTTCAAAAAAATCGATCTTTATATTCCTGGCTCCGCCTTGAAGTGGAAAATCCTCCTGAATAAACGGCGACACGGAAAAACTCATGGGGAGTGGCACGGTTCTTGTTTCTTCCTTGCAAGGAATTGTGAAGGTCCCAGTTTGATCCATAGCGGCGGATGAAAAATTAACCCTCACCAGGTCTTGTCGACTGCTTTTCACCATCTCCCCACTAACGATGAGCGTCCCGGTTCCCTCCAAACCAGTCCACGTCGTTGCCGCCACATTGCAGTCTTTGTTTGATGGCCACTGTAAATCTTCGATATAAATAGTTGCGAACAAGGGTTTAAGGGATTGTATGGTTTGTCCTGGGGATAGGTCCATGCCCATGCCGACTACTGCGAAATTTTCTTCAGATTTGAAGTAATCCTGCCAAATGTAAGACAGATCGCCGGCATGGCTTGAAGTTTTCAGCAATATGACAAGTTTGTAGGAATACTGACACTCTTGCAGGACCTTGATGGCCATCTTGGCAGAACCGTCATATCCTCCGTTGATGGACGCTTCGAGATTGTCAGTGCCGGGATTTTCGGCGGTATATCGGACACCCACATAGCTGGTTCCCCGCGCCCCGGTGGAAGTTTCTGGGGTGACGGTTCCTTTAGAGGCGAACACGTAAATTGACGGTGCAGCCGTATCTTTCTGGCCTTCATTAAGGCTGTATGACACCACAATATTTACTGTCTGTCCAACACATACCTGGTATCCGTCAGCAATGATGCTGACCTGATATTTTGAGGGGGTTTGAGTCGGAGCAGCCCCGGTGGATAAAAACAAAGAGGCTGCCGCCAAAATCAGGCAGACCAGCCGGACGAACCGATTCTTGCCAGGTTTATTCATCCCAATCTCTCCCTGATCTTTGATAAGCCAGTTGTTTGAAATAATGACAGGATGTGAACTGAGACTTATGAATAGATAATCATACAATATAACAAATCAACCACCCTGTCAATAACCCTGATATTCCGGTTCAGCGCGTTCACAAAGGTCGTTGACAAACCAAAATTATTGTATCAATGCGAACCGCCGAACTGGAACCTGCGCCCGGTGATATCCAAACAGACAATCACCCTCGCCGTTCCCGGCTCTGTCGCCAACTGGCAAATTGATTTTTATAACACCAAGACTGGGACCGATCTCGTCAGTTCCATTATGGTTGGACGGAAAGGCGATAAGGTCACTATAACTCTACCGGATTTTACGGATGACATTGCCTTCAAGATGCATGTCCAAAAATGATCCGGCTGGAGATTACATCCTTGTTTTACTTTGATGGCTGTAAAGCAGCTTTACGTAAAAAAATTGATAATGAGTAGAGTGACAAGACCGGGGACATTTACGGATAATGGTAATGGCACACGCACGGCCCTGGATGTTCGGCTGTAGCCGTATACGCGCGTGAGAACCATGTTTCCATGAGAGTTCTGAAGGAGGAACTTGCGTAAGGAACAAAGCAGATTCGAGCCCAACTGCCGTCGACAATCGAAATAAGCCCGAAATCGAGCGTGCCGGTTCCCTTCGTGCCCCGAAGGTTCTGGCCGCGGTTGTCGGCCAGAGTACCGAGGATATCGCCGGTATTGACCACCTGGCCTTCGACTACGAACAGGCTTTGGAGTGGTTCAAAAATGTAATATGACAGTGTTTTGATCATCAATTTCAAGAAGGATATTGGCATAGGTATTAACCGTGCCGTCGTGCTCCGTCTTGATCTCTGTAGTGATCCCGGATATGGTCCCGGCTGTGGTTGCCTTGACGGGTGTACCCGTAGGCGCCACGAAGTCCATCCCCTGGTGGATGCCTTGCGGGTTCTGGGGGTAGGAGGCGACGCGCCCACAGCGCCATAATAGGTGTTCATGAAGACTTCGGGAGTGTCATCAAGAGGAGAATTCAAGACAAACGGCGGGGTTGAATTTGTCGAGGGGATTGCAGCAGATGGTGGGTTTGAATTTGCCGGGGTAACTGCAACAGGCGGCGGGTTTGAATTCGTCGAGGTAACTGCAACAGGTGTAGTATTTGTGGGTGGAATGGGCAGATTACATGCGGCAAGAAATGATACTGCAAGAACAAATGAAGACATTTTCAGAAAATCGCGGCGAGAAGAAATATTCATCATTTGATATTTTTATGAAATCGTCTTCTGCTTAAGCCAATGTCGAAAGTAGGCCCGGCAGGCTTCGGACATCGTGCCCAAAGGGTATATCATCCCCGTAAGGGGACCTGCGATCAAGTGTATTCATGATCAAATCCAATCAGGCAATTTGCGAAGAAGATCATATTTTTATTTCCTGTTTCCGTAAAAAGAGAATACTTACTTGTCCAACGGATTCAGCACCCGCCCTACGAACAGGATCGTCCCCGTTGGCACATCCCGGATAATGAAAATGAACGGCCGGTCGATGCGCAACTCCTGCGGCATCGCGGATGCGGGCGCCATGAAAGAAAAAGTGGCAGCCGCGGCTTCTGTGCCCTCTTCGTTGACCAGGACATAGGCTTTATGCAATGCCTGCTGCGCGAATAACCGCTCCGACTTCGTGATGCCGCTGAAATCCGCCTTTGTATCATCAAAAGCCAATGGCATCCCCATCGCAGACAAAATCGAGCTTCAGGTCGAAATCAACGGTGAATTCAAATTTCGGCATATAAAGGGTCAAATCGCCTGGTTCCAATTCATCCAGGATGGCTGCAAACTTCGCGGCATCCAGCGTGCTCTCGACCGATTCAAACCTGCCCTGGTCGGGAAGGATGATCACCATCTCTGCCAGATCGCCTTTATAAGGCAGCGCCACTGCCTGGTACCCGTCGCCAGAACCAACCCGAACCGGGATCCCGCCATCGGTCTGCATGGTGGGAACCTGCACCTGCGATCCATCCAGCAGGGTAAAAGGCGCATCGCTGGTCAATTTCTTAACGAACGCTTCCTGCCAGGCGGCTTTGAAGTAAATCGCGTTCGCCAGAACCATGCGCGTGGACGGGTCAACGGAGCCGGGCGGCATGACATCCTTGATCTTTCCCTTCGTTTCCCGGTCGACCCAGTCATTGATCTGCTGCCGCGCGGAATCGGGCGCGGCGGCGAAATCCAGCAGGCGCACACCTGCGCCATAATTGACCGCCAGCAGGTCAAGATACGCTTTCTCAAACGGGTAATCACGCTGACCCCAGACCGCATTGGCGATGTAGAGCTGCATGGGGTTTTTACGATCGATCTTTTTGGATTGTGCCGGGCGCTGGGCGAGGTCAAGCGAAAGGGCATTCAATGCCGGGTGGAATTGGTCCGGCGGCAAAGTGAAATGGAGGGTGCTGGCAATTTGGGAAGCAGTCTCCCCGCCGGCGCCGCCGTACAACATCGCTGAAGCCAATGAAATGCTGTATGGGGAATAGATCAGGTTGCCGCCCTCCCCATGCACCTGGCGGTAAAAATCAAAGGCGAAGGCGTTGTTGCCATCCAGAAGGGTTTGCGCATCGGCCGCAGGAATCGCTGGAGCGGTATCCCGCGGCAGGTCTGATTTGGCCACCGCGCCCGTATCTGCCGAAGCAAACTCGCAGGCTGACAGCAGTATCACCATCAGAATTACGCATACACCGTTTATGGTTCGCATTCGAGCCTCCTTCCGGTGAAATCAACCCTCTTATTATAGACGGCGTGATGAAAAATTCGTTCCATCAGGGATGGCTGAGGTTCAATTTCATTAATTGCTTCATCAACGGATGGCGGTTCAGCAGTATGTCCGATCATATGCCATAGAGCATTTTATCCGAAAATGGAAAAAGCATTTCCGACACGATTCCTCCTCCGCCTTGGTCAATCCGCTGCAACCGCAGGTAAGGTCGTGTGAGGTTTCAGGATTACCAGTCAGTCATTTTCCAGAAGTTCGATCACTGTTCCAAACTGGTTCTGCCCATCCAGATAAGCATACCGCCCACCATGATAGTCACCACATTGGACCAATCGCAGACCGTGATTTTGCAGGCCCTGGATATGCTTTTCCATTCCTTTGATTTCAAAGGCAATGTGGTGGAGACTTGGACCGTGAACGATCAGTTGATCATTCCAGGTGCTGGGCTCGCCCAAGGGTTGGATCAATTCCAGGGCGACCTGTCCAAGATCAAAGAACGCCAGTCTTGCCTGAGCTGACGTGGGCTGGCCTTGATACCTGGTGTGAGCAACATCGACTGTGTCTGTAATGATGATGGAAGGCGGATCCACCCCTAACAGGTGCGACCAGGCCTGAACGGCATCCTCGATGTTCTCGACAACCAAACAAATATGCATCATTTTATTATCACCTAACGAACTTGAAGTCATCGGAAAGCGCTCCTTCCTGGTATTGTAAAAAACCGGGTTTTGACTTTTATGCCACTGCGGTTTATCAGAATGCCTGCGATCAATGGTCAGCATTGATCGAAACTGTAATTATTGGACCAAATGATCCTTTTTCTTCACCAATAACCTTGAAACCATTTCCATAAGCTTCAAGTTCATGTGGATCCTTGAAGCCAAAAACCCAAGACACATCCAGACCCCAATCAATCATGGAGTGCAGGCGAATAAGTTGTTTCCATATTCCCTTCGTGTATTTCTCAGGGACCATATCCAGGACAAGCTGCGATCGATAAAACCTTTCCCCAATTTCCTTGAAAAGGCTCGTAGCCTCTTGTGGAGGTAACCACATGAATAATCCTTCAGCAATAAGGAGGAAATTCGTGTTCCCATTGATGGTTACTTTATCGATCCATGAAGTATCCAGAACCGAACCACCAATAACTTCGTATCCGAGATGATCCTTTAGGATCTCTTTTTTTAGTTCAATTACTTCTGGAAGGTCTAATTCAACATATCTGCACTTTTCATTTTCAATTCGCCAGAAATCTTGTATCAAATCCACATGCGAGGTTGATTACAGTGCCTTTCGGATGGTCTGCGATGAAACGAGTGGCAGTATTGTCGAAAACCTTTCCTCTCAGTACGCCTGCTTTTGCATCCCACGCTTGTATGCCTTCATACATTCGTTTATGCTTGAGGATCCAACGCCTGTCTTCTTCTGACGCGATGGATATCAGTCTTTCTAAACAGAGCACTGCCATGGGATCATTGAATACAGATTTATCCTTCTCGGATTGAACGGCACGACTAATCAATAAAAGGATTGCTGTTCGCGATACCTGTGACAGGTCCATAATCAATCTTCTCTGCCCTCGATTAACGAATATTTGGTGTGCCTGGCAGCCGCCCAACGGTTTGGCTTCGCGTAGCACCCCCGAAGAGGACAGCGGCAATGGCTGGACGCGCTTATTGGGTGGCATATCGTTCAACCCCTTGGTTTTCTTGGGAACAACATCGGCGTTTTGGATTTGTACTCCAGATAAGCTGCCCCAAAGCGAATCTCCAGCTCTCGTTCTTCATACACTTTCACGAAGAAAAGCAATGCCGGTGCAAACAGGATGAGTACCCAGAGCATAAACATCACTGATTGATACCAGATCCCCAATGACAGGAGAAAAGCCAGAGCTGCAAGCACCATGGGATTACAAGTCCAGGCATACAACCAATCCACCGCCATTTTTCTGCTGAGCGCAATCGCAAAGGGCGCACCGAGCCCTTTCAAGGCAAGGTTTACCATGGTCAAGAGTACGGCTGCTCCCGTGATAATGACCAACAGCAAGCCGATTCCAACCGGTATTGGAAGCGTCCAGACAGACCAATCTTGATGGGAGATGACTGCCATGATGATGGGTACGCCAAATAGAATCCCAAGGGCATAATGGACAAACGTGGTTATCCAATCGGCGCGGCTTGTTATTGGCTGTCTGTCGAGAATTATCCTCCCGAGCCAAACGAGCGGGAATACCAACAATACGCCTCCCACAATGATGGACAGATTCATTATGCTTGAAAGCGGATGGTTGAGCACCCACAGCCAAATAACCCAGATGAACACCAAGAGGGCAAGCCTGAAAAGAAATTCAACGGCATGTTTCATAGTGACCTCCTGTGACCATTTTCGAGACCGCCCAACGGTTTGCGTTACTGGCGCTGGGGTGGACGGGGGAATGCCATCCAAGTGGAAAAAGGCGGAGGCGTAGAAAACTGCTTGGGATGACCGCAAATCCCCAGCGTCCAGTGCACGCTTTGTTAGGCGAAAGGCTCGCATGCATTGTCAATGCCCAGTATTAAATTCGATACTTTTTTTCATAGCATTTAAGGTATCCTGTGTTTCTCGTGCAATTTTTCTTTTTATGATGAAATTTAGCAACCACACTATCAATTTTGAACTTGAATAGAAATGTGACATTTCTACTTTGGTGGCGTTATCCCCTATCTTTGAAAGGTTTGATTCTACTACATAGTCAGGCAATAATTTCGCGATCCCCATTGTATCTTGTGGAAAAACGGTAACTAGTTTTTGCATCGGAACAATTTCAATATCTTTTTCAATACAAGTATTCTTCCCATCTTTTAAATGGCATTGATAAGATACGCCAGTTTCTCGAAACTGCTTGCCCGAAATTAAGTCAACTTTATTTACACGCGGATGATACTCTGCAATTCTTGACAAGTCCATATTAAATTCCCATACTTTTTCCAAAGGGACATTAATTATCACTTCCTGCTTCGATTGAAATTTTGGTCTCATAGTGTCGCCTTCCAAATAATAATTTTTAGCTAATTCTTGCGAGCCTTTCGCCCAACTATGATTCAGTAAGTGAGACTTATACATCATACACTTTTAGCAGAGTATATAATTCTTTCCAGAGTTGGTCAACGACTGTGAAGAAGCAACAAAAGATCGAACCGATTTTTCTGAAGGACCTGCGGAGCCCTGCAGGCGGAGGTGCCGTCGCGGAGAACACTCCTCCCCAATCCCCCATAATCCCCCAAAGTACAGCGGATAGTGTACGGTGTACAAGCGAACGGGGACGATGTCCCCTGTCGGGGATAATATCGCAACGACACAGGGAATGATGTCCAATGGCGGGGAGGAGGCCTGACCCCGATCTATGGGGATTTGTGGATTTCCCTCCAAAATGCTATACAATTGAAGGGTTCAATAAGCTGTCGTGCTTCCAAACAGCGGCAGTATAGTCGTCAATGGACCGTAATTCCTCGGTATAAAACACACCCACCTTGTAAAATCACAAGTGGGCAGTGAATAAGAGCCTGTACCACAAGGAAAGCCTACTTTGTATTTGCGGATTTGTTCAAAATCAGAAACGGAGGAAGGAGAATGGACACGACGGAATGGAATTGGAAGACAAATGACGGCCTGGAAATGTACTCAAAAGCATGGCTGCCTTCGGGAAAAGCCAGGGGAGTTGTCTGCCTGGTGCATGGTGTGGGCGAACACATTGGCCGGTACCAGGCTGATGGTGAAGCGCTGGCAGAAGGAGGCTATATCCTGGCAGGCTTTGACCAGCGCGGGTTCGGGAAGTCGGGAGGCCGCCGCGGGCATACCCCGTCACTCAAGGCGTACTTTGACGATATTGATTTGTTCCTCGCTGAAATCGCCCGGCGTTATCCCGACCAACCGCGTTTCCTGTACGGTCACAGCATGGGTGCCATCCTGGTCCTGGCGTACACCCCGCTTCGCCAGCCTGCGGTTGCCGGGGTTATTGCAACTGATCCAAGTCTGAAATCAGCACTCGAAGAACAAAAGCTGAAAGTATTCCTTTCAAAAGTGCTGGGAAAGGTCATTCCGACACTTACCATCAACAGCGGCATCGATAATAATATGCTCAGCCGGGATCCGAGAATTGCCGCTGAAGTCGACAACGATCCGCTTTGCCATACCCTTGTTACAGTGGGCTGGGGAAAAGCAATGCTGAGAGCAATCGATCTCGTCTTCGAAAACGCCCCACACTTTCCCTTGCCCTTATTGCTGATGCACGGGACAAAAGACGAAATCGCCTATCCTCGCAGCAGCCAGTTGTTCGCCGAAATTGCCCCCAAAGACAAGTTGACCTTGAAGATGTGGGATGGGTTCAAGCACGAGCTGCATACCGATCCCGAAAAAGCGGATGTATTTAAAGTAATGCTCGATTGGTTGGAGATGCATTTGATTAAAGAAAATAAATAGTGCGGATGCTGTTTACAAATTCTTCCCAGACGATAGCTCAACACCGTCTGGCAGACCGCGGCTCCGTTGCTCGCACACAGGCGAGATTTGCCGGAAATGCGCGAAAATCGAGAAGGAGTCTTGCCAGTACCACTTCTGACGCTGTCCCCTTTGGGGATGCTACGCGAAGCCAAACCGTTGGGTAACCAGGAATTATGAGGTGTTTCAGGAGAAAGAATGGGCACCCGAATAGATCTAACAAAGCAAATGCTTGATGCGGCGTTTGGAATCCTGTCAGATAATCTCAACGGTTTGACATTAGAGGAAGTCGCTCTTTGTCCCGCCTGGTGGTTATCGTTCCATCATTGGAACACTCAAACACACAGCAGGCTGGAGCCATGTTTATCGCTCCTGCGCCTTCAACTCCTCCCCCATTCCATGGTCCATTCTTCAATGGCCGCATGGATTACGTGATACCATCATCAAGACCAAATCATACTTGACTGACCTGATCCAATGGCTAAAACTATCACACAAACTCTGGCAGCAGAATTTACTTCCTATTCAGGACGATGAACTTGACCAGCTCAGGCCAGTCCATTGGGGCAAGACGATACCACTCTTTGAGATTGTTCGCCTAATTGCAAATCATCATATTTATCACGCGGGTGAAATCAATCAATTGCTCTCAATTTATCGTCAGGAGGCATGGGAAGAAGGAGAAGAGGTAGAGGAGAACAATATTGCATCAGACGGACATCGTGTCATCCCACCCTGGAAACGGTAGCGCCTAACACCGCTCCAGCGGATCCATTCGCTTAGCTCAGTCCAAGCAGTGGCTTCGACACTATGACAGCAGTTCTTTGCCAAAAGTGATTCAATAAGATTGGCAAGAACATGCTTACTTATTGGACAAATAGCCGGGTATTTCTCGACCCCTTTTACGCTTGAATTGAACCAGAGGCAGGAGGCGGGGTCATGAAAGAGCAAAAACTTGTTATTCCTAATATAATAGAGTATACTTATAGATAATAATTATCTATAAAGAAATGTTTTCGGAAATTCACCATATGCCTGATTCGAAAGTTCGATTTGATGAGTTGATTACTGCACTGAGAGAACGCAACTTCCGGTTGACACCCCAACGGGTCGAATTGGTGCGCTTGATTGCCGGAAGCAAAGATCATCCCAACGTGGCTCAACTCTATGCGATAATCAGGACCCGATTCCCGACCATGAGTCAGGCGACCGTTTACAAAACCCTGGCTATGCTGAAGGATATGAACCAGGTATTGGAAATCGACATGCGGGGCGATAGTCACTATGATGGCAATCAACCTCATCCCCACCCGCATTTGATCTGCACGCGATGCAATAAGATCGTGGATGGAGATCTTGAACTTGACCTTTCTATAATAAAAAAGTTGGAGAAAACTTCGGGTTATCAGATCATTCGTCCCCAAATTGCATTCTACGGTCTTTGCCCCGAATGCAGGAAAAGCGGCTAGTTGATGACCTCTTTTTTTGTCATCTATGGATAACTATTATCAAATAAAAATCGTCATAAAAATAGGCGGCATAACTAAGATGATGATCACTTTCCCAATCCAGGTGAAAGCTGATATACAAAACCCGTTTATTCCATTTCAGAGAAGGAGATTTCAATGACTAAGAAAATGAAATTGACCACTGCCCACGGTAATCCGATTGGTGATAACCAGAACTCGCTGACCGCCGGTCCGCGCGGCCCCCTGCTGATGCAGGATTATCAACTGCTTGAGAAAATGACGACCTTCAATCGGGAGCGTGTGCCCGAACGCGTGGTGCATGCCAAGGGCTCCGGAGCGTTTGGTACATTCACGGTCACGAAAGACATTACGCGCTACTCAAAAGCCGCAATTTTCTCCAAAGTCGGTAAGCAGACCCCCTGTCTGCTGCGTTTCTCCACTGTCGCTGGTGAACGCGGCGCGGCGGACGCCGAGCGTGACGTGCGCGGCTTTGCCATCAAGTTTTACACCGAGGAAGGCAACTGGGACATGGTAGGCAACAACACGCCAGTATTTTTCATCCGAGATGCCTACAAATTCAGTGACTTCATTCACACCCAGAAACGCGATCCCAAGACCAATATGCGCTCCGCCACCGCCATGTGGGATTTCTGGTCGCTCTCGCCTGAGAGCCTGCACCAGGTGACCATCCTATTTAGCGACCGTGGCTTGCCACAGGGCTACCGCTTTGTCAACGGCTTCGGCAGCCACACCTATAGTTTTATCAACGCCAAGAACGAACGCTTTTGGGTCAAGTTCCACTTCAAGGTCATGCAAGGCATTAAGAACTGGACGAACGCCGAGGGCGAAGCTGTCGTGGCAAAAGACCGCGAAAGTTCCCAGCGTGACCTATTCGAGGCTATCGAGCGCGGTGATTTCCCCAAGTGGAAATTCAGTGTACAGGTGATGCCCGAAACCGAAGCGGAAACTTACCATATCAACCCCTTCGATCTGACCAAAGTCTGGCCGCACGCCGATTACCCTCTGATCGAGGTTGGCATCTTGGAATTGAACCGCAACGCAGAGAACTATTTCGCTGAGATCGAGCAGGCTGCTTTCGAGCCTTCGAACATTGTGCCCGGCATCGGCTTCTCTCCCGACAAAATGCTCCAGGCACGCCTGATGTCGTATGCTGACGCACACCGCTACCGCGTGGGCGTGAATTACGCTGCCCTGCCGGTTAACAAGCCTCATTCAGAGGTCAACACCTACCACCGTGATGGCAACATGCGATTCGACGGCAATAATGGCGGCGCACTCAACTACGAACCAAACAGTTTCGGCGGCCCGGTGGAAGACCCGCGCTACCTAGAGCCCCCGCTTAAGATCTCAGGCGATGCCGATCGCTACAACCCCCGTGAGGGCGCCGATGACTTCATTCAGCCCGGGGTTCTCTTTCGCCTGATGAACGCGAGCCAGAAAGAGCAGCTTTTCAGCAACCTGGTTGAAGCCATGCAGGGCGTTCCCGAACGCATCAAGGTTCGTCAGCTGATTTATTTTTTCAAAGCTGACCCGGATTATGGCCGCGGCGTGGCCAAAAAACTTGGCCTGGACATGGACAAGTTTGCTCCCTGGGCGAAACTGCCGCTGAAAGACCTGTTCGAGAAAACATCTGAAGAGAACTACGGGCGCTAAAATAAAAGATTCATATTAATAGCAGCAGCGCAAGTCTCGAAAAGCCAAAGTATTGGCGCTCAAAATACAACCTCTCTTGCTGAAGGCAGGAGAGGTTGTTTGCACTTCTCTAAAATAAATGCTGCTAGAATATTTTCCCAGGCTCCCAAAATCAGAGAAAGCCTTTACTTACTTTTTATCGATTTTGGTCCGCATATTTCCACCACCAGTAGGTGGCTGCCATCCCGGCCAGGCCTGTCAGGGCAACGAGCGCATAGCTGAAGGGATGAATGGGAGTCTCCTGCAGGACCAGAGCCGGAATCGACCAGGGGAAATATTCCCCCCATCCGAGGGTTATGGATAGATTCCCCAGAATTAACATGAGAATCGCGATCCCGATCGGCAATAAAAACCCGCGTCCCACGCTGGCAAAAAAACCAAATGGCATGACAAGCGAGATCGACATCACAGCTGTGACCGCCAGGAGGCCGGTACCGTGCAGGAGAACTATAATCGAGCCTCCTGGAAGCTGGATGACTGCACCCAACACCAAGCCAACGATATACGTTTCTATGATCAGTGCGGCACACCAGAGAGCAACGACGATGAATTTTGCCAGGACGATATCGAAGCGCGGGACCGGAACGGCCAGAAGATCTTTCAGGGTGCCGTCAGTGAATTCCCTGCCGAACGTCCAACTTACGGCCAGGCAGAAAAAGAAGAATCCTCCCAGGGCAGTGAACTCGACCATCAGGATCAAGTAACCCGGCCAATCGGCGCTGCCAACAACCAGGTTGGCCTTGGTACCGAGCAGGCCAAGTTGCCGGGCAAGCTGAGGGTTCTTGAAGATAAAAATCAGCAGTGCACCGATCAACGGCATCACCAGGAACCCCAGGGCGGTAAAGAAAGGCACTCGAGAGCGAAGCACTTTCCGCAGTTCGATCCAGACCATATTTGAAAGGGTCTTCATTTTTTATCTCCATTGGAACCCACCAACCGGAGAAAATATGGTTCCAGTTCCTCTTCCTCCACCAGCAACTGCGTCGGCGGGGTCCCGGCCTGGACCAGCAGGCTGGCAACGTCGTCAGGATGTTCGATCGCGGCGATCTGATTGAGTTCCAGGAGTCCACCCGGAAGGATTTCGGCCAGATAACCAGCGGTGGATAATACCCTTTGGGCTCTCTCGGTATCCCGGGCCCGCACAAGCAGCAGCCTGCGCCGGTTGTGTTCCAGCTCGGCCACGTCCATCTCTTGAATCAGCCGACCCTCATGGATGATCCCGATCCGTTTTGCCAGCTTGGATACTTCGGCTAGGATGTGGCTTGCCATGAAGACTGTCACACCCTTCTGACGGGTCAGGTCAAGCATCAGTTCTCGGATCTCAACGATCCCAGCCGGGTCTAGACCGTTTGCCGGCTCATCTAAGAGCAGAAGTTTCGGATTGTGCAACAAGGCTTTGGCAAGCCCCAAACGCTGTGTATTCCCTTGGGAGAGCACGCCAGCCCGCCGGTCCGCGTACGCAGCAAGTCCCAGGCGCTCGATCACCTGGCTGACCGCTTTCCGTTCCGTACCCGGGTGGAGTCGCCGGGCGACTTCCAGGTTTTCATAGACGGTCAACTCGGGATAGGCATGGGGAATTTCTACCAAGTATCCCACCTGAGCCCAGGGTTCCCGGCTGCCCAGCCGGACGCGCTTTCCCAGCACGGTGGCGCTTCCGCGAGTGGGTTTAATCATCCCCAGCAGCATACGAATGGTGGTCGTCTTTCCTGCCCCGTTCAAGCCCAAGAAGGCATAGATCTCACCTTCAGCAACCCGCAAGGAAAGACCATCTACGGCAGTGACATCTCCATAGCGCTTGCCCAAGTTATCGGTTTCAATCGACCATTTCATGGCAATATCCCTTACCTGTCTTGATGCATAATTTGGAGAAACAAATCATCATTCTTTTCCGGACAATCTTTGAAAATAATAGATCCTTCTTGCTCAAGAGTTGATGATTGTCTGTAACATTGTTAGATTGTCCGGCTTGTTTTAGAGGAAAAGGAAGTACCTTGGTATACGCTCCATATACTCACGATAACTTTCTCCATATTTCTGTATACAAGCTTTTTCTTCATCAAGAATTTGTTTGTGATAAATGATACCCACCAGTACTACCAACCCAATATAAAGCCATATCCCAACAGCAATTGCCGAACCTAAAAGCACCAAAAATAATCCCAACCATTGAGGGTTACGCGAGACACGATAAGGTCCATTTACCACAGGTTGGTTTATAGGCGCTTTTCTGAAATAATAGAGAGCACTCATTTCCAAAACAAAACCAACAAAGAAGACTATGGCACCTACAAGAACAACTGGATTATTTATCCTCATCGGTGTAAAAATCATCAACAGAATATATACCATCATAGAAAGTTGCCCGAAAAGGCGAACAAACATGAATACATTTTTATTCTCATCTTTTGGATTATTAAAAAGCCAGACTTTAGCCTCCTTTGAGTACCGTGAAGCTGAGAGAATAAGGCCAATAAAATAGATGATTAGCGGTATCCATCCATTCAATAGGCCTACTTGTAATTTGGGCAATAAATCCATCTCATACTCCCGGGAAGATTCTCTCGGTTCCACCTAACGGTTTGACCCAGCGGCAGCGGCGCGAGCGGCGGAGGTGCTGTCTACTCGCCCGTGTTGGGCGGCCCTGTTTGCAGCAATTGTTACGTGAATGAGCCGTAGAACATCATCCAAGTGGCGTGTCGAGAAGGATATATCCCGCACAGGGCCTACTTTTCTCTTGAACTCGATCACCACCCTGGGATATTCCAGGAAATTGAACGAGGCCCGGTATCGCTTACGGATGAACATGAAGTGTATCCCTGCTCCCCCCATCCTCATGAATAACGGAATATCATCAAGATGACATGCCTCAATGTTATCTAATGCCACTGTCCAGGTGAAGATGCCAAATGTGAGCTTCAGTGACTCCGGGGTGAGACGAATGATCAGCGTCCTATAGTTCACCGAGTAAAACAAGAAAAACACGAAGAAAAAGAAGAAAACAGCAGCAAGAACATCCAGACCGTCAGTATTCACGCGCCAAACCAGAAGCAATAAAATGAGGAATGTGAGCACCAGGAATAGTGCTTCCGTCCTGTTCGAAGTCGTCCTCTCGTGGTATAGGAGGTTGCCATTCATGATCGTCGCCTTTTCTATTATACGATCCATTTAGCTCAAGAGGTTCACCATATTCCCGGGAACAAGCGATAACGCACCCGCTTTGCATAGTCGCGATAGCCTTCCAATTCATCTTGCAAGAACCTATCTTCCAAAGCGGTGCGAATTATATAAAGTCCAATGGTAAATAATGTTGGTAAAAATGCCAATGCCGAATCCAGAAAGACGGGCGTTACCAGATATGCCAGCAGGGCTCCTGCGTAACCGGGATGCCGTATCCAGCGGTAGGGGCCACTCGAAACAACCTTCTGCCCGCGGTCGGTCTGGATGCGGACCGTGCCCGAGAAGTAGCGGTTTTCGATTAAAGCATAGGATGACAGGGCATATCCTACCACGATTAGCACCAGTGCAAGAATTTTCAACGGCAAGCTGAAATTGGGTGACCAGTCCAGCAACGCATCCAAACCAGAGATTACCATTACCAGAATCCCGGCCAACCCCATCAGAGGAGCCAATTTTTTATCCCAGGATTGGGTATTCTCCTGTTGCATGTAGCGGGCTCGTTCGGCAATCAGGTCGGGATGGCGTCGCGCGATTAGTACCCGGGTGATCACGAAGCTCAAAACAGATAGGATGCCATATACCCAGGCTTCCCACCAGTCCCAGCGCCAAGAAATCAATAACGGCAGGAATGGTATGAGAACAATAAAAAACAGTAGTTGGATAATGACACGCGGGGAGAATAAAATCTTTTGAATATTCATAGTGTCACCTCCTGATCTGCCATTTCTTGACCCATTCTTGATCAATCCGCGCCAGACGCGCCTTCTTCAAATTCTCCTGCATGATCCATTGGATATCTTTGTTGGTCGTGGCCAGCCACTTTTCCATGAATGACTTTCCTTCGTCAGGCAGGGCAGCGACTGCGACGCTCCAGCAATATCCCAATCCTTTCCGCAATACCAGCATGTCTTCGCGTGGGTGAGTATCTGAATACTGTAAAGTAGCAGTAATTCCATCCAGGATCTGTAAAACTGCCCTGGCCTGCCTGGCCTGGCCAAGCAGCCTCGGTTCACAAAGAGCAGCCGCTGCCGCGCGCTGCTCGAGCGGTGTTCCTTTGCTCCATTCCTGCATCCCCGCAAGCAGCGCATCCATGTTCTTATCACCAAATCGCTGAAGTGCCATCGCCACCGCCTCGCGGACTCGCCAGCGTGGATCGGAGGCATGGGTTCGCAGGGTCTTCAGCAAATTGCCATCCCCTTCAGCCAGCAATCGTCCCAGTCCTACAACTCCGCAGAAAGCAAGGAATTCATAGGGTGAGTTTACCGGAGCTTGATCGGCGGTATAAGCGGTGTAACGTTCGAAGAGTGCGCGATTGCCTTCATCCGCAACCACCTGAGCCAGTTCAATGTTTCCACGCGGACCGGGCAATCCGGATTCTTTCAGTAAATATGCATCCCACCTGTCGAGTGTCTGCAGTTTTGCCCGATATTCATTCGCTTTTGACATCGTTGACCCTTATGTTCTATAAATACAAAAATCTTGCGATTCAAAGAACGATGAGACATATTAGCATCTGAACAATAGCCGCGTTGGTATGCCCGTTGAAGTGGCGTGATATATTCTGGTAGTCGTCTTTGATTGTTCTGGGAATGCCATATTCTACACTCCCAGCAATCCAGATAACAGGAAGACCAAGAGAGACCCGAAAATGATCCCCACTGCTGTGGAGTGTTGATGCCCATGCTCTCGGGCAGCCGGGATGAGTTCATCCAGGGTAATGAACATCATCACACCTCCAGCGAAAGCCAGAGAGGCTGGCACAAGGGCCTGGAAAGTATTCAGGAATAAAGTGGCTATTAGTGCGCCTACTGGTTCCACAAGACCGGAAAAAAGCGCGATCCTGGCGGCCCTCCATTTATTCATACCGCTTTTACACAGCGGAAGGGCAGTAGCAATTCCTTCAGGAATATTGTGTAGCATGATCGCCGTGGCTATCAATATGCCAAATTGGGGTGCCTGCATGTACCCGGCACCAACGGCAATCCCTTCTGGGAGATTGTGGATTGTGATTCCTATGGTCAGCAGAAGGCCGGTTTTGAATAGTTGCGGGTCAGTAATTCTATCTTGAACCTGTGCACGTCTGTATCTGCGTCGTCCGAGAAATGAACTGGTCGTCGTTTCCCGAGCTATCTGACCATTTTTCCTTTTGGCTTCTATTTCTTCAAAGCGGATATGAGGAACCAGAACATCGATCGCGAACATGAAGAATGCTCCTGCGCCGAAACCGATCGTGGCTGTCCAAAAACCTCTAAGCGCCCAGGCTTTGTTTACAAGCTCCAGGAAAGAAAGGGAGATCATCACCCCGCCAGTAAGCCCCATGAGAAAACCAAAAGACCGCTTGCCTGGCGTGCGCAGAACAGCTAAGAAGCCTCCTAAACCTGTTCCCAAGCTTGCCACCAAGCTCAAGAGAAAAATATTTAGGATTACACTCATTATCTAATTAGCCCGGAAATGTAATGATCAAAATAATGGAGTATTAATTGAGAATATGCCCGAACCTTTATACCATAAAAGAAGTGCAATGAAGTTATTAAATGAATTGAATCCGGTGTGTAATTTGCGATGTCCGCATGCTCCACCCGCCGTTATTCAAAATGGCATGCATATGGAAATTCTTATATAATACCTATGTTCTGATTTTATATTATCCGGTCAAACGCTTGGTTAGCAACTTCGTGGAGTGAAATAATGAGTAATAACAGAAATATGCTCTGGCTACGTTGGATAATCGCGAATGCTCTCTCTGAGTTGGTGGGTCTCGGGGCGACCTTCGCCATGATAGGATTGCTGTCTTCCAGGATCGATACCCGGCAGATTGCAGGTATCCTGCTATCATTTGTCATTCCTGTCGTGAGCGGTGCCATTGAAGCCACGATCGTCGGTTTGACGCAGTGGTGGACGATGCATCCGTGGTTTCCGATGATTGGACGCTTTGCCTGGTGGCGGGCTACCCTGGTTGGTGCTCTTCTTGGTTACGTACTTGGTTATTTACCATCTACCCTGATGAGCATGGGCGAGGCGGCCACACAAACACCGCAAGCAGAACCACCCCAGTGGATAACGTTGTTACTTGCTGCCGGATTGGGTGCAGTGGCAGGCGCTGTCCTTTCTTTCGCCCAATGGCTGGTTTTGCGCCGTAAGGTTAAACGAGCTGGTTTGTGGATTCCAGCGAACATGCTGGCATGGGCATTCGGAATGCCAGTCATATTCTTGGGAATGGATTTAGCTTTCAAGATGACCGAAGTCTGGCAGTCGGTATTGGTGATAGGTGGAGCATTACTTGTGGCAGGAATAATCGTTGGAGCAATCCACGGTCGGTTCCTGGTGGTTTTGGCTGGAGAATAATTAAGTGGAGCCGCCCAATACCGGCTCCAGCGGACCGCGGCTCCGCCACTCACAATCGCAATAGTTTGCCTGAAATGCACGATATGGTTGGCAAGAACATGCTTACGTATTGGACAAAAAGCCGGGTACTTCCCAATACCCTTTGTCCTGGCTGATAAACCGATCTGCGACTCGTCGAGATATCCGCCTCTCAATCTATCCCACCCTGACCCAGCGGGTTTTTTTATCATGGTATTTCGTCCAATTGAACGAATCGATAAGAAGAAGTGAGATACAACATGACGCTTCTTGGAGGAATTTTTGTTGCAGGTATCGCGTTAATAATGATATTGTTTTGTGCCAAAGTACCGATGCTGAGGCGATAGGAGTTACTAGCTTCTTTGAAAGGTTGAGGCTGTCCTTTCAATTGGGACAGCCTTTTCGTGAATAATTGGGATGGCAGGCGTCATTGTCCCATTCCTTGCAAAGAGCCATTCTTTAGGGGATCGCCAAAAGACGCTGAATTGACCAGTTGACTTTACGGATATCTGACCTATAATGAATGTGCAATACGTTTCACCTCGCAGGCGGAAAACCGGTCAAGAAGTTCACATTCAAGCCGCTGACATTCTGTCAGCGGCTTTATGTATGGTCCAAACAAAGGAGGAAATCCTCTCGTCTGATCGACTTTGCATGGTTTTGGAAACAAATTGGAAGTGCACGGCAGGATGAATACTGAGCTGGCTCTCAGATAAAGACATCCAGCCAGCGTGTTTATACAGGCAAAAACCGCCAAACACCGAGGCGGTTTTCAACACTTGGGATCGCTTTTAATTCAGAAGAAAGGAGACTTTTTTTATGAAACTTAAATACTGGATGATCGCCAAGGCGATCGTCGTACTGGTCTTTGGGGTCGGCTTCGTTCTGATCCCTAAGTTTTTGGCTGGGATATACGGTATGGATTTCAATCCGGCTGCAGCCTTGATGGCGCGCCTTTTCGGGGGCGGGTTCATCCTTGAGGCGATCGTGCTCTGGTATGCCAGGAACACGGACCGGGATGATGCTGCATGTAGAGGGATCATGACCGGAGTCGTTGTAAGCAATTTGATCGGTTTCATCGTTTGCCTGCTTGCAACCCTCGCCAAGACATGGAATGCTCTCGGCTGGCTCTCGGTCGCTTTGTACCTGGTGTTCGGGTTGGCTTTTGCATATTTCCTTTTCATGAAGAAGAAGTAGATACAGCAAAGCCAAAACAGATAAACTCGGTGTACCTGATAAAAGCGATCCCAATCTGTGTTGCCTGACTTCCGTATACCGACAAAGTTGGTGCCTGATTTGATCGTGCCAGTCATTTAAAGGAGGAATCAGAATGGCAGAGGAAGCAAAACGAGTGATGGATGATTTTGTTGCTGCCGTCTTTTCTCACAATTCCGAGAAAATTGCAGCATGTTTTACGGAAGATTGTTTCTATCAGGATATGGCCCTTGGAGGAATCATGCACGGTAGCGAAGCTGTGAAAGCCGGGTACAGTGACATTTTCGCTGCTATTCCTGATTTCAAATTGGAGATATTATCACACTTCATCGCAGATAACTGGCTTGGCAGTGAGTGGGTCATGACCGGTACATCAACCACAGGCAAGAGCTTCACAACTCGGGGGGCGTCATTCAGCGAGTTGCAGGAAGGGAAGATCAAGCGTAACACAGATTATTATGATCCCTCTTCGTTTCTACAAGCAACTCGATGATTTTAAATATTAGTAATCCAATTACCGCTCAGAAAAGGTTCCAGCGAACACATTCGCTTTACTCAGTACAGGCACTGGCTACGTCGCTCGTGCACAGGCGTGTCTTGCCAGAGTCGGCAGCAGGTGAGCTCCGATAGGGCGGATCAAAAATTTCCACTATTGGAGGGGTATCATGTTTATTTTCATGAATCCATTTCTTCTGGGCTTTTGTAGGCATGTTTGGCCTTCTTGTGGGTATTCTCCTGGTCAACGGAATAAAGCTGGGCCAAAATGCCCGATTAGGGCTTATCACCATTATGATTTGCGATTCTTCCCGCATCATACTGGTCCTGCTTTTTGGTCCTCAGCCTCGTTTTGAGATAGGCGTGTGGAATTGCACCATCGGTGGAATAGTTCTCGCAGCCGCAATGGTTTTGAGTGTTCCTGCCTTATCGATTACTTGGCAGACAGCACCAGATAGTAAAATGGTTCTCAAGACCAATGGCATCTATAGTGTGGTCAGAAATCCCATCTACCTTACGGATATATTATTCTCACTTGGGTTCGCGATAATGTTCCGTTCAATAATCGGTGTGGCGCTGGTACCAATATGATGGGCTGCATTTCTATCGATCGTTCTGGTTGAGGAAGCAAGTATGGAACGGGCACGGGGACAGCTCTACCTGGATTACAAACAGCGGGTGAAGGGTCGCATTATCCCGGGATTACCAGTTTGATGATCCGCCAAACACAGCATGCACCCGACTGGTGGGATTCGTCCCGTCTAAAGAAAAAGCTGAATAATAGGTCGACCGTCATGAATTTGAAATTCTAGTATCATTGCAAGGGGGCGACACTTGCACCGCACTGCGTTCGAACCAGTGCAGGTGAGCAAACCCCCAACCTGCCATGACACAGAGGATGATATGGACATCGCCATCACGCAACTCGTCAGCCCGTCCATTGACCGATGCGAACTCACCCTTCAGGAACGCATTCCAATTGACCTGACACTTGCCCGCCAACAGCACCATGCCTACGAGGAAACCCTGCGCGGCTTGGGCGTTGAAATTCACTCCCTACCCGAAGAACCGGATCTGCCCGATTCTGTTTTTGTTGAAGACACGGCCATCGTGCTGGACAAGTGCGCGCTGCTCACCCGTCCGGGAGCATTATCGCGCCGACCTGAGATCGAGTCCATTGCCCGGGCGCTGGCACCCTACCGAAAGCTATTTTTCATCCATGCTCCCGGCACGCTGGACGGCGGCGATGTGCTGACCGTCGGCAAGACGATTTTCGTCGGGTTGTCCAGCCGCAGCAACAAAGCAGCAATAGACCAGATGCGGACATTCTTAACGCCGTACGGCTACACTATCAAAGGCATCCGCGTGACCGATTGCCTGCACCTGAAATCGGCAGTCACGCAAGTGGCGGCGGATACCCTGCTGGTCAACCCGGTCTGGGTGGACATGGTCAATTTCCCCGGGTTGAAGTTTATCGAAATAGATCCCTCCGAGCAATACGCCGCCAACGCGCTGATGGTTAATGGAACAGTACTCTACCAACCAGCCTATCCGAAGACGCAGGCACGCCTGGAAGCGGCAGGCATTTTCCCGCTCCTGGTGGACGAGTTTGAGTTGGGCAAAGCCGAGGGGGCGTTGACGTGTTGTTCGCTCCTTTTTACTACTGCTTGATTAGCGCGGGCACTATGCGGGTGAGCAAACCCCCTACCTGCGAGAAGATTGCTCACCTGTAGCGCTCCGCAGGTGTCGTCGCGGAGTTCGCTCCTCCTCAAATAATGGGGACAATGTCGCAATGACACAGAGGACAATGTTCCCTGGGGGATAATATCCCCTGGATGGACGATGCCCCCTGTCAGGGATAATATCGCAATAACACAGAGGTGAGTTTTTAGGATAAAATATATGCGATTTTATGCACAAACACGATAAAAGGGTTTAACATCGTGCTTACTGTCAAAATCCTCAGCCTACAGTACCCCGAACGCTATGCTGTCCGGCGGCTTGTCACGGCTGCGCATCAGGAGCTCCGCTCGAAATGTCCGCGTCTGGAACTTGACATCTCCGAAGTATCAGATCCCGGGGTGATCGGAAAATATGCCTGCGTACTGATTTTACCCACCCTGGTCATTAACGAGAAAGTGGTGTGCAGCGGGCGCTTCCCGACCAAAGAGGAGGTCACTGAATGGCTGCTTGAAGCGGCGGAAGAAAGAGAAAAAACGACATCCCTTCCATAACAGGAAGGGATGTCGTTTTGAATATGCCGGGGAATGAATTCTTTATGGATTTACCGGGCGCAAGGCCGCTTCGATGTGGTCGTTACCTCTGCTGAAGAAGTCTTCCGGCAGGGGCAGGGGTGTAAAATTTGCACCGGAGTTGATCGTTCCGTAAGAAATGTAATACAACTGTGTCTTGGCATTTTGGCCAGCGTTGGGATCTTGGTAGGCGAACAGAAGGAAGGATCCATCGGGACTGAAGCGTGCTGCGGTGTAGCAGCAGGTGGTCCCGAGCGGGTCGAGGGGATCGCTGTGCTTCGTCGCTATATTGTACTCGTACAAATAACCAAATTCATAGCGGAACATGCTGTTGAGCACAAATAACGTGTCGCCATCCCAGTCGAAGGATGGAATGATCGGGTTTTTAATGTAATAGTTCATCGGAAAACGGCCAGCGGGGAAACTATCCATCGGCTGGGGAGAGGTACTGTTACATTTGCTGACGTCAAATATGCTTACCAGGTCCACCCGGCCGCTGGTCCCCATGCTCATCGTGTTTACCGCGATCTTTGTACCGTCATTCGACCATCGCACTTCTTTGGCAGGATACTGGTGGGGGAGTTTGCCATAGGTGAAACAGCCTTTCATAGCTTCCAGATGCGTCCAGTTGCGGGCTTTTGAAATTTCAGCCAGATCAAAGGGCACCACATACAAGACCCGGTTCAGGCTGATGGCCACCTGAGTACCATCCGGAGAAATCTCAAATGCCTCCAGATATTCGGCTGCATTGAAACAGGTGATCTGGGTAAATTCCACTACCGGCACGGTGACAGAAAGGATGCACTTTCCGCTGATATAGAACAGGCGCTGCCCATTCGGCGACCATTGCAGGTCGTTTTTTGCTCCACCATCTTGAGTGACCTGGACCAGGTTGCGGCCGTCGACACCCATTACCCAGATATCATTTTTGTTCAGAAAGGCAATGAAATTCGCGCCACCTGATGATTGCCGCCGGCATGGTCGGCGAGGGGCTGAGCGCAAGAGTGGAAAGGGGAGATTTGCTGGTGGCCGGCGGTTGGAATGCTCCGGAGGTTTCCGTGGTTGTAGTTTGGCGAGCTTCCCGGGTACCGGTGACACGCACGATCGCGGATCGCGTTGCCCTGGCAGCAGCCAGGGATGGAATCTTATTCCTGAACAGGATGATTTCTCCAACAACACCCACGAGGCACAAAAGCAGGGCGAGGCCTCCCAACCCAACCCACAGGCGGTTCTTTTTGCGTGGTTCGTCAGGGATGGAGCCAGGACCGGTTTCCTGCCTCCGTTTTGCCATCACAGTCTCGAGTTCGGGTGCGGGGGGTTTAGTAACGGAAGTCTTCGGCGAGACGACGCGTGTTGTGTCGATTTTTTCCAGGTCTGGAGATTCACCTCTTGCAACCGCGTTCAACGCCTCGGTCAACGCTTTGACCGTAGGAAAGCGTTCGTCGCGATTCTTTGCCAGGACCTTCTCGATGACGGCTTCAATGGCGGGCGGCAGATCGGGTTTTACGTCCAGGATATGCGGGACGGGCTCGGTAAT
This sequence comes from uncultured Chloroflexia bacterium, assembly GCA_963760315.1. Lineage (GTDB taxonomy): Bacteria > Chloroflexota > Anaerolineae > Anaerolineales > Villigracilaceae > UBA877. Next base: position 24,772 of record CAVXCK010000009.1, read on the forward strand.
GTGCTTGACAACCACACTCATTGGCGTGTCGCCGACGAAAGGCTTCTTGCCGGTTAATAATTCGAACAAAATGACACCCATGCCGTAGATGTCAGAGCGCCCGTCTATCCCTTCGCCCTGGGCTTGTTCCGGCGACATATAGGACGGAGTGCCTACTATAGCACTGCCGGTAACATTGGCCTGAGTGGCGGTGATCTTGGCAATGCCAAAATCGGAGATGTAAGGTTCGCCATACTGGTCGAAGAGGATGTTGCCGGGTTTCAGGTCACGGTGGATGATGCCTTTGGCGTGAGCCTCATCGAGAGCGGGAGCCAAACGCCCGAAGAGATGGGCCACTTCCTGAATGGTCATCGCTCCTTGCTTCATCCGTTCATTGAGCGAGCCGCCGGTCATGAAGCGCATGACAAAATAAGGCTGGCCATCCTCTTCACCGAAGTCATAGACTGGCACAATGGCCGGGTGTTCGAGCATGGCGATGGTCTTGGCTTCGCGCTCGAAGCGGGCGCGGAACTGCGGGTCATGCAGCATCTCACGCGGCAGTACCTTGAGCGCCACCTCGCGTTCGAAGCGCGGGTCGTAGGCATGGTAAACGGTTGCCATGCCACCGCGTCCGATCTCAGCCTTGATTTCGTAACGTCCGATCTTTTGTGGCTCCATCAGGTCTGCTCCCGGCATAAACCCATCAATAACCCTGTGCCAATTTCATCTCTTATAACAGAATTTTGGCTCGCTGATGCTTACAATTATGTGTATTATTTACACAACACCCAAGTATAGCAACGGATAAGGGGAAACGCAAGAATTTGGTATAATCCCTTTATTGCCCCAGTAGCTCAACGGACAGAGCAGAGCACTCCTAAGGCTAAGGTTGTGGGTTCAATTCCCGCCTGGGGCACTCCCTGATGAAATATTTAATGAAATTCTAATCAAAAAATCCTTGCACATTTATTGAATCTCTTGTAATATATATCCGCGAATGCTTGGGTGCCCCCCTCACCCAGGCGTTCGTGCTTTTATTTATAAATCCCGCCTCTGGCGGGTTTCTTTTTTCGAAAGGAAGACAAATGAACATCCATCTTGCTGTTGTCAGCCTGTGGGTTGAAGATGTGCCCGCCAGCGCTCATTTTTATCGGGAGGTGGTCGGGCTGAAAATTAAGCCGCAGCCTGAGGGCGACCATCCACATTTTGACCTGGGTGGCTGTACCCTGACGATTGTCCAAGGCCGCCCCGCTCTCCCGCCGGACCCCACTCCGCGTTTCCCGGTGGTTGCCTTTGCCATTCCTGAACTAGATGGGGCCATCGAAGACTTCGTCATCACGGTGTGGACCTGCCCTGGGGCGTGGAGGCAAACAGTATTTGTCGCTGGGTGATGTTTCATGACCCGGCGGGGAATCTGGTGGAATTGGTCGAGTATAAAAAATAATGGCGACCAATCTGGTCGCCCTTGGTTGCACGCGGCTACTTGTGTAAATCAGCCAAATTCTCCTCCACCGCCTGGACTTCGAGCTTGAGCTCAGCCAGGTAGGATTCCAATTCCTCGATCTGCTCGGCCTTGGTCAGAAATTGGCGCTCGAAGCCGCTGTCTCCGCCGCAACATTCGCAGCCGCAGTCGCATTTCCCTTTCTTGCAATCACACTGTTCGTCCATTCTATTCTCCTTGTGATGGAATTCTCATCAGGTCTTGAATATTATCCTTAACATTATAACCCGTGCGGAAGCTCGATTAAGGATTACAGTTCGTGTTGCGTTCGTCACTGTTACCGGGCGGCAGACCGGGTTGAAATTTCATGCGCTGATTCATTATTCCAATTGAGCCAATTCAGAACTCAGTCAAATCCATGTCTGCCGCGGAAAGGTTTTCGGCCTGGTGCCGGGAGTCGAACGACATCGGGATGGTGATGACGCGAGGCTGGCGGACGAGCCACGCCAGCGCAACCTGCTGGGGCGTGACCCCCCGCGCCCTTGCAAGCAACTGCAAAGGTTTATTCCCCCTGATAAACCTTGGCTTAACAGGGGAATAGGCTGTCAGCAGGAGGTCATTTTCCTGGCAGTAGGCCAGGACACCATTTTTCACACAAGTGCGATCTGGCAGGCTGTAGGAGACCTGGTTGGTGAGAAGGGGTGTTTCTGACAAAGCCACGGCTCTTTCGAGCAGTTTGAGCTGAAAATTACTTACTCCCAAATGCCTGACCATGCCGTCTGTGACCAGCTTGTTGAGGGCGCGAAAAGCTTCAGCCAGGTTCATTCCTCTGGCCGGCCAGTGGATCAAATACAGGTCAATATAGTCCATGCCGAGACGACGCAGACTGTTCCCGCAAGAACGCAGGACATCATCGTAGCCCAAATGCTCGGGGCTGACTTTGGAGGTGAGGAACAATGACTCCCTAGCCAGACCCGAGGCGCGGATTACCCGGCCAAGCAATTCTTCGGCATGGCCCGCGGCATAGTATTCTGCAGTATCGAAATGGGTGTAGCCCAGTTCCAACGCCGAGTCCAGCGCGGCCAGAGAACGGGCATCCCGGGTATTATCGGCGCTGGTCTCGCCACCAATTGTCCAGGTTCCAAATCCAATTTTGGGGAGGCGTAAATTATGAAGGGTTTCGTATCTCATAATTAAATTATAGCATCATGATAAAAAACATGTCCGTCATCGAGACGGACTATTCTGGTATTCAGTTCGAATCCGGGCTGCCGCAAGCCGCCAACCTTGTCCGCCGGACAGCATAGTGCTGAGTAGTCCTATGACCGGGTATTTTGACGCTAACTTTCATCACACCTCAACCACTGAAAACAGCCTCTTCTTCAACCAGAAGGCCACATTGACCAGCCCAATCATCACCGGCACCTCGATCAATGGGCCGATGACAGCGGCAAAGGCCGCTCCGCTGTTGATGCCAAACACACCCACCGCCACGGCAATCGCCAGTTCAAAGTTATTGCTGGCTGCTGTAAAGGAGAGTGTGGCCGTCTTTGAGTAATCCGCGCCGACAGCCTTGCCCATAAAGAAACTGACCAGGAACATCACCACGAAATAGATGAGCAGGGGAATGGCAATCCGTACCACGTCCATCGGCAGTTGGATGATGTACTCGCCCTTGAGCGAGAACATCACCACGATGGTGAAAAGCAGGGCAATCAATGTTAGCGGGCTGATCTTTGGAATGAACTTGTGGTAATACCAATCCTTGCCCTTCGCCCGCACAAGAAACAAGCGCGTCAGGAAACCGGCGATGAACGGGATGCCCAGGAAGATAAATACGCTCTTAGCAATCTCGCCGATGGTGATGTTCACAATGTTGCCGGTCAACCCGAACCAGGTTGGCAGGACGGTGATAAATACGTAGGCATACAGGCTGTAGAACAGCACCTGAAAGATGCTGTTGAAGGCCACCAGCCCAGCGGCGTACTCGGTGTCGCCATGTGCCAGCTCGTTCCAGACGATGACCATGGCGATGCAGCGCGCCAGGCCGATCAGGATCAAGCCGGTCATATATTCGGGGTAGCCGCGCAGGAATATGATTGCTAGAGCGAACATCAGCACCGGGCCGATGACCCAGTTCTGGACCAGCGACAAGCTGAGTATCTTCCAGTTGCGGAAAACATCACCCAGCTCATCATAGCGGACTTTGGCAAGGGGGGGGTACATCATCAGGATCAAGCCGACCGCGATCGGGATGTTGGTCGTCCCGATGGAGACAAGGTAGTTGAACCTGCCGACCTGATAGGTAAAAAAGTAGCCAATCCCCACGCCGATCGCCATCGCCAGGAATATCCACAAGGTGAGGAAGCGGTCGAGGAAGGAAAGTCGTTTGGTCGTGGTGGGTTGTTGTGTCATGAATGCCTCCATCAATTGTATTGAGAAAGAAGTTTGACCATTTCACGTTCGATATCATCGCGCACAATGCGAAAAACTTGCAGCGCTTTCTCATCTGTCCCCTCGGCCTTGGCCGGGTCAAGAAAACTGTGATGGACGCGCTTCTCTTTGCCGAGCCAGACCGGGCATTCCTCCGCCGCCGAATCGCAGAGCGTGACCACCAGGTCGAAGTCCATGCCCCGGAATTCAGCCGCAAGTTTCGAGCGACCCCTATGCAGGATGCCGATCTCAGCCAGCACCGCCAACGCCTTTGGGTGGACGTAACCCGCCGGTTTTGTCCCCGCGCTGACAGCTTCCCACCTATCCCCGAGGCGGGCATTGACAATGGCCTCCGCCATCTGCGAGCGGCCCGAGTTGCCGGTGCACAGGAACAGGACTTTCTTTTTCATTCCGCCATCAGGGCGTTGGCCAGGAAGGTGGTCACCTCGGCCTGCGACGGGACGCGCCCCGCACAAACCACCTTCTCATTGATGACCAGTCCGGGAGTGGAGAGGATTTTATATTTCATGATGTCTGCGCGATCGGTTACTTTGATGACCTCGGCCTCAATAGTCAGGTCGGCGATAGCCTTGCGGGCCAGAGATTCGACATTTTTGCAGTTATCGCAACCCGGTCCAAGGACTTTGATGGTTAACATAATTTGGCTCCTTTTTTGAATAGTGTGTGAATGTAGTTTCGGATTCTTTGCTCAGATTGGACAGGAATGAACGTTAGGATCGTTTTTCTTCTCCAGGCAGGAACTGTCCAACGGCCTCCAGGGCATGTGCGGCATAAATCGATCCCGGGCCCCCGCCCATCAGGATTCCCACGCCAATCGTTTCCAGCAATTCCTGGCGGGTGGCGCCAACCGCGACAGCATCATGAACATGATAGGCGATACAACCCTCACATCCGACAACAATGCTGATCGCCAGCGCCATCATCTCTTTGGCTTTGCTGCTAAGGGCGCCCTCCTCAACAGCTTTTTTGTGCAGACGGGCAAAACCGGTCATCGGACCGGGTATCTCTCTCCCAAGTTGTGCAAGATGCTCTTCGAGGGATTTGTGCATTTCAATATAGTTGGTCTTCATCGTCCATCCTTTCCGGCGATAACATCAATCTTTGGTTCAATAATGATCTCGGACTTCACCGAGTTCGCCACAAGGCTGTATTTGCGGGCCGCTTGCAGAGCGCGTTTGGCACGTGCTTCAACCACTTTGGGGTCTTCATCCCCCGCGGCAATCCGGATGACCGGCCAGAAACGCAAGTGCGTGAAGATCTCGGTGCGGTCCAACCCGATCAGTTTGGTGCCCTCGGCCCGGCAATCGTAAGAGATCAGGTCCAGCTTGAAGCGTTCCGCCGCCCAGATGAACATCATCATGATGCAGGTATTGGCCGCGGCCACAAAGGCGTCCTCCGGCGTCAGGACGCTGGGGTGCCCCTGTGCGTCTGGCGGGGCGGAGAAGTCCATCTCCGGGCCGTTGCCCATGACGATATGTCCCCAATGCTCGCCCTTCCAGGCGACCGTGGTGTTATAGGTGGCTGTGCGGCTCAATGGACTGCTCCTTGTTGTTCACAAAAGGCTGCATATTCATGGATCAGCGCCGCTGCATAGGCACCCTCTTCACCGACCGGGATCGGGTTATAAATCTTCACGCTCTTTAGAAGATCCCAGGTCGTAGCCTGTGAGGCGGGTTTGCCGGAGTCACAGAACTGTTGGAAGATGAGCGGCAAGGCGATCAGGGTGATCGTCTGACCGTTGATTATCACGTCCTGCACAGGGATCCCGGAACCGCAGGAACAGGTCGCCTGGACCGGTTCCTGCACTTCAGGTGCGGCGACTTCTTCGACAGCCCCTGCCGTACGATTCCAGTGTTTTTGCAGTAATTCATCAACCAGCCCCGAAATTCGTCCGGCTGTCGCTTCTACCGCTTGCTGACCGGCCTCGTTCAGGCGGCGTTTGCCTTCCACCTTGCCCAGACTGCGCTCAGCGACGAGTTCGGTTACAACGATGCTGGCGGCGGGCTTGCCGGAGTACATTTCTGTGCCGCGCGCTGCGCAGCGCTTGTCACAGCCGTCGATGGCGATGGTCGGGTAGAATTTTGCGAAAGCCCTGTCTCCCTCGCCGCCTGCCAGGAACAGGGGTAGGCAAATGGTGACCGTGTCTGCCGGGCGCAGCTGCTCCAAGACTTTGAGAGCCGCAAGGCGGGTGACCGTGCCCTCCGAAAGTTCCTCCCCGGAGCAGGAGACAATGCCAACTTTTTTCCTGGGCAGGTCAGGCATTTTCGCCTCCCTGCTTCCCGGTCAGGAGGCCATCCACCACGGCAGTGACTTCCTCTGCCAGGACACGAACCAGCTTCTGCCCGCCCGCGTTGAGTTCGGCGATGCCCTGGGGCTTGAGGTCCTTGTAACGGCGGTACACGTCCAGGACGGCGAACTCCTGCGCGACCGTCCCGCCACTCTGCTGGACCATTTTGGCGGCGCAGGCCAGTTTACAGCCGTCAATGGTCACTGCCGGGCATTCCGCCACAACGGACCGGGATTCTTCGTCGCCGAGCACCAGCAGGGCCAGCGGCACCAGTTGGGTCTGACCGGGACGCAGGTCTTCGGTCACCTCGTAGGCCGCATCGCGGCTGACGGTACCGTATGGTTTGCCGATCCCGCTGCAGGGCACGATAATAACTTTTTGAATTTGCACTGTCATAGTTTCTTCGCTTCCTCTTCCGCCTGGCCCTTTATGATCTTGAAATAAGCCTGCGGATCAAGCAGCTTGGCATGCTCCACATCCCAATCTGTGACTTCCATTACAGCCAACCAGCCAGCCCCATAAGGATCCTGATTGATGGCTTCCGGGGTGTCGTTCATAGCCGGGTTAACATCCACGATTTTTCCGTTGACAGGCGATGTGTAGGTGATGTTGACCTTGATCGTCTCGATGACTGCCACATCGTCCCCCACAGCCAAAGCCGTTCCTGCGGGCTTGATTTCTGCGAAGGCCACATCCCCGCTGCGCTGTTGGACAAAGTCAGACAGCCCAATGCGGACGCGACTGTTCTCCTCCTTTACCCACACCCCTTCTGCGTTATAAAATCGGTCGGTGGCAACTTTGAAGGTGAATTTATCAATGCTGGTTTCTAAAAATTCAGACATGGTTTACTACTCCTATGCTCTTGTTAAATCTGAGGTGCAGTTGTTCTCTACGGACACTGGATCACTCCCTGCGCCCACAAGCATCCGCCGCAGGTTGGGAAGGGGTTGGAGAAACAATCTTCTTCGTTCTTTTCTGCCATTTCACAGCCGCCGCACCAGGTGCAGGGGGCAAAGTCGAATTCCTGGACTCGCTTCCGGAAAGCGACATAGTCCGGGGCTTCCCAGGTGGATTTCAGATCACCATCCGCCAGATTGCCGAGGACATAACGTCGGACAGTGCGGTCTTGTCCATTCAAATAGGTGGGGTAGGAATGCATCAGAGCCAGACAGGGGCTGATGTTACCATCCCAACTGATAACAATTGAACCGCTTTCAATGAATGGACACCGTCCGCGCTCCTGGCCAAGGGGTACTCCGTTTATTCGCACATTGTGCCGGTAGCGCATCGTATGGAAGACCGCCTCTTGGCTGGCCTCGTTCAGATCCATGCGCGGCAGGTCGATGCGCGGTGTCCAGGGCGAGGGGATCGAGTCCACACCATCCACACTGCGAACATCGAGCATCTCCCGGCACATTTCTGCAGTATATGGAAAAACATTTGTGATTATGAAACGCGAAACACCTAACTGGGGTCCCTTTCTGATCAAAGCTGGCAAATCAGCGATATTCTTGCGCATCGCTACAAAGGAGATGCCGATTTCAGGTCTCCGGGTGGTTTCATGGCGTAGAATAGCCATGCGCCGGATATTTTTAAAGACCTTCGGTAGATCCGCCCCGATCCGGATGTCGGCGTAGCTCTCGGGGGTGACCCCGTCCACTGATACCCAAAGGGTGTCCAGCCCGGCCTCGATTAGATCGTGCGAACGCTGTTCGGTCAGCAGGATGCCATTGGTGATCAGTTCCACTTTCCCCGCCACCGCCTTGGCCTGTGCAACCATCCCGGCGATATTCGGGAGCAACAATGGCTCGCCAAACCCGCCGAAGAAGATGTCCGGTCGGGATGACAAGGTCCTCATGGAATCGATAACCATGTTCCAGGTTTCCGCCGACATATCCCCCTGCGGCTCGTCCCAGGCGTTACGGATGCAAGTCCGGCAAATCAGGTTGCAGCGACTGGTTGGTTCAATATAAACTTTGGCTAAATGTGTAATCGGACGCTGCAGTTGCAGGTTTCTTGATTTTTCCTTCAACAGCATCTGAGTGCCGGGCCGAATCCCGTAATGCTCCGCCATTTCCTGCGGCAGGATCAGCCGGCCTTGTTCGTCAACATTTATCCAATGTTCGTTTTTGGCCATCTCACAAGTTCCGGAAGAAGGATGCCGCTGCATTAGTCCCCTGGGAGGAGCACACAGGTAATTGAGCAGGAGCGTTCACGTCACCTTCCGCGTGGAGCAATTGGGGCAGTCGCACTCCGGTGACGGAGCCAGTTCTGGCAGGATGACCCCCTGTAACTCGGCTGCCTGGTGGATAAGAGCAAGCAATCGCGGACTGCTCAACCGATAATGAATATTGCGTCCCTGGCGGGAAGTCACAACGATACCTGCTTTTCGCAAGGCCATCAGGTGTTGTGAGAGAAATGCCTGTCGCCAGCCGAACGTGGCTTCCAGGTGACATACGCACGGCTCTTCCTCGCCGATGGCCAGCAAGATTTGCAGGCGGGATTCCTGCCCGATTGTCTGGAGCAATGCAGTGACTCGCTCGATTGATGATATATTCGTCATAATGAATATATTATACCCTATGAATTTATCCCCCGTGGGCGCGGAGTGTCACTTCCACCGATGCCGGATGTCATAAAAATGTCCCCGTCAACTTGAGTGACGGGGACAAAAATATCCGGTGGTATCTGGACTTCTACGAGGATGATGACGATATCCTCAGGGGTAAACGTCACCATTCCGGATTTCTTCGGGTTAGCGCAGACACCAGAGAGTTTTACCATCTCCCCCGCCTTGGCCTCCTGCCGGTAACCGATGTTGGCCCGCTTGCGTCAGCGGGCGGCTTCGACATTCATGTAGAAAATGACCGGTTTGTCTAGTTCTATGCAATCGCCCACCTATCCATGAAGGCAGATTATTGCACAGCAACACCTATGCAATCTTCTTCAGTACCTCCCCCAGCCGCACCACTTCATCCAGCGTATTGTAGTGCACTGCGCCGACGCGTACCATCCCGCCGTTTTGCTCCACACCCAGCCGCTCGGTGACGGCCAGTGCGTAGTAGTTCCCGTCCCAGGCGTAAATGCCTTCGGCAGCCAGTGCTTCGGCCACGAGGCGCGGGTGCCTGCCTTCCAACGTGAACGAAAAGGTCGGAACGCGCTGATCCAGTTTGCGCGGATCGGCCAGGCCGTACAGGCGCAGGCCGGGAATCCCGGTCAGCATGGCGAGAAGGGAGCGGCTGAGTTCGAATTCGTGGGCACGCAGTGCCGTCATGGCCTTCTTGAGTTCCAGCCGCCGTCCCACATACCCACCCTCGCGCAGGCCTTCTTCCTGCTCACCGCCGAAAGTCTTTCCCAACCACTCGAAATATTCCAGCGCGCCGAGCACCCCGGCGATTCCTTCGTGGTTCTGCGTGCCGGTCTCGAATTTGCCGGGCAGTGAATCCGGCGCAGGGCGGACTTTATAGGCTTTCAATTCCTCAAGCAGTTCATATCGTCCGTAGAGCGCAGCGGCGTGCGGACCGAAGAATTTATAGGATGAACAGACCAGGAAGTCCACTCCCAGCGACTGCACATCGATCGGGCCGTGGGGGGCGTATTGCACTGCGTCCACGTAGACCAGCGCGCCGGCAGCATGGGCCATCCCGGTGATCTTTCGCACCGGGTTAATAGTCCCGACCGCGTTCGATGCGTAACCGAAGGCCACGATCTTTGGCTTGCGTTCCAGCGCCTTTTCGAATTCATCCAGTTTAAGGGTGCAGTCTTCCACGTCGAAGTCGATCCACGTAATCTTGCAGCCGCGGTCTTCGGCCACCAGCAGCCAGGGCGAGATATTGGCATCGTGGTCGAGGCGGGTGACCACAATTTCGTCGCCAGGAGTGAGCCTGTGCGCAAGGCTCCGGCTGATGTGCAGGGTAAGGGTGGTCATGTTGTTGCCGAAGATGATCTCCTCCGGTCGGGCGGCGTTGAGGAAATCCGCCATGGCGGCATGCGCTTCCTCCAGGATGGCATCGGATTGCCGGCTGGTGGAAAAAGCACCGTCGTGGTTGGCGTTGCACTCCAACAGGTAACGCTGGATGCGGTCAGCAGACTGCCGGGCGATCTGCGTTCCGCCGGGATTGTCGAAGAAGATGGCCGGGCGGTCGAGCGAGGGGAATTGTTTGCGGATGAGGGTTGAATCGAAGGGCATGGGGAACTCCTTGGGGCTGATTATATCGCTTCCCCACCTGTCTATTCTATCCTCCTCCCTGAAATCCTTTGGATTTCGGGGACGCTTGTACCCTTCATACCACCCCAGTGTAATCCCGTCAGGGGAGGCACCCCTCACCGAGGCGGCGACAAGCCGCCACCAGTTGCTTCAGCGGACCGAGGTGCCGAAGGAGGCGTTCTGTACCTTTTGACTGTTCCCACCTTCACCCGGCGGAATCGATTTCAGTTGTACTTTGTTTCGCGAAATGCTATACTAAGGGAGATATTCTAAACATTCGCGCCTCCAAACGGTGGTTGATCAATTTTCGATCCCGGCAGAAGGATGGAAAAAACAATGACAAACCCTTTAAATATAAATTTTCAACTACAACAACTCGCTGAAGAAGCTGTAAAAGCAGCCGCAGAAAAGTTCGGCCAGTCGTTGGATTATTCTGAAAACAGCCTGGCAAGCTTTGAGGCTTTGTTACAGCAAGCGTATGAGCTGTATACTTCTAAGGAAAGTGGGAAGAATATCCCGGAAGAAACAATCCAGATTACTGCCAGGGCATGGGGGAGCTACCTGGGCGAACTGATGCGGCGCAAATGGGGCGGCGAATGGGTTCTAACCGGACCAGCTGTTGAGCTCACCATTAATGGTAAATACTATTCTCCCATCCAACAAATTTTTAAGAGAATTACAATCGGACAACTATACGATACCAGGGAATATCTTGCAAATATCGCTTCTGAAATGGCTGAGCCGAAGAGAGAGGAAATAACCAAGACCATCAAGAAAGCACGGGTTCGCGAGCTCATGGGTCTCGCAAAGCAAGGGAAACCCATCGAAAATATTCCCTCTGATATGGCTGAGCCGAAGAGAGAACATGCAGCCCAGGCGCTCGATGAAACAGCTGTTGCCGACAAAATTGAAAAGCCAAAGGAAATTATCAAAAATGTTTCTTCGGTTCCTGCAGATCCAAAGATGGAACAAGCAGCCCAAGCTCCCAATGAAATGGTTGTCAGTGAGCAAATTGATCTGCTAAAAGCACTCTTATTAGAGCAAAAAGAACAGGCCAAAACATTAAAAGCCATCCGGGGTAGATTGGGAAATCCTGTTGCAAATATAATCATCCTGATTCTTGTTTTATCCGGGATCGTATATTTAATTTACATTCTCATGACGTAAATGCGTTTTTACCAATCATGCCCACAGGTGGATATTTATTGAAGGGGCTCTATGCTCCCTATTGGGGACAATGCTCCCTTTCGGGGACGAGGTACCGTACCCTACCCTCTACAACGTATAAACCCTTTGCGCCTGCCTGATGGGGCAACATAGCATCAGCTTCACCCTGACCTTGCTTAGCCCGGAGGGGTTGCTGCGTGAATTTGCGAATGTTTCGTGCTCTAATTATTTATGTTCTGCCATTCCTGTGATGTGAAAATATATGAATACAAAGCTTGTCGCACTTTATATCTTGGATCAGATATTAGGTGTCCTCGCAATGAGCGTGGCTCTCTTCTGGTCAAATGGGCGGATTGACTGGTGGCCTGCCTGGGCAGCAATCGCCGTGTGGTTGGCTTTTTATATAGCGATGGATATTACCATCTTCCGCTTGAACCCAGACCTAATGGCGGAGCGCCTGTCTCCCCCAAAGGGAGCTAAAACCTGGGATAGAGCCATCATGAGCATCTTTCGCCTTACGACGTTGGTTCGTTATATCCTCGCCGGACTTGATCAGCGTTATGGCTGGACGGGCGGCTTTCCTTTGGCTGCCCAAATTGCTGCATTGGCGGTGTGTATCCTTAGCTATGCCATGTTGGTATGGGCTATGGCCTCCAACACCTTCTTCTCGCAGATCGTTCGCATACAGATCGACCGCGGCCACGTTGTTGCTACAGATGGCCCATATCGCTATGTACGTCATCCGGCTTACGTCGGCATGATTCTGTTTGAATTGGCCATGTCCACCCTGCTCGCTTCATGGTGGGCAATAATCGCTGGCGGATTGTGCGCAATCCTGCTTATCCTCCGCACAGCTCTCGAAGACCGCACATTACAGACCGAGCTGACTGGCTATGTGGGTTATGCTCGTCAGGTGCGTTATCGCCTTCTACCAGGTATCTGGTAATCAAGTGTTTACATCATAGTGACGCTGCACGGCGGTAAAACTGTCTCCAGCTGGCACACCATTTGAACCAGAATATAATCATAATGCATCAATACATTGAGGAAATCAATGCGATCAGGAACCTGGCGCAATGCGTTCATCGTCGCATGGTGAAAGATCGTTCCCGCCGATAAGAAAAGGAATGCGAGGCAATCCTTAATAACCAAAGACTTTAAGGAGGAAGCAAGATGAGCGAACTTGTTTTCGAGCACCTGGCAGACGCTTTGGATAGACTTCCCAACGGTTTCCCCAGGACACCTTCGAGGATCGAGATCAAGATCCTGAAGAAGATCTTCTCGCCTGAGGAGGCTGCGCTGGCAAGTCAACTTGGCGGTTCATTTGAACCGATAGACGAGATCGCCAAACGGACCGGATTGCCTGTCGAGCAAGCCAGGAAGCAACTCTTCAAACTGGTGCGCCGTGGCATGGTGTGGATCGACATGGGAAATAGAAAGCCACAGCTCCGGCTGGCACCCTTCGTCGTCGGCATCTACGAGGCACAATTGGAACTCATGGACCACGAACTTGCCCATCTCGTCGAAGAATATCTGGCGCACGGTGGAGCACAGGGTATCATGAAACCGCAGCCCGCCCTGCACCGCGTGATCCCAGCCCAGCGTGCGGTAAAGACTGAAATGGTGCTGCCGTATGATGATGTCCGGGCAATTTTGCTTACTGCCAGGACGTTCCACCTCCGTGATTGCATCTGCCGCGCCCAGCAGGATCAACTGGGCAGCCGCAAGTGCGATTTTCCAGTCAATATGTGCCTCAGTTTTTCCGATGAGGCGCGGTCTGCCAATCCCGGAGATATTTCCCGGGAAGAGGCCCTGGCAATATTGGAAAAGAGCGAAGAGGTTGGCCTGGTGCATACGGTCAGCAACGTAATGCAGGGGGTGGGCTACGTCTGCAATTGCTGTGGATGCTGCTGCGCCATCCTGCGCAGCATCACCGATTGGGGGATTGAGAACTCGGTGGCTTATGCCAACTATTTTGCGGAGATTGATCCCGAAATCTGCGCGGGTTGCGGCGACTGCATCAAACGCTGCCAGGTTCATGCCATCTCCGAAGGGGATGGATACTCGGTGGTGGACCAGGCACGCTGTATCGGCTGCGGATTGTGCGTGACGGGCTGCACCAACGAGGCTGCCCAGTTGAAGCGCAAGGTGGATGCCGAGATCATCCATCCGCCTGTGGATTTCGCCGCCTGGGAGCAGGCGCGCCTGCACAACCGGGGGTTGAGCAATTAGCCGTTCCCGAACTGTGTTTGTTTATGGAATCTGACGCTTTGCGCACCTTGTACTAATGGCGGCTGAAAATAAAATTGGACTTTTTCCGCAGGCAAGGTCAAGATACCAGATGAATCGAATTCAACAAATTTCCAAAGGCCGAACTTACCCTGCCAAAAGGTGTATGATTAAGACAAATGTGCACTCACCGAGGTTCAGTCCCGTTCTGAGCAAGAGAGGATTGGATGACCACCATCGGAAACGTTGTTGACGGCTTGACTGCTCCCGCCGAACTGGTTGTCGCCCAGGCAGACGGTTCCGTTCGCTGCACAGCCTGCGGGCACCGCTGCCTGGTACGCCCGGGGCGGCGCGGCATCTGCCAGGTGCGCTTTAACGATGGCGGGACTCTGCGTGCCCCATGGGGCTACGTTGCGGCACTCAACGCCGACCCGGTGGAAAAAAAACCTTTTTACCACTTCCTGCCCGGTTCCATTGCACTAACCTTTGGAATGCTTGGCTGCGACTTTCACTGCGGTTACTGCCAGAACTGGCTGACTTCCCAGGCGCTGCGCGACCCGGCCTCCGATGAGGCAGCGTATTATATAAAACGCATTTCTCCGGAGCAAATCGTGGAGACTGCCCGCCGCGCTGACGCAGAGGTAATCGCTTCCTCCTATAACGAGCCACTCATCACCAGCGAATGGGCGGCGGCGGTTTTCAAGCAAGCGGTGGCAACCGGCATCAAGTGCGTTTTTGTTTCCAACGGCAATGCCACGCCCGAAGTGCTGGAGTTCCTGCGGCCCTATCTTACTGGAATGAAGATTGACCTGAAGTCCATGCAGGATAAAAATTACCGGCTGTTGGGAGGGGTGTTGAAAAATGTGCTGGATACCATCAAGCGGGTGAAGGAGATGGAGCTCTGGCTGGAGGTGGTTACATTGGTGGTACCCGGCTTCAATGACAGCACCGGGGAACTGTGGGAGGCGGCGCGCTTCCTCTCGTCGATTTCACCTGATATCCCCTGGCATGTAACTGCGTTCCACTCAGACTACAAGATGGAGGATACTCCCAATACCCCGGCGAATATTCTGCTGCGTGCCGCCGAGATCGGCCGTGAAGCCGGCCTGCGTTACGTTTATGCCGGGAACCTGCCTGGCCGAGTGGATGAGTATGAAACCACCTTCTGCCCGCAATGCAATACCGCGCTGGTGGAACGCAGAGGCTATTCCATCCGTGCGATGCGCATCACGCCGCAGGGGGATTGTCCGCAGTGCGGGACGGCAGTGGCGGGAATTTGCCCGAGGTCCGTATAAAAGGGATGGATTGAGCAAAAGATGTTCAGACAATCATACTAAAAACGCTTGAATCACGACCTGAAATACTGTACAATTTTATTACTACGTGCCCCTCTGACCGATCGTGCGCGCAAGGGAGAGATTCTATGGACATAATCAAGGTATCCGCAACCTCCCGTTCCTCTGCTGTGGCTGGAGCCATCGCGGGCGTAGTCCGCGAACACAAACGGGCGGAAGTACAGGCAATTGGAGCGGGGGCGGTTAATCAAACTATCAAAGCAGTCATCCTGGCAACCAGTTATCTCAAGAACGATGGCATCTTTGTGGTGGCGATTCCCGAGTTCGTGGATGTGGAGATAGAGGATAAGGTTCGGACGGCCATCAAAATCGTCGTCGAGCCGCGCTAAGGTTTTCAACCAATTCCTAATTCTGACCAGTCCGGCGACAGCCCTTTGAGAATTCCCATGAAAGAGGAAAAGAAATCCCTTTCACCACGGCGATTCCCAGAGAACCCCAGCCAGGCACCGGGCAGGCTGTTCCGTATGTTATGATTGAGGGGAGGAAATCACTTCGTTCATGTTGTCCACAAAAGAAATCCGCTTATGGATTGTGAGCACCGTAATCGTGCTGGGCAGCCTCGTTGGTGTGCTGGCAGTCGGTACAGTGGGCGCCGCTTCTCCGCGGCAGAGTTATACGCCATTATCTTTAATGATCAGCGAAGTAGCCTGGGGAGGGACAGCGGCATCTCCAAACCATCAATGGATCGAGCTCTACAACCCTGGAGGAGATCCCATCGATCTTTCAGGTTGGCGACTTGTAGCCGATAGCACTGACCCCAATATTTCTCTGGTGGGAACCATTCCTGCTGGCGGATTCTTTTTACTGGAGCGTACAGATGATAAAACGGTCAGTGACATCCCTGCTGATCTAATATTCTCCTCAGTCACTGGCCTGTTGGATAGCGGTGATGTTTTACGCTTATTTGCGCCAGGTAGCATTTTAATTGATACGGCAAATTTGGATGGAGGCGCCTGGCCTGCTGGTTCGGCATCTCCATGTTGTTTCAGCATGGAACGCGTTGACATACTCGCGGACGATCCGGCCGCATGGGCCACCAATAATGGCATTGTGAGAAACGGATTGGACGCAAACGGCGATCCACTCAACGGCACGCCAAAACAATTCTATGCTCTATGGCCTGCCACACCCACCCCCACATTGACATTTACAAGCACGGATACTCCAACCAATACTTCCACATCCACGGCAACCAGCACTGCCACCGATACGCTCACGCCCACCCAGACAGGCACTACCACATCCACGCCAACGCCGACCAATTCAGCAACGGTCACTTTGACCTCCACCGGCACCGCCAGCCCGACCACGACAGCCACTCCGTCTGCGCCAGCACATCTGGTGATCAGCGAGTTCCGCTCGCGGGCTTGTACGGCCCGGCAGATGAGTTTGTCGAAATCTACAACCCCAGCGGCGCAGCGGTCAATATTGGCAATTGGATGATCAGAAAATCCGGCAGTTGCAGCACGGGCGCCGGGTTGAGCGTAACGACCCTGGTGACCTTCTACCCTGCCAACATCATCCTGCTGGCCGGTGAGCATTACCTAGTGGCGGCAACCGGTTCCAGCGTGGCTGACGCGGACCAGACTTTCACGGCTTCACTTGCCGATGACGGTGGTATAGCGCTGGTCACGGCAGCCGGCACGGTGGTGGACGAGGTTGGGATGTGCGCCACCACACTATTCCACGAAGGGATACACCTTTCGCCGCTTTCGGGCACATTTAACCAGAGTTACGAGCGCAAGCCTGGAGGCGCCACCAGTTGTTATGATACTCATAACAATGACGCAGATTTTGCGCTTATTTCTACTGCCAACCCGCAAAATAAAGCCGACCCGAGCGTCATGTGCGCGGGAGTCCGGACATCCACGCCCACGCGTACCCCCACGCGCACGCCCACGCGTACCCCCACGCGCACCCCTACAGCCTTCCCCGGTGTAGTGGTTATCAACGAATTCCTGCCCCATTCGAGCACCGATTGGAATGACGATGGAACCGCCAATACTGGCGATGAGTATATCGAACTCATCAACATGGGCACGGGATCTATCAGCTTAAGAAACTGGAAATTGGATAACGGCGTTGGCGGGATCTCCAGCCCTTTTACCCTGCCCAATGTGACCCTCCTGCCTCGCCAGATCCTTGTCTTATACCATAGCGAAACCGGCATTACCCTCAGCGATGGTGGTGCCACCGTCCGCCTGCTCAAACCGGACGGACGGACAGCGGACATTTACACCTACCCGGTGGTAGCTGCTGCAGACCGGACCTGGTGCCGTCTCCCGGATGGGACCGGGGTCTGGGCATTTGTCTGCCGACCATCACCCGGGAAACCGAATCTGATCTTTGAATCCGGTACCCCTTTCACCGGGTACACGCCTCAAGTAGAGGGAACAGTTGCCTCGCCAGCCTGCTTGACAAATCTGTTCCCACAACCGGTCCAGCTGGCGGAATGCAACAGTCCCGGTATGGGGATTTGGGGCGAGGCTGGGAGCGGGGAAATCTGGCTTGAGAGCCGCTGGAAATGGAACGTGTGCGTGGAATAAAAATTCCTCGGTTTAGCGTGATGAAATCATTGCGGTAGATCCTTTGTCGCATTGTCATCGTCTTGAGATGCGATTCTTAACAATTTGCATAAGCCCCGCATGTTTTCCGGGGGGCATTGGCAGTGGGGTAGGCGTTGATTCACCGTCGAATCAGAACTAACGCAAACCCAGTATAATTCTGTTTTAGTAGAGCGAATCCCCATCGTCAGTTGCCCCCAGTGTTAGGCGCACCCATCCTGGCGCTATTAAATCTTTTTTGCGAGAACGAAATTCATCGTTTACTGGATGATTCTTGGCTAGATCACGGGGGCTAACCATTGCTCCTGGGGTTTTCCTGCTTTACCATCCACTGCTCAGCTGCAGGGATTGTTAAGAATACTCGAACAAATACACCTAGATTGACCGCAACGTTCTCGGCGAATTTCATGGCGTCTGCATTGTGCGCGGGGTTTATATCCACATAGGCAATCTTGCGAACCATCTGCAAAGTTTGCTCATGAACCTTGGAAATAAGATCATAGATATTAAATGTATCAAGGCCCGGACCTACCAGGTTCTCCACGATGAGGACATTGGGGCACTTATATTGCATGCACTTGTCACGCACCTCAGAAAGATAGCTAACGACGTTGTCATAAGTGTTTTCACCCGTTACGGTGATGTACAGGTAACTGCTCCTGAGTTCGGCATTCAGAATATAAGCCATTATTGGCTCCTTTCTCCGCGCGCCCAACCAGATGCTCGGCCGTCGTTTGGCGGATTAACGCCTTATGGACTGCTTGCCGATGGCCTAACATCAAAAGAAGTTGAATATTCGTCCACTATTGCTTCAAATATGACCTTATATTTAAATCAGTATAGCAATTTCACAGAGGTAATGCAATCCCTGACTGCTGGAAATGGAACGTTTACGTGCAATAATAATTCCCCCGATATAGCGCGATGGGATCAATGCGATCATATGCAACCCGTGTGCCATCCGGTGAGTTTGCGAATGATGTATTCATTGGTTTCTGCTTAATGGACAATTCATGGCGGCTGTAATTATCGACGAGACTGATTTGCAATATTCCCTGTTATTATGTCACGAAAATTGGGAATCATGCCTTGTCTTCGGGGCGCACCAACCAGTCTGGAGAACGCAGTTGAGCAAGCCGTTGACCATTACCAGAACTCAATTGGTCAGACCATCAAAGCCAGGAATCTCTCCATATCATAGGTGGCGGACTGCGCAGCTGGCGACACACGCCGCGAAACTCCAATGTATTGATCGAAACCATGAACAGTATCCGGAAACTCTATATAGACTGATGTGGCTCCAACTTCGCAGAAGTGCTTGGTGTAGACGACGACCTTGGGACACATTGACAACAAAATCATATTCGTCAAAGATCTGTAATGTGGGCGGACAATGGGGTCCCACATGAGCAATCGGTGATGCTTGGTGATAAATATCCGGTATTTCCTTCAACGTGCCTCCAAGGAGATACACCAGCAGCAAGGCACCTCCGGGCATATTGCCGTGACGGTAGGCAGGAAATGCCCGGGTGCGGGTCATCATCCTATCCAGCCAAGTCTTGTTATATACTCGCGGGCGTAAATCATCCGTTATTTGCGTTGTGAATTCCGGTTGTTTGGGATTCGATTGACCGTACTCTTGAAAAAAGGTGCTTAGATCAGTCACTCCAAACATCGAGACAACGGCCCGGATCGACATGTCAGCCGACGGGTAATCAGGTTGAAAGGCGGGGTGTTCTGGCGCATACGCGGCAAGTAAAGCCAAATGCGCCCCTCCCGATACGCCCATCAGTACAATACGATCGGGGTTGATCTCATATTCAGTCGCATGGGTTTTCATCCAAACGATCGCCTGTTTTATATCGCCAAGCATGCGGTTCAGGTCAGCTCCCGGTGCAAGTGAGTAGGCAACATCCATGATCACATGCCCCTGACTCACCAGTCGGCGGAATAATGGCTGTGTCAAGAAATCCTTGTCCAACGCCTGCCATAATCCTCCGTGAAAATAAATGATCGCCATCCCTGTGTGGGGTATACCCTGCGGAGGTTCCCAAATGTCGCACAATAAAGACTCGTCCGTTTTGCCGGATATGCCAAGATTCACATTGCGCTGTCCGGGTACCACGGGAGGCGCGGGTTGGATAAACCGGTATCGCTTTGACCATAAGCGTGCCTTCAAATCTGAAGGTATGCGATCCTCCCAATCACCCCCGAACGCCTGTGCAAAATGATCATGCTGCCTGGTGACAATGATCGTATGGCGAATTCCCAGGGTAGCCCCGAGCAAGCCAGCCATTACCGCATAGTAATCATTGGATAACAAGCCCAGTATCACCCCAATACCGCCTATCAAGGCCAGAAAGGGAGCCCAGGCACTTGCCCATAATTTTGGTAACCATATCACCCCTCCCATAATCCCGGGAGGGGACTTGACCAATGTCCAAAGACAAAAGAATAATGATAAGGTACTTAGGATTTTCGAAGAATATTCCATTATCATCATCGCTCATGCCATTTCTTATGAATCGTCAATCCAAGGGATAACAATGGACTTAGCCTTCATTTGGCAGCCCATCAGCTAAAGGAAGGTCAACCGCGCTCCAACTCCCGAATCCGCTGGCGGGCATATTCAACGGATTTTGTATTTTGAATCGTGGCAAATACGAGGAATTGCCGGTAGGACCTCATCGCAACTTGTTGCTGGCCAAGTTTATCTTCGGTTAATGCCTTGTTGTACCAAGCACCAATATATCTTGGATCAAGTTTCAAGGCCTGGTCAAAGCAGCTAAGTGCCTCTTCGTCGCGATTCAGGTAGTGGAGGCTATTGCCTTTCTTGTTCCACACACCTACCTGGCTTGAGTTGAGTTCCAGCGCCTTGTCGTAGCAATTGATGGCCTCTTGATATAAGAACAAGTTGTGGAGGCTTATGCCTTTGTTGTACCAAATAAAAGTAAGACCCGGGTCAAGTTCCAAAGCCCGATCATAGCAGGTGATTGCTTTTTCATAACGTCCAAGGTGGGCGAGGCATGTGCCTTTGTTGTTCCACACATTTACATAACTCGTATCAATTTCCAAGGCTTTATTAAAACAATGGATTGCTTCCTCTGATCTGCCCAGCTTATCGAGGCTATTACCCTTGTTGTTCCAGGTATACGAATGGCGCGGGTCAAGGTTCAAGGCCTGGTCAAAGCAACGGATGGCTTCTTCGAATTGACCCAGGTTGTCGAAGCTAATGCCTCTGTTGCGCCATGAATTTGCTTTTTGTTTATCAAGTTCCAGAGATTGGTCGTAGCAACGGATAGCTTCTTCGTCGCGGCCCAAATCTTGGAGACTGTTGGCTTTGTTGTTCCAGAAATCTGCATTTTGTGGGTCAAGTTCTAAGGCACGATCGTAGTAGTAGATGGATTCTTCAAAATGATCCAGGTTGTTGAGGCAAATGCCTTTGTTGTCCCAAGTACCCGCATGGTTTGGGTCAAGTTCGAGAGCCCGGTCGTAGCATTGGATGGCTTCTTCGTCGCGTCCCAGGCTGCAAAGGCTGATGCCTTTATTGTCCCAGGCACCTGCGAAGCGTGGGTTAAGTTCCAAAACCCGGTCGTAGCAGCGTACAGCCTCTTCGTCACGGCCCAGCCTGTTGAGGCAAATACCTTTGTCATTCCAAACCAAAACGTCATTCGGATCAAATTTCAGGGTATGGTCGTAGCAGCGGAGAGCTTTTCCATAGCGGCCAGAGAGGAATAAGTCGCTGCCTTTCTTGTACCAGATGTTGTCTCCTTGATCTTTTTTCATATTCTCGTCACTCCGCTGCCTTTTTCTGAGTTCAATATTCCTGATATGTTGTTCTTACTTTTGGTGGGTTGATATTTACGGTTTGCAGATATGACCATAAACTTATACAGTATAGCAATTTCACAGAAGTAATTCAATCCTTAATCGCTGGAATCCAGGGGAGTTACTGGAAATACGATGTATCTTGGAATAAAAAAAGGGCTCCCCGGCTTTCCGGAGAATTTGATTTTAATCGCAGGCCAAGCGCGCCATTTCATCGATGTCGAAGACCACCTTCCCTCTCCCGGTCAGTATCTCGTCCGCCTTCAGGCATCGCCGACTCGATGGCGCGCAACAAGGCCGTTCCTCCGGCTGTGGTACTGGATTGTTTCTTACTCATATTTCTTCTTCCTCTTTATTTCAGCTTTCTCTCTATTTTCCAGTACTCTAAATCTTACAATATTGCTGATCAAGTCGAATGGTATCGGTTTTTCGAACGGAAATCTTACCGTACCCTTTGACCCTTCATAAGCGGAAAGCTCGCTTTTGAATTTCTCAATGCCTGATGACGTAGGATAGAACCCAACGTGGTTTTTAAAAGCAGCAAAGTGCACCAAATTACCCTTCAGAGTAAAGGTCGGGATTTGATAACTTATTTTCTCTGCCGCTTCCGGAGCCGCATTTCTAATCGTCATCCTTATCTTTTCCAGCTTTTCTTGAACATCCTTCGGGAAACCTGCAATATATTCATCAATACTCTTGGGGGCTGTGTGTTTTGGATTCATAGTGTTTACTCCTAACAAGCCAGAAAAAAATCTGGACGGCCAACAGTCTGACTTCGCGACATCGTCCCTGTAAGGCGTATCTATCACATCCCAAAATTCATCATAACGCGCGATTTCCCTGAGCGCGACAAGTTTCTTCTCTTTATTTGATATTCCAGTCCGTCCTTTGTTTGGAATTTAGCTGAAGAATATCGCTGGGTGATGGTTGTTTCGATCTTCATTTCAAATGAATTTGGAAAATCAGCCAAGAAATATCCACAACGTACAAGAGTAACAGGGCAGCTATGCCGGACATGAATATATTCATAATTCCCGTTTTCCATTTGGAAAGCTTGGAATAAATCGCTGTTCCTGCCCTTAGAAACAGGAAGGGAAAAGACACCAAAGCAGGATAGATAAAAATAGCTTTCATGACAGACAAATCCCGAAACTCGAGAGCATACAAAGCAACAAAGATAAGGTAAGCAACAAAAACCAACCCAAACAACCCGAAGCAGTTCGTCTGCGCAGTCGATAAATTCCGCCGGATCGTACTTTGTAGGGTATTTAATAAATCTATAAAGGTGCCAATCAGAATCAGGAGCGCAGGGAAAAGCGCTAAAATGAAAATACACCGGCTTAGCCAAAAGCCGCTCTCTCCCGAAGTGGACCACGAAATTGGCCAGTTGTCAAAATGGACTGACTGGGAACCCGCATACAATTGTGTCCAAAGCGATGTGCGGTGTGCAGGATAATTCGAAAAGCCATATTCAATGCGAGGATGTTTAAGTAGATCGGATATTTTAAATGTGAATAACCCATCCCAGATTGACACGATGCCAGGCCGGTATGCTGTAGTCTCCTGGAAAAAATGCGGGAAGGGCGCACGTTCTATATTTAAAGCGACCGGGGAACCATGGTCCCGATAGTTGGATATGTACTGGGTAAGAGGATTTATCATGACAAGAACAAGGAGGGAAAATAAAAATGTCAATGTATATCCTAAAACCTTTGTTCGATGATCTGCCTGTACCCATGTCTTTAGGCATAAAGCCACTAGTATTGCACTGGCAGTCATCAAGGTATTTGTTTTGGAGGAAATACCTAATAATGCAAAAAACAAAATAAGAATAAACGTTACGACCTTTTGCTTGCCAAGAAAAACGTATGTTGAGTACAATGCCAGGGTGGAAAAAAGGATTGCGAAAGCGTCGTTCGTAGCCTGAGAGCTGATCCCTATCAATTTGGGGTTCAATGCAACCAGTGCAAACGAGGCTAATCGAAGTCTTTCATTGTTAACGGGGAATTCAATTATAAATTTCCACACTACTGCGAGGGTTATCGCTCCGGCCAGAAAGTTAATAAACTGTGCCACCAATATCTTTGTATTGAGGTCTGCGTCTGCCAAACCCGATCCTTGCAAAACCTTAGCCACTGTGAAATGGAATAATTTCGGCTGAAAGCATTCCCAACAATCATATTCCTGAGGAAGCTTACCAGACTGCAGAATCAGGTTGACCACCTGCATATGATCGTCGTTTGCTTCCCGATTTACCAACGAAAGGCCGAGGCGGGGTGTGATAGACAAAAGGAATAGAACAAGATAGATGATATGGGTTTTTCCACGAACCTGCATCGCGTAACCTTTCATACAAATTGATTATATATTATTGTTATGAATGAAATCCCTTTATTTAGTTCATAATTACTGTCACACCCTGACCTTCTCCATTTTCTGAAGAATATCAATGAGGCATGCAATTTACCTGAAATTAGCCCGGAAGATGATGGACTCATAGAAATCTATCTGGAGAGTCGCTGCAGATATAATTTATTCGTGGAATAAAAAATACCCCGGTTTCCCGGGGAATTTGATCTTAATCACAGGCGGCGCGCGCCACTTCTTCGGGGTCGAAGACCACCTCCTCCTTGCCGGTCAGCATATCGTCCGCCTTCAGGGCAATCAGGTCGAGGTGGCCAGGATGCGCCACATAATCAATATCGTCAGCAGGGACGGCCAGCACGGGGCACAGGGTAAAGTCTGCAATCCAGGATTTCATACAGGTTATTCAGGCTGGTCAGGTAATCAGCAGGGATGGTACGCTCGTAGTCGCGCCCGCGCCGCCCGATGCGCTGGATAAGGGTGGGGACGGAGGCGCGCAGGTAAATGACCAGGTCGGGCGGCGGCAGGAACTCGATCAGGGTCTGGTAAAGTTCGCGGTAGGTCTGGTAATCGCGGGTGCGGATGTGTCCCTGCAGGAACAGGTTGTGGGCGAAGATTTCGGCGTCCTCATAGACCGAACGGTCCTGGATGGCCGAGGAGGGATAGAGCGCCAGTTGGTGGTGGGCGCGCAGGCGGTGGGTAAGGAAGAAGATTTGCGAATGGAAAGCCCAGGCCTGCATATCCTTGTAAAAATCAGCCAGGTAGGGGTTCTCGGCCACCGGTTCAAAGAACGGCGTCCAGCCCAGTTTTACGGATAACATTTCCACCAGGGTGGACTTTCCCACACCGATATTGCCTGCCACGGCGACAAATTTCTTCATCTCACCTTCTTGTGAATACCTGGACTGGTGTTAATATAATCATGGCTTTGCGGCCAATTCCTCGTCAATTATGGCCTTGAAGTCCTCGAACGGGAGGGCTCCAATCAAAATCCTACCATTGATCACAAAACTCGGCGTACCGTTCAAACCCACACGGGCTGCCTCCACGGCACTCGCCTTGACATCGGCCTGGAAGCGATGATCGTCCAGACAGGTGGTGAAGGCGGAAGTATCCAGTCCCAGGTCGGTTGCGTACTGCTCGTAAGCGGCTCTGCCCAGGGTGTATTGTCCACTGAACAGGGCATCATGAAATTTCCAGTATGCACCCTGTTCTCCGGCGCAGTGGGCGGCTTCGGCGGCCGGGATTGCTTCGGAGTGCATGGGCAGGGGAAGGTCACGGTAAACGAAACGGATCTGGTTCGGATAATTCGCCATCAACTGGTCAAAGGTCTGGTAGTACCAGGACCGGCAGTAAGGGCATTGGTAATCACTGAATTCGACGATGGTGATGGGGGCATCCGCTGGACCAATGGATGGGTCGCCGTCCGTCGAAACAGTCACGCGCTGGATCTCGGTGGTGCCTGCCGCGGCTGATTTGGTTCCAAGGCCCCAGAGCAAATATCCGCTCCCCAGCCCGAGGACAAATGCAACCGGGATGAAGAGATGTAAGTATGGGGAAAGGGACTTGCGTTTCTTTTGTGCGGAGGGTGTAGGCATGGCGGCGATTATACTTCGTCTTTCTTCCAATTGTAACTCGTTTAGATCAAAGCCGTTTTACCCTGGTGGCGATGCCTTGCGCTATTATTTGGAACCTGGCCATCTTAAATACTCGCCCTGAGGAAAATTTTCCTCAGGGCATTGTTTTCCAATCAGGGGGATCATTGTACCCGAGTCAGGGTCTCGGTGCCTGTTGCTCCAGTGTCGTACGACCAGTCTACGTTAAGGTTGCTGCCGTTTAGGGAGGTGGTCGTGTAAGTGACAGTCTTGCCCAAGTCTGAGTCGAGATAGGACCAGGTCAGGGAGGTGCCAGTCCAGGATTGAGAGGTGATCGAGTAACTTGTTGCCTCCCAGGTAACCGAGGTCACCACATACTGCCCATTCTGCCAGGCGATTACGAACGTATCAGATGTTTCCGGGTCCTTCCATGTCCCTGCCAGACCGGGCATCGCCTCCTGATTGCTCGTCTGCGAGGAGGCTGTTGGGATGAGCGAACTGCACGAGCAGGCGATCACCAGCATTGCCAGCACAAAAGAAAAAAAGGTAAATAATACTTTCTTATTGGGGTTCATTACATTCTCCTTAAAATAAGTTGAGGACATTAGTGCTATTGTACAATAACTTGAGGGAATTCTTGCAGTCAATTCTTTCGCTATTTATCCCGTAATTTCTTTCACCCGGCCCACCTGCCCGTCCATCAGGCGGACCTTGATGCCGTGCGGGTGGGTGGGAGAGCGGGTCAAAATATCTTTAACGATTCCCTCGGTCAGCTTGCCGGTGGACTGGTCCTGTTTCAGAACAATGCGGACACGCAGCCCGGGTTTGATACTGGACCGAATATTACCATTCATCTTTCAGACTCTCTTTCATGATCTATTATGGTGTCGACGCAGAGCATCGTCATCCATGCCCAAATGCTCGAGCGTTCCGATTTGCGCGGAGTTTTGGAATAAGAATTAATTCAATAACCCGTTGGCAAATTTCAAGAAAACCTGCACATCTTCGAAATTGCTCACCAATCCCACCGAGATGCGCACTGCCCCGGAGGCTTTCCCGTCAATACACAAGCGGAAGTCGTCCAGGCTCAATCGCCGGTCGTGGTCAGGCTGGGTGAAACAGGCTGCCAGCTCGGGCTTGGTAATGCCAAGGGCCACCTCGCCTGCACCCGGGTTGCAGAAACAACCCGTCCGCAGGGAAATGTTTTTCTTATTGGCTTCCTGCTCGATGGTCCGGTGGTCAATCGGTCCGCCGTCTTTGTCATAAAAATTGGCCGTCACCGCGCCGCCGCGCTTGACCGTGGTCAGCGGTCCATAGATTCGCATCAGTGGGATCCCGCTGCTGTGTTTCATTTCCGACAGATTATCCAGCAACCAGCCGGTAAGAGTACGCACCCGCTCATGGATGGTCTCATAGCCGATGGACTGGATGTGCTTCAACCCGATTTCCACCGCCGGGATGTTGAGATAATCGACCGTGCCATCTTCGAAGGCGGCGGGAGCCTCGGCGAGATAGTATTTATCGCCCTGGACAGAGGCGACGGTGATCGTCCCTCCAGCAAACCAGGGGCGGTGCAATTTCTCCAGGGCCTCACGACGAGCCACCAAAGCCCCAATCCCGGTCGGATAGCCGAAGATTTTGTAGAACGAGAGCGGGACGAAATCGGGCTTGTATTTGCCGAGATCGAGATTGTTGCTGGGGGCAAAAGCTGCCGCGTCGAGCAGTACATCCCAGCCTTTGGCATGGGCACGCTCGATCCATTCAAGCGGGTGCTGGACAGCGGAAAAGTTGGACTGGGCCGGATAGGCGAACAGGTTCTTCTTGTCCGCGGTCGCCAGGTCCAGAGAGGCATCCAGAGAGTCCATGTCCACGCGCATTTCCGGAAGACAGATCGGGACGTAGGTCACCTCGGCACCTTTGGCGTGGGCAAATTCCCGGATTCCGTTGACCGAGTTATGGTTGTCAAAGGTCAGCAAATAGTGGCTGCCCGGTCCGAAGGGATAGGACTCG
Organism: uncultured Chloroflexia bacterium; assembly: GCA_963760315.1. Classification (GTDB taxonomy): domain Bacteria; phylum Chloroflexota; class Anaerolineae; order Anaerolineales; family Villigracilaceae; genus UBA877. The sequence continues at coordinate 52,252 of CAVXCK010000009.1, forward strand.
CCGATCAGTTTGAGCGCCCCACTGGCATTCTGGGTGAAGATGACAGTGTATTCGCTGGGATTGGCATTAAAGAATTGCAGGATGGCCGCGCGGGTGCTTTCGATCAACCGCGTGGAAGCCAGCGAAGTGGGATTGGTGGAATGGGGGTTACCGAAGACTTGTTCGGCAAGTACTTGCTGATGAAGGCGCATCTGCGAATCGGCATACAGCCCGCCGCCGGTGTAATCTAGATAAATCTGGCCGGTACGGTCAAGACGGGAGTAATCACGTTCACGCAGTTCGTCTATATCGTGGGTTTTATCGTAGGACGGGTATTTCTGGACGAAATCAGCATATGCAGGCACGATGGCTCCTTACTTTTATCGGAGGGTTCGAAAATAACGGGATTTTACTGCTCCTCACATAAAACCGTAAATTCAAATCGATCAAAATACAGGTAATTACACGAGTATTGGTTCACATCTTTGCGCAGTACCCTATGATTCATATAAGAGTGCAATTCTTGTAATTTTAGCACTGGTTGTCCACTTTTAAGGGTTGCCTCTCTGCCCGCCCCGTGATAAACTTATTTAAAGATGCCAACGCCTTTGCTGGTAATCACGTCAGACGTCCCGTTCGGGGAACATATCTGCCAGAGTCTGGAAGAGACGGGGCAGTTCACTGTCCGCGTAGCCGGAGAACTGGAAACCGCCGCTGCCTATGCGCGTGATTTCAACCCTGCACTGGCTTTTCTGGACACTTCCCTTCCTGAAAGGAATTTGCTTAAAATTGGGGCTCTCCTGCGGCAGGCCAACCCCGAGATTATCTTTGTGGTCATATCTGAAGCGGGCTGGCATTCGGCGCTTGAAGAGCTTTTCCCCCGAGATTACCTCTCCAAACCGATCTACCTGCCCGACCTGCTGGAGATGATGGAAAAATTCTTCAGCTTCTCCCCCTCCCTAGAAATACCTTCCCTCACAGCAACGGTTGGCTCGAATAACGATCTCCCCTGGCTCTCGGATGTGACACGAGCCGCCCAGCATCTCACCCGGCTGACACTCGAATCATCAGCGCAGGCGGCGCTCATCACACGCGTCGACCAGTTGTGGGCTTATGCCGGGCAGTTACCTCAATCGGCGGCGCGCGAATTGGCTGATACCCTTTCGCGTTACTGGGACCACCAGGAGGAGAATGACCTGGTGCGGTTTGTCCGCCTGGCCTCCACCAATGCCGAGCACATGCTGTATGCCACACGCCTGGCCGAAGGCATGGTACTGGCGCTGGTCTTCGATGCCGAGACTCCCTTCAGTACCATCCGCACCCAGGCCTCGCAGTTGGTACATTCCCTCTCGAACACACGTACCGATGAACAACCAGACGAGGATATGACGGACGACGAGAGGATGCAAAACCCACTTTCTGATTCTCCCTCAAATAACCCCGCTCCGAATCCGCTCACAGATTCTCCTGGCGGTTCCGGGTATGACTACGGGCAGACCGTGCCTCGATCCAGGAAACAGCCCGGTCCGGCAATCCCCTTCCCGTTTACCGGTTCACAGCAATTCAGCCGCAAGTCTTCCCCCGGGGTGCGCCTCAAGCTACTGGTTGACACAGACCAGACCGAGACTCCACCCGCCCCCCTCGAGGAGACGGTTCAATCTCAGGCGGTTTCCCGGAAAAACAAGGCCCATAATACTGATTCGGATTCGGAGACCATCCAGGAAACACGCTCTCGCACGATTCCCGAAGTGGGGCGCAAAATCGTCCTGGAGCCGGTCTCGCCCGCTGTCTATAACCTGGATTATGCCTGCCTGCTGGTGCCGCGTTTCCCGCACCATCACATGACCGGCGACCTGTTGGACCGGTTGGGGGAATGGGTGCCGCAGATTTGCATCGCCTTTGGCTTGCGGTTGGAATATATCTCGGTCCGGCCTGAATATTTACAGTGGATCGTCAACGTGCCGCCAGCCACCTCACCCGCCTACCTGATGCGTGTTTTGCGCCAGCATACTTCCGAAAATATTTTCGCCGAGTTCCCCCGCTTCAAGAAAGATAACCCCTCCGGCGATTTCTGGGCACCAGGTTATCTCATCATGGGAGGCTCCCAGCCGCCCCCGGCTCAGTTGATCAAGGATTTCATTACCCAGACGCGCCAGCGACAGGGATTTTCTCCGCAATTCAACAATTAGCCAGTTCTTACGAACAGTACCAGGCGGCCTGTTTCAATCGCCTTTCTCTGCACACCATGCCCCCAACTTTATATCTAATTGACGGCCATGCCCTGGCCTACCGTATGTATTTCGCGCTGACAGCCGGGGGGTCCAGCCAGCGCTGGCAGACCTCCACTGGCGAACCGACGGCGGGAATTTACGGTTTTGCGCGCGAACTCCTGCGAATCTTTGAGCAGGAAAAACCCGATTATCTGGCGGTGGCCTTTGACACCGGCAAGACTTTCCGCGACACGATTTATCCCGAATACAAGGCCACGCGTGCCAAGATGCCCGACGATTTGCGCCCGCAGATCGAACGCATCCGTCAGATGGTTGATGCCTTCAACATCCCGCGCCTGGAGATGGAAGGCTTCGAAGCTGACGATGTGCTAGGTTCCGCCGCCAGTTGGGCTGCCAAACAGGGGCTGGGTGTCAAAATCATCACCGGCGACCGCGACTTGCTCCAACTCGTCAATGACCGTACCATTGTCTATCTGGCTGGCGACGATCAGAACTACATCACTCCCGAGGACGTGCTTGGAAAAATGCACGTCAGGCCGGAGCAAGTGGTGGACTACAAGGCCCTCGTGGGTGACAAATCCGATAACATCCCCGGTGTGCCCGGTGTGGGCGAAAAGACCACCGAGAACCTGATTTCGAAATATGGGACGCTGGACAGCATCTATGCCCACCTGGACGAGATCGAGCCTCGTTGGCGGACCAAACTGGAGGCCGGAAAAGCGTCTGCTTACATGAGTTACAAACTCGCCGCCATCCGCACTGATTTAAAGGTGGCATTTGACCTGGAGCAAGCCCGTACCGAGGTATTCGAGCCAGCCAAAGTGGAGGCTCTGTTCCGCGAGTTGGAATTCCGTTCGCTGATCGAAAAATTAAGAAAATTGACCGGTGCTTCGCCTGCCACGTCCGCCAGGACCCAGCAACTGAGTCTCTTCAGGGAGGCGGCGGCTCCGGTGATGGAATCAGTCAGAGAGTCCCGTCCGCAAACGAGTTTGAAGGTCGTTGTGGTGGATTCCTCTGCAGGTCTTGGTGCGCTAACCGATGCGCTGTTGAACGCGACCATCATCTCGTTCGACACCGAAACAACTTCCACCGACGAGATGACCGCCAGCCTGGTCGGTATATCACTGGCAATGAAAGAGGGCGAAGGGTACTATATCCCGGTCGGGCATAATGCCGGATCGCAGCTACCGCTGGAACAGATCATTTCCGCAATACGCCGCCCGCTGACTGATTCCCGTATCCAAAAAATCGGGCATCATCTGAAGTACGACTTCATCATGCTGGCCCGCTGCGGGATCCGCGTTGCGCCGCTGGGTTTCGACACGATGGTGGCCGAATGGGTGCTTGACCCCGGCTCTCGCAACCTGGGGTTGAAGAACATGGCCAGTATCAGGTTGGGCGAGAGCATGACGCACATCGAGGAACTGATTGGTACAGGGAAGAACCAGCGTTCGATGGCGGAGGTGGCGATCGCGGAGGCGGCTCCGTATGCAGCGGCGGATGCCGAAACCACCCTGCGCCTCCGCCCTGTACTGGAACAGGAACTCAAGCGGGTGCCGAAACTGTGGGAGCTGTTCATCAATATCGAAGTGCCGCTCATCTCCGTTCTAGCCGACATGGAAATGGCTGGAATCGCCCTCGACAGGAAATTCTTCGCCACCTTCTCGGTGGAACTGAACGAACGCACGGCAGACCTTGAGAAACAAGTCTACGCCGCGGTCGGCAAGACTTTCAACCTCAATTCCACCCAGCAACTCTCGGATGTTCTTTTCGGTGCTTTGCACCTGTCCCCGCCCAATAAGGGACGCAAGACCGCCTCTGGCCATTACTCCACCGCTGCAGGTGTATTGGATGAAATGAGCGGGCAGCACCCCGTGGTGGATATGATCCTGGAATACCGCGAACTCTCCAAGCTTAAATCCACCTACGTGGATGCACTCCCAACGCAAATTCACCCGGAGGATGGCCGTGTGCATACCTCCTTCAGCCAAACAGCCACCGTCACCGGACGGCTCTCCTCATCTGACCCGAACTTGCAGAACATCCCAACTCGCACCGACCTGGGCCGTCGCGTCCGGCGTGGATTTGTTGCGGATCCCGGTAATGTTCTCGTTTCCCTGGATTACTCGCAGATTGAGTTGCGGATTGTGGCTCACATGGCCAGGGACGAGGCCATGTTGAACGCTTTCCGCCTTGGGCAGGACATCCATGCCGCCACTGCCGCAGCCATTTACGGGGTGCCCCTCTCAGAGGTGACAAAGGAAATGCGCCGCCATTCCAAAGCCATCAATTTCGGCCTCATCTATGGCATGTCGGCTTTTGGCCTGACGCGTTCAACTGAGTTGACGCTTGCCGAATTGCAGGATTTTGTTGAAGCCTACTTCAAGCAGTTCCCGGGTGTCAAAAAATACTTGGATGGTATTCGCAAGGAAGCCGCCCGGACTGGCTATGTTGAAACGATGCTGGGACGCCGCCGGTACTTCCCCAATCTGAAGAGCGGCCTGAATCAGGTGATGAGAAACCGCGAGGAACGTGAAGCTATCAATGCCCCCATCCAGGGTTCGGCTGCTGATATAATGAAAATCGCCATGATCAGAATCCCGCCTGCCATGGCGCAGGCCGGTCTCCATGGCAAAATGCTCCTGCAAGTTCATGACGAGCTGGTGATCGAATGTCCGCGCACCGAATTGAGCAGTGTGGAGAGAGTGGTGCGGGACATTATGGAGCATGCTTATCTAATGGAAATTCCGCTCACCACTGAGGCGCGATGGGGCATTAACTGGGACGAATTACAGCCCCTGGTATAAATAATTCACCGAGAGAAGACTATGGCAACACGCGAAGATAATTTTCAAAAAGCGATGAGCATGGGCCACTCGATGGCCTGGGATCAGCAGTGGGACAAGGCTGCTGCAGCCTATCGGAATGCTCTCGACGAGATCCCGAACCACCCCAAGGCGCTCTCCAGTCTGGGGTTGGCCTTGTTCGAAATGCAGCGTTACGATGAGTTGCTCCAGATTTATCAAAAGGCTGCCCAGGCCGCACCCTATGACCCTGTTCAGCTGGAGAAAGTGGGACAGCTTTCCGAGAGGCTTGGGAATATTCAGGACGCCATCAATTTTCTTTAAAAGCTGCCGAGCTTTACGTCAAGAACCAGGACGGGGATAAAGCTCTCGCAAATTGGCTGCACGTCACTCAATTGGATTCCGACCATTTCAACGCTCATTCGTATCTGGCTATGGTACACGAACGACTCGGCCATACCCAACAGGCGGCCACCGAATACCTGACGGTGGCCAGCTTGCTCCAACGGTCCGGGAACGTTGAGAAAGCCGCTGAAATGGTCGGACGCGCCTTACATTTGAATCCCGGCAGTTCCGAAGCCCGTCAGGCACAGGGTATGCTAAAAGCGGGAAAGTTGCTCCCCAAACCCAAGCGACCCCAGGGTGGTACTGGTCCACTGCGTATGGCGCAGGTGAAACAACTGGAACCCCCCGCGACTGCCGATAGCGGACTTGACCCGATTGCAGAAGCGCGCAAACACTCGCTTACCCGGCTGGCGGAGCTCCTTTTTGATCTTTCAGATGGAACGGGAAAAGCCCAAACGCCCAAAAGTGGAATGCAGGCTATTGTCCGTGGCACCGGAGAATTGAATCTTGTCCAGAGCAACCGTTCCTTAATCCTGCTTCATATAGGCCAGGCGATCGACGCCCAGTCGAAGGACCAGGAGACTCAAGCCGCTGAGGAACTGGAACAAGCCCTTGTAGCCGGCTTTGTGGACGCGGCGCTTTACTTTTCCCTCGGTCTCTTGCGTTCAAAAACTGAGCGGCTGGAAAGCGCCATGCGCCACCTGCAGAACGCTGTCATACATCCGGATTATGCGCTGGCGTCGCACCTGTTGCTGGGTCAAATCCAGCGCCAGATGGAACGTCTGCCAGAGGCCGCGACCGAGTACATGGAGGCGCTCAAAGTCGCGGATTTAATGGTCGTTCCACCTGAACAGGCTGATGATATCCGCCAATTGTACGAACCGCTCATCGAATCCCATGCGCACCAGACCGACACCGTCGTTATGGAACAACTCTGCGATAACATCGATCATTTGCTGGTCCGCCCGAACTGGCGTGCTGAAGTACTCCAGGCCCGTGAGCAGCTTCCGAAGTCTGCCGAGGGGGCACCGCCCATGCCGCTGGCAGAAATCCTGGCCCAGGCCCAGAGCGGCCAGGTCATCGAAACGATCGGTAAAGTCCGGGCACTGGCGCGCGCGGGTCACCTGCGCACCGCCATGGATGAAGCCTACGATTCGTTTAAATATGCCCCAACTTATCTGCCACTCCATACCCTGATCGGTGACCTGCTAATTCAGGATGGACGCATCCAGGACGCTATCGTCAAGTACACAGTAGTGGCAGAAGCCTACAGCGTGCGCGGTGAACCCACCCAGGCAGTCAATCTCCTGCGCCGCATCGTGCAAGTCGCGCCAATGGACCTGGCCGTCCGCACCCGTCTCATTGACCAGTTGGCAGAGCGTGGTATGGTGGATGAGGCCGTCGAGGAATATAATAACCTGGCCGATCTTTACTACCATAGTGCCGAACTCGACCTGGCACGCAAGACCTTGGCCACTGCCTTGCACCTGGCTCAACAAGGGAGTGCCAACCCTGCCTGGAGTGTCAAACTCATGCGCCGCATGGCCGATATCGATATGCAGAAATTGGACTTGCGTCAGGCACTGCGCATCTTTGAACAGCTCCGCACACTTGAACCCGACGATAGCATGGTCCGAAAAAGCCTGATTGACCTGAACCTCCGTCTTACCCAGGTTTCCCAAGCCACCGCTGAGCTCGAAAGTTTCCTGTCCCATCTGCAAAGCTCCGGACACCGTGCGGATGCCATCCCCGTCCTCGAAGAGCTAATAACCGATTACCCCAAGCAAGGCATCCTGCGTCTTGCTTTGGCAGAGGAGTATCGCCAAGCAAACCGCCTTCCGGAGGCTATAGCTCAACTTGACCCAATGAGCGATCTCCTCCTTAAAGCCGGCGACCGGGATGGTGCCATCCAGAATATTGAAACGATTATGGCGATGAACCCGCCCAACAAGGATGAATACAGGGCTCTGCTGGCCAAAATAAAGTCAGGAGCCTGAGACTGCAGAGGCTGCGTAAAAATGTGAACCGATATTGATGGGTTTTACAGCATTTTCATCTTCAAAATTTATGTGTTTATGCATGAAGCAGCAATTCCCCTTCACCTGCAGGGGAATTTGTTATTCCATGGAGGAGTTGCCCTTGGGATGGAGGATATTGGGTTGTTGGACGCATATTAAGCCAAAGAAGCAGTAAAATAATTACGAATGAGATCGAAATGGATTTTGACATCCCTTGGGATGGTAAAGCCTATCAGCGAATATTTCCTTGAAAACCTGTATCCATAGAATATGAACGAACCTGCTCTGCATTTCATCGGCGAGGAAATTGAAATCCACTTTGTTCTGCCTCCCGTCCGCCAAAAAACGCCGCCCTGTCCTGACGGTTTCACCTGGCAGGAACGTAGTTACCGCGTGATTGAAAAAATTTCCGAATGGCACGATTTTACCCGCCGCGGACGGATGGCGCATAACATGCGTCTGGCACATGCTGCTATCGCCGCAGGACGCGGCTCGCTCGGAGTGGGCCGCTTCTACTTCCGGGTCCGTACGGATACAGGTCAGGTCTTCGACCTGTATTATGACCGCGAAATAAAAGACGTTGATGACCGGTTGGGACACTGGTTCCTGTACCGGGAGATGGCCCCTTAGTTGCTTGATGAGCCGGTTTATTCGGATTGGGAGTAATGAAATTATGAATTTATGAAATCATAAACTTGTTGAAGTTACTGTTTCCCTGTTTGGACGGTATGGCTGTGGAGACGTTGCTTAAACACCAATAATTGGCTTTTCGCGCCAAAAGAGCAACTGAAGTCACTACTACAAATAAATATGTGATCTACCGGATTTGTTCGGAAGGAGAGATCATGAAAATTACTGTTTTTGGCTTGCTGGGTCTCGGTCTGCTGGTTGCCCTCACCGGTTGCTTGATTTCGTTTTCTGGCACACCGACTTTACTGCCGACCCGGGTCATCATTCCTTCTCCCACACCACTTCTTGTTACTGCGACGACTGGCGCTCCCGCACCCACCGTTCCCACCTCAACCACGAGCCTGCCAACCCTCGTAAATGGACTCCTTACGCCCACCACCGGTAGTGCACCCACGGCGACAACCGGCGGGATCATTCCTGGCGTGCCCTCCGGGCCATATGCTGTCATCCTGATCGGCGCGGACGATGTGCTGAACGTACGCACGGGAGCCGGGGCGGTCAATGCAATTTCCGGGTCCTTCACCGCCACGGCGACGAACATCATGCGCACCGGACCCTCAATCATGGCGGATGGTGACTTGTGGGCGCAGGTTCAGAATCCGGGGGGCGGTATCGGTTGGGTCAACGACCAATATCTGACGGAATACGTGCCCCCAGCCACCTTCTGTGCCGACATTCGGGTCAATACATTGCTCACCAATCTTGGCGACGCACTCAAGATTTCCAATGGCGAGAGGCTGGCCTCGCTGGTCAGCCCTGCGCATGGCATGGCTCTCTGGTTGTGGCGGTATGGCATCCCCATCATCTTTGACCGGGAACACGCCCGCTGGGTCTTTGATAGTACCTATATTCATAACTGGGGCGCCGCTCCTGCCAGCGGAATGGATACCATCGGCTCATTCCATGAGAAGGTCCTGCCTCGGTTGCAGGAAGTCTTTAACGCCAGTTATTCGTTAACCTGCAACTCGCTCGGCACGGCAACGCAATATGGCAGCGACCCCTGGCCTGTCGAATATGCCAACGTCAATTACTACACCGTTTACAAACCCGGCACCCCCGGCGTGGACCTGGACTGGCGCTACTGGCTGGTAGGGGTGGAGTACGTCCAGGGTCAGCCCTACGTCTTTGCCCTGATCCATTTCGCCTGGGAACCTTAGATGATTCACGTCCCATTTCCCGATGAAACCCGTTTTCTGGTAAAAAACGGGTTTTTTGTTTCTCTTTGCAGAATTAATTCCTTATTGATAAAATTATCAATAAGGAATTGTGCCATGTCATGTACCCCCCGCCTCACTCAAATGCTGCGTGCGCGCGGCTATCGTATGACCTCCCAACGATTTGCCATCCTGCAGGCCCTGCACGACGGCGGGCATCTCTCGCCGGTGCAGATTTATCAACGCGTCCATCAGACCGGAATGACCGAGGCCACCGTCTACCGCACGCTGGAATTCCTGGCTGGGAACGGTATCCTGCTGGTGGCCGACCGGGGCAATGGACATCTGGCGTATGAACTATCCGGGGAGTCTCATCACCACATCATTTGCCGCACCTGCGGTAAGCAGTTGGAAATTGACCCGGGTATGCTCGCACCTGCGATCAGGCAGCTGGAAAGCGAAACCGGTTATTGTCTCAATGCCGGTCATTTGACATTCTTCGGGCTGTGCCCTGAATGTCAACAAAACTCTCAATAGGTGCTTCGTATGTTGTATTCCCCCGTTCAACCCATGCACATCCCGGATGGGTTCCTTTCCACCCTGGTTTCAGTCATTTTCTGGGTGGTTTCTGTAATTGCCGTAGCCTACGCCCTGCGGCGGGTGGGCAAGGATTTGGGCGAACGCCAGGTGCCCTTGATGGGTGTGCTGGCGGCGGCCATCTTCGCCGGGCAGATGCTCAACTTCAGCGTCACCGGCGGAACCTCCGGCCACCTGCTGGGCGCGGCTCTGGCCACCATCCTGCTCGGTCCGTGGGCGGCGGTCATCGTGCTGACCAGCGTGGTCAGCATCCAGGCGTTGATCTTTCAGGACGGCGGCCTGCTGGCGCTGGGCGCGAACCTCTTCAACATGGCGGTTATTGGCGTGGCAGTCTCGTACTTCGTTTACACCAGCATCCGCAGAATTGCACGCGGAAGATCGTGGGGCATCTTCATTGGAGGTGCCGCGGCCGCCTGGCTCTCGATTGTCATCGCCTCGCTGGCTTGCGCCCTGGAATTGGCTCTTTCCGGCACCTCCCCGGCCAATATCTCCGTCCCGGCCATGGGCGGCATTCACATGCTGATTGGCATCGGCGAAGGACTGATCACCATCGGCGCGCTGGCTTTCCTTTACGCGGCGCGGCGCGACCTGTTCAGCGCCAGTAAGACGGCACCCAAAAGGGGCGCGGCGGTTTGGATACTTGGGTCTGGGTATTGCCCTGGTGCTGGCGATCCTCTCTCCAATGGCTTCATCCCATCCCGACGGCCTGGAATGGGTTGCCGAGCAGAAGGGCTTCCTGCAGGCGGCGCGTGCCCCCTTCTATAAGATTATCCCCGATTATATATTCCCCGGCATTCGATAATAGGGCCTTGGCAACCATCCTCGCCGGGATACTCGGCGCGCTGCTGGTCTTTGGCGTCGCACTGGGGATGGCACTCTGGCGGCGGAAGAAGGCATGAGGGAACGATGGTTTGTATCCCATCGAAATAGCCTATGCACCTACACTTCCTGGATCCCTACCGGCCGCGCACCAGCCCGATCCATTCATTGGATGGGCGTATAAAATTCGTGCTGGCAGTGACCTTCATCCTGACGGTCTCGCTCACGCCAGTTGCCGCCTGGCCAGTCTACATCCTGCTCTTTGCTCTTATGCTCTCGGTCGAGATTCTGTCCGGGTTGGGGGTCGCGCTACGTTTTGAGTCGCGCTTTGCTGGCTCTGCCGTTCGTGCTGGCGGCTTTCCCGATAATTTTCACCAACGGCGGGACAGCACTCTTTTCTTTCTCCATCGGGTCCTGGACACTAATTGCCCACGCCGAGGGACTGTCGCGCTTCGTCAGCATTGCGCTCAAGTCCTGGCTCTCGGTGCAGGCGGCTATTGTGATGGCCTCGTCCACGCCCTTCCCTGAATTGTTGCAAGCCATGCGCGCGGTGGGTATCCCGCGCCTGCTGGTGGGCATGTTTGGGCTGATGTGGCGTTACCTGTTTGTGCTGGTGGACGAGGCTTTGCGTTTGATGCGTGCCCGGTCGGCGCGTTCCGGTCAAAGTTCGCTGACAGGTACTAGATCCAGAGGGAGCGCGCTCTGGCGGGCGCGCGTTACCGGCGGGATGGCCGGGAATCTGTTCCTGCGGGCTTTCGAGCGCAGTGACCGCATCTATCGTCGCCATGCTTTCGCGCGGTTACGACGGCGAAGTGCGCCTCCTGCCGCTACCCCCCGTGACCGGCGCAACCTGGCGGACGCTGGCAGCAGGGCTGACCTTGCTCGGCCTACTCCTATCCTTTGGAATCCTGTTCTGGGGCTAACGAGATGCACCATTCCATTGAAGTCGATCAACTTAGTTATTCCTACCCCGATGGACATCCAGCACTGGTGGGTGTTTCCCTGCATATTGCCCCCGGCGAGAAGGTGGCTCTGGTGGGCCCGAACGGGGCAGGCAAGTCCACCCTGATTTTGCACCTTAACGGCATTCTAATCGGTCAGGGGCGGGTGACGGTCTGCGGGCTGGAAGTGGGCGAGAAGACACTCGGTCGCGTGCGCGCTGCCGTGGGTCTGGTGTTCCAAAACCCTGACGACCAGTTATTCTCGCCAACAGTATACGAGGATGTGGCCTTCGGCCCACTCTACCAGGGACTGAGGTCGGAAGATGTGGCAGCCTGTGTAACCTCCGCCCTGGCTGCCGTTTCAATGCAATCCTACGCCCGACGCGTTTCACACCACCTGAGCACGGGTGAAAAAAAACGCATTGCCATCGCCACCGTCCTTTCGATGAAACCCGAAGTTCTGGTGTTGGATGAACCCACCGCCGATCTTGACCCGCGCGCCCGGCGCGGTCTCATTAACTTGCTGCGGGATCTGCCGGTTACCATGCTGGTCGCAAGCCACGATTTGCGCATGGTGAGCGAACTGATCCCGCGCATGGTTGTCATGGACGAGGGCCGCATCGTGGCCGATGGCCCGACAGTGGACTTGCTGAAAGATGAAAAGTTTCTCGAAGCCCACGGTCTGGAGAAACCGTAGAATTCTGCTAATTTTAAGAGACCTGATTTATTTTAGGAACCAGGTCCCTCACTTGTCTACATCCAGGTGCCGAAATTCGGGTGTGGTCAAATGCTTCGCAGAATCACGATTCGTCGCGGCTGGATTGACCCGCAACTGCCTCGTTGCGACAGGGTATCGCCTATTTTGCCAGCAAATCCGCCAGTACCCTGGCCGAGTCTTTTTCAATCACCTCGTGCAGGGACTGGCCGTGGGCATCCATGGTCACCACAACGGGGAAATCTTTTACTTCGATCACCCAGACAGCCTCCGGCACGCCAAATTCAAGTTTGTAGACACCCAGTACTCTCGTTACGGATTGGGCGATCAAGGTGGCCGCGCCGCCAATGGCATGGAAATAAACGCCCGGTACTTCCTGACAGCCCTTCAAAGTCTTTGCACCCATGCCCCCCTTGCCGATCACACCCTTGAGATTGAAGTGTTTCATCACGTCAGCCTGATACGGCTCTTCGCGGATGGAAGTGGTCGGTCCGGCGGCCACAAATTTATACTGTTTCGTAACCAACCCGGAGACGACCGGCCCGCAGTGGTAAATGACGCCACCGCCCAGGATCGGTTTGAGTGCCTCATAGACCTGCAGGTCTTCGCCCTGCGGTGGTCGGGTCTTTTTGATAAAGGTTTCAATCAGCCATTTGTGAACTGTATCCCGGCCGGTGATCATGACGCCGGTCAATGCCACCGGTTCGCCGACCTTCAGGCTGAGGATGGTTTCGTCGCGGATGGGAATTGTGATTTTACGCATATTTTTTCCTCTGGTAACAACAACGGACGATGGACCTTTGACGATGATCCGCCGTCCACGGCCCACAGGTTAATCGTAGAGCACCTCATCACCCTTTACTGTCATCTTGCGCCGGCGATATGCCCAGCACATGTAAGAGATGGTAACGAAGTACGAGGCCGGTAGGCGGGAAAGGCCGATGATCTTGGTATCGATCACCGTCGTTTTACCGCCGAAGCCCATCGGACCGATGCCCAACTGGTTGGCTTCGCTGGTCAGGCGTTCTTCCAGTTCGGCAAGTTTTGGGTCCGGGTTGCGCGTGCCAATCTTTTCCAACAGCACTTCCTTCGATTTGACATAGCCGGTACCGCGATCGCCGCCGATGGAGACGCCCAAAATCCCCGGTGCGCAGCCCTGGCCTTGTGCCCTTTGCACCGCGTCCAGGACAACTTTACGGACCCCGGCCAGGTCGCGGCCTGCGCCGAGACGGTTATCTGGCAGGGAATATTGCGCGCCGACGTTCTCGCAACCGCCCCCCTTGAGCATCAATTCGACCGTTAATTCGTCGCCTTCGACTTCGTCAAAATGGATGTACGGGAAATCGTCGCCGCCCAGGTTGTTCCCACTGTTCTTGTCGTAGACTGCATCCACAGCGTTCGGGCGCATGTATGACCTTTTGGTGGCTTCAGCCAGTGCCGTGCGGATCTGCTGCTTGAGTTTGAGGGTGCTCCAGCCTTCTGGGGTTTTGACATAGAAGATGGGCGTACCAGTATCCTGGCAAATGGGGCTGGAATTCTTGCGGGAGAGTTCCACGTTCTTGAGGATGGTCTCGAATGCGCCGCGCGCCGCCGAGCCGGGGGCTTCATTCTCAACTGCAGCATGTAATCGTTTTTCCACATCCTGAGGCAGGTCCGAAGAGGTGCGGCGGATTAGTTCGAGGATCTCGTTGGTCAGGTCTCGCATGGGGTCCTCCATAAAACAGCATTTCGTGCTTATATGATACTCCGAAAAGAAAAAACTTGGTACTTTTCAAAAACGTGGTGTATCCTCATAAAGGAAAAGAGACGGAGGCCATCCGTCTCTGTTATCGTTAAAACCTGTTCACTCCTTCTTGAGGCGGGTGGTTTCCAATTCTTTCAACTCGCCTGTGGCAATAAAGATCGTCCGCTCGCAGATATTGGTGACGCGGTCGGCGAGACGTTCCAGGTTGTGCGCCACCCACAGCAGCCAGTTGGCGCGCTCGATGGTCTTCGGGTCCTGGATGACGAACATCATCAACTCGTGGTAGATCTGCGTGTAGAGTTCGTCCACTTCATCGTCTTCAGCAGGGATGGAACGGGCGGTCTCCACGTCTTCGTTGATGAAAGCCGTCAGGGCGCGGTGCAACATGTCGGCGCCTTTCTGTGCCATGCGCGGGATGTCGATCAACGGTTTGAGCAGCGGCTGGTCACCCATGCGGATGTTGACGGTGGCGATGCCCTTGGCGTAATCGCCCATGCGTTCCAGTTCGCCGCTGACCTCCAGGATGGACGCCAGCAGGCGCAGGTCGTGCGCCATCGGCTGCTGGGTGGCAATGACGATCATCACCTGTTCTTCAATGGCGTAGCGTTTGGCGTTGACCTGCGTTGTCGGTTTCCTGGATGCGGCGGGAGGCATCCACGTCGCGTTTCTTGAGCGCTTCCACCGAGCCGAGGATCTGCTGTTCGACCATGCTGCCCAGCAGGAGCAGTTCATCTTTCAATTGCTGGATTTCGGTTTCAAAAGTTTTTCGCATCGGATGCGTCGCTCCTTGACGTTGTTTGCCTATTATAACCATTTTCGGTTCTCCAATCGGATATATCATCCAAACCGCCCGGTGACGTAGTCTTCGGTGCGTTTGTCTTTGGGACGGGTGAAAATGATGTTGGTGGCGTCGAATTCGATGAGGTGCCCGGCGCGCGCTTCGTCGATCATCATCATGGCGGTGTAATCCGAGACGCGCGCCGCCTGCTGCATGTTGTGGGTGACGATGACGATGGTGTAATCCTTTTTGAGTTCCTGCATCAGTTCCTCGATTTTGAGCGTGGAGATCGGGTCGAGGGCTGAGGCGGGTTCGTCCATCAGGATGACTTCCGGCTCGACTGCCAGGGCACGTGCGATGCACAGGCGTTGCTGCTGCCCGCCGGAGATGGACAGCCCGGACTGGTTGAGTTTATCCTTCACCTCGTTCCAGAGAGCGGATGCCTTCAGGCTGTCTTCCACGATCTCTTCCAGGTCCGCCTTGCGGTGGATGCCATATAGCCGCGGCCCGTAGGCCACGTTATCGAAAATGGACTTGGGGAACGGGTTGGGGCGCTGGAAGACCATCCCGACCCGCCGGCGCACGTCCACCACGTCCATGCTGGGCAGGAGCACGTTTTCCCCATCCAGGCTGGATTTCGCCTTCCATGCGGCAGCCGGGTGTCAGGTCGTTCATCCGGTTGAAGGAGCGCAGCAGGGTGGACTTGCCGCAGCCCGAGGGTCCGATGATGGCGGTGATTCTCTTTTCGTGGACGGACAGGTTGATTTCCTTCAGGGCGCGGAATTTTCCGTAATACACAGCCAGGTTCTTGATCTCCACCTTGGCCGGGGTTTCTCCAGCCACAGCTGTTTGAAAAACCGATTCAGCAGATTTCCATCTTCATATGCATGGAATTAACCTTTCATGCGGCGGGTGCGATTTTGGATCCACACCCGCGCGGTGACATTGATGATCAGGACAAAGAGCATCAGCACCAGCGCCACGGCCCAGGCCAGTTCCACGCGTTCCGGGTAAGGTTGCTGGGCATATTTCCACAGCGTCAGCGGAAGCGAATCGACCGGCTGGTTGATGATGCGCCCGATGATCTGGAACACCGATTGGTGGGACTGCACACCGCTGGTGATGATCTGTCCAATATCGAAACGCTCGTTGCCCAGGGCGGTCATCAGCAGGGGTGCCGTCTCACCGGCAGCCCGGGCAAGTGCCAGCAGGAAGCCGGTGATGATCCCGCTGGAGGCAGCCGGGAAGAGCACGCTCAGCGAGGTCTTCCATTCGGGAGCGCCCATACCCAGCGAAGCCTCGCGCAGCGTGGAAGGCACCAGTTTGAGCATCTCCTCCGTCGTGCGGATGATGGTTGGCAGCATCAGCACCGCCAGCGCCGCCCCGCCTGCCAGCCCGGAATAATGTTTCATCGGCACCACGAGGACAGTGTAAGCAAACAGCCCGACGACGATGGATGGAACGCCGGACAGGACATCCGTGCTGAAGCGCAGGGCAACCCCCAGAGGGGTGTTCGGATAGCGGGCCGCGTAGAAGGCGGCCAGGACCCCGGGCGGGATGGCAAAGACCGCCGCCAGGAGCGTGACGACCAGCGTCCCTTCGATGGCGGACAGCACGCCCCCGCCGGCCATCCCCATCGGACGCGGCAAATGGATGAAGAAGTCCAGGTTGATGCTTTTCCCGCCCCGGATGATCACGTAGCCGATGATCCAGAAGAGTGGAATAAGCGCCAGGGCCGTCACCAGACCGGTCAGCGTAAGCATGACCGCGTTGGCAGCTTTGCGCTGGCGGGCACGTGTCACTCGATTGCGATTCATTAATTCGGAAAAGAGGCTCATGACGCGCGCCTCCTGCGGAGCCTGGCGGGCCACCTGCCAGACCAGGAAACGGGCCAGGATATTCAAGAGCAGAGTAATGATGAACAGGACCAAACCAATTTCAATCAGTGCGTCCGTATGGAGTTGAGAAACCGACTCGGCGAATTCGTTGGCGATGATACTGGCCATGCTGTAGCCGGCTTCCAGCAGGGAGAGCCCCTCCCTGGATGCTGTTGCCGATGACCATGGTGACGGCCATGGTCTCTCCCAAGGCGCGCCCGAGGCCCAGGATGACCGCGCCCAGGATGCCTGACCGGCCGTAAGGGATGAGCACCTGCCAGATGGTTTCCCACTCGGTGGCGCCCAGCGCCTTGGCCGCTTCACGCTGGGAATTGGGGATGGCCAGGAAGACATCCCGGGTCACTGCAGCAATGGTGGGAATGATCATGATGGTCAGGATCAGGCTGGCTGCCAGGCGGGAGGATCCGCTGGCCGGGATCGGGCCGGTAAACAGGCTGCCCAAAACGGGATCTGCCCCAGTGTATCCCCCAGGAAGATCCCGATGGGCGCCACCACTTGGGGTAAAAAGACGAAAATGCCCCACAGGCCGTACACCACGCTGGGGATGGCTGCCAGCAGTTCCACCATCCAGGTCAGCGGAGTGCGCAGCCAGGGCGGGCAGAGTTCAGCCAGGAAGATGGCAATCCCGATCCCGATCGGCAGGGCAAAAAGGATGGCGAACAACGAGGTTTCCAGCGTGCCGTACAAGAAACGGCCAGGCCTGGAAATGATCATTGACCGGATCCCAGTTTGGGTTGGCGGTCGGCACCAGAAAGGACCAGCCAAATGCAGACCGGGCGCCTGCGGATTTGACCCATAACATCCCGCCGATGGCAAGCATCAGAATAATAACGAGGGCTGAAATAGAGATGATCAATCCCTGCCAGGGGCGGTCGCCGTAGTGGAGAGCCCGGCGTATCCGGGTCAGCCAGTGTGTTTCAGGGAGTGGTTTAGCATACTTCAGCATGGGTTTGTCTGATTCTCTATGCAAAAGCCACGGCCATTTGGCTGCGGCAGGATTTTGGATGCACACGCAAAAGGTACATTTCCTTGGCATATTATACTAGTTGGTGGAGGGCCTCCTTGCGGAGGCCCTCCACATGAGAGGGGAAGAATGCTGGAATTTAGTGATTTACCATGACGGGCTGGCCGTTGCAGGTGACCTGAGCCAGTTTGGCGAGCACGTTCTGGCGGACGGCATCCGGCAGGACGGAGTAACCGAGGTTGGTGGCAGCCTTCTGGGCAGCCCGGATCGGTCTGCGCCCACTTCAGGAACTCGAGGAGTTTCTGGGCTTTGACACAGTCGGTCATGGAGGTGGTGTGCAGGATGATGTAGGTGTAACCGGTGATCGGCCAGGCACCATCGCTGGTGCCATCCACGATGGTGGCGGTCAGTTTGTCGGTGAAGGCATTGGCGAATTCGGCCATGGCAGCTTCCACACTGGCACCATTGGCGGTAACGGTCTTGCCGGCCTTGTTCACCAACTGAGCATAGGACATGCTATTGGAGATGGCGTAAGCAGAGTTCGACATAGCCGATGGAGTTGGGGGTATTGGATGACTGCGCGGCCACACCTGCGTTGCCCTTGCCACCCAGGCCTTTACCGGGCCACTGGACGGATGAGGCGCCACCGGCAGTCCAATCAGGGCTGAAGGAGGTGAGAGACTTGGTGAAGATCTCGGTCGTGCCGGAGCTGTCCGAGCGATGGACGGTGGTGATGGCTGCATCCGGCAGGTAATCCGCCAGGCCGGGATTGAGGGCGACGATCTTGGGATCATTCCATTTGGTAACTTTGGCGTTGTAGATGTCCACCAGGGTCTGGCGGTCCAGGATGAGCTTGGGCAGGGTGATGGCGGTCTGCGCCGGCAGCGGGGGTCGGGACAGGCTTGAAAGCGATGTTGTAAACCGGGACCACGGCACCAGCCAGCATGGGGTACATCTGCAGGTCCTTGCCATCGGTATAGTTCTGGTCGCTCAACAGAGAGTCGGAACCGGCGAAATCAACAGTGTTGTTGATGATGGCGGTCTTGCCGGCGCCGGAGCCCACACCGGTGTAGTTGATGACGACAGCCGGGTCAACATACTGGTAGGCATAGGTCCACTGGGTGTAGACCGGCAGGGGGAAGGTTGCGCCCGAACCGGTGATCTGGACGGAGCCAGCCGGGAGCGGCGTGGCGGTAGGAGGACCAGCAGGACCAGAAGTGGGGGTAATAAGTTTTTCCACGACTGGGTTTGCACCAAGTTTCTGGGGTAGGTGTGGCCGCAGGGCCGCAGGCGCTGAGCACCAGGACAGCGACGAGCAGAACGAACATGGAAACAAACAAATTTTTACGCATTTCTTTTCTCCTATTATTTTTTATCATGGCGCAATCTTATCAAGCCACAGTTAAGGCCCGAAAAACGGCTGTTTAACGTTTGGTTAAGGATTTTGACGAAATGCGACACCCTTTCGAAGTGCAGCGAATATAAAAAATCGGTCAGGGTGAATCCCTGACCGAACGAAACCGTCTACACAATATTTAGCATTACTTGTGATGCGGATACTCACGCCGTTTTTGGACAGTATCAATTGCGATCACGACCAGCAAAGCAACGATGGTAATAATCAGAAATCCGTAAGTCATATACTATCCTTTCTCAACAGTCATTAAGATATCACAAGCTGATTAACGACCTGTGAAGGCAGCGTTAACAGTTTGGTAAGACTCGGCTCTTGAATATCCCTGTCCCGCATCAGGTCTGTTATTTTGTGGGAATGGTAAAGAAGAATGTACTCCCCCTGCCTTCCACGCTTTCAGCCCAGATTTTACCGCCGTGCGCCTCCACGATGTGCCGGGCAATCGAAAGCCCCAGCCCCGTCCCGCCGCCGGAACGGGCACGGTCAGCCTTGTAAAAGCGCTCGAAGATGCGCTCCAGATCGTCCTCCGGGATGCCCACGCCGGTATCCTGCACGGAGAAGCGGACGAAATCCCCTTCGGCATGTGCGGACAAAACCACCTCGCCACCAGGGCGGGTGAACTTGATCGCGTTATGGATGAGGTTGACCAGCACCTGCTCCAGCCGCACCGCATCGGCGCGGACCTCGGGCAGGTCTGGCAGGGATCTCGACACGCAGGCTCAGCCCGGCGCGTTCAGCCTGCGCCCGCATCCGGTCGGCAGCCGAGATAGCAGCAATTTGGACGGGGCAACCGCTTTCAATTCCAGCGGCACCTGACCAGATTCGATGCGCGTCAGTTCCAGCAGTTCGGTCGCCATCTGGGTCAGGGCATCCACCTCGGTCTCGATGCGGCCCAGGAAGCGCCGGGCGGCTTTCGGATCCTCCAGCGCGCCGTCGCGCAGGGTTTCGGTCAGAGCTTTGAGCGAGGCCAGCGGGGTGCGCAGTTCGTGGGAAACGTTGGAGATAAAGTCACGCCGGACGGTTTCCAGGCGCCGGACACGGGTCAGGTTTTGCACCAGCAGAAGACTGCCGCCGGTGCTCCGGTCAGGCAGGACGACCAGTTGCAGGAACTGGCGGCGGGCGGGCAGTTCGACCGATTCCTCCTGCGCCTCGCCGGTCTCCTGGCTGCGCCGCCAGGCTTGCACCAACTGGTGCTGGCGGAGGACTTCGGCCACCGTATGCCCCACGGCGTTGGGGGCCTCGAAGAGTTTTTCGGCGGCAGGGTTGGCAAACTGGATGCGCCCCTCGGCGTCGGCGATGAGCACGCCGTCGGTCATCTGGTCGAGGACGGCGGCCAGCCTGGCCCGTTCGGCGTCCAGGTCCGAGGTTCGCATCCTGCTCCGCCAGCGCCAGGGTTTTGACCGCGTTCGAGAGGTCCTCCAGCCCCTTTTCGTCCTCCGGCAGGTCGGTCACGGCCAGTCCGTCATCGGCGGCGCGGCGGATCGTACGGGCATAGGCATCCAGCCTGCGGCGCAGGCGGAAATAACGCCAGCCCAGCCAGGCGGCGGCTGCAAGCAAAAGTACGAGCAGGATGCCAAGGAACCAGTTCATCTCATCTGGGCGCTTAAAAAACGATGCGTAAGGCGGACGGCCAGACCGGTGAGCAGCCAGTTGACGGCCAGCAGTCCCGCCCCGCCGACCAGGATCAGTCCCCAGATCATGGCCGGGGTGACTTCGAAACCGAGGCCGAGCATCCCGCGCAGATCGCTCGGGGTGGATGGACTGATCAAGGCGAAGAAGGCCGAGGCGGCGCAGACGAGGGCCATCAACGCCGTGGTCAGGATGCAGGTCCGCAGGGAGGCGCGGCGGAGCCGGACCCTGTCCACCGTTTCGTGGGCCAGTTTCCCGCCGACAACGAACCCGGCCGGGATAGCCAGAGCGGCATTGAAGACCGGCACACCCATGAAGAAGCCAAAGATGCCCACGGAGTAGAACAGCAGGACTGCCAGCCAGAAAACGGTGCCCAGCTGGTAGGCGCGGGCGATCAGTTTTTTCAGGATGAAAATATCCGCCAGGATGCCAAGCGCGAGACCGCTTATGGCACAAAAGGAATCCATTTTTCCGGCAGAAGAGCGTAGGATGCCCACCAGAATCCGAGAAGCCCGGCAATCGGAGCCAGCGGAGCGAGGATGAGACCGAGGGCGAAATGTTCGATTTTGGTTTTCATGGTAAAAATCTTACCCCGGTGAGGTCTGTCAGGTACTTTCGCTTCCTATCAACTTTCCGGCGGCAGGTTGAAACCTGCCTTACGCTTCCCGCTACCCCTCGAACCGGTAGCCCCCGCCGCGCACGGTGACGATGCGCAGCGGGCTGGCGGCATCCTTCTCGATCTTCTGCCGCAGCCAGCGCACATGGACATCCACCGTGCGGCTGTCGCCGATGTAGTCCCAGCCCCAGACGCGCTCCAGGATGAACTCGCGCGAGAGCATCTGGCGTTTGTGCTGGGCGAAGAACAGCAGCAGTTCATATTCCTGCGGCTTGAGCGCCAGCACCTGCCCATCCAGCATGACCTCGCGGCGGGTCTGGTTGATGACCAGATTGTCGAAAGCCAGTGTTTCCAGTGGAGAAGCAGATTCGCTGCTCTTGACCTTTCCCAATTCATCGCGGAGGAGTTGGGTGCGGCGCAATTGCGCCTTGACGCGCGCCAGCAGTTCGCGCATCGAGAAGGGCTTGGTCAGGTAATCGTCCGCGCCCACTTCCAGCCCGACGACGCGGTCAATTTCGTCGTCGCGGGCGGTCAGCATCAGGATGGGGACGGTCATCTCCTGGCGCAGGATCTTGGTGACTTCGAAGCCGTCCAGTTCGGGGAGCATGATGTCGAGCACGATCAGATCCGGCTTTAAGCGGCGGGCTGCCTCAAGCGCGGAGCGCCCGTCCCCGGCGGCTTCGACGGTATAGCCCTGTTTTTCCAGGTTATAGACCAGGGTTTCCTGCAAAGAAGGTTCGTCTTCGACAACCAGAATGGTTTCGGGCATGTCTTTATCTTATCACAATCAGTCAGCATTATTTTTACAAGGACAGTATTTTGCCCCGCAGTTCAATTGCAGGGCAAAATACTCGGGAGAAGGAAGAGAAATCTGAAGAAAGCAGGGAAGCATAAGCGATGCCCGTTAGACATGCGCTATTTGATAACTCCGTGCATTGCTGAAGAAGAGAACCGGCAGACCTGTCAAACAGCAGGCTTTCAACAATGGCATTCTTCGGGAGGATGAGCTGCTGATGATACTTGTGGAAAGGGCGGCTCAACGTGACCAGATAAATAAAACCATGCTGATCCCAGGAGGGTGCCAATTCGATATCCGTCAACCTGCCAACCGTTGTCGATGGCAGAGAGAAGCAGCAAATAAGCGGTGGGCGGTATAGGACGGGCAGCGCGGTTCCTGCACAGTGGCCCAGATCTGTTCAGCTTGTAATGGTTTGTTCCAACATAATCATTTACCTTTCTAATTTTATGTCTCATTATCTGACTATAGGGTACCGCATTTTGATTGTGGGCCGTTTAAAGGCAGGTTAAGGTTATGTAAATGTTGGGAGATAAAAAAAGCCATCCCCTCTGGAGTGCAGGGATGGCTTTGGCTACACTTGGAATGGAAAGAACCGGTTTACCCAAACCGTCCCTTCGACGTAATCTTCGGTGCGCTTCTGCTTGGGGTGGGTGAAGAGTTCCTTGCCTTCGGCGGCTTCCACCAGTTCGCCCTGCAGGAAGAAGGCGGCATAATCGGCCGTCCGGGCGGCCTGCTGGACGGAGTGCGGCACAAGGATGATGGTGTAATTCTTCTTCAGTTCCTGCAAGGCGCTTCCACTTTGCCGGTCGAGATCGGGTCGAGACCTGAGGTGGGTTCGTCGAGCAGGATGACTTCCGGCTGGTTGGCCAGGACACGCGCCAGGCACAGGCGCTGCTGCTGCCCGCCGGAGAGGGCGATGGCCGGGTCGTCGAGGCGGTCCTTGACCTCGTCCCACAAGGCGGCCAGTTTCAGGCTGCGTTCCACGGCTTCGTCCAATTTGGATTTGCGTTTCTCGCCCGCCAGTTCCAGCCCATAGGTCAGATTCTCGCGGATGGACATCGGCAGGACGACCGGGCGGGCAAAGACCATCCCGACCTTGCGGCGCAGGGCGATCACATCCGTTTTCGGGTCGAGGATGTTTTCGCCATCCAGCAGGATTTTGCCCGAGACTGCTTTGACCTCGGTCAGGTCATTCAGGCGGTTGAGGCAGCGCAGCAGGGACGATTTGCCGCCGCCGGCCGGTCCGAACAGAACCGTGATGGCATTGGCCGGGATGCTCAGATTGATGTCGCGCAGGGATTCGGTCCCGTCGGAATATTGTAGTGAAAGGTTTTCGAATGATCAATTTTATCTACCATTGTCGTTTCGCTCTTGCGCGCGAGCGGATGACAGTGGCGATCAGGTTCATGCCCAGCACGAAAATGATCAGCACCAGCGCCGTGCCGTACTGGATCTGGATCGGCATTTCCGGCACCTGGGTGGAGATGACAAACAGGTGATAGGGCAGGGCCATGGTGGCATCGAGCGGCGAATCAGGCAGGCGCGGCAGGAAGAAGGCCGCGCCGGTGAACAGGATCGGGGCGGTCTCCCCGGCGGCGCGTTCCAGGCCGAGGATGACCCCGGTGATAATGCCGGGCAGCGCCTGCGGCAGGACGATCCTGCGGATGGTCTGCCAGCGGGTGCCGCCCAGCGAAATGCTCACCGTCCGGAAGGATTGCGGCACAGCCCGCAGGGCTTCCTCGGCGGTGCTGATGATGACCGGCAGGGTCATGATCGAGAGCGTCAGCGAGGCGGACAGGATGCTGGTGCCGAATTCAGGAAGAGCACGAACAGCCCCAGCCCGAACAGTCCATAGACCACCGAGGGGATGCCGGCCAGGTTGATGATGGCGATGCGGATGAGGCGCGTCAACCAGTTCTCTTTGGCATATTCGGCGAGATAGATGGCCGCGGCGATGCCCAGCGGGACCGAGAAGACAGCCGTGCCCAGGGTGAGATAAAACGTGCCGACGATGGCCGGCAGGATGCCCCCGGCGCGCATCCCGTCGCGCGGCATGGCGGTCAGGAACTCCCACGAGATGGCCGGGGCGCCTTTGACGATGATATAACCGAACACGCCGATGATCGGGACGACGGTCAGGACGGCTACCAGCGTGATGAGCGAAACCCCAGGCGCTGGACAAGGAAACGGTCAACGCTGAAGCGGCGTTTCATGACAGCACCCTTTCAGCGCGTTTCTTGGATTTGAAGACCACCGACGAAGCGGTGATATTCACCGCCAGCGAGATGAGGAACAGCACCATGCCGATGAAGAACAGCACGTGGTAATGGGTGCTGCCGTTGGCAACCTCGCCCATTTCGGCGGCGATGGTGGCGGTCATGGTGCGGACGGGGAGAAGATGGATGTCAGTTTGATCGCCAGCACCGGCGCGTTGCCGGTGACCATCATCACGGCCATCGTCTCGCCGATGGTGCGGCCGATGCCGAGCATGAGCGCCGTCAGCACGCCGGAACGGGCGGCGGGAAGGGTCACCCGCCAGATGGTCTGCCAGTTGGTGGCGCCCAGGGCCAGTGCTCCCTCCCGGTAACTCTGCGGGACGGCGTCCAGGGCATCTTCGGCGATCGAGACGATGGTTGGGACGGCGATCCCGCCCAGGAGCAGCGCCCCGGCCAGGGCGGTCAGACCGGTGGGCAGGTTCAGGAAGACCCGCAGGAACGGCGAGAGAACCAGAATCCCCAGGAAGCCGAGCACCACCGAGGGCAGTCCGCCCAGCAGTTCCACCAGCGGCTTGAGGATTTCACGCATCCAGCGCGGGGCGATTTCGGAGATGAAAACGGCTGTCCCAATCCCGAATGGGATGGCGACCAGCATGGCGCCGAGGGTCACGATCGAGCGAGCCGGTGATGAGCGGCAGGATGCCGAAGTGGTTTTCGATGGGATACCAGCGCGTGGTAAGCAGGTCGCCGAGTTTGACTTCGGCCAGGGCCGGCAGGCCTTCGCGCAGGAGGAAAAAGAAGATCAGGACGACAAAGACAATGGCCGAATAGCCGCAGGTTTTTACAACCGCGGTGATGATGGTTTCACGCCAGTTGAGGGATTTATCCATAATAGCTCCGTCGCTCAACTCTCCCTTAGTGTGAATGGGTGACTTTAATCGGCACGAAACCCAGGTCGGCCACAATCGCCTGGGCTTCGGGGGAAAGGATCCAATCGATGTAATCCTTGATCGCGCCGGTCGGTTGCCCGGCGGTGTACATGTACAGGTCGCGCGCGATCGGGTAGGAGTTGTCGTTGACCGTCGCGATGGACGGCAGGACATACGGCCCGCTGGCATCGCGGGCAACCGCGATCACCTGTTCATCAGGTCGGTGGAACATAGCCCAGACCGTCGTAGCCGATGGCATTGGGGTTCTGGCGCACCTCGTTGATGATGCCTTCCGAGAGGGCAGCAGCAGGGTGTCGGTGGAGAACAGGGTCTGTTATTCTTGTCGCCCAGGCGGAGGACCGTTTCCAGGAAATAGACGTGCGTGCCGGAGTTGGTCTCGCGCGAGAGCCGCACGATGGGCCGGTCATCGCCGCCGACCTCGGTCCAGTTGTTGATCTTGCCGCTGTAGATGTCGGAAATCTGCTGGAGGGTCAACTGCCGGACCGGGTTCTCCGGATTGACGATGACGGCAATGGCATCCCGGGCGACCACAAACTCGACCGGTGTGATGCCGTTCGCTTCCGCCTGTTTGATTTCCTCGGCTGTCATGGCCGCGAGGCATTGGCAATGTCCACCGTCCCGTTGACCAGCGCGGCGATCCCGGTTCCGGACCCGCCGCCGGTTACCGAAATGCTGACGTCGGGATGCTCGGCCTGGTAACGCTCCGCCCAGGCCAGAGCCAGGTTGACCATCGTGTCGGAGCCTTTATTCTGGATGTAGGCGGAAGCCTGGGTTGGGGAGGACTGGCTGACCGGAGCCCCCTCCGCAGGCGGTCAGAAATAACAGGGAGACAAGCAGGATGAGACGAGCAGCTTTCATCGCCCAGATTATAAGGTATAACACAGGCGCTCCTGCAGGCAGAATCGTGTAAAATTGACCCGTGACCCAAACCCCTGTTTTCGCCATCTCCAACCTGGACTTCTACTACGGCACGAAATTGGCCCTGTCCAAAATCAACATGGATATCCTGCCGCGCAAGGTCACCGCGCTGATCGGACCTTCGGGCTGTGGCAAATCCACCTTCCTGCGCTGCCTGAACCGGATGAACGACACCATCCCCGGAACGCGCCTCGAAGGGAAGATTCTGCTGGAAGGCAAGGACATCTACGCCCCCGATTACAACGTGGCCGAACTGCGCCAGCGGGTGGGGATGGTCTTCCAGAAGCCGAACCCATTCCCGCAGTCCGTGTACGATAACGTGGCCTTCGGTCCGCGCGTGCTGGGCATGGTACAGAACAAAGCCCAGTTGGATGAAATCGTGGAGAAGAGCCTGCGGGATGCCGTGCTGTGGGACGAGGTCAAGAAGGATCTGAGAGCCAATGCCCTGGGCTTCTCGCTCGGTCAGCAGCAGCGGATTTGCATTGCGCGCGTGCTGGCTGTCAAGCCGGAGGTGATCCTGTTCGACGAATCCACCTCCGCCCTCGATCCCATCGCCACCGGCGGCATCGAAGACTTGATCTCCGAACTCAAGAAAGATTACACCATCGTCATCGTGACCCACAACATGCAGCAGGCCGGGCGCGTCTCGGACTACACTGGTCTCTTCTGGCTGGGCGAACTGGTCGAGTTTGGACCGACCGAGAAGATTTTTACCCGCCCGGAAAAGGAACTGACCGACGCATATCTGACCGGGAAGATGGGATGACGAATATCTCCTGGTTCTGGAACGAAGCGATCCCTGGATGAAATGACATGCTTGCACTGATTCCAATCTTTGCATTTCTAGGCCTGTTTCTCACTCTGCTCCGGTTTTTCCCGGCAGATTGGCGGCTGGCTTTCCTGCGGGCCGTCATCGCCTGGGGTGTTTACATGGTGCTGGTCACGGAACTCTTGAGCCTCTTCCGTTTGGTTACGGTAGCCGGGCTTGCCCTCGCCTGGCTGCTCCCCTGCCTGGTAACCGGCTTCTGGCTTATCTGGAGTTGCGGTTCGCACGGTAGACACCCGGCAGAAGCGGATCCACAGCCAATGTTGTTCCGTCAGCGGCTGGTGCGTCTCCTGCCGCAAGCCTGGCCGGATCGCCTGCTGTTGCTCGGTCTGCTGGCAATCCTCTGCATCACCGCCCTCGTAGCCTGGTTCAGCCCTCCTCAAACTTGGGACTCGCTTGATTATCACATGGCTCGCGTAGCACACTGGACCCAGGAACGCGCTGTTGTGGACTACGCGACGGGGTTCGAGGTGCAGAATGTCAACCAACCGGGGTCGGAAATGATCATGCTGCAATTCTACGTGCTGCAGCAAGGCGACCGTATTGTCACATTCGTTGGGTGGTTTGCCATGCTGACCAGCCTCGTCGCGGTCTCCCGGATCGCCCGTTCGCTGGGAGCCAGACTGCGCGGCCAACTGCTGGCAGCCGTTTTCCTGGGGACGCTCCCGATGGGGATCATCCAGGCCTCCAGTACGATTTCAGACTATGTGATGGCAGTGTGGGTGCTCTGTGTTGCAGTCGAGTGCTTGGATGTGTTCGTGGACTCCATCCATTCCAACCGCCTGGTTTTCGTCAGCTTGTCAGCCGGGTTGGCAATGCTCACCAAGCCGATTGCTGTAGCATACCTTGTCCCGCTGGCGGTCTTCGTGGCTGTCATCCTTTTGCGGCAACTCAAATTGGGCCATTCGCTCCTCTGGGGATTGGTTGCTGTGATCCTGGTGGTTGCGTTGAACGCCGGTCCCTTGACACGCAATGCCCGCTTCTATGGCAATCCCCTAGGCAGCCCGTCCCAGATCGACGTGCATCGAAATCAGTTGTCCAATTTCCAGGGGACAATGTCGAATCTGATCCGCAATTTTTCGATGCACCTGGGTACTCCCTGGCGCTATGTCAACAAGGGGCTGGGCGTGGTCGTACAGCAGTTGCACCGCTGGCTGGGTGTGGACCTCAACGATCCGCGTACTACATCTGTGGGTGTTTTCCGGATACACGGGATCACTACAGGGGAGGATGTTGCCGGCAATCCCATGCAGGCCTACTCCATCCTGCTTGCCATCCCGGTGCTCCTGCTACGCCGGAAACAGCTGGGCCGGGTTACCCTGGTTTACGCGTTGGTGGCGTTGTCGTCGCTGGTGGTCTTCAGCTGGCTATTTAAGTGGCAATCCTTTGGTGGCCGCTACCATATTGCATTCTTTGCGCTATTTGCGCCCGTTGCGGGATGCCTGCTGGCTGCCTTCGTGCCGAAATATTGGTCAGCTGCAGTAGGCGGGCTTTTCCTGGTTTGTGCCTGGCCCTGGTTGTTCAGCATCCAGAGTCGTCCGCTCATCCCGATAGCGGGGGACTCGCTGACCAACAGCATCCTGGTCGAGCCGCGCCAGAATCTCTATTTTGCCAATGCGCAGTACTTGATCAATTCCTACACGTCTCTGATTGGGACTATCGATGAGACCGGCTGTAACCAGGTTGGAATCGCTCTGAAAGCACTCTCGCCCGAGTATCTTCTGTGGGTGCTGCTGGATGCTCCCCGCCCTGACCTGCGGGTGGAGTGGTTGGTTTCTGGCGGGCCGCCCGGTCTGACCATCAGCCCCGACTTCTCCCCGTGTGCCGTGATCTGCCAGCAATGCGGAGCCAATATTCAGCAGTTTGAAGGGCTGCCGCTGGTGTATACCCGTGATGAGTACCAGTTGTTCATGTTGGCACCTGCGCCTTAGGCCTGAGGTACTTTCGTCATATCCGCCTACACCTGCCCCGTGATGCTTCAAATGCAGTAGTCATGGCGTCCCCCTCCCCACTTCTTAGGGATCTCATCATTCATCCATGCTGATTCGGAATGCAGGAACGGAGTGCCCCGAAGGGGTCAACTCTTTGAACACTGAGGCGCAGCGGTCCAAACCAGATCTGGTCTATTCCAGTACCAGCTCTGCCCTCACCACCCCTGCCCGCTCATGGCGGGCCATCAATTTGACTGTCCCGCCTTTGGGGGCATGCACCACCCACTCGACTTTCAACCGATCTTCCGTGCCCCCTTCTGAGGGTTCAGCAAAGGCAGGTTGATAAGCCCTGCCTTCCAGCTGGGAAAATTCCTCGCGCACCTTCCCCGCCTGCAAGGTTGCCCCTTTGGGGATTTCGATCTCGCAGATCACACCCCGCGAGATCTTTTTATTAACTGCCTTCTTCGTAACGTAGGTCGGCAGCCAGCCGGTATTCTCGACCACCAGTCGGAGAAGGAAGGTGCCCTCGCCAATCGCCTTGACACTCGTCTCACGCAGGGCCAGTTTCGGCGAGATCAGCGCCTGCCAGATAATCCAATCCGGGAATAGCCGGATCTCCTTCTCCAGGAGCCTGGTTGGCGGGTTCCCCCAGGAATTCTGCGAATCCCAGCCGCCTAATTCCACCTTGCCTAGCTGCGGGTGGTCAAAGGCATACCAGTCCACGTATGCTTTTCCCTCAAGGACTTCGTCATTCCATTTAATCAACTTGAGATCGTCCTCCACCGGATGCTCGCGGAACCAGTCGATATATTTGTAATCCTTGATACCCGCCTGCCGCATCGGGCTCCATAATTCGACCGTCCAGGCAAACAATCCCAGGTGGTCATACAGCCAGGTGTCGAATCACCCGGTGGTGACCTTCTTGGGATGATAGCGGAATTCGTGGAAGCACGAGATGTTCGGGTAACCGGTCATCGCCGTGCCCTGGTCGCCGATTTTCTTGTAGGTCCACAGGTCTTCGGCAGGGAATTCGTCGTCGGAGCGGTCGTCATATGGGCGCAAGATCACCCCGCTGAATGTATGGAAGGTGACCACGCCGGTAAGGTTGGGATGTTTGACGATGAAATCCACCAGATTACGCGACTCCGGCTCGCTGACCGGGTAGGGGCCCGCACCGGGCTGCTCGTTCTCCTGACGCCAGCCGACTGGAAAATTGCGGTTTAGGTCGAGTCCCTCCTTCGGACCCCGGGCTTGGATTGTAATCCCGTCGAAGTTGCGCAGGAGTCCCTCGGGCAGCAGCCGGTAATAGCTCCCGCCCGTTTCGACCGGGTCGCGCCGGATCATCAGGCGCGGGTCGTCGGGGTGGGGCTTCCAGGCGCCATTTGGATCCTGGACACGCATGCTCAGGATCCGTCCGTCGCCGTCAATGTCCTCCTGGAGCAGTCCCTCGACCGGTTCCTCGTCATAGGGATAAGGCCGCGTGCTGGAGCGAATGAACCTGGGTTTATCGGCCAGTGCCCACTCAGCTCCGTCCGGGTTGACGCAAGGGACGATGTAAAAGGTTCGCGTGTCGAGCGCAGTGGTGACGCTGGCATCCTGCCCATAGCGGGTGACGAGATTGTTGATGAAGTAGAGCACAGCCATCGAACCAGCGACTTCGGGAGCGTGCAGGTTGCCATCCACCCACAGGGCGGGTTTTTCGACATCCGGGCCGGTTGCTAAGTTGGTGGCAGTCAACAGCCAGACATCGCGACCTTCGTGGGATTTCCCGATTGACTGGAGTTTGATGATGTTGGGGTATTCCGTGGCGAAGGCTTGCAGCAGGCGGGTCAAATCGTCGAAGCGATAATAACGGTCGAAGGCAATGGCGGGCATATATTCTCCTAACAGCACATGCTCTTTAGAATTTCCAATAGTTTATTCGCACTTAAGGTCCGGCTGAAATGTTCTTCCAGATATTTCCGGCCGCGCAATCCCATTATTCTTGCTTCGCGTTTATCTGCTGATAACTTGCAAATCGTCTCGGCCATTGCGGATGGGTCTCCCGGTTGTGCAAAAACTCCGCACTCCGCCGCTTCGACTACCTCACGGATCGCTCCGTCAATTGCCAGGATGACGGGGCGTCCGGCTGCCATATAGTCGAAAACTTTGTTTGGATAGGGGGTCTTGTATGCCTCAATAGGCTTCAGGATGGCGAGACATGCGTCTGCACCGGCCAGGGCCTTGGCCATCTCAGTCTTGGGGATGGGCGGAAGGAACAGGACGTTGGTCAAACCCATTCCAGCAGCTTGTTTCTGCAGGGCAGGTTTTTCCTTGCCGTCACCGAGCAATATGACAGTTATTTCCGAAGTCGCTATCCCATCTTGCAGTAATTTTGCTGCTTCGAGCACAACACCCAGGTCGTTGGAGAGTCCATGCGCGCCAGCGTAGAGAACAACGAATTTATCTTCAAGGTGGTTGGCAGATTTAAATTCAAGACCGCCATTCGCCGGGTCGAACATCTCCGGGTCGGCACCGTTAGGGACGAGTTCGACACATCTGGCGCCGCGTTCCGTCACATGGCCAACATAGCCGGGACTGTTGACTATCACCCGGTCAGCCCGACGATAAAGGAAACGTTCCAGCCAGAGCGAGAGCCCGATCAGGGTCCGATTACGCAATACACCAACAGCAATGGCGAACTTCGGCCATAAGTCACGGACCTCAAAGAGGAACGGGACGCGTTTCAGCCGCGCCAGCGCCCAGGTGGTGATGCCCTGGAATATCGGCGGCGAAGTACCCCAGACCACGTCCACATTTTTGACGCCCAAGCCAATCCAGAAGGAGGAGGCCATGAAGGAGATAAAGAAAAGGAAGCGGTGGACGAAGGATTTGTGCAGGGCGGTGTAGGTGTAGGCGTGCAGGATTGTTACCCGGCCCCCCCCCTCCACTGCCGTTTTCGCAGAAAACGGAGGGAAACTGGATAGGGGAATCTTATCTCCGGATAGATAACTCAGTGGGCTGGTAATAACCGTGACCTGATGCCCGCGCGCGGCAAGATAACCGGCAAACTCGTGATGACGAGTCCCGCCGGGTTCGTCGAGGGCGGCAAAGACCTGGTGGATCAGTAAAATATGCATGGTGGACAATGTACGACGGACGATGGACTGTGGAGGATGGACGGTTCATCGTCCATAGTCCGCGGTCAGGAATTATTCAGGGATGATGACCGGTTCCTCCGGCCAGCCTTCTTTTGAAAACCGGACAACTATCTCTGCCAACTGGCGCGGTTTTACAGGCTGATCCAGCAGTTCGGCGAGAGGCATCCACATGGGGCGGTAGGTACCGCAGCCGGGGAGCGTGTCGAGCATTTCTTTACCGCACCCGGAGCCAAAAGTCCCACCGGTGACTTCCCCGCGGTAGTAATATTGCCATTTGCCTTGCCAGCCCATTTTGGCAACCAGTTTCTTGAGCACAACTTCCAGCCCAAGTTCTTCCAGCGCCTCACGGACCGCGGCCTGTTCAGGAGTCTCGCCCGCATCCACGTGGCCGCCGGGGAAGGTGAAATAGTGAATTCCCTGGCGGTGGCGTTCGATGAGGGCGATCTTGTCGTCATGCAGGAGGAGGACGGCAGCGCGATAGCTCATGGTTCTTGGCGGTCCGTAAATTCAAAGGCGAATTCGGTAGTGAAAATGATCTCGCTCCGGCTTTCCGCTGTAACGGACAGGGAGAGGGCTGGAATTTTAACGCCGTAAGTGGGGGATGTCCAGCCGCGGGTGGGGTCAAGGGCAGCGGTGCCAAGGAGCAGTTCCCCGGCGCGGAAAATCGAGATCTGTAATTCTTTATTCGTCATTGGTGAGTTTTGCTTTAATCCAAACGTCACCCAGCCATGAGGAGATTTCAATTTGATTACGAATTTCAATTCGCCATTATCGATTTCCCATTCCCAATCCGGTAATAGCCAGTGCAGACGCGCGGTGAGGGAGCGCTTGCGCCAGGGTGATGGCAGGAGTTCGTCCACCACCTGCCAGTGGTCGTCGTCGCGGACACAGACGATGCGGGTATGGCGATAACCGCGTCCCCTGTAGCGCCCGCGTACCCTCTGCAGCTCTGTCACGTCTTCGGCAGGCAGGGGCTTCCGATAAGCATTGACCCAGTCCAGATACAGGAAACGCCCGGCAAGTGTCATCTGGTCATGGCCATCCAATGTCACAGTATTGTGGAGGAAAGCCGCAGTTAGCGGATTATTCCACGGGGCAGGTGCATTGTAGAGATACGTCCCGGCATCCTGGGCAACATTCAGACCACGCCACCATAAGTCGAGTAACAATTGGTCAGCGTGGGAGGGACGCGAGTTGAACTGCGCCGTGCGGAAGTAAGCCCAGGATCGTTTGCCATACAATTGGTCGCCGATATACCGCGGCAGGGCGATGCATTTTGGACCTCCAGCCTGCGTGCCGAACCAGCGTGCCATCTCGTCCCAAGGTCCGTGCGGCAGGTCGTAGTCGAGGAAGGTACGCGCCGCGGCATGCAGCACGGGGCGGTAGTCGGCAAATGGGAGGACGGTCAGAGGGAAAATATACGCTCCATCATTGGCACCCAGGTTCGGAGTCCGGCCCGACTCGAAATCCAGCAGCGAGAGCAGCCAGTGGACCGAGCGCCTGACCGCGTCCAGTGTCTGGCGCGGCCAGCGGTAGGTACGACTTGAGTCGTTTCTGCAAAGGGTGTTTGTCCATAAGACGATCTGGAGCATCAGGCGGTGGTAGTTGGTGCTGTGTTGTGCATATTCGCCATAGCCATCAATCTGCGACTGAAGACCGCGGTTGAGCCACCGCCAACCGAGGCCGCGCCAGCGCGACGCCCGGGATGATCCGGCAGGGCCAGCCCGGCAGTGAGCAGACCGGCAGCTTCGGTGAGCAGGTGATTGTTGTGCTGGGAGCGGGCGTACAAAAGCGTAGCTGGAATTCTGCCAGCGTGCGCGGCGACCGAGGCTGCCAGCCGCCGCTTGCGCTCCGGTGTGGAGGCGGGTGCGGTATTAAAGACCTGTCCAGCCCAGACGAAAGCCATCAGGCGCAGGGCCACTTCCTGTCCGCTCATCCAGTGGGGGCCGAGACAGGGCGGATTGTTGTCAGTAAAGGTCTCGAAGTTGCGCCAGAAGGCTTCAGCGTATTTCTCGTTTTGGCTGGCATGGTAGGCGCGGCCGAGGGTGAAGGCCCAACCGAAACGGGCGGGTTCCCACAAGAACTTGATATCGGGAATTGGTAATTCGCTAATCGGGAGACGGACGCCTCCGATCTCGTAAGCCGTCCAGTGCGCCAATTTTCCGGGAAAAGTCAGTTTGAGTTCCGTCGGTTCCGCGCCGAAAAGTCGAACTTTGCTGCCGACGATTTCATCCGCTTCGGCGAGCAGGGCGGTTACGCCATCTTTGCCCAGCACCGCCAGGAGCTCGTCACGAGAAGGAAAAGGGAACAGGGAAGGATTGATCGTTCCTCCCCATTTCCTGTTCACTATCCCTGAGGTCACCCTGCGATAATGGCCCGTCAACAGACCGAATTTATAAAGGGCGTACAGCCCCACCTGTTCGAGTCCCAACTGGCGGACAGCTTTTAGGGCAATGGAAAGACGGTTCATAGGGAGTATTTTGTATCCACGGGATCGCGCTGATATTTCCATTGCTTGCACATTTGGCTTTTCCCCATCGCGGTTGCGGCCTGGTTGACTTGATTTCCCATCGCTCTTCCAATAAAAATCAACGCCATATGCTATACGGGTCACGAATATGTTCGTCACTGCCTGGTTCTGCAGGATCCCAACTCGGGTAATTTGATATGACTGACGGTCTGGGACTAAAAACACGAGAATGAGCCGGCACAGAACGCACGATCACTCCTCCAACACCAATAATTACATCGGAACCTATCGTAATATCTCCCACGATGATGCTCCCGGTTCCCACCATGACTCTATCTCCAATGTGCGGTGGCTCAGTGGGTTTAAATCCATTCAAACCAATGGAAACATTTTGATAAAGCGTACAAAACTCACCTATTTGAGCAAATCTTGAGACAAGGATATTTTGAGGGTGCGGCAATCTTAAGCCACGGCCGATTTTTGCATCGCCCGGGATAAGGGAAGTGGCGAAAAACCATTGAAATATGGAACCCAAAAAACGGGTTAGATACCAGATGATTATGATTGGATTCTTGGGACGGCAAAAATTCCGGTGAATCAACTGTTCATAACGGATATCGAGCAACAGCAACATACTTCGAATCCGATCGAAGGTCCATCCACGGTTCATACGCCAATCCCAGCGAAGCAAGTAAAAGAATTCTTTAATTGACATCGTATCGATTTAATCCTTACTATTGTCTGAACATGGGATCCATTCAACCATTATAACAAACTCAATGATAGATAATTGTCTGCGTCA
This sequence comes from uncultured Chloroflexia bacterium, assembly GCA_963760315.1. Taxonomy (GTDB): domain Bacteria; phylum Chloroflexota; class Anaerolineae; order Anaerolineales; family Villigracilaceae; genus UBA877. The sequence continues at coordinate 87,640 of CAVXCK010000009.1, forward strand.
GAGCTTGTGAGATAAAATTCCCCTTTACATCGAGGCTTGGTGGCAGTCATCCCCCATATATCAGGGGTGGTTGATCAGAGTCGACCCCACAACCACTTAAACCACAGATATACACATTGGAAAGCCTGTCTTCACTTGAGAATCCATGTCAAACGAGGATGGTTTTCCCAGTCCGAAGTGACTCCATTGCCGCGAACGTGGCCTTCGTCACACCAATCAAGTGCTCATACGGGATGGGGGGTTCGCCGCCTTCACGGATGGCGCCGGTAAAAGCCACCCACTCGCCGTACCTGCCTTTATCCTATATTTTCCTAACCCAGACCTTCAGGACTGGATGGATGCAAATTTCTGTACAAGTAACGACTGAAGGTGTACCTTCAGTCGAGGAAGCTGGTCAAGCCGTCGCGCAGCGCCTTCTCCATCGCTTCACGTACATTGACAGGGATATCGAATGACGGGTCACCCAACTCCAGCCGCAGCACCTTGCGTCCTTTCGCCTGCTGGTCTAACAGCCGGTCGCGCACCTGGACGATGGCGCCCAAAGAGACCTAATCGACGATATGGGTTATATAAACCTCCGGATTATTTAAAATTTTTTTATTATGACCCACGAAGTTCAATAAAGGCAATTATTTTATATTATTGGTTGGAAAAATATATTCGATCAAATAATAAAATTTGCCCTAATAATCTTTCCGCCCGATGTAAAGGAGATGGTCCGATGCGCCGAAAAGGGAGGGGTCCTGCGCCATGCGGTAGTTGATCTCCAGCCAGAACTCCCGGGCTGCGCCGTTCAGCGAGTTGACGTACTCCTCATGACCGGCCAGGATGCCCTCGCAACCCATCAGCCGCAGAGTGGTGAAACCAGCGCTCTCGCCAAGCGTGATGACCTCGTCCGGATGGGCGAAGTAGGCATCGGCGAAACCTTTACCATTGTCATGGATGCCGGTCGTCAGCAACTTTTCAGCGTAAGCCGGATCATCCTCAACGTAGGTGTACCCGTGAATAGCTGCGTCGCGGAAGGAAGCAAAGCGGGTGATGACACTGGCAAAGACCAATCCGCCCGGCTTGAGCAGGCGACGGGTTTGCTCCAGAGCAGTTCGACGTTCTTCAAGTTTATGTAGGTGATAGAGGGGACCCAGCAGCAGGGCGGAGTCGAAATCCCGCTTCGGCGAACCCTGAGAGATCGAGGGCATTGGCACGGGTAAAACCGCCCAGATTCACACCACTCTCCGCGGCTTTCTCCTTTGCCAGGTCCAGGTTGGCCTGCGCCAGATCGACCAGCATCACCCGGTAGCCGCGTTCGGCCAGGGCGATGGCGTAGCGTCCCGGTCCGCCGCCAATGTCGATCAAATTGGCTGGGACGGGGGGTAGGAACTCGGTCAGAGCCCGTAGACTTATCTCGTATTCAGCCCTGTGGTGGGAACCCAATCTGTCCCATTCCATTTGGGCATTCTGGTCGTAGTATGCTTCGACGTTGGACATTTACTTCACTTGGATGGATTGGCCCCCCGAACGCAGCGACTCCATCGCCGCGAACGTGGCCTTCGTCACACCAATCAAGTGCTCATACGGGATGGGGGGTTCGCCGCCTTCACGGATGGCGCCGGTAAAAGCCACCCACTCGCCGTACCAGCCTTTATCCTGCACCTTTCTGACCATCGTCCGCTGGCCATCATGGACCAATTCCAGCTCTCGGAAATCATCCAGCACGGCCACACGCCCGCCGCAGAAGACTTCGAGACGCTCCTTCGGGAAGGACTTGTCGCCGTTGGCGAGATAGTCCACCACGCCGACTGAGCCGTCGGGGAAGGTGAAGGTCATCGAGACGATTGTCTTCGCGGTACTTGCCGCCATCGGGCAAGCGCTGGGCGCTCACCGATACTGGTGCGGCCCCGGCCAGGAAGGCCAGGAAATCCACGAAGTGACAGCCCTCGCCGATGATCCGTCCGCCGCCCTGCGCCGGATCATGTGTCCAGTGGTTGAGCGGGATGTAACCCGGCATTGATGCGGTAATGCATGTATAGTGCCTCCGTGCGGTTCGCGAAGTGCGTGGCGAGTTGACTGGCGAGAGGGGCGAAGCGACGGTTGAAACCAACAGTCAGCAGCGGACAGTCATCAGCTGTCAGTTGCTTGCTGATCGCTGAGAGCTGACCGTTGTTGATAGCCAGTGGTTTCTCCACAAACACATGTTTGCCTGCTTGCAGAGCTTTCAACACCAAATTCGAATGAGAATCATGGCGGGTGAGAATAGCCACCGTGTTGATCTTTGGATCGTTGATGATTTCCTCGTCGCTGGAAGTGGCAAAAGCGAAGCGGAATTTCTTCGCGGAATGCTGGGCATGCAGTCCTCCCACGGATGCGATGCCGACCAGTTCGATGCCTGGGATTTTCTTGATCGCCGGCAGCAGAGCTGCGTTCGCAAAGAGACCGGCACCCAGAACACCCAGTTTCACAGTGGACGATGGATGATGGACGGTGGGAAATTCGACCTTATAGCTTAGTTGTTCCTTCATCTCTCCATAAGTCAGCAAAACACCCAGGAATGGTTCCTTCTTTTTGCCGGTTATGACTTCATATGCTTCTGCCCCTTGATTCAATCGGAAAGCGGTGGCTGACAAGCGGTGCAACCTTCAACTTACCAGATGCCATTAAATCCACCACCGCCTGGAAGTTGCGCCCCTCCGTCCAGCGGACGTAGCCTATGGGATAATCTCCTCCATTCTCCTCATAAGAAGGGTCGTAGCGGCCCGGTCCGTACGAGCGGGAGTTGATAAATGACAGTTCCTTCTCGTAGTAAATCTTGCGCGGAATGGATAGTCCCACTGCGCCCGTCGCAACAATGCGCGCCCGGTCGCGGGCGATAACCGCTGCCAGCTCTACCGGGTCGTTTGACGAAGTGTCGGCGCAGATGAGTACCACATCGAAACCGCGGTTGGCGGTGAAGGCCTGGGCTGTGTCAACGGCCTGATCGCGGAGGCAGGCTGAAAGTCCAAGTGACGAGGCAAGGGCGACCCGCTCCGGGTTGGTGTCAATGCCAAAGAGGCGGCACCCGGCTGCGGCCGCGATCTGTCCCGCCAATAATCCAAGCAGGCCCATGCCAATGACCGCCACATTTTCCCCGATTTGCGGCTCGGCCAGTCGGAACCCGTGCAGGGCAATTGCGCCGAGGGTGGTGAAGGCGGCGGACTCGAAATCCACAGAATCGGGGAGGGGCGTGAGCAGGTTGCGGGGAACGACGTTGTATTCGGCATGGACGGCATAACCTCCTCCCGCACAGGCCACACGCTGTCCAATCTTGAAGCCTTCCATCCCCTCGCCCAATGCTACGATGGTTCCGGCGGAGGAATAGCCCAGCGCCATCGGCTGGTCAAGACGGTTGAAGGCTGCCTGGACGGTGGGGAGCACGCCCTCGCGTTTCATCTTGTCCATCACCTGCCGGACGAGATCGGGGCGGGAACGGGCTTTGCCAACCAGGGATTTCTCGGCAAACTTCACCGCCATCCGTTCAGTGCCCGCCGAAACGAGCGAGGCGCTAACACGAACGAGCGCCTGCCCGCTGCGCGGCGCGGGAACAGAAACCTCTTCGATGGTTGTCTTGCCGGTTTTCATGTTCTGCAGGAGTTGTTTCATTATCAGCTTTCTTTTTTCCGCCAAAGGCATTACTCTCTCATGGAGATACGTCATCACCGTTTTCTTGGATGATTAGTAGAAACGCACCCACTACCCTCGGATCATACATTTTGCCTGAATTTTGTTTCAATTCCTTAATTATTTTGTCACGACTGTATGGTTCTTTATACGGACGTTTATCATGCATGGCTGAATACGAGTCAACTACACTTATAATCCGGGCGCCCAGAGGGATTTCCTCACCTTTTATCCCATACGGATATCCCAAGCCATCATATCGTTCATGACTATTCTCGATCATTGGAGACAACATCTGCCATCTTTTTAATCGGGGAAATTAACTCGGCTCCTAGTTTTGGATGCGTATGGACAATTTTCCATTCCTTCTTCGTTCAATTTGGCTGGTTTTTGCAAGATGGTGTCCGGGATCCCAATTTTACCGATATCGTGAAGCAAGCCGCCTAAATAAATATCATTGATTTCTTCAGATGTACATCCCAGCTGACGCGCAGTTTCGGCGGCCCAGTTGGCGATCTGCTGGCTGTGAGTATTGGTGTAGGTATCGCGAATATCGATTGCATTCGCCAGGGCAGTCACAGATTGAACGAACGATCCTCTGAGCTCATCATACAAACGGGCGTTCTCGATCGCGACGGCAGTCTGATTGGCAAGGGTGGAAAAGATTAATTGCTCATCCTGGGTATATGGTTGAGAAGAAAGTTTTTTCCTAGAGCAAGGATGCCGATTAATTCTCCCTTGGAATTTAACGGAAGGAATATTTCAGCATTAAACTTTTCCAGTTCCTCCTTCTCATTTCTCCACATGGATTTAAAAATTGGGATGCGAATGATATATCGCGATACAAAAGCGGTTGATTTTGTCCTGGACATCCAGGTAACAATAGGGTGATCAGCACGGAATCCTGAAGGGAAATGTATTTTCTCGCTATCTTCTGCAATGACCTGAAAATCTCCGCTTTGAATATTCTTTACAAGAATTGCTCCATGCTCTATATGCAAGGTATTACTGATTTCGGACAAGATCAAATGAGTAATTTTCTCGATATCCAAAAAGGATGTGGTCGTATGACTTAGCCGCTGAAGCATCAACTCGGCGTTATATTTGTCCCGGTAGAAAATCCGGTCAATCCAAGTTTGAGCCAAATTACGAAGGGGAGAAAGCAGAATGGCGCTCAAAGTTCCCACGAGGATCGATGCAATAAAGACTGTTTTTCCAGTTAATAACTGAAAGGCATTTAACACCAGGGAAATGCTTAAAAAATAAATGGCACTGAAGATCGCTGTGGTAATTGAATACAATAGCCCTAACCGGATGACCACCCGAATATCCAACAGTTGATGGCGTAGAATTGCATAGGCAATCAGGAGTGCAGTCACGCCATTTCCCGCGATATCGATGGGGTATTTCCCAAATTTAGTAAAATTAGCCAGGGTTGCCAATATCGTAATGGAGAACCCGATCACAAGATATCGGATCAGATCACGTTGATGGGCGTCATGAGTCCTGGTATATCCCTGGATCAGATCACTACAAACTAATGAAGATCAAGGAATATCCGGGACCTGCCACCAAAAGAAAGAAATGACCCAACTCATAGTGAAGGTTATCAGCCTGATCCAGGGAAGCAGATTGAACCACAAAGTTGGTAAAGAGCGTAATAAGGATAGCCAGAATTCCATAAACAATCGTTAATGGTGCCCATTTTCTTCGAAAACCGAACAAGGTTTGAACAAAGAAGAAGATGGCCAGCATCATCGCAATCGGTGATGCGCTCATCACCCTGAACCAGGGTAATACATTTGCAAAACCGGAAATGGTAAGGAAAGCACTTACGGACCATGCAGACATGGCCAATAAGTAGATCCCAAAGATTTCCTTCAAACGGGTTCTTGGCTTAGAAGCCAATACCAACCCAAAAATAACCCCGTATGTTATTGTCGCAAAGATCGGTATAAACTCGCTGGCATCCCAATGCATGTATGGATTTTATCCATTCGGAACTGCAAGTAATTTCCTTATAATGTCATCTGTAGGTTCCATGTGTGGAGGTTTCATGTGAGCAAGATCGGCTCCAGCCTCCATTTTTGCTTTCATGTAAGCAGTAAAAGAACCACTTGGTATCAGTGAGACGACCACAGGTTCAATACCCAGCATTTCCTTCATATCGTTATAATCCGAAAAGCGGGTAGAAAAAGATTGGCGAATCATCTCTTGAACTTTTCCTTCAGACAAGGATACTGACTTGGCCAATTCAATATAAAGGTGAAGGGTGGGATAAGATTCAGTGATATGTTTTTGCGCTGCCCAGTCACTGTACTCCAATCCTGTTGCCTCGATCGTTTGCCAGATATCTCTTTCTGTGAGCCTGAGAAAACTTCCCAGATCGATGATGTCGTCCGTACGTGAATAAAATCTCATTTGAGGAAGTTCTGATCCGATCTCCTCGTCTTCGTTGGAAATCACTTCAAATAGATCGCCTATCCGATATCGTACCAGCACTCCGCCATTAAAGTTGGATAACACCAATTCATAGATGCCTAGATCCAATTCATCATATAAAAGGGTTCTTGGTTGAAAAGATGGATCTTCCTTGTTTCTTCGGACATCTTCAAAGGGGATGAATTCCAGGAAGGCATTATCGGGGAAAAACACCATCCCTTTGAAATTCCATGCTTGCATCGCCATATTGCCAGCTTCAGTACAGGCAAATCCTTCAAGTGGTTTTTTCCCCCAGTAATGTTCGATACGGTCTTTATATATTTCAGTATCTGTGCCGCCAGACATGATCCCTTTGAGATGCCAGATATCTTTGGGTAAAATATTGCGTTTCTGGATTTTTGAGATTACCAGAGCCTTCAGCAGCCTCCACAATGTCGAGGGGTTGAGCAGTTCCTTTGAAGGTTTTGTATTACTGGATTGTTGTTCAAACTGCTCTCCCATCCTTGCCAGGACAACCGATATACCCATAAAATAATCCAAACCCTCACGCATGGCGAGCTTAAAACCAGTGGCAACCCGCTCGCCATAAGACATCTTCTCTCCTTCTTCAAGTTTTGGAAGGAAGATCACCTCGAGATTATCTTTGGTGGCACGAGCAATGTAAGCAGACGCATATGGCGGAGGTGCGGTAGCCATTAAGAACTTGTCATTCCGTTCAAGTTTTACATCTCCCGGTTGGGAACAAGAGCTCATTAACATGGCTCCAACCACTGGATCGCTCAGACGGTCATACATGACTTTTGTATAGGGTATCCATTTGGGTCCAAGGTCAGAAGTTCTACCAGAAGTCCGAGCCCAGACATACGGTTTCTCTGGGAGGTCTATCTTCCTCCTTGTTCATTAAGAAATTTGAATAATCAGCATATGTTGTTAGGGGAGTTGTCTGGCGAAATTCCTCCAGGCTGGCTGGCGTTTTTCCCGCCAGAAGCATTTTGCCAATCTTTGAAGAACCAAGGAGTTTTAATCTGTTCAAGCATGAGCCTCTTCTGGATATCCTTGAATTCATCCCGGCTAAGGCTAAGAAAACCGCAATGTTTGGCCCATAATTCATCCTTCCTGCCCTCTTCGATCAATTTGTATGAGTTATCCATGAAGACTCTCTCCTATTTTTCAGCTCTTATCAGCAGGGGTGATGGAACCCAGAAAAATTTTGATTTCAGTTTATGGATCACAATATCCCGGAATCCGGAATTCAATAGAACTTGGTTCCAATCGTCCTTGGATAGGACGTTGGAGACTGCCATGGTTTCTGCCCAGGCTCGGGATTTATTTTCGACCAGGGAGAAATAGATAAAGGCTGCCATCCTGAGGAGAAACTTCACACCCGGAAATTTCCATAAGCTTGAACCACCCGCGTCTGCGATTGAGAGTTTGCCTCCGCTTCGCAAAACCCGATAACATTCAAGCGTCAATTCTTTTACATTCATATGATGGGTTGCGAGACCACATATCACTTGCGTAAAGCCGGAATTCGCGTAGGGCATATTCATCGCTGAAGCACATGCGAGGTTCTGGTTCGCATGACCATCCTGATCCTCCAATCGACGCTTGGCGTGCATGAGCATGGACATGGTGATATCCAGACCATGGATCTGGTTGCAAGGATGCCCGGCTTTTTCAAGAAGAGATGGGATTACGCCTGTACCGGTGGCGACATCCAGAATGATGTCTTGCGGTTGTATTGGCGTTGATGCAAGCAACACATTGACAAATCCATTATAGCTCCACCCCCAGAACCGGTTCAATTCTGAATCAACAACCTGCTCATACCTGGGTGCCATTTCAGAAAATGCTTCGATAATGTTCTCTTTATCTTTCATCTTTTTTCCTGGGCACTATCTCTGCAGTGTTATTCCTCCCCAATAATACCGTGAATTCACCAAATGTGAAATGGTTATAGGCAGAACCATGGATTGGGCATCTGGTTTTGTGTTTCGATAATCCATCAAACGATCACTAATTGATATCCCAATTAACAGGTCGTAACGATAACGACCAGTGCTTCTATTAAAGATAATGACCGTTCTTTTCGAATAGCAAAAAGAACGGTCCCATACCGGATGAGAATATTACCAGTGAAAGGATGGTCTTTTACTTGAGCAAGAGAACAAGGGCAACCAAGATTCCAATTGTTCCAATAACGTATACTGACTTTTGGAAACAGCAGCCTATCTAAAAATCCTGTGTTTCCTTTTAATTCGCTAACAAGTGAATCAATCGGATCATAATTTTCAGACATGGTAACGCTCCTTTCTTTCATCCACAGTATACGGGAAAGAAGGAAGTGTGAGATTTACAGATTTGTAAGAAGGAAATTTAAGATGAACATGACCCCCCATATATGGGGGGGTCATTTATACGCACCCCTATCTGTAAAAACTGATAGGATGAATCCTAGAGAAAGGAATAAATCAGCTAGAAAAATCAGCCAACCCACTTTGTTTATCGCGCCTGTCATTATTCCATTAAGGTCAATCACAACCAATATACACAAAGTGGTCAGCATGCCGTATGACACCAGCCGTCGAACATCTGGATATTGGATATCCTTTGCCAGCCATGTCATCACTCCCAGGCCAAGTGCACAGGCGCCGGAAATGCGGGTGTTCATGATCCCGGTGAGATTCGTATCCCGACCCAGGAGTGCCAGGCTGAAGACCGGGGCAAAGAGAAATAAAATAGCATTAATGAATGTAAGGATGGCAGCAATCGAAGTAATCGTTTTATATTTCATGATCAACCTTGACCTTTTGATTGGCGACCAACTCTGTTTTGTTTATCTTCTAACTGTAAATATTATACTGTAAAGATTATTTATAATTTTCGCCGGTGAAGTCAAAGAGTTGGCCATTACAATTATCAAGAAGGTCATGGAAATGGTATCGCCAAAGTGCTTATTAATTAAAGTTGAACCTCCCTCAAAGAAGCATCCGGTTGCATATCTGGCTTAAAAGGATTTTTTCGGTTGGGCGAAAACGGGTAAAATGGTTCTGGCAGCCTATGGGCAGCGTCGAAATACCTATCAGTCGCACCAAGATTATCATCCCCGCCCTCCGGCCGGAGGTCTTGCGCCGGGCGCGGTTGTTGGCGCGTTTCGATGATCTCTTGGAAAAGAAACTCATTATCGTAACCGCGCCGGCTGGTTACGGGAAGACTTCCCTGCTGGTGGATTTCTCCCACCAGTCCGAGATACCGGTCTGCTGGCTCTCGCTGGATACCCTCGATAAAGACCCCCAGCGTTTCATTGCATACCTGATCGCTGCTCTGGCGGAGCGCTTCCCCGCTTTCGGCAAACAGTCCAACGCTGTTTTAAAATCGGCAACCAGGTTCGAACAAGATTCCGAACGCCTGCTCTCCAGCCTGATCAACGAGATGGATGACCAGGTTGACGAGCATTTTGCGCTGGTTGTGGATGATTATCACTTTGTGGATTTCATCCCCCACATCCGCGACCTTTTCAGCCGCTTTGTTTCCCAGGTCGGTGAGAACTGCCATGTGATCCTTGCCTCGCGCCGCCTGCCGACCCTGCCCGATATTGCCCTTATGGTGGCACGTCAGCAGGTCAGCGGATTTGACCTCGAAGAGCTGGCTTTCCGTTCCGATGAAATACGCACTCTTTTCAAGAAGAACTACGGCGTCAAACTGACCGACAACGCCGCCGAAGAACTGTTTCGCCAGACGGAAGGGTGGATTACCGGTCTCCTTCTTTCAGCGCCCGAAACAGCTCGCGGCGTGCCGGACCCTTCATCTTCAGCGGTCAGGGCAAGCCGCAGGCGCACTGCCCGTGCCACTGGCGTGGACCTGGCCGCCTATCTGGACCAGCAAGTCCTGTCTCAACAACCGTCTGAACTGCGCCAGTTCCTGCTTCAGACTTCACTGCTCGAAGAATTCGACGCTGGCCTGTGCGAGGCGGTCCTGGGCGTGGGCGATTGGAAGAAGTTAATTGAAAAGGTCAAGCGCAACAGTCTTTTCGTGCTGCCGGTTGGCCCGCATGGAAAATGGTTGCGCTACCACCATCTCTTCGGGGAGTTCCTCCAGGAGCGCATGCATCAGGATTCGCCAGAGACGGCGAATGCCATTCTCGCCCGCCTGGCTGTGGTCTACGAAGAGCGCCGCGATTGGGAAAAAGCCTATGCCCTGATTCGACAGCTTGGGGATACAGGAGCCCTGGCCGGGCTGGTCGAGCGTGTCGGGGTGTTCGTGCTGATGAGTGAGCACATCATTACGCTCCAATCCTGGTTGGAAGGTTTCCCTGCCGCGTTTCTTGAAAAACGGCCTGGCTTTGCTTTCGTTGAAAGGCGCGTTTCTGTGTGGTTTGGGCGATGGCCGCGCAGCGTTGCCGTTGCTCGATCGTGCCATTGCATTGCTCCAGAACGCAAGGGATGTTCCTGGCTTGGCGCTGACTTTCGTGCGCCGCGCAGCTGCCCGCCGTGTGGTGGGAGATTATGCCGGTGCAGTCCAGGATGCCGACGAAGCTCTCCGTTTAGCTGAAACCATTCCCGACCGGGAACATATAAGCGCCGAAGCACAGCGGTTCAAGGGATTCTGCCTCTTCCGCCTTGGCCGGGTGGAGCAGGCAGTCGCCTCTCTGGAAGATTCTCTGCAGCGGTATGAGCGACTGGGCGAGCCGGATGGTATCGCCCGTTTGCAAATGGAATTGGGGTGGGTCTGCCAGGTCACAGGCAAACTTGCTGAGGCGGCGCGGTTCAACCAGAAAGCCCTGGCGGAATGGAAGCGGGAAAACAACCTGTACTCCCAGGTCAATGTTCTTAATAACCTGGCCGGGTTATCTTATATGCAAGGCGATTACGAATCGGCGGTCAAGACATTGGAAGAGGGGCTTGCCTGTGCCCGTCAGGGTGGTTATTATTTGCAGGAGGCTTTGCTGCTCGCCAGCCTGGGGGATATTCTTTCGGATTTGGACGAGTACGAATCCGCCCAAAAAACATACACCACAGCCTTTAGGCTGGCCCGCCAGGTCAGTTATCAATTCCTGGTGAACTATCTTCTACTGGTGCAGGCGCGTCTGGCGCGCTTGCAAACCGGGTTCCATGAAGCCCACAGACATCTTCGTGAAGTCCGTCCTTTGATCCAGGCTACCGGTTCGAACTACGAGTTGGGTTTGTTGTCTTTGGAGAGCGGCTGCCTGTCTCTGGCAGAAGGGAATCTCCAGCCTGCCTGCTCTGAATTGCAAAGTGCCCTCGACCTATTCCAGCGCGGCAACCTGGCGGCGGAGGCAGGGTGGAGCTGCCTCTGGCTGGCCGCGGCTGTTGCCGCCTCGGGGGATGAAGCCGCGGCGCGTGCCCACTTGCAGGCTGTCTCGGCGGCTCTCGCTCCGGATGCAGGGGATTTACCTCTGGTTCACATGCTGCGTCATGCATTCCCCTGGCTGGCGGGTCTGCATTCTGACCCGGTGATTGATCCGCTGTTAGCGCGCGCTGCCCAATCTGAGCAGCGCCTCCCGGCCCTGCGCAAACGTCTGCGGCGGATGCTGAAGGCTGCCCCTCTGCAAGCCTCCCGGCTGACCATCCAGACCCTGGGCAAGCCGCAAGTGCGCCTGAACGGGAAACTGGTAACCTTGTCGCAGTGGCAGACGGCCTCTGTCCGCGATCTGTTTTTCTTCTTCTTGTTGACGTCGCGCCCTGTGACCAAGGAGGAAATTGGCCAGGTGTTTTGGCCGGATATTGACCCTGCCCGATTGAAGCTTAGGTTCAAGAACAATCTTTACCGCCTGCGGCACGCCCTTGGGAAGGATGTCATCCTTTACGAGCAGAACATGTATTTCTTCAACCACCACCTGGATTATGAATACGATGTGGAGGATTTCGATTCTCATCTGGCGCAGGTGAAGACGGTTGAGCAGGTTGAAGATAAGATTGTTCATTTAACCGCTGCCGTCAAACTTTGGCACGGCGCTTACCTTCAAGGGCTGGATGCCGTTTGGGCCTGGCCTGAACGCCAGCGCCTGGAGCATGCCTGCCTCGACGCGTTGCGGCAACTTGCCGAACTCCATGACCAGTCCGGAGACCGGGAATCTGCTTTGCAGGCCTGCCGGCGTGCCCTGGTGGTGAATCCCTGTCTCGAAGATTTCCATCGCCTGGCGATGCGTTTTCACGCGGAGGGGGGGACCGGCTGGCGGTCATCTGGCAGTATCAGGCTTGCCGCGATGCATTGCAAACCGAACTGGATGATGTCCCCTCCGAAGAGACGCAGGCCCTATATCAGCGTCTGATCGCCTGAGTTGCGCTGAACATCACCTGGTTGCTGCGCAAATTGCCGGAGCGAACCCCCTTTTTTTATTCTTCTTAGGGAAAATCGCACCCGAAAGTCCACCCGATTCTAAAAACAGCAGGGAGTTCCGCCTTCACCGGGATTGTTTTTTAATCTTTCCGGTCTGTTTTGAAGCCCCCTTTGGTGCTTGCCCTGGTGTACTCTTAGGCTCTAATCCTATTGAAAGAGGTGTCTAATGAAAAACCAAATTTCGAACCTTTTCGTCCTTAGCCATAAGATCAATCGCCAGCACATCCAGGTGGTTTTTGCGCTTCTGGCGCTGGTCCTGTTTGTTCTGGGCGCTGGCGCTCCAACCGATGGTGGCGGGTTGCTTCCTCATTAATAAATGATTTTGCTGTTTGCCATCCTGGCCGGGCTGGTGGTTGGGCTGGTCCTCGCCCGTTTTCAAAAACGCCCGTGGACGGTTCCACCGCTTCGTAAGCCCTGGCTGGTCATCATCGCCTTTTTACCCCAGTTCATATACTCGTACCTGCCATCGACTCGTTCCTGGGTATCGCATGACCTGGGGGCTGCCGGGCTGATGGTTGCAATGTTCCTGCTCCTGGTTTTCTGCTGGTTCAACCGGCACTTATCGGGAGTGTGGCTGCTTACCCTGGGACTGGTTTTTAATTTTCTGGCCATCGCTGCCAACGGCGGTTACATGCCGATCAGTCCCCAGACTGCCGGTCGCTTTGTCTCGCCTGAAACCATGGCACACTTTGGGATCGGAGACAGGTTTGGTTATAAGAATATTCTGCTCCTGCCTGAGCAAACGCGCCTTATCTGGCTCTCTGACTATTTCTTGACGCCAAAAGGGTTCCCTTACCAGGTTGCTTTCAGCCTTGGAGATGTGGTCATAGCCGCGGGAGCCTTCTGGTGGATGGTAACGCAGGGCAAGCCTTTGAAAGCAACTAAAAACCTTAGTGAAAAGGATGGTAAATGTTAACTACTACAGAGCTTCAATGTCCTGTCTCCATGATGGTTTCACCATCGCTGGAAGACCACCTCGAAATTTCACGCCTCCTGGCTGCGGCAACTGTCAGCCCTTCGTTCTGTGACCTGCTGCTGGTTGATCCAAAACTGGCCCTCGAAAATGGCTACCAGGGAGAGACTTTCACCCTCTCCGATGCAGGACGTTACTTGCTCTTCTTCATTCACGCTGACTCGTTGCCTGAATTGGCCATGCAGATCACCCAGGCCTTTGGGTTGGGCCTGAACACACAAACGTACTCCTTTGCCCAGGCACCTGATTTCATCGGTACCTGAGACGCAAGGTCCGCATGGTGCGGAGGAACGGGGTACGCTGGTCAGGGGAACCTTCGTGCTCCGCGCCCGCATCCCTGCTGCTGTTTGAGGATTAGATGGAAAGTGATTCTGGAAATTACTCGACGAATGAACCACAGACCGGTGCAGCCATAAAGCTGGATGCGCTTTCCCGCCTCCTTCCCGACCTGCTTATTTGCATGGACTCGAGCGGTCGGATTTTGAGTTACAAGACCGGTAAACCAGCTTCTTTGTACCTGTTCCCCGAGCAGTTTGTGGGTCAGCAAATTCAGGACATCCTTCCCCATGATATCGGCCTGAAGTTATCCCGGGCGATACAGGCGGCAATTCAGACCGGTAATGTTGTCTCAATGGATTACCAGTTGCCGGTTCCGAATGGGCAGCGCTGGTTTGAGGCTCACCTGGTATCCTCGGTGGATGAGATAATTGCCATCCTCTGTGATGTGACTGACCGCGTCACGACTGCCGAGCAGGTCCATCGTCAACTGCAGCGTTTGTCTGCTTTGCATTCCATTGAAGCAGCCGTCACTTCCAGTTTTGACCTGAATGTCATTATGTCGGTGGTCCTGCGCAAGATTACCGGTCAGCTTGGGGTGGATGCTGCCGATATTCTCCTGCTCAGCCAGCCGTCCCACAGGTTGGAGTTTGCCGCCGGGCACGGATTTCTCTCCCCCACCTTTCAACATGAGCCGGTAATGATCGGTAAGGGGTATGCTGGAATTGCCGCCCTCGAAAGGCGCACGGTGAGCGTCCCCACCCTGGACTGACGAAAAGACGGGCTTCCTGTTTACGCCGGGGCTGGTGCGGGAAAAATTTGCCAGTTACTATGCGGTTCCATTGATTGCCAAAGGCCAGGTGAAGGGGGTTTTGGAAATCTACATCGCTCGATTCTGAAACCCGCCGATGACTGGTTCGAATTTCTCGCCACGCTGGCCGGGCAGACCGCCCTCGCCATTGACAGCGCGGCCCTCTTCCATGACCTCCAGCGGACCAATTTCGAATTGACCATGGCGTATGATGCCGCCATTGAGAGCTGGTCGCGGGCGCTCGTCATAAGCGGGCGGGAGAACCAGGAGCATGCCCAGCGAGTCGCCCAGTGGACCGTCCAGCTGGCGGGTTCTTTGCATGTGGACGAAAAAGACCTGAACGATCTGCGCCGCGGTGCCTATCTGCACGATATTGGCAAACTGGTGATTCCCGAAGAAATCCTTAACAAGACGGGTCCCCTCAATGACAGTGAATGGGAGATCACCCGGCGTCATCCCCGCCAGGCTTATGAATTGCTTTCTCCGATCAAGCATCTCAGCCGCGGCCCTGGATATTCCTCGCTATCACCACGAGCGCTGGGATGGCAGCGGATATCCCGAAGGCTTGCGCGGCGAACAGATTCCTCTGGCGGCGCGTATTTTTGCGGTGGTGGACGTGCACGACGCCCTGTGTTCCGCCCGTCCCTACCGCCCTGCCTGGACGAAACAGGCCGCAGCGGCGTACATACGGGAACAATCCGGAATCCTTTTTGATCCCAGGGTGACCAGGGTTTTCTTGCAGACCATCGGGAATTATCAATAAGGTTTTCTGGAGTTCGCCGCGGGAATGTTAGGTAGCAATTTAGAATTAAAATAATCCGTTCGAAGTTTGCCATCGTT